>NZ_LMCI01000008.1:57276-288294 GCF_001623145.1 Pseudovibrio sp. W64 | reverse complement strand
CTCTTATCCTGAAAGACACGATAGCCAGTTTCCTGGAAGGACAATGGCTTATTCAGGCAGGTTTCCCTGTCCAAACAGTTCCTTCATCCCTGACACGCACCACTCTGACTGGTTCGTGCCACCGCGTGATGCCCTTCAGACTTGGGCCCTTCCTCTCAAACCATGCGGTCACGTTTGAAAATCGGTTCCACCGGACCACTGAAAGATACGTTACTTCTTCCAGTAGCCCCACCCAGCCTACGACAAACTGACGGACGGTCCGCCAGCTGCCCGTTACGTAGGCATAAATTCAGAGTACGGGAGAAATTGGAAAGGGGAATAAGTTTGGGCTATCAGCAACTCACTTCAATGCAGGAAAAACAGCAATTCGCTTGCCGATTAAGCAGTCCGGCGCACCTTGTGCTCATTTCCAATACTGGGAGGCACACTCGCATAGTTGGGTGTTTGGAGCTGCACCGTTTGGTCGAATGTATCCCCCAGTCGTCAGCTCCAAACGCCTGCACGTTTTAGTCGTAAGCCGCTGTTACGATGACTTCCACCAGGAGTTCCTGAGAGGCAAGGCGGGCTTCACCGCACGCGCGTGCAGGCGCATGCCCTTCTGGCATCCATGCATCCCAAACTTCGTTCATTTCAGCAAAGTCACGCATGTCAGAAAGCCAGACGATAGCTTGCAGAATCTGCTCGCGGCTGGAGCCCGCTTCAACAAGCAGTTCATCAACACGGTGCAGACATTCTGCAGTCTGTTCTTTGATGCTTTCACCGCGCACGCCAACTTGGCCACAAAGATAAACTGTGCCGTTGTGTTTAACGATCTTGCTCATACGCTGCTTGGTGTGCATGCGTTCAATCATGGTGCTATCCCTTTGGTTTCGGGGCTGAAGGATGCAGAGATCAACATCCGCTCCAACGCCCAATCTCAGCTGGATAACATGACTGAAACTGCTCTTAATTTCACTGTGACATTTGCGAGTGTCCAAGTATTTTCAAGAGGGCTGCGTTAAACCAGCTCTTCCTGCACCCGGTTTTCCAGGAACCACTGATAGGTATGACGAACTCCCTTATCCAGCGAGATGGATGGCACCCACCCCAACTGTTGCAGGCGAGCCGAGCTCATCAGTTTTCTCGCAGTTCCATCTGGTTTGGAGGTGTCCTGCGTAATGGCGCCTTGATAGCCCAATATTTTGGAGATGCGTTGCGCAAGTTCTAGAATTGAAATGTCTGCACCAAAGCCAACATTGATGTGCTCTTCTGCGGAGTAAGTCTTCAGCAGATGCACCAGGGCATCCGCGCAATCATCACAGTGCAGAAACTCTCTGCGCGGCGCACCTGTGCCCCAGATCTCAAAGGATTCAGCTCCGTTCACTTTCGCCTCGTGCACCTTGCGCATAAGAGCGGGCAACACGTGGCTGCTTGTCAGATCGAAGTTATCGCCGGGTCCATACAAGTTGGTGGGCATGGCAGAAATGAAATCACAGTCGTATTGCCGCCTGAAGGCCTGACATAATTTGATGCCTGCAATCTTGGCGATGGCATACCATTCATTGGTGGGTTCCAGAGGACCGGAGAGCAAAGCCCCCTCCTCTATCGGCTGTGGGGCGTGTTTGGGATAAATACACGATGACCCCAGAAACAGCAGTTTTTGAACGCCAGCTGCGAAGGCTCCGCGAATGAGGTTGGTCTCGATGGCCAAGTTTTCATAAAGAAACTCGGCGGGGTACTCATTGTTTGCCCAAATGCCTCCTACTTTGGCGGCAGCAACAATCACGACCTCTGGCTTCGCCTCCTGCAAGAATGCAAGGGTTTCTGCCTGCATGGTAAGGTCTACTTGTGTCCGATCCGCAGTCAGAAGAGTGCAGTTTTCCCGCGCCAGCCGCTTCATGAGAGCACGACCAACCATGCCCTTGTGCCCGGCTACGAAAACCGTTTTTCCAGTCAGGTCAAAGTCAACAGGTTGCAGATCAGGCATCTTCAAGCACCTTGCCGTCTCTCACTTCCAGCAAGTCTGCCTGCACCATCTCCTCAATCAGTGTTTCGAGGGTAGTTTTTACCTGCCAACCGAGTTTATCCCGCGCCTTGCTGGCATCGCCAAGCAGCTCATTCACTTCGGAGGGGCGGAAATAGCGTGGATCGATCGCAACAAGAGTGCGACCACTTGAAGAACAAATCCCCTTCTCTTCAACGCCGCTGCCCTGCCATTCCAGTGTGATGCCGCATTTTGAAAACGCCAGTTCTGCAAACTTGCGTACTGAGGTCATAGTGCCTGTTGCCAGCACATAGTCATCCGGCTCATCCTGCTGCAGCATAGCCCACATGCCTTCAACAAAGTCGCGCGCATGCCCCCAATCCCGGGTAGCCTCAATATTGCCCAGATACAGCTTGTCCTGCTGCCCCAGACTGATCGCGGCTGCGGCGCGAGTAATTTTGCGCGTAACAAAGGTTTCACCGCGCAGAGGGCTCTCATGATTAAACAAAATGCCATTGCTTGCGTGGATTCCGTAGGCTTCCCGGTAGTTGACCGCAATCCAGTAAGCATAAAGCTTGGCAGCAGCATAAGGGGAGCGCGGATAAAACGGCGTCGTCTCTTTTTGCGGCACTTCCTGCACCAAACCGTAAAGCTCTGAGGTCGAGGCCTGATAAAACCGCGTTTTCTGCTCCAATCCGAGGATACGGATCGCCTCCAGCAAGCGCAAAACACCCAGCGCATCACTGTTTGCAGTGTACTCCGGCGTTTCAAAACTCACCTTCACATGAGATTGCGCCCCAAGGTTATAAACCTCATCGGGCTGCACCTCCTGCATGATACGGATGAGGTTGGTGGCATCTGTTAGGTCACCATAATGCAGGATGAAACGGGCATCTTCCTCATGGGGCCCCTGATAGATCCCCTCAATCCTACCCGTGTTGAAGCTTGAGGAGCGGCGCTTAACGCCGTGCACCACATATCCCTTATCCAGCAGAAAGCGGCTGAGATACGCTCCGTCCTGTCCGGTAACACCTGTTATCAAAGCGGTTTTCTGCAAGGCCATGGCACGCTCAAAAATTTGAGGGAAACAGAGCATGAACCTAGAAGCAGATTGGTTGTTGTCGCAATTCTGAAAACACGCCCCTGTATTCTTTGGGTGTTTCTACAATCTGATGTTTTTAAACGGGTTTTGATTTTCACCCACAAAGATATCCAAGTCCCGTCAAAATTCACTGGCAATCCCGTAAAGCAGCGTGTATCAAGCTCGCCCTCCCAAATGCCTAGGGAGGTATCCCGAACCTGAAAACCCATTGGTGCCGCCAATTGCCTGGCAGCCGTCCACCTTTGCCTGACTTGAGGCATGATGAGAGGTCTAAAAAATGAACAGCGCATTCGCAGGCATTGATTTTGGAACCTCCAACTCAACCGTGGGCATCTTTTCCGGCGCAAGCCCTGAGCTTGTGATGCTTGAAGACGGGCACAGCGAAATGCCTTCTGCCATCTTCTTCAATTTTGAAGACGAGCAGATCGTTTATGGACGCAAGGCCAAGGAAGAGTACATCAGGGGCGATGAGGGCCGCCTTATGCAGGCGCTTAAAAGCGTTTTGGGCACATCCCTAATTCAGGAAAAAACGGCTGTCATGGGTGGCCGTATGGCATTTAGAGATATTATTGCGCTCTACCTGCGCCAGCTGAAACGCAAGCTGGATACGCACATGCAGGAGAACGTTTCCAGCGTGGTTCTGGGGCGTCCGGTGCATTTCATCGATGGCAATGAAACCGCTGATCGTGCAGCTGAAAAAACGCTGGAAGGGATCGCCCGTCAGGAAGGTTTTGAGCACATTGCCTTTCAGTATGAGCCGATTGCAGCGGCGCTGGCTTATGAGCAAACAGTAACGCGCGAAGAGCTTATTCTGGTACTGGATATTGGCGGCGGTACCGCCGACTTTTCCGTCATTCGCGTTTCTCCAGAGCGCAAAAACGCTGCAGATCGCACCAGTGATATTCTCGCCAATACGGGTATTCATATCGGTGGTACTGACTTTGACCGGTTGCTCTCACTTGCGCAGGTTATGCCGCATCTCGGCTACAAAACGCTGACAAAAGACGGCAAGCGCGCCCTGCCTTCAAAATACTATTTTGATCTGGCAACCTGGCAGTTCATCAACCAGCTTTACTCGCCCAATATCCTGCGGGAATTGGGGGAAGTGCGCCGCGAAGCAGCGCAGCCACATCTCGTGGAACGCCTGCGCGAAGTGATCCGCGCAAAAGACGGCCACATGCTGGCTACCCGCGTAGAGCAAACCAAGATCGATCTGTCCTCTGCAGAGATTGCGAGCCTGAAGATTGAGCTGGAGGAAGAAGACGTTCTGGTTGATGCAACCAACGCTGATTTCCATGCCGCCATTGGCCCATCCGTTGGCAAAATCGAAGCCACCATTCAGGAAGCGTTGAACAAGGCTGGCGTAACCGCAGATCAGATCAACAGCATGTTCCTCACTGGCGGTACAACCCGCATCCCGATGCTGCGCGAACACTTCAAGTCCTTGATGCCAAACGCGTCTGTGGTTGAAGGCAACGTCTTTGGCGCTGTTGGCCTTGGCCTTGCAGCAGATGCCCGCCGCAAGTTTGCATAGGGTTATCGAGCCAGAACCATGCTGAGTAGGCCTGCGCTTTGCTCAGGATGTTTGAGCTGCTGACCAACGCGCATACCGCTTCCCAAAATGCATCAAGAGGCCAACGGCCTCTTTTTTCTTGCTTCGTCTCAGCATGAATGAATACCCCCTCCCCCACTGCGACGTAAGAGCAAAATCCTTTGCCTTGCAAAAGGCGCCCCCTCAAAAACAACACCCCCATATTTAAATCTATATTTTCTCTCTACCCTGATTTCGGAATTGTCACTTTCAACCAATTCAGGTTCCCTAGATGCAAATGTTAATGAATTCTTAAGAGGAGAGGTGCTGCCGGAGGGTGGATTGGGCGCCTTGAGGGGGCGTCATGAAACAGTGGCAAAATTGGTGTTTCAAACAAGGTTGGCTTTACCAATTTGCCAGCATGATGGTTGCGTCCTTCATGGTCACATCCAGCGGTGCAACCACGTTTCGCGACGCAGTAGAAGATAGCTTCCTCTTCACCTCAGCTGAAACTGGCGGGAGTTGGATCAAGGCATCAGAGCAAGAGAAGAACGACTTTTGCCTGAGCGTTCTAGAGGCCTATCTGACACTTCACCTGAACACCCGAACTCTTGAGATTTACAGCAAATCTGAGAGTGAGTTGAAGGCATTTGTCGCAACGCTAACAGATACTGAAGGCGTCCATGCTCCTGAGGCTATCGAGCTTGTTGAGAAAGTATCCGAGCGCTCCCTTAACACACTGAATAAATTGAGCATTTCAGCGAAAAGCCAACTCATTACTGCGCATGCAAAGTACGTTGAGCTGACTGGAGAAGGAGCATCAAATCTGCAGTCTTCCCTCGGTCCCTCTCTCTTCAGCGGGTCTACGCTCACAAGAGACAATCGCAGAACTGAGAAGCGTTTTCAGCGTGCCGTTGACCAGCACAAACAGCTGCAATTTCACGCGGCTCGGCGGGCACGTGCCTATCATCAGGCCCGCGCGGCCAATCTGGTTGAGCCGGCATTGTTTGCGGAGTTTCTGAGTGCCCTCAATGATCTGCAAAAAGCAGACCTGAAGCTGGCGGTCTCTGAAGCTGACCTCGTACGCCTGCATTTTCAGGCGAGAACTAGACAGTCAGACATACTGCTGCATCTGGGGCTTTCCCCCCGGCTGCTTGAAAAGAAGAAGCTCGCCCGCAGGAAGTATCTGGCACGCCAGCACGTCAAATAAGCACAGAGTAAACCGAAAGAAAGAGGAGACGTAGCCATGACGAACCTGACCGCAACGCCCGCGACTGCGCCTTCTCAGTCTGCACCACCGCCAATCTTGCTTGCCGAGCCACTGGCGCCCTCCCGAACACCAATCTTGATGGTGCGGGAGCAAGGCCAGCTTGTTGACCTCTCCAAAACCATCGGCACAGCAAAACTCATCCGTGATGGAAACGAGCTTCATATTTTAGATGGGAATGGGCAGATTGTTGTCATTGAGCAATTCTTTGGTGGACCTGCCAATGAATTCTTCATTTTGATGCCATCTGGTCCGCTCACAACACAGAGTCAGTTTCTTAAGGCCGTTGAAGTCGAGACGGCACCAAGACTTGGCAGCTTTCAAGTTGACCTCCCCTCCCCTGCCCAGAAAGAAACGGAGGATGCTGACAAGTCCTCAGAAGAAACCAATTGGCAGCCCATATCCAAAACAAGTTTGCAGAGTGTTCACCACGAACCAGCGCTTGAGAAGCTGCATAGCCTTACGCATTCTGATCAGCTTTCTGAAAACACGCAGGATAACTATCAGGCTATTCCACTTGTAAGCGCTCTTAATACACAATCAGAGAACATCGTCGTTCCGCGGTTGTCTGCCTCTGATCTATACGTTCAACCAAACAGCACAGTTACCCGGGCAAGTGATCTTCCTGTCCATTCTGTTCAGGAAGCATCCTTTCGCACATCCAACAGTATTTCAGTCAGCGATAGTCTCGCTCTTGATTTCGGCGTGGATGGAACCAACTCCCGCGCACTGCTCTTTACACTTGATGCAGCCGGACGCCCACTCGGCCGCTCAGGTGATCCGCTCGATATTACCTGTGGCGGTGCGCGGGTTCTTTTTCAATCTGAGTTTGGACAGCAAGGCCAACACATATTGAAGGGTTTGAAAGGTGATGGAACTCTTGTTTTAAAGGTCACGCTGGACCCGAATACACCAAACGGCACCTACAGCTATGAGCAGTTTGCACCGTTGGATCACGCAGGCAGTGTGTCGGATCTCTTAATGAGCTTCCGTTTCATTGCAAAAGATGCAGATGGAGACACTCTTGTTTCTCATCTGGACATCCGTGTTGAAGATGACCCGATGCCGGCGGAATGGAATCTGACGGCTACAGTGTCAGAAGCCGGACTTCCAGGAGGGTCAGAAGGCGATCCCGCTGAGGCCACAGCCGCAGGAGACTTGCCTATCAATGCATCGCAAGGTCCTGTCGTCTTATCCTGGAACACAGCATCTCCGGTGGAAGGGTTCAGCTTTCATCAGGAAGGGCAAGCACTCCTGATCTTGCAAGGCAACAAAGTTGTTTTGTCAGTCACGCTCAACTCAGCAACAGGCACCTATAGCGTCACGCAACACAGCGCGATCAATCATGGAGCTAATGCGGAAGCCGTCTTCAATCTCAGCTTCAGCGCAACCAACACACAAGGCCAGACGACAGAAGGCAAGCTTCTGGTCTCTTCGCTGGATGATACGCCGAAAGCATTTCCACTCAACCAGATCAGCTTTGACGAAAGCCAGTTGAGTACCCAAACCGAGCTGAGCTATCCCTCTGAGTACCTGCCTCATTCAGCTGGAGCAGACACTGCCACGATCAGCTGGCAATTACCTGATGATCCCGAAGGGCTGATCTACATCATCGAGGGGCAACAGCTCAGCGTTCTTCAAGGCGATACGCTCATTCTCACCGCTCAGTTTACAGAGAGCAAAGGCGCTTACACTGTTCAGCAGCACAATCCTTTGCAACACCAAAATGGCGTAGACCAGCAAACAATTAGCCTTCCCTATGTGATTACGGATGGAGATGGCGATACCGCAGCAGGCCAATTTCAGGTGTCGATCAAAGACGACAATCCGGAAGTCGGGGAACCGGTCCACCTCAGCTTAAGTGACGACGCATTCGCTTCAACAGGGGCAGACCATGCACTTGCTGAGGATACTCATGCCTTAACCGGTGTACTCCCCGTCTCAACTGGTGTAGATGGAGGGCAGGTTTCATGGACACAGTCCGCTCTCCCTTCTGGCTTCAGTTGGGATTTGAATGGTGAGAAACTGACGCTTTTCCAAAACACGACGGCAATTTTCACCGCGACGCTGAATTTCAGCAGTAGCGCCTATTCTGTCGATCAGCATGCACCATTAAACCACGCTCGGGGCATTGAGCAGTTTCAACTGCATTATGTTGCAAGTGATGCAGATGGGGACACTGTTAATGGTCAGCTGCAAATCACGATTGCAGACAGCACGCCCGTCCTCAGTTCCGCACCTGAAGCACTTAGCCTTTCAGAAAATGCTCTCTTCGAAGCGCGTATGAACGATGAAACCTCAATCGTTCAAAGTGGTGATTTGAACGTTCATTGGGGCGCCGACACACAGTCTGCACCGACGCTCACCTTCTCTTCCAGCATGAGCGGCAGCCTTGCTCCCTTCACTGTCAACGGCGCTCAGGTCTATTACTCCATTGAAGGTACGGGCAATCAACTCAGCGCGAAGACACAGGATGGCACGCATGTTTTCACGATCAAACTGGATCCCACCGGATCAGGAAACTACGAGGTCGAGTTCTTCACACCGATTGACCACACATCTGCAAACGAGGTTTTACTATCGTTTTCAGCAGTGGCTTCCGACGGTGACGGAGACACGATCCCTCTGGACTTCACCTTCAGCATCTCGGATGGAAAGTCATCGGCGTCCCCCGATCAGTTTTCTGGTACGGAAGATACACCGCTTGTGTTGGACCTGTTAGGCAATGATACTCTTAGCAGTGAAGGCTTCACTGTTCACATCGTCTTGGCACCTGCCAAGGGCCACCTCTCTCAGAACCCGGACAACACGTTTAATTACACGGGTCACCCCAACGCCAATGGCTCGGACAGCTTCAGTTACTACATTGAGGATGCGGATGGAGAGCGCAGTGATACCGTCACCGTCTCTATAGAGCTATCACCGGAAAACGACGCACCCATCTTTTCAGGTGTAGACCAAGACACGCCGCTTCACATGAACGTGGAAGATGACGGTCCTGATACTGTGTTCACGGCGAATGCTTCAGATGCTGATGGAGACCCTCTCCATTTTTTTCTCGAAGGGTCTGACAAGGCCCGTTTCAACATCGACGAACAGACCGGCCAGGTAAGCTGGAAAGAAGATGTATCCTTCGAAGCACCCATGGATCTGGACGGTGACAACATCTATGAGATCACTGTGGTCGCGAAAGATAGTTCTGGCGCGGAGGCTGCTCAACAGTTCCGCATTGAAGTCACCGAAGGCACGAGTGCGCCCGCAGCACCGCCCACCGTTTTCCTTCACTCCCGGGAACCTGGCAGTTACCAAGTCAGCTGGACTTTCGATGAAACCTCGTATTCTTCTGAGCTAATGGGCCAAATTCAATCCACGTCTTGGGTAGAAAGTGGAGATGATGGAGAAGCTAAAGACGCCAGTGATGGTTCCTCAGATATCTACATTGACGCCGATACTGGCAAATTGGTTCTCTCAGATCGATCCGGTTCGTCTTCAGAGGGAGACGACAATCTTGCCTGCATCAGCAAAACGTTTGACCTGACAGGCGCGCAAAGTGCCTCAATCCAACTCACATACGCAGCAGAGTTCGCAACGAACGGTCCGGCGAAGTCTTTCTACATTGAAGCCCTGTTGGCTGATGGGTCCGTCCACCAGATTGGCGAGATTTCCAGTCTGATCAGTCACACTCAGTCTCAGACGATCAACCTTGATCTAAGCGATTACATCTCATCTGCGACAACGATCCGTTTGGTTGCACCAGCGGATCTCACTGCCGCAGACACATTGAGAATTGAGGAGCTGACGGTTTCAATAGTCCAGCCAGAGCCACTGGAACAGCAACACTTTGAGGCATCCTTTCAGCTTGGAGATGACGACTTGGCAATTGCCAAGTCTGCCAAGCTCGACGGAGTGCAGGATGATATTTCGGGTCTGACTCTCAAACTCTTCAATGCGCAGGATGGTGATCATCTCAACTCCTTGGATGTCGATGGCGTCTCCAGCCAGCTGGAAGACAACGGCAGCGGAGTTATGACACTCACGTTCTCTGGAATAACCGATGCTTCCACCTATCAGAATTTGCTGAACTCAATCACCTTCACAACCACATCTGAAAGCTTGCAGGCGCGCAGCCTCTCAGTCATTGTTCACTCAGAAGATGGGAACTCCAACCCGTCCATTACCAGTATTCAAGTTCACCCCAATCCAGATGACGGTGCCACCGATCCAAGGAACCAGATTGACGGGACAGCCGGCGACGACACTCTGAAAAGCACCGATGAAGATGATGTGATTAATGGTTTTGAAGGCAACGACCACCTGACTGCCGGAGCCGGATCAGACGAACTTACAGGTGGTGAAGGCTCTGACATCTTCTTCTTTGAGCAACTCGACGGAGCAGCAGATCACATCACAGACTTCCAGTTGAAGAGCTCCGCAGGCGGAGACCGAGACGTTATAGATCTATCCAAATTGCTCGAAGATTATAGTGATAAATCATGGGATCAACATTATCACTTTCCCGACCAGTTCGTTCGCATAATAGAAAATCAAGCAGGACAATACGCAGTGCAAGTCGACTTGGATGGAAAAGATCATAACGAAGATTGGGAAACTGTCACCACAGTCAACGTCCAGGACACAACGACAAGCGGAGCTACAATGAGCATCGAAGTGAAAGGCTTTATGCCGGAGGTCGAGCTCCCGATTGAAAATGCATTCCCAATGTCCTAAGCGTTCCCGTCGAATTTGGCAGCTGCCAAGTCGAGAATTATAAATAAAAACGCTATTCTGCTTTGGTAGAGCTTGTTCTCCCATACGGTATGACTACACTTCTTCTGACATTGCTGCAGAGGAAATTCCATGCGTTCAGATACCCCCATTCAGAAGTTCGTCCATGCGGGAGATCATAAGATCTGTATTCACGAATGGGCGGGCGAAGGCCCTACATTCTTGCTTCTCCATGCCACAGGATTTCATGGTCGCGTCTGGGATTACATCATCAAGCATTTTCCCGGTCGCCATGTCATAGCATGGGATATGCGCAGTCACGGCCAAAGCGACAATGCTGCCTTGCCGAAACTCTGGACTGATCTGGGAGACGATCTTTTCACAGTGGTCGAGCAACTCGGACTAAATCAAGTATTCGGTGTCGGCCATTCTTGTGGAGGTCATTTGTCTATCTTGGCAGCTGCCAAGTTTCCCGAGCTCTACAAAAACATTCTTCTGTTGGATCCGGTCGTGTTTCCTAAACCTCTGCTTCCGTTCTTCAAGCAAATCGCAGATCAGGACCATCCGGTTGCCCGACGCCGAAACCAGTGGGCGGATGTCGACGAGATGTTTGAGCGGTTCAAAACCCGCAAACCATACAACAGCTGGCTGCCTGAAATTTTGCAGGATTACTGCGATCACGGATTAGTCACTTCAGAGCAGGGCGAAGGATACCAACTCGCTTGTCCACCAGATGCTGAAGCCGAGGTTTATCGCACTTGTTACGGAGACCACATTTATCCGCTTCTGGATGCTGTGACTGTGCCAACGACAATTGTGCGCGCACGTCGTCGGCAACCAGATGAGCCCTTGCATGATTTCTCGCCATCGCCCACCTGGGAGCTACTGGCAGAGAACATGCCCAATGCAAAAGATATTTACGTTCCCGATCACACTCACTTCTTGCCAATGGAAAACCCAGCCGCCATTTTGAACATGATGGTTCAAATGGAGAGGGGAGAGCAAATTCAGTGGCAGGGTGATGGAGCGATCTTGAACGACATGTAAACACCAAGTTTGGCAGCGGACCTGAGGAAAATCGGAACCTGCCAAGTCAGGGGAGGGGAATATGGGGAATTTTGAAATACACGGCGCGTTGGGCTCACCATACTCAATGAAGGTTCGTGCAGCGTTCCGAGCGAAACGCATTCCACACGCATGGAAGCTCTGCGCACCTATGGGACCGAACAGCCCAACCAAGCACGTGAAGATTCCAGTCATCCCTGTCGTCAAGTATCCGGATGAGACGTGGGTGAACGATTCCACTCCGCTGCTTCTGGACTTGGAGGCAAAAGGGGAGGGGAGGTCGCTTGTTCCCGACGATCCACTGATACGGTTCGCGTGTTACCTGATTGAGGACATGGCAGACGAGTGGCTTGTGAAAGCCATGTTCCATTATCGGTGGTTTTATGAGGAAGACCGAAAGATCGTGCCGAACTGGTTGCTTTACGACGCTTGTCTTGGTCTGGATGAAAAAACCATCAAGGCAATGGGCCAGCAGTTTGGCGCACGTCAGATCAGCCGCATGCCAAAGGTTGGATGCACACCGGAAACAGCGCCGATCATTGAAGCGTCAACCAAGCGTATGCTCTCTATTTTAGAACAAGCGGTTTTGTCCAAGCAGCATTTCCTGTTTGGCGATATGGCCTCATTGGCAGATGTGGCTCTCTTCGGGCAGCTCTACCAACTTAAAGACGACCCAACCCCGTCTACCATGTTGCAAAAGGAGTTCCCTTTCGTCTTCCGCTGGCTTGACCACATAGATGACGCCTCCGGTTTTGACGGTGACTGGATCACCGAGCTTACTCCGGCAGTCAAAGAGCTTCTTAAGATGGCAGGCGATACTTATCTACCGTTCCTGTTAGCGAACTCCAAAGCCATCGACAAAGGGGAAGCGTCCTTCACAGCAGATCTGCCAGAAGGTTTCTTTACGCAGGACATCTTCAAATACCAGAAGAAATGCCTCGACCGTCTGCGGGATGAGTGGGTGAAGCTGACGCCTGAGCATCGTGAAACACTGAGCGAGTTCCTCATTGGAGGGACAGAGATCCTCGACATCTCACTGGTGCAGCCCACCTCTTAAAAATCCGACTTGGCAGCAATTGTTGGCAGCTGCCAAGTCATCCACGCCCTGCCAAACTCACCTGCTAGTGCGTTACTTTTCCCCAAAATCGGCAGAAAACTGCGATGGTGTGCATCAAAATGTATCCATCAACGGCGCTTATCCGCCCAAATTGTAACCGAGTTTGTCAGAGTTCAAGATGAGCGACAGCCGATTACAAAACTCAAATTGCTCTCTTTCAACTGATCCCCGATAGTCCCTTCAACGCAATCAAACAGTGTCTTTACCCCAAACAGACATGTTGGACGACCGAACCACCGGAGATCAGAATGAAAAGAATTGCAATCGCAAGCGCCGCTCTCGTTACTCTTTCTGGCGCAGCTTTCGCCGATGCTTTGACTTTTTACGACAGCAACGGCACCAAGACGATTATTCAGACAAACTCATTAACCGGATGCGTTGCCATTTATGACTCCGGACGCAATCCACTCCAGATCTGCCGAATGAATGCGGCGCCTGCTGCAGTTGTTGTACCAGCCCCAACCACAACAGTTGTCACTCCGGCCCCGGTCGCTGTCGCCCCCAAAGCATGGGACCGCCGTCAGGACAGAGCAACCGCGCGCCGTGTCATTCGCAGAACCGAAGCTCGTCAGGATCTTTTTGACTAAGCTTCGCCTTTAAAGTTGCCTTAAATCCCAATGCTGGCAACAGTGCCCGCCTCCTACCCGAGGCGGGCATATCTTTATGAAAATGCGAGATAACCTGAATAGAATATTTCCCAATATTTTTAATGGGTTAGTGAAAGTGTAACGACCTGTCACAAGGATCAGAACGGAGACGTTCTCTTACACTATTTGGTTTGCACTTAACGCTGCGTCCACGCACTGTCTTCATGAGCTATCGACTTACAAAAAAAAGGAGCCCCCATGTTCAAGGCAATCGCTCTCTCCCTGTCTCTCCTCTTTGCAACACCTCTCATCGCCCAGGCGGATCCTGGCAAGGGTCAACGTTTGGAAATGATGGCTGAAAAGCTGCAGCTGACGGATGAGCAGAAAGAAAAAGTCCGCCCAATCATGAAGCAATCCATGGAAGAGCGCCGCGCGATCCTGAAAGATGCTGGCATTGAGCGTGGCAAGAAGCCAACCCTTTCACAACTACGCGAAGTTCGTGGTCCAATGCAAGCGTCCAGAGAAAAGATGAATGAGCAGATGGCTCAGGTTCTCAGCGCAGAGCAGATGGAAAAGTTCAGCGCGATGCAGCAGGAAATGCGCGATAAAATGAGAAAGAAATTCAAAGAAGGCAAATAAGACAGCGCGCCGACAAAAAGGGAAGGGGAGCATATGCTCCCCTCTCATTTCAGCCAAGTATGGTTTCAACTTTCCGCTTCAGATCAACCATTGCTTCCCGATAAGGTCCCGGCCCAAAGCTCACCCGCGAAACGCCAAGCGTTCCAAGCTTAGCGATTTCAGGCATGCCCTTCATCATGTAAGCATTCACAGGCAGTGGCACCGCCTCACAAATCTGAGCGATCAGGTCAGGATCAGTTAAGCCCGGAATGAAGAACCCACTGGCACCAGCCTCGGCATAGCGCTGCCCACGCAGCACAACTTCTTCCACCAAGGCAGCATGTTTGCTTGCATCTGGTTCCTGCAAAAACAGATCAGTTCTCGCATTGATGAAAAACGGAATGCCTGCTTCATCTGCGGCATCCCGAAAGGCTGCAATCCGCGCACATTGCTCATCAATCGAGTAAAGGCCGGAGCCCTGGACCTTCTGATCCTCAAAATTGACGCCAACTGCACCGGTTTTGATGATCCGGGCCGCATTTTCCTTCACATCCGCAGGGCTATCTGCATAGGCGCCTTCAAAATCGAGAGAGAAGGGGACATCCACGCTTTCCGCAATGCGGCTTGCGATAATTTCGACCAGCGAAAGCGGAATTTCTTCGCCATCTCCGTACCCGTGCGCTGCAGCAACTGATGCGCTTCCCGTTGCAACGGCCTTGGCACCTGCCTTTGTGGCTGCTTGAGCAGTGCCCGCATCCCATATGTTGTAGAGGACGATAGGCTCACCTTTTTTATGCAGAGCGGCGAACTGTTTTGCTTTATCAGCCTGAGACATCAATAAGGCCTTTCGATCTTGCTATTTTCAATTCAACGTCAATCAATTTCTGTTTTCGCCAAAGACCGCCGCCATATCCGGTGAGGCCTCCGTCCATCCCAACCACTCGGTGGCACGGAATAACAATGGCTATCTGGTTTGCTCCATTGGCGCGGGCAACGGCGCGAGTAGAACTGGGCTTTCCCATCTGCTTCGCCAGCTGGCTGTAGCTTTTGGTGGCCCCAATCGGAATTCGGCGCAGTTCGCGCCAGACATCCTTGGTAAACTCGGTGCCATGCATCACCAAAGGCACATCAAAATCCAGTCGCCTGCCCTCAAAGAATTCGCGCAGTTCTGACGCGATCTGATCAGTCGGTGCAGTCCGGCCAAGGCCCAGATCTCCCTTTACCTGTTTGCGCAATCGGGCAAGTTCAGCAGGCAGTGCTTTTCGGTCAGCAAACTCCAGCAGATGAAGCGCGCGGTCATCGCTCACGGCAATCATCGCGCCGAGCGGAGTATCGAACCAATCCGCCTTGAGCAGACCATCGCCTTTCAACTCTGCCGGTTTACATCCCAGCAACCGGGCAAAGGCTTGCCGGAAAGCATCTGGAGACGAGAAGCCCGAGGCCAATTGCGCATCAACCACCTTGCCACCGTCGGAAAGCGTCTCAAATCCATCACGTAACCGAGAAAGACGCGCCATTTCCAGAAACGTAATCCCGAACTGGCGTTTGAAGCTGCGGCGAACGGTGGAAGGATCTAACCCAAGTTTCGCAATATCGGACTCGGACCATTTATGGTGCGGTTTGGCTTCAAACTCACACAGCAACCGGGTCACCACCTCATCGTTCTCGGCAGACGTGCCCACCGGATGGCAGCGTTTGCAAGGGCGAAACCCAGCTTCAAAGCATTCGGAAATGGTCTCGAAGAAACAACAA
The DNA here is from genome assembly GCF_001623145.1 of Pseudovibrio sp. W64. Taxonomy (NCBI): domain Bacteria; kingdom Pseudomonadati; phylum Pseudomonadota; class Alphaproteobacteria; order Hyphomicrobiales; family Stappiaceae; genus Pseudovibrio; species Pseudovibrio sp. W64. The sequence goes on along the minus strand of NZ_LMCI01000008.1, from coordinate 272,567 downwards.
TTCTCAAACTTTGGCTTGCGGGCGGGGCAGGTGAGGCGACAAAACACTCCGGTTGAGCGCACGCCAACATAAGCCCGTCCATCAAAGTCCGGATTTCGGTCAATCAGCGCCTGATAAAGCACTTTGTTATCTGGAAGTTCAAAAAGCATAGTTTCTTATAGATCCAGTTGCCCCCAAATGCGCACGGTTTTCGGGCGTCTATTAAGGACATCTGCTTTCATGTTACCTCAGCATCCGATTGAAGCTAATCAATAGCAGCATAGAGCAAAGCGCCGCATGCAGAAATTATGCAGTACCGATTTTCTATCAAAACACCAATCACCAGATTGTTGCAAAGGAGCCACCAAATAAGCCAATAAACGAGCGGAGCTAATATTGAGCAACACAAAAGAAATGTGTATCCAGAGTTGTAAATCAAAAATGGAATACACCTTTGAAAAAGATATCTTCTGGCCTATTGGCTCTTTCGCTCGCGCTTATCATTACAGCATGCGCAAAAAAACCAGAGAGCATCGCTCCAGCTTACACCTCAACAAGCTTTTATGAAGGCAGATCATGTAAGGCTCTTCGAAGCGAGCTTCAGAACATTGACCGCGCGTACACCTCAGCTGCTGAGCAACAAAACAATGCCCGTACAAACGACATCGTCGGTGTAGTGTTGATTGGCCTTCCAGTTTCAAGCCTATCTGGCGACAATATAGCTCCACAGATTGCTTCTTTGAAAGGGCAGAGAGAAGCAATTCGCAGCACAATGATAAGCAAGAACTGTAAGGGTGCGGCGGATATCCAGCCAGTCACTTAACATTAAAGAAAGCGGCATCTGCTTGCCGCTTTCTCCAATAGAATCAGAGATCAACCCAAGTTCAGGTTTGCAATGCGAACTTGCATAACGCGGGCAGGGGTGTAGGTGTCGGCAATGACTTCAAACTCTGTCTCACCGCAATCAAGGAAGCCAAGTTTTTGGTAAAATTGCTTGGCTTCCTCGTTCCCTTCAAGCACATAGATTCCGGCGACTTTATCCTCGGGGAACTCGGAGACAGCTTGTTTCATCAGTGCCCGGCCCAACCCTTTGCGCTGAAAGTCGCTGGCCAGATAACACGCCCAGATGAAGACGACTTCGCCGCGAAGGGCACAGGCCAAAGACCCGACGATCTTCTGCTCGCTCTTGGCAAGGTATAGATACCCGTATTCTCCAGGAACAACGCCGCCAAGATCTTCGCTTTCCAGCCTTGCAACCAATTGTTTGGTCAGCTCAGTGCCCAACTCATCCTCATGGGCCTGTGTCCAGGCCGTCGCCAGAAAATCACGCAGCTCCTGCTTGTCGTCTTCCTGAAACAAGGTGATCAGAGGCATTTGCGTTGTAGCTGATCCATGAGCCATGAGTTTCACATCCAATTCTAATTGCTAAGGGTAAACCACCCAACCCAGCGCTAGTTATCTGCAGCAGAGGACCCGGAGGCGGCCAGACCAAACAACGTGCGGTGCAAGGCCAGCTTTCCATCAATTGCCCTGTCAACACAAGCGCGGAAATATCCGGCTGGTCGCGCAATGCTTTCCGGATCGCGCAGGGCTTTTTCAACCGTGGTGATCAAAACCGCAGAAGCCGTATAATCGCCAACCCGTTTTCTCGCATCAAACCAGCCTTTTTGAGAGAGGCCAATCAGCAAACGCATGTCATCGGACGCGTCAATCAAACTGTTCCAGCTGGAAAGATCGAGCCCAATTGCAGCTTGAGTTTCTGCAGTTGCTGAACTGATCAACCCAAGGGAAACCTCAGACAGGAGAGGGGAGAACTGATCGCTTTCATGAGGATCAACATGTTCTGACCAATTCAGACTTTCAGCTTTGCTCAGCTTCTGGCTTGTGGCACGAGTTTCGCTTTTTGGTTCCTTCTCAGGAGCTATTTCAAATCGGGTGAAACCTGATTTGCTTGTATTTATGGATGCGTCGTTAGACGTGTTCCGCCGTTGTTTACTTTTTATCCAAGAGTCTTGAGAGATTGTATTATTATAAGGGGTGACATTATTGTCCTCTGCGCATGACATTTCTGAGTTTGTATCAAAAAAAACATCATGTTCAGCAACATCAGCATCACCCTTTTCCGTTGGTGTTTCGCTCATATCAAAGCGAGCTACTAAAAGCTCATGAAGCATGGTCAATGCCTCAGCGTGGTCAACAACACCCATTGGCTGGTCCATCAACTCATTGAATGCGGATGCGATCTCTGAGACTTCCAGTTCCTCAAGGCTGGCAAGACGGAAAAGGTCTGCCATAGCTCTTGAAAGCCGGCTTATTGTACGCTTGGCTTCCTTTTCCTGGGCAAGACGGGCTGCAAACTCAGCACCAATCTGCTTCAGTTCAGTCAGACGTTGACGTGCTGGAGAGAAATCCAACCCATAGCCACGCTCAATCTGACGATCCTCACCCGCGCGGTAGATATAACGACGCCCTGTTGGGCTATCTTTGTAAGCAAGAACACCAGCTTCCACCAGCCTGCGTAACGAGCGCACGACAGTACGAGAGGAGCGGCTGACATACTCAGCGAGTTTTTCATTGGAAATTGCGACAAGCGGACGGCGGTCCTGCGACCAGTCCTCTGCAGCCGTCAGGCCAATCAGAATATCGAGAATATGATAGGTGGTCCCATCAATTCCCAAAGCAGGCGCGGCCTTCTTCAAAGCCATTGCGACCTCTGATTTTGTCGTCTTCACAATGTCATTGGCCATCGCCAGTTTTTGACTGGCAACCATTGCCGGCGTCAGTTTTCTGAACGACGCCACTGAACCAACAGATTGCATAGCTACACCGTTCACCTACTAAGTCTAGTAGGTGTTCTTATGGGTCAGGACACAAAACATCCTCCCCAAACTGAGGATAAACGGGACAAACTGGCGATTAGCATGCAGAAAGACGCTTCAACACCTTGGTGAAGGGTTGATTCGTACCGCGTCTCGAAGTAATTTGAAGATGCAAAAAAGGGTTACATCGAGCGCTATCGTTTGTTTGTACCCAAGGAATTTCGGTCTTGTTGATTGCCGTCAGCAGGACCGTTTTTCTTTGGAAGAGACGTAACTAGACCGTCATGCATCCTCCTTCAGAATTTCTTCTTCAAACTCATCCATCAGATCCGGCAGGCGGCGCTTCAAAAACGCGGCAAGTTCAGGCTGCTTTTTCGCATCCACCTGAAAGCTCAGCGCATTCGGACCATCCTTCATCAGGATCTGCTTGTCGCCAATCCAGCTTTTAGCGGCTGTGGCGATAGAACCAGTTGTGATTGCTGCCGTTGTCTCGGCAGACTTGCAGGCAGACAGGATCGCGCTGAAGCGCTCGTCACTTGCAGAAAGCTCAAAATCGGCGCTGATCATCACGGCATCAACGCGGGCCTTGAACGGATCAGGCAACTGGCCGTGATTGAAATGACCAGCAAGCTCTTCCCATCTTGGACGCCCGATCTTTGGCGCAGGGCCAATCTCGCGGACAAATTCTTCTGGCAGCGCATTCATCAGCTTGAGCAGCTTGGATACGGTGGTCGCGTCCTTACCAATCGCCTTGGAAATGACCGTCTGCGGGAATGTCTTTGCCAGACGAGAGGCAAACAACGCTGTCTCGATGAAAGACAGGTTCTTCCGCTCATGGTTTTCCTGACCCTGAGCTATCAGAAGGGCTTCATCGGAAAGCTCTTTTATGATGCCGCGAACCGAGATGCCAAGGTCTTTACAGGCACGCCAACGACGGTGACCAAAAGCGATCTGATAACGATCCGGCAGGTCCGGATGCGGGCGCACCAGAATAGGCACCTGCTGGCCGCTGGCAGAGATGGAGGCCTTGAGCTTCTCAAAATCCTCATCATTGGCCACGACCATACGGTCAGACACAAAGGATGGGTCAAGGTCTTCCGTGTTCAGCTCATGCGCGACACTGCCGTCCTCGATCATCTGGCGCAGCTTTTCGTTTTCCTTCTCCACGTTGGAGAAGGTGTTGCGCATAGACTTGATCGCCCCCGGAGAGACGCGTTGCTTCGTTGCCGCCGTCATGGACGGGGCAGGGCCGGGCGATTTCGCCAGCTCAGCCGGATCAACACCGCCAAACATGGCACGCATCTTCTTGGAACGATCAGTTGCCTTGTTCATGGACGACCCCATACCTGTTTGATCAGTTGGAACACTTCCGTATTGGCTGCATCGACCGATTCAAGAGCACGATTGAGGGTATCGCGGGTCATGTTTCCGCGCTCAACCTCGTAAAGGCTCTTCTTTTCCAGTCCCGCATTGGCAATCGCTGTGGTCTCCACAATGGACGCTGCCAACACATCCTCACCAAAAAGACCTCTCAAAAGCGCTGCAACGTTCACCTGCGGCACATCATGGGGTGTATGGCGTGTGAGCAGGTAACGCACAAAATCGTGGCTCAGGGTGCCGCCAGCCTCTTCAATCACCGCCAGCAATTCTGAGGTCATGGAGAGGAACTGGTTCATGGATGACACGTCCAGCATGGCCGGATGCACGGTGATGACAATTCCGGTTGCTGCATAGAGCGCGCCAAGGGTGAGGTACCCCAGCTGTGGCGGCGCATCGATAAGCACAACATCATAATCATCTTCCACCTCCTTCAGGACGGTCGCCATGCGGCGGAAGAACATACCATCGCCGCGCGAAAGCCCCTGAGCAATTGCCTGCGGGGTTTCGTGCTCATATTCCATCAGTTCCAGGTTACCGGGGACAAGATCGAGTCCATCAAAGTAAGTTTTGCGGATAACATGGCTGAGTGGAACGCGCTCCTCGTCGTCATAACGGATCGCGGCATAAAGCGTCTGGTTCTCGTCGACATCGAACTCTGGCTGATAGCCAAACATGGCAGACAAGGAGGCCTGCGGATCAAGGTCGATGGCGAGCACGCGCAGGCCCTGAAGCGCAAGATAGTGCGCTAAATGGACGGTTGTGGTGGTCTTTGCAGAGCCGCCTTTGAAGTTGGCGACGGCCAGAACCTGCATCTTCTCGCCATGACGGCGGCGCGGGTCCAGACGCAGGGCATCTGCAGGGCGTTTTTCAGCCAGATAACGACGTAATTCATTGATCTGAGGAAGGGTATAAATGCGTCTGCCGTTATCCAGCCTTTCGGGGATAACTGCTTCGCCGTTGAGTGAAAGCTGGCGCAAACTGGATTCGGCAACGCCGAGCAGGCCTGCAACCTCGCGCGAAGAAAACGTCTTCAGCTTCTTCATAGCTTCAGGCGGATACATCTTCTCCCTTAAGGATTGCAGTTGCCGTGACAACAAGTCAGAATGGCGTGCAATCTTCTCAGCAGAAGTTTCATCATGTTCAGCAGCGAGCAGCATATTGCCTCTTAACCTCTATGACGGTTTTGAAGTTCAGAGCGAAAATAATCCGTCACAGCGCATCCTTCTCCGTTTCAAAACCCGCGTCAATATCTTTATAGTTAACGAGTATTAACCAATATTAAGAGATCGTTAAGGTTCTTTCCGCTGTCCTTGTACTGCGGAACCGGAGAATTACCAGATATTGCGTAAACCACCGATTTTACAGCAACATTTCCATAATAAGACAGAACAATCTTATTAAGAAACGTCACATTCGCCAAGCCAACAAAAAAACCAGGACATGACGGTTTATGTGCAAAAATCGATGAAATACCGATTTGACAGTTCGAACCTTCCTCTCAACCGGCAGTGTACACGTGAATCAGTCATAGATTCGCACTGAGTCGTAAAGCCCCCAAGTACACGCAAAAACCTAAACCATTAGAGCTTTCCCAAGTTCCGCAAGGCTTTGGCGAGAATCTGTCTTGTATGGTCCGGCCCAACCGGTTTCGTCCTGTTTTGTCCTGATTTCCAGCTGATCTTGGGGGGCCTGTGGTTTCCGCTGTCAAACTTCATCTTTATCGTGTGTCCAGTTCAAACAATGAAGTGGTCTTTTCCAAAGGTGCCCTTCAAAAAATCGGCGCCACGGCCGGTGAACACCTGTCCTTCAAAATAGGCGCTTGTCACCGTTTTTCTGCCAAAACGGCAATCAACACAGAGCGCAGGTCAGCCCTTGGCCTGCCAGCAGATGTGTTTGACGAACTCGGCCTTGCGCTCATCGATGGCCTTCACGTAAAACGGGACGGGGACACCATCCACATCGGCCCGACTATTGGCATCATGGGTGCGGGCAAGTTTGATCCTGAGCGCCGCCACCAGCAGGATATGCTGACATACGCGCAAACCTGCGGCTACATCGCCTTTCTGTTTTCGCCTGAAGATTACAACTGGGCGACAAACACAATCACGGGGGAGACCATGCCTGGTCACCGCCAACCCGGTCTGCCCCTGCCAACCGCCATTTACAACCGCATTCACACCCGCGACGAAGAGCACAAACTGCGTGTGGAAGCGGTGAAGAACCGGATGCGTGCTCTGGGCTCTCATATATACAATCCCGGCTTCTTTGATAAATGGGAGGTGCATGAGCACCTGATGTACGGGCAAAAGCTGCGCAAGTACCTGCCCGAAACCCACCGAGCACCGACACCACCGCTTTTAAAGAAGATTCTGGACCGCCATCACTCCGCTTATCTCAAACCCGTCGACGGGCGAGGGGGCAAACTGCTGATGCGCTTGTCCAGGCGCGATAAAGGCTACCGCTTGCAATGGTTGACCGATCTATCCTGCCCGCATGCGGATTTCATGCAGCTGGAAGACGCGTTTGAGTTTGCCTTCAGTCATACGTCACTGGACCAGTATCTGGTACAGCAAAGTCTCGACTTTTCTTCGTTCGATGGACGGTCTGTCGATTGCCGCGTTCAGATGCAAAAGGACATCAGCGGCACATGGCGCTGCTTGATGATCGGACCAAGGGTCTGCGCACATGGCTGCATCTCCTCCCACTTCAGCCAGGGCGCGGATGTGATTGATCCGGATGATTATTTCACCAACGCGTTTGGCAAGAAGGCCGAGGCGGTGAAAGCGGCTGTCGAGGAGTGTGGTTTCTCCATTGCACATCGTATGGACGACTATCACACCTCTCCAATTGGGGAACTGGGACTGGATATAGGCGTCGACAAAACAGGTTGCCCCAAGCTACTCGAGATCAACGCCAAGCCCGGACGCATGATCTTTCTCGATCCGCGCCACGCAGAAGCAAGAGTGACAACGTTGGAGGCCAGCATCGATTATGGTGCGTTTCTTTCCGGCTTTGGCGACGAGCCTGAGTGACGAGCGGCAAAACATATAGATGTCAGGAAGGTCTTAGCGCTCCGGTTACTTTGATTGCTGTTTGGCCTGTCAGGCTCTCACGTGTTGAGCAAAAACATACCGCATCTGTACTAAAACAACTCTTTGAGCATCTACGCGAGCAAGATCACGACGAGAGTTCAGTCGCATCTGGAGGTCACTGTGGCGCGGAAACTAAATGAATCCTCAGCAGTCATCGTCGGAGGCACATCCGGCATCGGATTTGCTTCTGCCAAAACACTCCTCCAATCCGGTCTTCAAAAACTCACCATATGCGGGCGCGATGTCACCAAGGGCCGCAATGCTCTGAGCAAACTTGCAGCAGAATTTCCCGGCGCATATTTGCATTTTGTGCAATGCGACGCCTCAGACCCGGAGCGCACAGAAACCGCCATTACCCATGCAGAACTGGCTATGGGGCGAATCGATGTACTGGTCAGCACGGCTGGTGGAGAACTCATCCCCAAACCATTGCATGAAATAAAACTGCAAGAGCTCATGCCCACGGTCACCTCACTCATGAGCAGTATCCTGCACCCAATTCATGCGGTTTATCCGGTTATGACCAAGCAACGCTGCGGTTCAATTATTTGTTTAACCTCGGATGTTTCCATAATCCCGACCTTTGGCAGCACAGCCGTAGGGTCTGCAACAGCAGGCATCTCCATGTTCTGCCGTGCCCTAGCGGTAGAAGCCAAACAGCATTGCATCCGGGTCAATTGTGTCAGCCCAAGTGTTGTACGTGGAACCCCTCTTTATGATAAGCTTCAAAGAGATCCTTTTGCTGCAAGCCTCATCTCAAAAGTCGAGCAGAACGCTCATCTGGGCGTCATCAAGCCCGACGAAGTAGCCGAAGCGATCAACTTCCTCGCCGGTCCGGGCTCTGCTAAAATAACAGGACAAATCATTAGCGTTTCCGGAGGAGGTACACCGATTTAGATTTTACAGGTCACCAGTCCTATGGAAAGTTTAGAACGCACTTTTACCCTTTCTGAAATGAGCGAAACCCCCGATTTAATTCCCACCATTGCCCATCGCATCTGGCAGACCTGGTGGCGAGACAAAGGCGTTTTGCAAGACGAGATCGAAGTCAAAGTCCGCGCAGCTCTTTGTCCTGAAGCTGTCCCCACCGCCTTTGTTGCCCACCGCGACGGAACCTACCTTGGCAGCGCATTGCTGATTGAAAGCGACTTTGCCGCCCGTCCTCAACTGACACCATGGGTCGCCGCTGTGTGGACCGAAGAAGTTCATCGCCGCGAAGGTATTGGCACAGCCCTTGTTGCACGCATGGCCCAACTGGCATTTGAAAACGGGTACTCACGTGTGTATCTGTGCGCCTCAGACAACAACACCCCGTTCTATGAGAAAATGGGCTGGCACGTGCTTGAGTATCACGTCAAACAGTTGAACGTGCTGGCGCTGGATAAACCTGCCTCGTCATAAGCTGGGTGGGCGTAACACCAAGGCGTTTTTTGAAGGTTGAACTCATATGTGCGTGGGAAGAAAACCCGCAGGTATAAGCAATCTGGCTGAGAGTGCTGTGTGGTGCGCCAAGAAGTTTGCGCGCCCGCGCCATGCGTCGCTCGACCACATAATCATGGGGTGTTTTGCCAGTGGCGCCTTTGAACGCACGGTTGAAAAAGCCCGCTGACAGGTCCACACATGCTGCCAGATCAGACATGGACATCTGCCGGGCAAGGTGATCTTCGACAAACTCTTCCACCCGCTTCAGCCGCGTATCCGTCATAGAGGCTGCGGATGGAGGATCTTCATAGGCCCCTGCCTGAACTTGCTCCACCACATCCAGCAGAGCATAGAGCTGAGCTTCTATCGCTAAGGTGTCCTGAGGTTTTGCTGCGAGAAGTGCCTTGCGAAGATGAAAAGCAGCTTTAATCGCATCAGGCGAGATGGCATGGTTGAAGCGCATCTGTTCTCCGCGATCTGGCAGGAGTTCAGCTGGTACCGTAAAAGTCAGATACTCCCCACCGCGCTCGCTCTCCGAGGTGACATCGCATCCCCTCGGCACAAAGGCGAGGCTGTTGGGCCGGGTCCAGAAATCAACCCGGCGATCGCTGTCAAAAGAATGCGCCCCGCGCTGGCTTTCAAACGCAAACCCGATTGAGGCCCGCGCCGCCGTGTAGGCAACAGCATAGGCACTGCTTGGCAACAACTGCAGCTTCCACTTGCTGATAATGTCCCGCGCTGAACTCATAGCCTCAGTTACTTCAAAAGGTTCTTCTGATTTCCGACGCCCTATCTATAGGCCGACTAACCCACGGCAAACAAGGGGACATTCGCCAAAGGCGTTTAGGTCAGTATTTTGAAAGCCATCATCAGCGTCAGGTTTTAAGCTCATGGCAAAGTGTTTTTAACTTCCAAAAGGAAATCGAATGCCGCTGTTTTCGCTAGAGGATCTGGAAGCTGCCCACACCACTGTTAAGCAGTTTGTCCCTGAAACCCCATGTTATGCATGGCCATTGCTGAAAGAACGTAGTGGTGTTGATGTTTTCGTAAAGCATGAAAACCATACGCCAACAGGCTCGTTCAAGGCGCGTGGCGGCTTCACCTATGTGGATGCCTTGATGAAGTCTGCGCAAAAGCCCACCGGGCTGGTGACGGCGACGCGCGGCAATCATGGTCAGTCCGTTGCTCTTGGCGCGAGCCGAAGTGGCGTTCCCTCTTATATTGTTGTGCCCGAAGGCAACTCACTGGAAAAGAACGCCGCCATGCGCTCGTTTGGGGCCAATGTGATCATTGCCGGCAAGGATTTTGACGAAAGCCGCGTGGTTGCGCAGCAATTGCAGGAAAAGCACGGCTATCACATGGTGCCTCCGTTCCACGAGAACATCGTCAAAGGTGTCTCCACCTATGCGCTGGAGCTGTACCGTGCGGTTGCTGATCTGGATGTGGTTTATGTCCCGATTGGCATGGGCTCTGGCATTTGCAGCCTCATCACGGTTCGCGATTTGCTCGGCCTGAAAACCAAGATCATTGGCGTGACCGCTAAAAACGCCGCTGCCTTTGCGCTGTCCTTTAAAGCTGGCAAGGCAATTCAGACGGACACAGCCAACACCTTCGCAGATGGGATGGCCTGCCGAGATCCGCAGGCACAGCCGCTGGAGATCATCCTGAAAGGCGCGGAAGATGTGGTCAGCGTAAGTGATGCGCAAATTGCTGAAGCGATGGCGGCCTACTACAAAGACACCCACAATTTGGCAGAAGGGGCAGGGGCTGCGCCACTTGCAGGCCTGATGGCGAACAAACACAATTTACAGGGCAAACGGGCAGGCGTGATCCTGACGGGTGGCAACATTGACCTGACCACCTTCCTGAGTGTGATGAACACCCACTTACAGGCAACTGGTGAACTTGCATCAGCCTAACAAAATAGGCCGGATAGACGTGTTTGCTCTCTCCGGCCTTTTGATGACTTAAGCCTGATCTTGCTGAGGTTTGAGCTCCGGCTCTTCCTCTTCAACTGGCGTGTCAAACGACAAGAACCGTTTGTTTGCCCAGGCAATACCAACCAGTGTTAGTCCAAGACCAATGAACGATGTTGCGCGGGCAAGACCATACAGACCCGACATGTCGATGAAGAACACTTTCAGGCAGGTGATGATGATGAACGCCAGTCCTGCCTGCCCAACCCGTTTACGTTGCTTCACAGAAGCAAACGCGATCAGCCCAACTGAGAAGATCAGCATCGCGACGGTGTAGCTGTAGAGTTCCTCCAGAACCACACCAGGCGCTGTCAACACAGGCCCCTGCCAGAAGGCGCGGATTTCCAACCCGACAAACATAACCAGCAAGACGCCCGCCAGACCGCGTGTCACGTTTTGCAGGTAAGCCTCACGGGTCCAGAAGCGCTCAGTTGCCAACAGCAATGCCAGAGCAGGATACAGATAGGCAATTGAGAGGCTATCAATCGGGAAGTAGCCGAAGACATGGTCCCGAGCCAGTGGGTTGGCCAAAATCGCAACCAGACAGTTCAACACTGCAATGGCCCAGTACCAATGGAATAGCCCTCGTCTCAACTTGGCGAAGGAATTTGAGAAACTCATCCGCTTCAGTTGAACGGAAACCTGAATTGCCAGAACAAAGGCATAGGACCCATGCATCACATACATGGGCATGTCGCCCTGATCGCGGTAGAACACCTGAAGCAAGGCGCAGAAGAACAGGGACAGAGCTGCCCAGACAGTCGTTTCAAACACAACTGCTTCGCTCTCATCCCCGCGCTGCTGGCCGCGCCACCAGCCAAATGCGCTGAGCGCGAGCACTGGTAGGAACAGCAGCGAAATGTCTCCGTAACCCGCTTCGCCAAATCCGTCGATGTAACGCTGCGTGGTGAAAAAGACCATGCCACTCAGGTAAGCAAAGAATGCCTTTCGTGCTATGCTAAGCCCGAACAGATCTGAGATTTCAAGAACCGCAACGGCTCCGATCATGAGAACCATCGGAAGCGTGATCTCGCCAAAGAAGTAGTAGGCAAATGGCAGGAATAGCAGGAAGGCAAGGGCGGCACTGCCCTCAGTCCCAAACTCAAACTTATGCGCTGACTTGCGGAGGTAGACCGCCACGCAAACTTGCAGAGCAAGCGCAAACAGGTAGCCAAAGGCTCCGATAGCGCTCAGCAGCTCTGGCGCGTGCAGGACCGTGTAGACAAAGTAGACCCCCGCGCCAAGCCCCGGCAAGGCGACGGCAGACCAGTTCCAGAACCACGCACGCGTGGAGGTTTGGCCACGTAACAAGCTGCCTCCTGTCACCGCTGTGATCGTAACAGCCAAAGTGGCAAGATAGAACAGCTGATCGTCTGGCACAGATTGCCAGGCCAGCGCCTTCGGCATCCACATCATCAACGCAAAGCCTGCAAGCAGTGCTGGTCCAATCAGGTCAAGGCTTTCCGCTTTACTCAAAAAGAACACATAGGCGACCAGCAAACCGGCGAACATCAGCGTCATTGGTCGTGCCAGACCCATGTCTTCACCCGCAAAGAACAACCCGGTCAGCAGTACGAGACCTGTCACGGCGTAGCTTAGCAAAGCTGGATAGGTCTTCTTGTAGTCCCAAAACGCGTTGTCTAAAGGCCAACAGGAGATCGCTGACTTCGGCGGAAAACCAAAGGCAGGCACCGTAATCGTCAGCGCAAGAATTGCGGCCAGCATGAGCGGTGTCAGTTGTTGTTCCGGCATCTGGATCTGCATCAGGAATACCCAGACGAAAACGGAAAGAACGCTGAGTGTGGAGAGCCAGATCCAGCGCTGCAAGCGTTCAACCGCAAAGCTTGTTGCCAGCACCATCGCAAAATAGAGATAGAGCAGAGCGGACGGTTCTGACCCGCCCACCAGCAGCGGGGAGTAATAGGCCCCAAGAATACCAATGGTCGCCAGCACTGGGCCATAAAGAAGGCCACCACCAATCGCGAGCCATGACACAAGCGCCAATCCGATGAAGGTGGTCGTTGGGCCAATCAAGCCATAAAGCGAATAAGCACCCACTGTGGCGCTAAACAGAGACGCAAGACCACCACTGGCTGCCGCAACCAGCGGGCCGAACGGATCGACATGCGCCTCTTTCTGTCGGAAGCGGAAGAACTCGGAGCCAGCAATCAGCAGGACACCAAAGGCCAGCGCACAGCTGATGCGCATGGCTGGTGAGAGGACGCCGTTCTCAATTCCGTATTGAACAAAGAAGATACCGCCGAAAGCAAGCGACAGCGCACCCAGCCAAACAACCCAGTTTTTGCGAACATTGTCGATGATACTGCGGGCAACCCCGGTAAACCACGCTTCAATCGGATCAGCCTTTGGCTGAGGTGGCGCAGATTGATGCGAGCCTGCCTTCCGCTCAGATTTTGGAGCGTCTTTCTGGGCATTTTTCTGAGCAAGCGTGTCGCGTTTCTCAGAGACTGAAGCCTGCTCAGAAGCTAGAGCAGCCCGCTTTACAGCCTGTGCTTTTGCATCCTCTTTCGGTGCTTCTTGTGCAGCGATGCTACTCGGCACAGGAGGTGGCGTTGGTTTCGCCACTTCACTCCTGGTATCCACGTCTCTCATCCATGGCTTCTTCGACACAGACGGCACATAAGTTTCACGATGCGTCGCTGGCTTTTCAGCAGCAGTTGGAGCAGTCCCCACATTTGGAGGCTGGCCCTGCAACTCAGCCATGCTCTTGTGCAGCTCTTTCATCTGCGCATTCAAAAACGTGAGTTTGAGCGCGATATCTGAGAGGCGGTTGTAAAATGCGAATGCCACACCAAGAAAAAGGGCGACGGCAACAATAATTATGAGTTCCATGAAAACCTGAGGAAGCAAGACTTAAAGAAAAAAGACTGCGGTAAACCTACACGCATTGCCCGTTAAGAGCCACGACAATTTTTCCTGTGCCTGACCTGCAGCTGCCTCAACTGGTCTCAGAAGCTTCAAACAAAAAACAGAGGACACCACCGCATCCTCTGCTTTCAAATTGTACTGTTGGGGGAACGGTACAATCAGACCCTAAAGGCCAAGCTGTTCCTTCAAGTCGCCAATGAATGTTGCATCATCCAGTGCTTTGCGGTTGTCGAGGAACTGGACGGCATCCGCGCCAGCACGATAGCGCAGGGTATCGGTGCCGTCCGTGACAGCGGTATAGATGACGTCTGCCACAACGCTTGGTGCGGAAGGCTGCATGCCTCCGTTCATGGCTCCAAACAGCGCTTGCACAACACCCTGGTATTCCGTCATGCTCTCGTCATTGGTGAAGTCGAAAGAACGACCGGCGAAATCGGTGCTGATCATTCCGGGTTCAACAATCTTCATCTTGATGCCAGCAGCCTCCAGTTCAAAGTGAAGCGCCTCTGAAATGCCTTCAACCGCAAACTTTGTGCCGTGATACAGCGCGCCGAGCGGGAAGGTCATCTGGCCACCGATGGAGGAAATGTTCACAATCGTACCGGATTTGTTGGCGCGAAGGTGGGGCAGGACACCTTTTGTCACCGCAATCAGGCCGATGACGTTGGTTTCAAACTGGCGGCGTACTTTCTCCATGGAAAATGCTTCCAGCGGGCCATAAGCGCCATACCCGGCGTTGTTGAGCAGCACGTCAATTTTGCCAAAGCGCGCAATGCCCTCAGCAACAGCCGTTTCAATGGAAGCTTCATCCGTCACATCCAGACGGGTCACAAGAGTATTATCAAGCTGCGTCAGCTCCTCTTCCTTTTCGGGCTGGCGCATGGTTGCGATCACGTTCCAGCCTTTGTCGTGAAAGGACTGTGCGGTGATCTTGCCAATGCCAGAGGACGCGCCTGTGATGAGAATAGTGTTGGACATGAGAAACTCCTGAAACCTTATGCGAGATGTCTTTTTGGAACTCGCTTGTTATTCTTCGTCTCTGTCAAACTAGGGATGCAGTTGGATCGGTTCAAAGCCATATCGCGCCAAATGACTCGCAAATGACGCCAAACTTAAATCTGTCAGGGTGCAGAACGAGAATGGACGGGATACAGGGGAAAACATGAGGCCGAAACCACCAAGATCGGTACAACTGCTGAGAGCTGTTCGACCAATTACCAGCGGGCTGCGTTAACGGGTCGCAACTCCATTCCTGCTATTACAGGCTACAAAAAGCCACAGAGAAGTGGGTATTCTGGCTCAGCTGATTGGCAATGTCCTGAGGGACAAAAGAACAGACGAGATTTCTGCCACTGCCGCTGCCAGTATTTTGGAGCCGATTATGCAGAACGGACTGGAACACAGCACAACAACGCGTGAACTTCCTGTCTCCCAGCAGCCGGAGGTCGACTATGTGCGCGTCCGCTTTGCCGGAGACTCGGGCGACGGCATTCAGATGACGGGCACGCGGCTGGCTGAAAGTGCTGCCAGATTTGGCAATGACATTGCAACCTTCCCGGATTTTCCGGCGGATATACGCGCCCCAAGCGGAACGATCTACGGTGTCTCAGCCTATTCCCTCAATATCGGCCACACCGAGGTGGACACGTTTGGTGATGAAACCGACGCGTTGGTGGCGCTGAACCCGGCAGCCTTGCGTAAGTATCTGGAAGGTGTGAAGCAGAACGGTCTGCTGATCATCGATATGGACGCCTTTACCGAGCGCGCCATCACCAAAGCAGGTTTTTCCACCAATCCGTTGGAAGATGGGTCACTCTCCAGCTTTCGCGTGCTGCCATTGGAGATCACCAGCAACACAGAAAAAGCGCTGAAGGAAACAGGCCTTTCCGCAAAGGATGCCCGGCGCAGTAAGAACATGTGGACCCTTGGCCTCGTGCTTTGGCTATTCGAGCGCTCCACCGCAGATGTTGAGCATTGGATCGAGCAGAAGTTCCACAAAAAACCGGATGTAGCCAAAGCCAACATCATGGCGCTGCAGGCAGGCCACCTTTACGGGGAAGTCAGCGATCTGCCGCCGGATGTTTCCCGCTACCGCATTCAGCCAGCTCCCTTAATGGAAGGCGAGTATCGGTCCATCAATGGCAACGAGGGCATGGCCTATGGCCTTTATGCCGGTGCAACCCTTGCCAATCTTGAACTGTTTTACGGCTCCTACCCAATCACGCCAGCCTCTCCACTGCTGCACACAGTGGCAAAGTTGAAGGAGCTGGGTGCGATTTCGTTTCAGGCGGAAGATGAGATTGCCGCCATCTGCGCAGCTATCGGCGCTTCTTATGCCGGACATCTGGGCGTGACGGGCTCTTCCGGTCCCGGCATAGCACTGAAGACGGAAGCCATCGGCCTTGCCATCATGACAGAGCTGCCGCTGGTGATCGTCAACGTCCAGCGCGGTGGTCCTTCCACTGGCCTGCCAACTAAGACGGAGCAGTCCGATCTGTTTCAGGCCATCTGGGGCCGCAATGGGGATGCACCGCTGCCTGTCATCGCACCAGCCCATCCGGGTGAATGCTTTGACATGGGCGTGGAAGCAGCCAAGCTGGCCACAAAGCACATGACACCACTCATGGTGCTTACTGATGGCTACATTGCCAATGCCAGTGCCCCATGGAAACTACCGGACTTCAGTGATCCAGCCTATGCTCCATTCCCGGTCAAGAAAGCCACAGATCCAGAGGGTTTCCTGCCCTATGACCACGATCCCGACACCATGGCCCGCCCGTGGGCTGTGCCGGGCACTGCTGACTTGATGCACCGCATTGGCGGGCTGGAGAAGCAGGCGGGCAGTGGCAACATCTCGTATGATGGTGAGAACCACCAGCTTATGACCCAGATCCGCGCCCAAAAGCTGGAGGCCATGGCGAAAAGCATTCCGCCGCAACATGTGGAATCTGGAGAGGCCACCGGCAAGTTGGCCTTACTCGGCTGGGGTTCCAGCTGGGGTCCAATCCGTGTGGCAGCCCGCCGTGCAGAACTGGAAGGCAAGTCCGTCTCCCACATTCACCTGCGCCACCTCTGGCCTTTGCCGCCCAATCTGGAGGAGCTGCTCTCAGGGTTTGATCGGGTGATCATTCCAGAAATGAATAACGGCCAACTGGCAACGGTTCTTCGTAGCCAAATGGATGTTCCGGTTGAGAGCGTTTCCTGCGTGAAGGGACGTCCATTCCTCGTCCGCGAAATCGCCAAAATCATTGAGGATGCGCTGGGAGTTTCATCATGACTGACCTGAAACCAAAAGATTTCGCCAGTTCTCTCGATGTTCGCTGGTGCCCGGGCTGCGGTGATTACGCAGTTTTGAAAAGCCTGCACAAGATGCTGGCAGACACAGGCGCAAAGCTGGAAGACACCCTGTGCGTTTCCGGCATCGGCTGCTCCTCCCGCTTACCATACTACATGGCAACCTATGGCTTCCACACAATCCATGGACGTGCACCTGCAATTGCTTCCGGTGCAAAGCTTGCTAATCCTGAGCTGGATGTGTGGGTGTTCACGGGTGATGGGGACGGCCTGTCCATCGGCGGCAACCATCTGCTCCACGCGCTGCGCCGAAATCTTGATATGCAGATCGTGCTGTTTAACAACCAGATTTACGGCCTGACCAAAGGCCAGTACTCGCCAACCTCGCAAAAGGGCATGCGCACGCCGAGTTCTCCGGGCGGTACAGTGGAAATGCCACTCAACCCGGCTCGCTTTGCCATTGGGGCAGGCTCCAAGTTCATCGCTCGCAGCATTGACACACAGGCCAAAGTGCTTGGCCCTATTTTGCAAGAGGCACGCGACTTTGACGGCACCGCCTTCGTGGAAGTGCTGCAGAACTGTGTGATCTTCAACGACGGTGTGTTTGATCACCTGAAAGATAAGAAGCAGGGGCCGGACCACACCATCGTCGTGGAACATGGTCAGCCCATGGTGTTTGGCGTCAACAAAGACAAAGGCATTCGCGTGAAACCCGGCGGGTTTGGGCTGGATATCGTTTCATTGGAAGAAGACGGCGTGACCGAAGCAGACCTACTGGTCCATGACGAAACCAACCACGCACTGGCCGTCGCTCTGGCAGAGCTTGGTGAGAAAGACGGCGAGCCAACCGTCCTCGGCATCCTGTTCCGCGAACAAGCCACCGAATTCGGCACCGCCAGCCGCATCGGCCTGCCAGAAAAGCCCCTGAGCATGACCGAAAAACTCATTCACCTTTCCGCAACCTTGCGTGCAGCAGAAACGTGGGATGTGGGAGAGGACGCGGCTTAATTCCAACCATTGCTCACTCACCAGAACCTGACAAGCCTTGCTTCAGGTTCTGGTGAGCCGGTTTATCTAAACCAATCAACCCAAACCACCATCATCCTCTGATCAGCTCTTGAAGCTTCTGCCTTGCGAAGGTCAAGGCAATTGAGGAGTATGTTCTGCGGCCAGCATTTGGGGGAACTACTATGGAAAAAGTTACAGGAATTGGAGGGATCTTCTTTAGAGCAAAAGATCCTGCAGCTGTCGCTCAGTGGTACGGGCAACATCTGGGTATTAATCTGGCGCCAACAAATATGGAAATGACACCTTGGGTCTCGACTGAGGGCGTCACCGTGTTCTCGCCCTTTGCTCAGGACACCGATTACTTTCCGCCAGACCACGGCTTCATGCTCAACTTCCGCGTGGCGGATCTGGGCAAAATGCTCAACCAGCTTCGCAAGGCTGATATCGAAATCTCTCAGGAGCAAACCATGGATGGCGTTGGTCGCTTCGCCAGAATTCATGATCTGGAAGGCAATCCCGTTGAGCTCTGGGAACCGACGGCATAACGCGCCCTTCATCTTTAAAGAGAATAAGAGCGGCCCCAATCCGCTCTTCTTTGCGGGACGCACAGGTTAATCTTGGAAATGCCCAAGCTGCCATAAACACACCACTATTTCCCGTCAGTGAAGTGAAATAGCGCTGCGGTTTGTTTGATAAAACATGCACGCACCGCGATCTTTCAAAAATCACTTTGCGATGTTTTATAATGACAAAAAAGCCTTTCGTCCTCACCACAGGTGCCGCTCTCAGCCTCTTCCTGTCAGCCTTCCCCGCCGCTGCGCAACTTGATTGCAGCAACAAACCTGCCTTGCAAGAGCGCTTTACTCTTGAAGGAGCTCTGGTCAAACAAACCGGTTTCGCGTTGGAATGGAAACGCTGCGCAGAAGGCATGACGTGGGAAAGCAATAGTAAGAGCTGTTCCGGTGAACCAATGCAGGTAGGGCAAGACATCGCGGCCTCTCATTTTGCAGAGAACAGCCAAGGCTGGCGTCTGCCAACAATCCGCGAGCTTTATGGCCTGCTGGATTCCACCTGCGCTGATAAAGACGAACTACACGCCCTGTTTCCAGACCTTACAGCACCAGCCTTCACCGACTACGCTGACTTCTGGTCCGCCACTGGAGACCAGAAGCTGAAAGGCATGTACTACTATCTGGACTTCGTCACCTACGCCCTAGACTTCCACAGCCAGGGCTACTCTCTGGCCGTCCGAGCCGTTCGCGACACCAAGTAACCTTCACTCCGCAAACAGAAAATGGTCCTCCCACTCTGACCGTGCGATGACGTCGCCTGCCAGGAATTCCAGTGCGGTGACGAGGTTGGTGGTGGGGTTGTAGGTGCATTTGTAGGTGAGGTGGTACCAGTCGCCCTTGCTGCGGAAGGCTGCGCCGTCTGCGCTGACGGAATTGCCGAAGACCACCGGGTCTTTATAAGCAAAGGCGACCACGCGTTCCGGGTTGAAGCTCTCGTTCCATAACTGGATTTGCTCCATCACTTCCAGATTGCAGAGCTGCTCGCGCTGGTCGGACGGGTCAAACAGAACAAGCGAATCTTTCAATTCTTTGTTTTCAGGTGCGTCCAGCAAACGGCCCAACTGAAAGTGCTGCGCAACAACCGGTTGCGGGGTTTGGATGACTTCTTCTCTCACGACTGGCGGCGGCAAAGGTTGCGGGTCTGCTTCGTCCAGTGGAGCAGAGGAGAGCGATGCAGTTGGAGGTTCTTGTGGGATTGGCGGCGCGATGAGTTGCTCAAACTGAGCAGTGCCAATGAGCTCAACGCCAATGCTTTTGACCGGGCTTCCACGAAAGCTACGAGGCAGGTGCGACATGGCCAGCACCCAGTAGGCGAACAGATGCACCATTAAAGAGGACGCAAACACCAGCGTATAGGTCTTGTTGGACCCCGCAATGACATAGCTGTTTCTGTCTGCTTGCAATGCGTGCAATGAATCAATCCTGTGTCCCGCCGCTCGATATGGTCAGACTCAAGGCAGAACAAGGCAAAAATCCGGCAGAGCCTCTCACATTTCAACTTACCCGCAACTGATTGAACAGGCCCGCCATCCTACTGAAATCAGTGCCTTAAACGTCATGTACAAACGGCCGGAGCGGCTATTTTAGAATTATTTGACATTGCACAAATATGAGTATTAGTTTCATGTTTATAAGGGATGATAAGTGGAGAAGTTCGACCATCGCTCCATCCCTTCTGGTCGAATGCGTTTCCTGTGCCTTGATAAGAAAATGAGCGAAGGCAGATCCTTCGCCGACCGAGATCTGATAAATGCAGCAAACACAAACTATGCCGAAGCATCCCAGAGCGAGCGCAGCTTTCTCCTGGGAAGCATTTTTATCCCTCGGCTTTCGTCCGTTCTATATTGTTGGTGCAGCGTATGCGGCCATCAGCGTTCCGCTTTGGGTTGCCTCCATTATCGGGTTTGTCGAGATCAATGGCCCGCTTGAAGGTGTGCTCTGGCATTCTCATGAGCTGATCTTTGGCTTTGCCGTCGCCATTCTCATCGGCTTCCTCTACACCGCCGTTCAAAACTGGACGGGCCGGCGCACGCCGAATGGCTTGGTTCTGGGCGGGCTGCTTGCCTTATGGCTGGCGGCGCGTGTGCTCTTGTTTGTGGGCAGTGGACCACTTGGGTCTCTCGGGCAAATTCTTGATCTTCTCTTCCTGCCTCTTGCCGCTCTTGGCATCGCAATTCCGTTGTATCAGGCGAAAAACAAACGCAACTACTTCGCGGTGGCTTTGCTGCTGGTGCTGGCTGTGGCAAACGGTCTGTTCCACGCCATTGCGCTGGATCTGATCAGTTATGACTCTGCCGATGTGTTCCTCTGGGCTGTTGATGTCTTCGCGATCTTCGTAACCGTCATTGGTGGGCGTATTATCCCGCTCTTCACCAACAATGCCCTGGGTGTAAAACGCGCAGTGCGCAACCAGCGCCTTGAAGATGCAATTGGTCTTGGCATGGTTCTGCTGCTGGTCAGCGACATCTATTTTGGCATGAGCTATGAGGCTGCAACCCTACGCGCGGTGGGCCTGCTGGTGCTTGCCGGACTGCACATTGTAAAGATGGGTCTATGGCGCCCTCAGATCACATGGGGCAAACCGATCCTCTGGATCCTGCCGGTTTCCTACGCCTGGCTGCCAATTGCATTGCTGTTACGGGCAGGGGCTTTGCTGGATGCACCATGGGATCAGGTGCTGGCGATCCACGCGATCACCGTTGGTTCCATCGCGGGTATGATGCTGGCCATGATGACACGCAGTGCGCTGGGTCACTCCGGCAGGCCACTTCAGCCAACATGGGTTGAGATCGCGATCTACTATCTCATTGTCATGAGTGCAGCGGTGCGAGTGTTTGGTATTCTCCTCTATCCGCAGGGTTATTTCATGGTTCTGGGTCTTTCAGCCCTGTGCTGGGTTGGTGCATTTGGCCTCTTTACCGTTAGATACTGGGGCATTGTCACCCGGCCAAATACAATCTTTTAAGGCCACAAAAGCCCGGTTTTCCGGGCCTTTCCTGTATTCAAGCACACCTCTTTATTCAGAATATTCTCATATATACCTATGCACTGTTGCTGATATATCGCAGCGTCAGTTTCTTTTTAGACCAAACGGTCAACTTACTTGATTTAACCCGTCTGACGGCTCAATACTTAAGCGGTTTCTTTATTAGAGATCTTTGATTACCGCTCTGTACCACTCCTTTCGAGCCATATTGCAGACCATAGATTATGACACCGCTCCTTGATCAGAGTATCAGCGATATCTTCCGGACCTTCATGAATGAAGAGCCTCTGGAAAATGCGTTGAAGCAACTGCAGACAAAGTACTCAGAGTTTCCCTTTGCCATCAATGTGCAAAGCCTGGCAGACCGTCACTATGACTATCGCAAGGTTTTGAATGTGGGGCAGGCCTTCCACGACAGCTTTGCGCCCGTTGCCCAGCTCAATC
The DNA here is from genome assembly GCF_001623145.1 of Pseudovibrio sp. W64. Lineage (NCBI taxonomy): Bacteria > Pseudomonadati > Pseudomonadota > Alphaproteobacteria > Hyphomicrobiales > Stappiaceae > Pseudovibrio > Pseudovibrio sp. W64. Next base: position 250,706 of record NZ_LMCI01000008.1, on the reverse strand, counting down.
CGCTGCCCTCCGTTTTAAAGCGGGTTGATATTGAAGAGCCCTGCCGCCCGCATCGTCATTTCCGCAAGGAAGACATCCACGCTGATTATGTCGGCAACTTCATTGAGCCCAACGACAATATCGATCGCGCTATTACTTTGATGATCGATCGTCAAAACGGTTTGTGTTCCTACATCAACATCTCCCTTCCTTATGCTGTGTCAGAAAGAGATGAGGACCAGCTCTATGAGGAAGTGAAGTTCCTGCAGCCGTATTTCCGCAATGCTTTTCAGCTGGCTTTGCAGCGCCGCATGCGCGAGGCGGTTGCTCCCACCAAGGCATTGGGCAAGTTCTGGTTGGAGCAGATGCCATTCAGCGCTCTGGTAGTGGATGAAAACAGCGGCGTGCAGGTGATGAACGGGCGCGCAGAAAAGCTGCTGAGCAAGCACACCAACTTGCAGCTTGGGCGTTATATGCGGCTCTCTGCCAAGGCCGTGGATGAGGCGAGCGCATTGGAAAGCGCAGTCAGGCAGTCCATCTACACCCACACTCTGCCGTCTCCGGTCATCATCCGTAATGAATTTGGTCCGAACACACTGGTCTTTATCCAGCCTATCGAGACCCAAAAGGACGCTCCTGCGTATCTCTCGCAATTTTTGGCCAGACCAAAATACTGCCTGATGATGATCTTTGATCCGACCGATTTTGCCGAAGTGCCAGACAAGATGATCAGCCATCTGCTGAATCTCACCCCGAAGGAAACCGAGGTTGTGAAGGCGCTGACCAATGGCGCGTCAACACGAGACGCTGCTGAGCAACTCGGCATTTCTTACAATACCGCACGAAACCACATCGCCAACGTGTCCCGGCGGCTAGATGTTGGCTCGCAAACGGAGATCGTGCGGCTGGTGATGACCACGCTTTCACGCTATCCGTGGCAGGCCTGATACAATCCCTTCAGGGTTTTCCCTCAGTGGCCTAAACCGACCCCCTCAATTTCATGCATCTGACATATCGGCGAGGAAAATAATCTGATATTTTCGCTCGATATATCAGCGCGTTACCACCCTATTTTAGAATTTTATGTTTTTCTGCAGAAAATTAGTGCAATTGCATCAAGTCACCTCGAAAAATTCTGAGTAAATTTAACTCAGCAAACAAGAGGCGTCGGGAGCACAGGTTTTCGGAGGCAGTCTTGGCACAGAAGGCATACCTTCAACCGCAATTCGGTCCTTAAGTTTGCTGCTTGGTGGTTTGTTTGCTTGGGAAATGAGCCGCCTGTATTGTTGCAAATTATTGCCTAGCCGGCTTAGCCTTCCATATTTCAAAAGGCGACGCCGGTCTTTTCTTGCTTAATTGAACCTGTCGGATTGAACGCACCCACTGCACATGGCACAGTGGTTATCTCCTCGTTCATCACGGTGCTCACATGACTTCCTCAGATACTTCCACCGCTCTCACCTATGAAAAATTCTCGGCTCTTTTGGAATCTGGCAGACCAATTGAAGATGCTGAGCTGGAAGCGTCCTGGCTTGAGGGCAAAGACCTGCGGGATGCGCAGTTTCTCAATTGCAGTTTTGAGCCCGAAGGTGACTTCAATTCCGTAGATTTTCGTGAAAGCAGCTGGAAAGACACCCAGTTCCCGGCCTGCACCTTCAAAAGCTGCGATCTGCGTGAGGCAAAGTTTGAAAACTGCAGCTTTTATTATGCCGACACACGGGCAGGCGGGTGCTTTCGCCATGCAGACCTTAGTAATGTGGAGTTTCACAACTGCGATCTGCGCCTCACCATCTTTCCGTATTCGCAAATGTTCTGCATCACCTTCCAAAACTCCCGTTTGACGGGCGCCTCACTTGCGGGCTGTGACTTTGGCAAGGTTGCGGGCAAACGCGCGTTGAAGACACGGGCAACATTCACCGACTGCCAGCTGAACTACGCAACTCTGTCTGATCTGGATCTGGAGGAATGCATTCTCACCGATTGCGACCTGACCAGCAGCAATCTGTCCAACACGAACCTGACCAATGCAGACCTGAAGCGCAGCACGCTTTCTGATGCGGAGACGGAAGATCTTGATCTGACCTACGCGGACTTGCGAGGTGCTGATCTGGGTGCGCTCTTCTTAACAAGCCTGCGCGGATATCGGGGCATGATTGTTTCTGCCAGCCAGCAACACCTTCTGTTGCACGGCCTCGGCATCAAGGTTGATCCGGACTAAAGCCAACACAGTTTTCCATACAAAAACCCCGCCTCAAATGAGACGGGGTTTAAGTTCATTGCCCGGAGAGTGTTTTGCTTATTTTGCAAGGCCTTTGATGCGTGCAACCAGATCAGCCAGTTGAGGTGACTTCTCTGCAAGTGCGTCATGCATAGGCAGAACTGCGCTGATGAATGGAGCTTTTTCAACTTCCACAAACTTCACCTGAAGCTTGGTTTTTGCAGCTTCAATCGCTTCAAGGGTCTGCTTGTTGTAAAGATCGCGGTGGAAGTCCATCATTTCACGTGCAGCTGTTTTCAGCGCTTTCTGGCTGTCCGCTTCCATGCCGTCCCACACTTTGGTGGAGACCATCAGAACGCCAGGGATCATGGTGTGTTCATCACGGGAGTAGACTTTTGCAACTTCACCGTGGCGCACATCAACCAGTGCCTGCGGGTTGTTTTCAGCACCATCAACCACGCCCTGCTGCAGAGCGGAATACAGCTCGCCGAAGGAGATTGGGGTAGGCGCGCCGCCAAGCAGTTCAACCATCTGGATTGCGGATGGGGAAGGCTGCACGCGGATCTTCATACCCTTCAGATCAGCTGGGCTGTTGATTGCTTTGTTTGCATAGAACGAGCGGGAACCGTCCACCATAAACGCCAGACCAACAAAGCCTTTGTCCTTGGAAGCCATGAAGACGTCTTCAGCAACATCAGAGGTCAACACTTTGTAATAGTGGTCTTCGCTCTCAAAGATGTATGGGAGGGTCAACGCGGAATAAGACTCTTCAAAAGCTTCCATTTCTGCTGCATTGGAACGGGCCATGTCCAAAAGGCCGTTCTGCATCAGTTCAACGGATTCACGCTGTGTGCCAAGCTGCGCGTTTGCGAAGATGCGCATTTTAACATCACCACCGGAAAGCTCTTTAACGCGCTTTGCCATGAACTCCAGAGAGATATGTGCCGGGTTGTCAGTCGGCAGGTTATGGCTGACCTTCAGGGTCTTCGCTTCTGCAACGGTCGCGCCCACCATAAGAGCAGATGTAAGCACAGCACCAATAAAATGAGACTTGCGGAACATTCTTCTAAATTCTCCCTTGAAGTACACAGACAAACGACGCCTGCTACGGAATTCCCGATTTATCGAAATGAGACCGATCTTCCCTTCGGCGACATCCCTTACCAGTACTTCTGACCAATTTCACAAAAAGGTCAACCAAAATATCAAATCTAGGTGTTGGCACTGACAATTGGCCAAGCCTCACAGAACGTGCCCCAGAAAAACAAAACATAGATGATGTAAGTCACATAATCTTCATGAAAAGTGCGATTTACTAATGCTTTCTGAGTAATAATAATATTAGCATCAACTTACATCGAACACAGCTCGCAGTAACCGACCTCTTTATTTCAACACCGGACTTTATGCTAAATTCGCCAGAAACTTACATTCAACTATACTGATTGGCATGCATTGGCAGCCGATCTGAAATAATGTCCCACCTCTCGATCGAAATCACCCCAAATAGGTCGACCAAATACATACAACCTCAGAGAAGCTCCCAGTCTGCACCAAGAGAGATTCGTATTTTTTGGCAGTTCTTTGCCTTTTCATAATTGGCTGACCAATATCTCAAACCATCCCAACCAAATGAAAACCTGCGGTCCAAACATTGTTATAGGAACAATATAAAAGTGCGTAAGATCGGTTTTTCCTCGCATCACCGCGCGCTTTACTAGATATATCAGCCTTGCTTTTTATCTTTGTGAGGTTTGACATGGCACAGCATTGCAATTTCCTGATTATCGGCGGCGGTATCGCTGGCATCAGTGCAGCCTCTCAGCTGGCAGAGAACGCAAAAACCATTGTGCTCGAAATGGAAGATGTGATCGGCCATCACTCAACAGGCCGCTCTGCCGCGATCTTCATTCGCAACTACGGCAATGCTGTCATCCGCGCCTTAAACGCCGCTTCCGAACCGACCCTCATGAACCCGCAAGGCATCTGCGAGGGGTCCGTGCTCACGCGGCGCGGGCTATTGATGCTGGCGGAAAAGGGCAAGGAAGATCAACTGGAAACCTACGAGGAAGACGCAGAAGGGTTGGAGACGCGCAGCGCTGAAGAAGCCCTCGCCATGGTCCCAATTCTCGATCCGGATAAAGTCTCCTCCGCGCTTTATGAGCCCAACGCATTAGACATTGACGTGGACCGCCTGTTTCAAGGCTATGCCCGCCTCTTCAAATCCCGTGGTGGAGAGATCGTCCTTTCAGCACCTGCCAATCAAATAGAGCGGCAAGACGGACTTTGGCAGGTGACCACGCCAAAAGGTTCATTTTGTGCGCCTGTTCTGATCAACGCCGCAGGCGCATGGGCTGATAAGATTGCAGAACTTGCAGGCATCAAAACAATTGGCCTAACCCCAAAACGCCGGACCGCTGCAATTTTGCCCTTGCCGGACGGTGTCGACAGCAGCAACTGGCCTTTGTTTGAGGGCGCCGCAGAACCCTTTTACGCCAAACCAGAAGCGGGAAAACTGCTCGTCTCTCCCGTGGATGCAGACCCTGTTGAACCTCATGATGCCTTCGTGGATGACATGGTGCTCGCCGAAGGCCTGTACCGTTTTGAAAATGCTGTGAACTTCTCCGTCACCCGTGTGGAACACAGCTGGGCAGGCCTTCGCAGCTTCGTTGAGGATCGCAGCCCCGTTGTTGGGTTTGCTCCTGATGCAGAAGGCTTTTTCTGGCTCGCCGCTCAAGGTGGTTACGGCATTCAAACCAGTCCGGCGCTCTCCCGTCTCACCGCAGATCTCTGCCTCAACCGTCCTTCGGAACTCCCGGAGGAGATTGTGGCAGCGCTTTCACCAAACCGATTTACATAAAGCATAGGAAGTTCCCCATGTCTGATATTACTCGCCTGGGCAAAGGCCCGCGCATGAGCCAGATCGTCGTTTACAACGGCATCGTGCATCTTTCCGGTCAGGTCGACACCAACGGCAAAACCGCAGCTGACCAGACCCGCGCCATTCTCGCCAACATCGAAAAACTGCTGGAAGACGCTGGCTCCAACAAGTCCCGCATCCTGCAAGCCACCATCTGGCTGAATGATGTTGCCGATTTTGCTGAGATGAACTCCGTTTGGGACGCATGGGTTGACCCGGAAAACCCACCGGCCCGCGCCTGCGGCGAATGCAAACTCGCCCTCGACAGCCTCAAAGTAGAAATCCTCATCACAGCCGCAGTCGCTGCCTGATCAGAGTGACATAGATAACGGAGAGGGGAATAAGATCTCCTCTCCTTTTGCTCAAAGCCAGCCACTTTTAGTTCAGGCCGCTTCGGAGACCTGTGTGATCTTGGCAATTTGCTTATGGGCTTCACTCAGGCCTGCTTCTGCAGCTTGTGGTCCCATCGCCAATCCGTTTGCGTAAATGAACTCGATCTCCGTGATCCCTATCAGGCCCAAGACCGCTTTCAGATAAGGGGTGATCAGATCATTTGGGGTGCCAAGAAAGTTGCCACCCTGTGTAACCGCGATATAGCATTTCTTTCCTTCCAGAAGACCGATCGGGCCACTCTCAGTAAACTGAAAGGTCTGTCCTGCGCGCGTTACATAATCAATCCAGGCTTTCAAAGTAGATGGGATCATCAGATTGTACATCGGAACGCCAAGCACGATGAAATCAGCTTCCTTTAGCTCCAAAATCAAGGTGTCAGACTGAGCCAGTCCAGCTTGTTGTGCTGGCGTCTGAGCTGCCTTGGGATCATAGAAGCTTTGGAAAACACTGTGACCCAGATGGGGGATCGGGTCTTTGCTAAAGTCTCGTTTTATGTGCCGCATTCCCACAAATCTGGAGAGTAGTGCATCGGCCATTGTGTTGGAGAGCTGTGAGGACTGAGCGTCCTGTTCTTGCATGCTTGCGTTGATCTGCAACAGAGTTTTCATGAGCTAATTCTCTTAGAAATAAAGTTGGTTGCTCTCCCGTTGGTTGCCGGAGGAGCCCAAGTTGCATAATCGACTTAATGAATAGTACAAAACGTGTAACTAACGAATTTATCAATAGATTGGATAAACTGTGCCGAGCCTTGAGCAATTGAAGATGTTCATTGCAGCTGCAGAGACCGGCAGCTTTTCTGCTGCTGGCCGGACGATAGGCAAAGGACAGTCAGCCGTCAGCACCGCCATTGTGAACCTTGAGGTTGATCTGGGTTTTGAGCTTTTCGACCGCTCGACCCGCAAGCCTCAACTCACTGAGGATGGTGAGCGTATGTTGACCTACGCCCGTGCCGTGCTGATGCAGCTGGACAACATGACCTGCGCCGCGCACAGCATTTTTGAAGGAGAAGAGGCCAGCGTGAGGCTTATGCTCGACGATGCTCTTATGCTGCCTTCCTTAAGCAAAATCCTGATTGAGTTTGGCAAGAAGTTTCCAGCCACGCGGATTGATTTACTGTCCAGTGTCAGCCCTGAAATTCCGGGAATCATCGTTCAAGGTACAGCCGACATTGGCCTCATGTTTTCCGGCGGGACCGTTCAAAAAGGGGTAGAGCAGATGTTCATCGGCAATCTGCCGTTTGTCTCTGTCAGCCATCCCACCTATCCGCTTACCAAGCTCGCTACAATCGGCGCAAACGAGTTGCTCTCTCACAGACAACTTCTCTTACGCAGCCCTCAAGGAAGTGTGCTGGACCAGTTTCCTGCGCTCTCAACACAGCTCTGGTACGCAACAAGCTTTCACACAATTCGCGAGCTCGTTCTTCAGGGTGTTGGTTGGGCTTATCTGCCTGAGCATCTGGTCAACACATCCATCGCTTCCGGCCAACTGGCCCGACTGAACCTGCGCTTCGAGCACAAACTCTGGAGCCCCCCGGTCGAATGCATCAAACCCAAACACACCCGCATAGGCCCCGCCGCCTCATGGCTGTTTGATAACATCAAGAATGTTTTGTCGTGAGGACTGGGGGTTGGACTGTAGCTGCCGAGTTAGAATGGCACAGTATCGGGAGAGGGGAATACGTTTCAACTTATGCTCCCATAGCTTGAGAATATGAACGTAGATCTCAAATGTAACGTCCCAGTGAAATAATAGGCGCATGAGCTTGATACCATCAGTTCACTATACTCGAAACCCAACGCTCATATGCAAAGCACAATCAGCAGCAAAGAATTGTGAGACCAATGTACAGCGGTGAAAAACTACCGACATAGGCATGTGCAGGTTCGCAGAAGCATGCCGCCAGAGTGCTTCTTTTCTCATAGCAACGCATAAAAACGCAAAATCGCGCAAAGAAACGCACAGAATAACGCAAAGGCGGAAAGTGGCTTTCGTGAATGGGTGAAGGGGCAGCTTCTATGTCAGGTTGTCACATGCGCCAAAGTGATAAGCTGGTATATCTACCTGTAACTTCAGACTGAGACATAAATATATTTCAGTTAATCTCCCACTTTAGGCATAGTTTTCCTCTGCGCGGCCCAAGAGCAAATGCAAGTATAAACCCCGATAATCTGCATGAAATGCGGTTTATACTCACCTTCGCTCTTATATATGTGAACTATATTGAGATTCATTCAATTTCACTTATCCACCTCGTTCTTTAGTTTGAGCTCAAACACTTGGGTAAAGGTGATCAACTGTCGTTCAGATAGGGCTTTACCCTACTGGGATTTGAACGAGGTCCATTTTAAAGATGAAGGGATTTTCGAAGTTTTTAGGAGAGACTTGCAGTTTACGCAAAGGAGCTTAACCTGCCTTTCGAGCAAAATTGGTCAAAGAGATTCCTTTGGTCGGTTCGGTAAAGTTTAGGGCCTTTGGTGCATTGCACAAAAACGATACCAGCGCCTACGCTGGGAAAGAGAATAAAAAACGATTGGAACAGTTGGTAACGAGCGATTTCTGCTGGAAACCTATTTAACAGGCAAGAGGTTAGAACATGATCATAGGGGCTGCCAAGGAAGTCCTTGACGGGGAACGTCGGGTCGCGTTGACGCCGGACAGCGCCCAACAGCTGCAAAAGCTGGGATATGAGTGCGCTATTGAATCCGGCGCCGGTGAAGCTGCAAACTTCTCTGACACAGATTATAAAGATGCTGGCGTAAAGGTTATCGCAGATGCAAAAACGCTCTGGGAAACCGCAGATATTGTTATCAAGGTCCGTCCGCCCGAAGCGTCTGAACTGGAACTGACACACGAGGGACAAACCCTCATCAGCTTCTTCTGGCCAGCGCAAAATGGTGAGCTTCTTCAGCAGTTTGCCGATAAAAAGGTCAACGTGCTGGCGATGGATATGGTGCCGCGTATCTCGCGCGCACAGAAGATGGATGCTCTGTCATCCATGGCCAACATCGCTGGTTACCGCGCTGTTATGGAAGCTGGCAACAACTTCCCACGCTTCTTCACCGGCCAGATCACCGCTGCCGGTAAAGTGCCACCAGCCAAAGTGCTCGTCATCGGCGCTGGCGTTGCTGGTCTTGCCGCAATTGGCGCTTCAACCTCTCTTGGCGCGATCACCCTTGCGTTCGACGTTCGCCCGGAAGTGGCTGAGCAGGTCGAATCCATGGGCGCTGAGTTCGTTTATCTGGACTTTGAGGAAAAGCAGCAGGACGGCGCCTCCACTGGCGGCTATGCCTCTGTTTCTTCACCAGAATTCCGCGAAGCGCAACTGGCGAAATTCCGCGAATTAGCACCAGATGTTGACATCGTCATCACCACAGCGCTGATCCCGGGCCGCGATGCGCCTGAGCTCTGGACCGAAGACATGGTCCAGTCCATGAAGCCGGGTTCTGTGATTGTTGACCTTGCTGCTGAAAAAGGCGGCAATTGTAAACTGACCAAGATGGACGAGAAGATCGTAACCGACAACGGCGTCACCGTGATCGGTTATACTGACTTCCCATCCCGCATGGCAACGCAGTCCTCCACGCTTTACGCGACCAACATCCGCCACATGATGTTTGATCTGACCCCTGAGAAGGACGGTCAGGCCAATATCAACATGGAAGACGATGTTATCCGCGGTGCAACGGCAACCAAAGACGGGGAAATCACCTTCCCTCCACCAAAGCCGAAGATCGCTGCAATTGCTGCTCAAAAGCCAAAGGCGCCTGAGAAAACCCCTGAGGAACTCGCGCTTGAAGAGGCTGCTGCTGCCAAAGCTGCCGGTCGCAAACAGCTCGGTCTTTTGATTGGTGGTGGTGCAGTTATGGCGTTGATAGGTGCCTACGCGCCTGAAAGCTTTATGCAACACTTCATCGTGTTTGTCCTCGCAGTGTTTGTTGGCTTCCAGGTGATCTGGGGTGTGGCTCACTCCCTGCATACACCGCTTATGGCTGTGACCAACGCAATCTCTGGCATCATCATTCTTGGCGCCGTGCTGCAGCTTGGCTCTGGCAGCTGGATCGTCTGGTTCCTCGCCGGCATCTCGGTGCTGATTGCATCGGTCAACATCGTCGGCGGGTTTATGGTCACGCGCCGTATGCTCCAGATGTTCAACAAGTCTTAAGCGGGGGAGGGAAGCATTATGTCTATTGGACTTCAAACCGCCGCTTATATTGCGGCAACCGTACTCTTCATCCTGTCTCTGGGCGGTCTGTCCAATCAGGAAAGCGCAAAACGCGCTGTTTGGTTTGGCATCGTCGGTATGGCACTGGCTGTTCTTGCAACAGTCTTCGGTGCAGGCGTTGACCTGACAAGCCCTGCCGTTGTGATTATGCTATTGCTGACGGTCTCCGTGGGTTCCGTTGCTGGTGTCATCGTCGCGCAACGCGTTGAAATGACTGGCATGCCGCAGCTTGTGGCTGCTCTGCACTCCTTCGTGGGTCTGGCCGCTGTGTTCATCGGCATCAACTCTGATATCGCTCCACCAGCAGGTTTGGCAGGCGCGGAGCTGGTTATCCATGAAGCTGAAATCTTCATCGGCGTCTTCATCGGTGCTATCACCTTCACCGGCTCCATTGTCGCTTATGGCAAACTTGCAGGAAAGATCGGCGGTAAGGCACTTCTGCTGCCGGGTCGTCATGCTCTCAACGCAGGCTTGCTCATTCTCGCAGTGATCCTGATGTTCATGTACATGAACCACGCAGGTTCCTGGACGCTCTACCTAATGACCCTGATCGCCTTCTTCATCGGTTGGCACATGGTTATGGCCATCGGCGGCGCGGACATGCCCGTTGTTGTTTCCATGCTGAACTCCTACTCCGGTTGGGCAGCAGCGGCGACAGGCTTCTTGCTTGGCAACGACCTGCTGATCGTGACTGGTGCTCTGGTTGGTTCTTCCGGTGCGATCCTCTCTTACATCATGTGTAAGGCGATGAACCGTCACTTTGTCTCTGTTATTCTTGGCGGTTTTGGCACAACTACTGGTCCAGCGCAGGAAATCGAAGGCGAGATGGTTGCAACTGATACGGACTTCGTAGCCGAGACACTCAATGATGCAGATAGCGTTGTGATTGTACCAGGTTACGGCATGGCCGTTGCTCAGGCACAGCAATCTGTTTCTGAGCTGACCAAGCGTCTGCGTGCCAAAGGCAAAAACGTCCGCTTCGCAATCCATCCAGTTGCAGGCCGTCTGCCAGGCCACATGAACGTGCTGCTCGCTGAAGCGAAAGTGCCTTACGATATCGTTCTGGAAATGGATGAGATCAACGATGACTTCCCTGATACGGATGTTGTCATCATCATTGGCGCCAACGACATCGTGAACCCGGCTGCTCAGGAAGATCCAAACTCACCAATCGCTGGCATGCCAGTTCTGGAAGTTTGGAAAGCCAAGCACGTGTTCATCTCCAAACGTGGTCAGGGCACCGGTTACTCCGGCATCGAGAACCCACTGTTCTACAAAGAGAACTCCCGCATGTATTACGGCGATGCGAAGAGCTCCATGGACAACCTACTGGGTAAAATCAGCTAGTTTGGTTTCTTGATAAAAACGATAAACCCCGGAACGTGAGGAACGTTCCGGGGTTTTAATTTGGCTTTATGCCGCCGAGATTACTTAACTTTGACCTTATACGTATCATGAAGGTAATTCAGCGTACTACGGTTTGTGTATCTTGGCATGGAGTACTTGGTCGAGAACTCATCTGGTCCGCGATATCCTCTTTTCGGCGTATAGATTACGTCTACGCCTTTAAACTTCTTACCTTTGCATTTGCCCTTTTTAGGTGTCCAAACACTTCTGACAATTTTTACAGTCCCATGCTTTGGTTCTTTCTTCAGTTTCACCTGAGCAATTGGACCAGAGCTGCACAACTGAGCATTGTAATAGACGTGTCTGTTTAAAATCGTTGAGCGGTTTGCACGAACGTCGCCTGAATGCGTTTCGGCTGCCGCAGCACTTAGACCAGCAATTAAAAATGCCGCTCCAGCTAAATACTTAATCATCTCAATTCCCACCAAATTCAGTTGTCACTGCTCCAACTTTCAAATCATCTAGGCAAAATGAACGAAAGAAGCAAAGAGCTTGTGACTGTATATTTATTCAATTACAACTATATGTGGTAGATATACGCAAGTATATGATATTTGTCAGGAACGCATGGTCACTTACCGCTCGTTCCCGAGACAGCTACTGACAGCCAAGCTTCTCCAGTAATTCAGGATCTGCTGCCTTGGTCGGGTCACTTCCAAGCTCGCCATCATACCCACACACAACAACCTTGGCTGTTTCGTCGATCATGTCTGGTTGGTCTGTGAAGGCCACCATGCCGGAGCCGAGCAAGGTGTAAAGACCGGTCGAGTTTGGCGGAGACAAGTAGCCTTCGGCCTGAACCAACCCGACTTTTCCATCAAAGATCCCAGCCTCTAATGACGTCGCGCGGATGCTGCCAGCTTCAGGTATCCCTATGACACGGATAACATCACCGGACTGAACGTGTTGCGGAATAATGCCTGCAATCAACGTGTTACCGATCTGTGGAACATTGCTTGCGCCAACAGAAAGATTGCTGCCGATGATGACTGCGGACTGGCGGGGTGGAACCACCTCAACGCGTGTTGCAACCACATCTTCATCTTGCCACAGACCGCTGATCGCTACCCAGTCCCCTTGTTTCACCGTGGTCGCGATGGCCACTGGTACGTGAACGAACGTTCCCATAATCTCAAAGGTTCTGCCTGTCTCATTCGAATTCACTTCAGAAACAGGACCGATAATCGGCACAATTCTGCGGATACTCTGCGCTTCCCAGTTTGAGCCAGCCAAGGCTGCTACAACAGCAACCGTGTCTCCCGGTACCAATTGCGAGGCCGTCAGAGGGCCAAGCTCATTCTTGACTGGCAGATCCGGAGGGAAGGTGATGCGTTGATCATTTACGATAATACTGCCGAGACGCGTAATCGTGCCGACAATGCCTGTCCCCAAAATACCGCCTTCACGCTCTTCTTCTGCGTGGCCTGCTGCTGGAGCGATCAGAAAAGTGGATGCTATCAAAGCGGAAAGTGTGTGCCTCCAAACCATTACGCAGCAGCCTCATCTGATTTTGGCTTTTTTTTTGGAAGGACGTAGGCCCCAAAGGCAAAACGGCCATTGGCGGTCTGTTCCGCATCATTCATTTGCATCTCCCGTGCCAGAGCGTTGACTTCTTCCAAAAGCATCTGGGCCTTCTCTTGCGTCAACCTGTTCAGAGTCTCCACTGACTCCTCTGACAAATGCGAATAACGCAGGATTCGATCAAAATTGAGAGCTTCTCCCTGAGGGGCAATTAAGTTGTGGGTAGCGGCCGAAAGGTGCGTCGAAAGTGTCGCCTGATAGGCGGCAACTTGTTCGGCACTTCCAGGTGCGGGCAAAAGGGCGTGAGTCAATAAACGATAAAATCCGTCATCTAATTCCGTAACGACACCCTGCTCAATGAGAGCCTCAAGAACAGTTCCCGGCGCCATATCAGCACGTGTGAGGCGAACCAGCTCGTCAAAGCCAGGCTCCTTTTCGCTGCCTTGCCGCGGCAAATTCCGGGGCGTTCCTTCTGCGCTTTGAAACTCTGGAGCCGTTGCCCAATAACTGATCGCAAGGGCCGTCGCATTGACGGATTTCTTGAGAGAACTGCCGTTTTCATCAGATCGTAACCGTTTGACATCCTTACGGTGAATGCCGGTCTTAAGGCTGACGCGGCTATCAGTTGTCTTACCGGGATTTTCCTCAATAGCGGCCTGGAGCAGGGCCCGTTTCAGTGCCTCGGTCGCTGGCCCGATTGTGACGCCACGCGCCACCATCGCTTTTGCCAATGGGGCAAGAAGCGCTGTGAGGGCGGTCTCAAAAGGGTCTGTTTGCTCGGGACTCATTTCCGTTTCCTGTGCTGTCCAGTTCTCTAATCATTACACCAGAATTTTTCATCCTACGAATTCGTTACTGCTTGTTGAACACTTGTTATACTCAAATGGGAAATTTTCCCATTATTTAGAATGAGTGATTATCACCATAAGAGGGACTCGCCATGCGGGATATTGCTGCAGATTATCTAAATGACATTCGGCCAGTGTTTCCGGCCATGCCAAAACTGACAGGAGTTGCACCACGCAATCCACTTCTGTCGGCATTGAGCGATTTTGATCAGGAACGTTTTCTGGATTTTGGATGGGGACCAGAAACCGCTCCACGCTTTCCAACTATCATTTCTGCAATGAACCACTTTATGGCTGCGCAGCCAAATGCCGTCGCAGCTGAGTATCAAGATCAGGAGATCAGCTACGGTGAGCTGAATGACGCCGCAAACCGGCTCGCTCACACCTTGGCACAGCACGGCGTAAAGAGAGGGGACGCCGTTTGTCTGTACCTGCACCGTTCTATTCCAATGCTGGTCGGCATCGTCGCGGCTCTTCGCGTAGGTGCTGCCTATATTCCGCAGCATGTAGGTGTCGCTCCTGAAAAGGCATTGAACCACATCGCAGCAGTGACCGGTGCCCAAGTCATTCTAACACTGCGCAGCCTTAAAGATCAGGTGCCCGTGGCAGAGGGCCAAACTCTCATCGCGATTGAAGATGTGACCGAGGATGAAACTCTGCCGGCCACGCCACTAGAGGGCGAACAACATAAAGCACAGCCGGACGATCTGTGCATGATCCTGTTCACCTCTGGCACTACAGGCGTCCCGAATGGCGTTCAGGTCACCCACAAGAACCTATGCAACATTTTGCAAACCAGCCCCGGTGATCTTGGCATGCGTCCGGGGTTGCGGGTGGGTCAAATTCTTTCGATCGCATTTGATATGGCGGCTTGGGAAACTCTTGGTGCTGTTTCAAACGGTGCTACGCTGGTTATTCGCGGCAAAAGCATTCAAGAAACAGCCGAAAAGGTGGACGTGCTGATTGCAACACCGTCAATCCTGAACTCGCTTGATCACAGCCGTTGCCAGCAGGTGCAAACTGCTGCTGTTGCGGGAGAACCATGCCCAAGACCTCTTGCAGACACTTGGAGTAGCTTCTGCCGATTCTACAATTCTTGCGGACCAACAGAAACCACCATCATCAATACAGCCGAACCGCATTATCCGGGAAAGGAAATCCTATCCATTGGACGTCCGACGCCTAACAACACGGTTTATGTTCTGGATGAAAACCTGCGCCCCGTTGCCATCGGCGAGAAGGGCGAAATGTGGGCTGGTGGTGATTGTGTAACTGCTGGATACCTTGCCAATCCCGAGCTTACGCTTGACCGTTATCGACCTGACCCATTCCGTCCCGGTCACATGATGTTCCGTACCAAAGACCTTGGTCGCTGGACCAACACAGGTGAGCTGGAGCACTTTGGGCGGGTTGATGATCTGGTGAAAATTCGCGGGTTCCGTGTGGAGCTGGATGGCGTTTCCAACACATTGGAAGCCACGGAAGGCTGTGATCAGGCGGTCACGCTCAAGTTCGACAGCCGTAATCTGGTGGCCTTCATCAGCCCGGCAAATGTGTGCACCAACACCGCGGCGCAGTCCGTGAAAGACAAACTTCCTTATTATTGTAGTCCAACACTGATCCTTTCCATGGATGAGTTGCCTCGCACACCACGCGGGAAGTTGGACAAGCGCCTGCTTTTGAAGCTGGCACAAGACCATATTGACGCTCAGGGTGTGGAGTTAAATTAATGACTATTGAAGCAACAACTGCCGAAACACGCAGTTACAACTGGCGACGTATTACGCGCCATCCATCCTTGATGGAATACAACCGACTGGTGATGCTGGTCGCCGTAGTCAACATCGCAGTTTTCATCGCTGGTTTACAGGAGGGACGCTGGTTTGCAGAAACCGGCTTTGCTCTTGGTGCTATTGCAGATATGGCGCTGATCAACCTGTCTCTTGGCATCCTGATCCGGCAGCAACGGGTGGTTAACGCCTTGTTCTGGCTGGCAACCCGCATTCCAACCAGCTGGCCGCTCTGGCTTCGTTGGGGCGCTGGCAAAGTGTTTCATTTTGGCGGCCTTCATTCCAGCAGCACGGTGTCCGGCACAATCTGGTTTGGCTTTCTGCTTTTCGCCATGGTGGCAAACCGCATTGAAGGGGCTGCGCTTCCATCAGATCAAACGCTTGCTCTCAGCGGGGCGATGGTCTCGTTGATGGTCCTGCTGATCGTCACGGCACAAGGAGGTTTCCGCGCGCGCCATCATAACACCTTTGAGAAGGTGCACCGTTTTGTTGGTTGGACAGTGCTTGGCCTGTTTTGGGCACAGACTGTTTCTATCACGCAGGATACTGGTGGCATTCTAATGGAAACCCCAGCATTCTGGATGCTCTGCCTCATCACACTTTCCATCGTCTCACCATGGCTGTCACTTAAGCGTGTCAAAGTGGATGTGGTAAAGCCTTCTAACCATGCTGTTTTGGCAAAGTTCGATTATGGCGACACGCCGTTCCCGGGCAGCTCAAACGCAATCAGTCACACCCCATTTGGCGAATATCACGCGTTTGCCAATATCCCGTCTCCGAAAGAGACAGGGTATCGTCTCGCTATCAGTCGGGCAGGGGATTGGACCGGAGACTTCATTGAAAACCCGCCAAGCCATGTCTGGGTGAAGGGCATCACCACCTCTGGTGTTGCGCGTATCGAAGTATTGTTCAAGAAGGTCGTTTACGTTGGTACAGGTTCTGGTATTGGCCCAATCGTGCCGCATCTGCTCGCAGGTGACGTACCCAACAAGGTGATTTGGTCCACACGCAACCCTCGTAAAACCTATGGCGATGCTTTCGTTGACGAGATTGAGGCAAGCACTGAGAACCCGGTGATCTGGGATACGGATTCTCAAGGAAAGCCTGATCTGACCGCATTAACTCTGAAAGCGGTTGAGGAGAGTGGAGCTGAGGCTGTCATCGTCATTTCCAACCAGAAACTGACCCGTAAACTCGTTCATGATATGGAAAGCCTCGGCATTCCTGCGTATGGCGCAATTTGGGATAGCTGATCATGTATGAAACTATTGAAACATCCGTCGAAGGGCGCGTTGCGACCATTCGCTTCAATCGCCCAAAGGCTCTGAATGCGCTTAACTCTCAGGTTTTGGAAGAGGTGCTGGACGCTGCCACTAAGTATGATGCAGATCCTGCCATCGGCTGCCTAATTCTGACTGGTAATGAGCGAGCCTTTGCAGCTGGTGCTGATATCGCAGAGCTTAACGTGCAGGATTATGCCAGCATGTACGCCAGCAACTTCTTCACCGGATGGGATCGTTTTGCAGCGCTTCGCATCCCGAAGATTGCAGCGGTCTCCGGCTATGCCTTAGGCGGCGGCTGTGAGGTCGCCATGATGTGCGATATCATTTTGGCGTCAGACACGGCTAAGTTTGGCCAGCCAGAAGTGAAGATCGGCTGTATTCCAGGCATTGGTGGGTCTCAGCGTCTGACTAAGTTGGTTGGTAAAGCACGCGCTATGGATCTCATCCTCACGGGCCGCATGATTGATGCGCAAGAGGCATATGACATGGGTCTCATCAGCCGAAAGATCCCTGCTGACGAGCTGATGACCGTTGCGAATGAGACCGCAAAAACCATAGCGGGATATGCGCGAGACATCACCATGATGGCACGGGCCTGCGTGAATGCGGCGGATGAAAACTCGTTGGAAAATGGTATCCGCTTTGAACGACAGGTGTACCATGCCTTGTTTGGCTCTCCTGCCCAGAAAGAGGGTATGGCCGCCTTCCTTGAAAAGAGGCCGCCAAACTTCAATCAGCAAGCAGAGCTGGAAGATGCTTAAATAAATGAGAGGCGCCCGGATACCATGTGAACATTCCGGGCGTTTCACTTTTTAGGTATCAGTCACCGATAAACGGATTGCCTCGCAAGCGCTCAGCAGCGAAGTCCACAAAGGAACGCACTTTAGCGCTGGCACGGCGGCCTTCCATATAAACGATGTGGACTGGAAGCGGCTCAGGCTCATAATCCTCCAGCGCCAACTGAAGCACACCATTCGAAACGTCTTTCGCCACCTGATAGGACAGCAATCGGGTAATGCCAGCCCCACCTGTTGCTGCTTGAATAGCTGCGCAATTGTGGTTGCAGCGCAAATGCGGATTGATCTTCACTACCTCGGCCTTCTCTCCTGCAAACTTCCAATGGTTGCTCGTTTCAACCGATGTCGGCTGGATGATCTTGTGCTCGGCAAGGTCTGACGGTGTTTGCGGGGTGCCGTGCACGCTAAAGTAAGCTGGTGAAGCACAAATCACGCGGCGGATGCTGCCCACGCGGGTCGCATAAAGCCCGGAATCCTGCAGATGTCCGATACGGAACGCCACGTCCAGATTATCTTCCACCATATTAACGATACGGTCGTAGAACTCGGCATTAGCAGTCACTTCAGGGTAGAGGTCGAGGTACTCTGTGATCAGGGGGATGATGTACTTCTGCCCAAACAGTATGGGCGCTGTGATGGAAAGCTCGCCGATCGGCTTGGCATAACTGCCGCTGACAAACGCTTCTGCCTGTTCGACGCTCTCCAGAATGCCTTTTACATCGCAAAGATAGTGCCGGCCCGCATCCGTCAGGCGGACGTGGCGCGTGGTTCGGTTGAATAATCTTGTTCCGAGAGATTGCTCTAGCCGGGCAATAGAGCGCGTTACCGCAGGAGCTGAAAGGCCAAGCTTTTTGCTGGCTTCCACGAAGCTTTCCCGTTCAGCCACTTCTACAAACACCTGCATTGTTTCAAGCTTATCCATTTCAATCCCACAATCACACTCATTTATTACGCTGAGTGTAATAGTGAATTGCACAGAAGCCCAATTATTTCCTGTCAAACATTGGTTACATGAAGACCATCATCCGATTTCAAAAAATGGAGATAAAATAATGTCACGCATTCCTACCCCATCTTCCATCGAGGCCGCTCCTCAGGACTCCCAGGCTTCCCTTCAGGCCGTCAACTCTCAGCTCGGCTCGGTGCCAAATCTGTTCCGAATTGTTGCCAACAGCCCGCAGGTGCTGGAAGGTTACCTCGGTTTGAACGGCGCGCTCGGCAAAGGAACACTGCCTGCTGCTACGCGTGAGCGTCTCGCATTGGCCGTTGGCGAGCAGAATGGCTGTAACTACTGCCTCTCCGCGCATACTTACCTTGCATCCAACCTTGCCAAGCTCTCTGCTGATGAAATTGCAAAGAACCGCCGCGGCAGTTCTGAAGATGCGAAAGCAGCCGTTGCTGTCGAGTTCGCTGTCGCAATCGTCAAAAACCGCGGAAAGGTTTCTGATGCGCAGGTGCAGGCTGTACGTGACGCTGGTTATTCTGATGCGGAACTCGTTGAAATTGTTGGCCATGTCGCTCTGAACACGCTGACCAACTACATGAACGAAGTTTTGGGAACCGAAGTTGACTTCCCTGCTGTTAAAGAACTTGCCTGACACCACGGGCGGGTGGAGCCCAATCCACCTGCCACCCTTCCGGAGATCGTCATGACCAGACCACCACTCCCTCCATTCACACGGGAAACAGCCAGCATCAAAATCCGTGCGGCGGAAGATGGCTGGAACTCTAGAGATCCGCAAAAGGTAGCTCTGGCCTATACGCCAGACTGCCAATGGCGGAACAGAGCAGAATTTGTAACTGGACGCCCTGAGATTGAGCAGTTGCTCACTCGCAAATGGACCCGAGAGCTCGATTACCGCCTTATTAAAGAGCTATGGGCCTTTGAGGGAGACCGGATCGCGGTTCGCTTTGCCTATGAGTATCATGACGACTCCGGACAGTGGTTCAGAGCCTACGGTAATGAAAACTGGGAGTTTGCAGAGGACGGCCTCATGAAGCGCCGGATTGCAAGCATCAACGAGCATCCGATCACACCAGAAGAACGCAAGTTCCATTGGCCGCTGGGTCGCCGCCCTGATGATCATGCAAGCCTGAGTGATCTGGGTCTGTAACTGGAGGAAACCCCATGTATTCCAGTGATATTGCCTTCACTCCCACAGTGAAAGCCATCCAGAGCAGCAAAGGCTCGCGACGCGGCTATGCCAGCATGGAAGAGGGCGGTGGTTGGAAAAACGAAGTAACAGAAGAACTGGCGCGGTACATCGCCGATCAGCGCAGCTTCTTTCTGGCAACGTCCAATGCTGATGGTCAACCCTATATTCAGCATCGTGGGGGCCCAACCGGGTTCCTTAAGGTGCTGGACAATCGCCACCTCGGGTTTGCGGATTTTCGCGGCAACCGGCAATACATCAGTCAGGGAAATCTGGAAGATAATTCCAAGGCCTTCATATTTCTAATCGATTACGTGCAGAAGACGCGGATCAAGATCTGGGGCACAGCTAAGGTCATCGAGGATGACCCGGGCTTGATTGAACAGCTGATGGATTACGATCAACCCTATCGTGCAGCTCCAGAGCAGGCAATTATCTTCAGTGTTGATGCATGGGATGCCAACTGCCCGCAGCACATTCCAGTGCGCATTGACGCAGATTGGGTCAATGCCGCTCTGGAAGAAAAAGAACAGAAGATCGCTGAACTGCAAGAGCAGATCCAGAAGCTGCAAAGCGCCGTACAAGCGAACTGATTATATCGAATAGCGGGTGGGCAAACTCTCCCGTTACTGCGTATTCCCGAAACTTATCTGGCCCTAATCTCGGGAATACGCACTACCTCTCGCCACTATTGTGGACCCCCATAAAAATCTCCCCATTGCTTCCTTTCAATCTCCGTAACTGCGCTCAGCAGCTTTTCGCTGAACGCATCTGCCAGGGCAGACGCTGGCCGCTGCGATGGCAGCAGGATTGAGATTGCCAGCACTACTTTGGGTGCAAACGGGCGGAAAACGAGAGAGCTGTGTTCCCGTGCCGTGTTCAGATAACCGTCCGCCGTCATCGGATCACAAATGCAATAGCACAAGCCATCTTCCACCAGCTTCAGGGCCGGGAGGAAGTTACGCAGTTCAAAGCGTTGGTTGAACTCCGCTTTCTGCTCCTCAAACGCCATTCGCGTGGAAACGCAATTGGGGTGCATTTCAGGCAATGTCGCCAACGGCTTGCCCGAAAGGTCCTTTGCTTCAATGACCTCTTGGCGCGCCAACGGATCATCACTCCGTAAGGCACAAATACAGTTGAGCAGGAAATCATGCGTAATCAACGCACTGTTGGGAGCAGGGGTTTCTGCCAGCCCCACATCATATTGCTGAGAGGCGACCCATTCTTCAATCACGTTGGACCCGCGCATCATCAGCGAGACCTTTACCTCCGGTTTGTCTTGGACAAACTCTGAGATCAGTTGCGGAATAAGCACCTGAGAGGAGGCCGGCATGAACGCCACGTTGAGCCGACCCTGCTGCAAGGAGCCAATCTCGCGCATGGTCCGTGTCGAACGGGCGAGGCGATCCAAAATTGCTTCTGCTTCCCCCAAAAAGAATTGCGCCTCCGGTTTTCGGAGGAGTTTGCCGCGTTGACGTTCAAACAGTTCGATCCCCAGTTCCTGTTCCAGATTGGAAATCAGAGAACTTACTGCAGGTTGCGTCCGACCCAGGATACGTGCCGCCTCAGAGATAGAGCCCGTTCGCATAACTTCACGAAATGCCAGCAACTGTCGAAAACTCAGGTTCATGTAACCGCCTGTTATTGTGAGGCAATTACATGCCCTATAATTTTTTTCTATACCTTAATAGATTAAATCACTTTGATTTTATAGGTCAAAATCGAAATCTTCCCCGAACAGCGCTGCGGACATCTACTTAGGGAGGATTGCTGATGGATCGCTTAATGAGCCTGCTGCTGACGGGGCTGATATGCCTTGTTGCACTGGGCCAATTTGTACAGGTGATCACGCGATACCTGCTTGAAATTCCAGTTCTGGGGCTGGAAGAAAGTCTGCTTTATCCAACAATGTGGCTCTACATGGTGGGCGCGGTCAACGCATCCCGTGAAAACAGCCATATCCGCGCCAACGTTCTGGAAATCTTCCTTAAAACACCAAAGCAAGTGGCCGTGCTCGCCCTCATTGGGGAAGCATTAAGCCTCGCGATTGGTTGTTGGCTCACCTACTGGGCATGGGATTTCACCAAATATTCTATGCGTGTGTGGCGCGAAAGCCCGACCCTCTACATCCCGACTTTTTACGTGGACATCTCGTTGATCACCGGCCTTGTCCTGATGATGGTGTTCACCGCAATTCAGCTGGGCCGACACATCCATCAGGTTTTGACAGGGACGTTCCCTGAGCCGCTCCCAACCACCACAGAATCCCCAAAAGAGGAGTTGGCCTGATATGGTTGAGATCGCACTTCTTTCCGTTGCAGTTCTCGTAATTCTGCTCACTCTTGGCGTACCGCTGCCTTACTGCTTTGGCGCGGGTCTGATGACCATGTACTTCGCTGGCGACGTCATCATGAAGGGCAACATGCTTTGGGGCTTCCAACAGCTCGGCAATCCGGTTCTGCTTGCTATTCCGCTGTTTGTTCTGGCGGGCACGATTATGAGCGTCAGCGGTATCGCTGCCAGTTTGCTCAACTTCGTCAACATCTTCATCGGCCATTTGCGTGGCGGTCTGGGCGTTGTGGCTACCGTCAGCTGTGCGTTGATCGGTGCGATTTCCGGCTCTGGCCTGACTGGCGTGGCCGCTATTGGTCCACTCCTCATTCCTGAGATGGAAAAGCAGGGCTACCCGCGTGCCTATGCAACTGCGCTCATCGCCAACGCTTCCTTGCTTGGCCTGCTGATCCCACCAAGCGTGACCATGATCGTCTACGGCTGGGTGACTGACACGTCCATCCTCGCCTGCTTCCTCGCAACGCTTGGCCCAGGCCTCCTGATCATGTCCAGCTTCTCCGTTGTAAACCTGCGTCTGGCGCGCAAGTTTGACCTGAAGTTGGAAGACCGCCCACGCGGCAAAGCTTTTGTTCAGGAAGCCAGCCATCGCGGTTTCAAGGCAACCCCGGCGCTGCTCATGCCCGTTATCATCCTCGGCGGCATCTACGGTGGCATCATGACCCCGACAGAAGCTGCGGCTGTTGCGGTGATCTACGCGATCCCTGTTGGCTTCCTCATCTACCGTGGTCTGGATGCCAAAACATTCCTCGGCGCAGGCAAAGAGGCGGCAACCTCCGTTGGCGCGATCATGCTGATGATTCTGTTCTCCATGATCCTCTCCCAGATGTTCGTGCTGGAAAGTGTGCCGCAGGAACTGGTGGAAGCAATCTTCTCCATCACCGAGAACAAGGTACTGCTGCTGATCCTCATCAACATCCTGCTCTTCCTTGTGGGCATGGTGGTGAATGACGTGACCGCGATCATCCTGATTGCGCCGCTGCTGCTGCCGCTCATGGAAGCAATCGGCATCAGCCCGATCCAGTTTGCAGCAATCATGGGCGTCAACACGGCTATGGGCGGTGTAACCCCACCATACGCTTCGATCCTTTATCTGGGCGCGCGTATCGGCAAGGTGCCGGTCACACAGGTAATCCGCCCGGCCATGATCCTGATCCTGTTTGGCTATCTGCCAGTGGTGTTCCTGACCTCTTTCTGGTCAGACCTGTCTCTCTTCATTCCCCGGCTCTTTGGTTACTGACCCCATCACCAGACAAGAGCCCAAAGCGAGCTGTGGGAGCAGCTCCGATAACAGCAACCTCAGTTGCGATTGAAAACAAAACACAGAGGTGAACTATGATTTTGAAGGCATTGAAAACGACCCTTGCGCTGGCAACCATCATTGGTGGTGTAAGTGCAGCATCCATCGCACACGCCAAAACGCTGAAGATCAGCCATATCCGTCCGCAAGGTGCAACTGTTGATCTGGAAGTGAAAGACCTTGCTGAAGAGCTGAAGAAAGCAACCAATGGCGACCTGAAGATGAAGATCTTCGCGGCAAGCGCATTGGGTGACTACACCACCGTACAGGAACGTATTTCCGTTGGTGCAATCGACATGGCCGTACAGCCAGCAGCAACCGCTGTTGAGCGTAAAATGCAGATCAGTGCCTTCCCATATGTGGCTGAAAACTGGGAACAAGCGCAGAAGATCTACGGTCCAGGCGGTGCGATCCACGACGCAATGAAAGAGCTTTACGCCAAGCAGGACATCACCATGCTGGCAGCTTATCCGGTGTACTTCGGCGGTATCGCGCTGAATCGTGATGCGGTGGCTCCTGGCGATCCAAACGTTGACAAAGGCATCAAAGTTCGTGTGCCTGGTATCAAAAGCTTCCAGCTGACAGCAGATGCTCTGGGTTACATCAGCTCCCCAATCCCATTCTCCGAAGCCTTCACCGCTGTTCAGACCGGTGTTGTTGACGGCGTCGTGGGCTCCGGTGCTGAAGGTTATTACGCTTCTTTCCGCGATGTTGCGAAAACCTACATCCCGGTAAACACACACTTTGAAGTCTGGTACCTGATCATTAACTCCGAGCGTTTTGAAGGTCTTGACGAAAGCTCCCGCAAAGCTCTCGTAGAAGCAGCAAAAGAGTTTGAAGCAAAGCGTTGGGCTAAAGCAGAGTCCGATCAGGGTGCGTTTGAACAGAAACTGGCAGACTACGGCGCAACCATCGTCAATCTCTCTGATGATGAGCTCGCAGCGGCAGCCAAGAAAGTACGCGCAGACGTATGGCCACAGATCCTGAACGACGTTGGTGCGGACTGGGGTCAGTCCATTCTTGAAAAAATCAAGAACTAACAGTCCAGACCGATAGGTCTCCAAAGGATCAGGCAGCTTTGTTCCCTAACCGGATCCCAATCCCGGTTTCACCTGAACTGCCTGATCCTCCCGGTTTCATTGGGAAACCCACTTGTTTTAAAGCTTGCCACTAAAGGTCAGGTCCAATGTTCCGCTCACTGCGCAAACCCGAGACCCAAAGCGTCTCCATCAATATCAACGGGCAGATGATTCAGGTTGCTGAAGGCTCCAGCCTTTGGGCAGCCATGGCGTTGCACGGTGAAACACAAACCCGCCTTGCTTCAGTCTCGGGCCAACAACGCTCCGCCTATTGCGCCATGGGCGTGTGCTTTGAGTGTCTCGTTGAGGTCAATGGCGTGCCAAACCAGCAGGCCTGCCTAACGACGGTAGAAGAGGGCATGCACGTCTGTAGCCAAGACCTGACCGAACAATCCATTGCTGCACTTCATCAAAAAGAGAGTGCTGATCATGAGTGACATTTTTGATATCGCAATCATCGGTGCAGGCCCGGCCGGCATGTCCGCCGCACTAGAGGCAGCACAGCAGGGAGCCTCGGTCGCGGTGCTTGATCGCAAGGCAACTCCCGGCGGGCAGATCTACCGGGACGTGACGCAAAGCCCCTTGTTGGATCCGTCCGTGCTCGGCACTGAATACACCGAGGGAGCGGAGCTGGTTGAAGCCTTTATGGAGGCAGACATTGACCGCCACCAAAATGCGGATGTCTGGCATATCGGAGAAACCGGCGAGGTCTTGTACTCCCAAGACAATCAGACCCGCCGTCTTGTTGCACGTGAACTCATCATCAGTCCGGGCGCGATGGAACGCCCGTTCCCTATTGAAGGCTGGCATTTGCCAGGTGTTATGACAGCAGGCAGCGCACAGGTGATGCTCAAGTCTGACGGCATGGTCAAAGATGGTGCTATCTTTGCTGGCTCCGGACCTTTGCTTTACCTGATCGTGGCTCAGTATCTGCGGCTTGGTGTAACCGTCAACGCTGTAGTGGACACAACGCCAGCTGGCGGTGTTGGCCGTGCGATGCAACAGCTTGGTGGTGCGCTCCGCAAACCAGCCTACCTCATCAAAGGCCTGATGCTCCTCAATGAAATTCGCCGTGCTGGGGTTCCTGTCCTCCGCCATGCCTCAAACCTGAGCGTGCTTGGAGAAAGCAAGGCCGTTGGCCTTCAGTTTGAACAGGATGGACGAACCCACTCCGTCAACGCAGATTATATCTTCCTGCATCAGGGCGTCATACCCAACCTCAACATGACCCGCGCGCTTAGCATAGAACATCATTGGGCAGAGCAACAACTGTGCTGGACACCGACACTGGACGACTGGGGCCAAAGCTCGATCCCACACATTGCAGTGGTTGGTGATGCAGCTGGTATTCAGGGTGCGGAAGCTGCGCGACATGCCGGACGCCTTGCAGCACTTAAGGCCATGAACAAACTTGGCAAACTCAGCGAGGCAAGTCTGCAGCAACAAAGTTCTGATCATCTGAGAGCCATGAAGTCCTTCAAAGCCTTCCGCAGTTTTCTTGATGCGTATTATGCACCAACACCAGAGCATCGCATCCCTGCTGCGTCCAATACGCTGGTATGCCGCTGTGAAGAGCAAACAATGGGGCAGCTTCGTGCTGGATTTGAGCAAGGTGCGAAAGACCCGAACGCGCTTAAAGCATTGACCCGCTGTGGAATGGGCCCGTGTCAGGGTCGCCAATGTGGACACACCGTGAGTGAGTTGCTGGCTGACTGGCAGAACAAGCCTGTTTCCGACATCGGCTATTATCGCCTGCGTTCTCCGCAAAGGTTGCTCAGTGTTGATGAGTTAAGCCAGTTTCAGAACATCAAACCAGCAAAAAAACCGGCTGAGGTGTCCGCATGAATTTTGATGCAATCATCATTGGCGGCGGCATTCACGGCAGCGCAACGGCTTACTATCTGTCCAAGGCTGGTATGAAGACGCTGGTGCTGGAAAAGGACTATGTTGGCCGTCATGCCTCCGGTGTCAACGCAGGTGGTGTGCGGTTGTTAGGCCGAGATTTTGCTGAGGTGCCGCTCTCCAAAGAAGCCATGTCCCGCTGGCAAACACTGGATGATGAGCTTGAGGGCGATACTGGTTTTCGCAGGCGTAGCCTGATCAACATTGCCATTGATGACGCAGACATGAGCACGATCAGGACACGGATCACTAAGCTCGCCAGATTGGGTTACGATCACGAAATACAGATCGACCAGCAGGAGCTGCGCGAGCGGTTGCCTCATGTGGCGCATAACTGCGTGGGCGGTGTGGTGTCTGAACAAGACGGCTATGCTATCCCTTACAAGGCAACCAGTGCCTTTCGCCGGGCAGCTGAGCGATTTGGTGCAACATTTCACGAAGGCGAGACGCTCGCAAACCTACGCCAGATTGGCGATGCCTGGCAGGTGCGAACCGACAAAGCCAGCTATGACACAGGCACTGTGATCAACTGCTCTGGAGCATGGTCGGACAAAACTGCCATGATGATGGGCGACAACACCCCACTCTCTCACAGTGCACCCATGCTGATGATCACTGCGCGCATGCCACATTTTGCTGGTCCTGTCGTAGGCGCCATCTCTCGCCAGCTGTCGTTCAAGCAGTTCGAAAATGGCACCGTCCTTATTGGCGGTGGCGCCAAAGGTTTTGCGGATCGTGATAATAATCGGACAACGCTGGACTACAAAAAGCTGGCCCTTGCTGCGGAGACAACCAAAGCCTTTTTCCCAATCATGAAGACAGCCGTCATCAACCGGATGTGGGCCGGACTGGAGGCTTACATGCCCGATAACCTGCCAGTGATTGGGGCGGGGGTGAATGCCCGCGATGCCTACCATGCCTTCGGGTTTTCCGCCCATGGGTTCCAGCTCGGACCAGTCGTTGGTGATGTACTCGCGCAATTGATCACCACAGGAAAAACCAGTTTTAACCTGAACCCGTTCCGCATCGACCGCTTTGAACGCAAGGTTCTTTAGCTCCCAAGATTTCCAAGACAACAGGAAAGTAAACCATGACAATTGAACGTGTGGATTCCAACCACCGCATGAGTAAGATCGTGAAGCACAACGGCACAATTTATCTGTGCGGACAGACGGCTGCTGATGATCCAAGCTGGGACATCACCGAACAGACAAAACGCTGTCTGGCCAAAGTTGATGCCCTGCTGGAACAAGCTGGCAGCGATCGCAACAAGATCCTGTCCACCACCATTTATGTGCGCGATATGAAAGACTTCGCTGCGATGAACGCCGTGTGGGATGCCTGGGTTGCAGAGGGTGAAAAGCCAGCACGTGCCTGCGTTGAAGCACGCATGGCTCGTCCAGACATTCTGGTTGAGTTTACTGTGGTTGCAGCTCAGTAAAACACAGAGAGCCTGTGGTAATCACGGGCTCTTACCAAGCCCTGCTATTTCTGTACGAGCCCTTCCACCATAACCTCCCAGGAAGCAAGGAAGCGTCGTTCTACTTCATTGTTCGTGCCTTCCAAACGGCTGAGGATCAGAGTCCCTTCAAACAACTCGACAATGGCCTCCACGATATGCGTTGCATTTGCCTGCCGGATAACGCCATTTTCCATTCCCTCAATAATCTGCTCACTAATACGCGTGCGAAGCAGACCAAAGAACTTCTTTAAAACCACACGCGCCACATGGTGCTTGTAAAACTCCACCCAAATCGCGGTCAGCTCAGAATGTGTACCAAGATAGATGAGGGTGGTGACACAAATGGACTGAATCCGTTCCAGAACATCTGTATCTGATGCAGTTTCTTCTTTAATTTGCTGAACGATCTCGTCGTCACACATTTGCAGATATTCCGCCAGAATCTCATCCTTACTGGCGAAAATGGATCCGATAGTTTGCTGTGAAAGCCCGGTTTCCTTGGCAATTTCTTTGAAAGTGGTGTTGAAATAACCGTTGCGTGCGAAACAACACAACGCCCCATTGAGAATGATCAAACGATCATCCTGTAGAGCAGGAGCAGCATCCTCTCTCCGTTGCTGGGGGTCGTCCATAAACGCTCTCCACACGCTGGTTTGCGAACTCTTTTAGAGCTGAAAGTCAGCTTCCTTCAGGAACTCAGCGGAAAAGCTAGCATGCAATCACGGAGTTGAGGCCGCACGATGTTGAGCAAGGTTGATACGCTTTTCTCCCGTTCACTAAGCTCAAAGCTTCTATTGATTTGAGTTTGACGAATTCGCGTAAGTTTACAAACTTGTAAAGTTCCTGTCCGGCAGCTGAAAAACTGAATGAGTACTCCTTGGATGTCCCGGCAATAACGCCCCCAAGGAGATACATTATGAAGACAATTAGTATTTTGATGAGTTCCGTTCTTTTGACCGTTGCTTCAACCGGTTTTGTTGCTGCCGCTGGTTCCTCTAATCTGGAAGAAGATCTCCAGATCAAAACACCATTTATTGTTGTCGATGTAGGCTCTGTTCGGGAAGAACACCAAACTGAAAAAGCAGGGGCCTGCAAAGATTACGATGAGAGCTCAGAACACGACAACAACCATGACAAAGACCGTCATGACGATCGTGAAGAACATGATGTGCACGACGGAGACAGAGGCTACGACGATGATCGTGATCACAATGACTGTGACGATCACGATGATAAAGTGCAGCGCGAACATGAACGCGAGCGCTCCAGCCGCTCTCACAGCTGAGACTTCCCGCGGGTAGTCCCCAACATTACCTGAGGAAGGGCGCATCAACGTTCCTGAGCGTTGGTGCGCTTGCTTGACCGAACCAAATCGTTGGTGCAAACACATCTCAGAGCTATAGCCAGAGTATCTTATGCGCATTCTTTTGCTTGAAGACGACGTTGAAATCGGAACATGGGTTGAGGATGGTCTTTCCAAAGCCGGCCATGTCATCGATTGGGTCAAAGACGGGCACGATGCCTTCCTGAATGCAACGACACGGGACTACGACGTCATTGTTCTGGATCGAATGACACCAGGCCTTGATGGCCTCTCGGTTCTGAAAGCATTGCGCTCAACCAAAAATGCTGTTCCCGTCCTGTTTCTGACAGCGTTAGGTTCGGTCGAAGATCGCGTTGAAGGGCTGGATGCTGGCGGAGATGATTATCTGCCCAAGCCCTTTGCTTTTTCCGAGTTGTTGGCCCGCGTGTCTGCCCTCGGTCGGCGGCCAAGCACCAACTCATCTGAAACGATTAGTTGCCTGGAGATCGAAAAATTTCAGCTTAACTTGCTCAAACAACAATGTACGCGGGCTGGTCAACCTGTTCCGCTCAATGCCAAAGAATTTCGTCTGTTTGAGACCTTCATTCGCAATAAGGGCCGTGTTCTGACCAAGAACATGTTGCTGGAGAAGGTCTGGGACATGAACTTCGACCCGACCAGCAGTGTTGTGGAGACACACATCAGTCGGCTGCGCGCCAAAATCGAAAAGCCGTTTGATATTGAGCTCATTCGAACAATCCGCGGAGCAGGGTATATTCTTGATGACTAGCTCTTTGAAACATCTCTGGCAGATGTCCGCGCTGCGTCAGGCATTTGCGCTCACACTGGTGTTTTTAGGAGTCTTGGTTGCAACAGGCTTTCTGGCAGATGTTTCTATTCGCGCCAACCTCAACCAAACCATCGACAACGACCTTCTTACAAAGTTCAATCAGATCAAAGCTGATCTCGCTAAGGGTGTTTCCTACCAATCCATTGCGGGATCCTATCAATCTGAGAGTGAGCACTTCAGCCTTGATGAATTTGTCAGCTTCAAATCAGATTCTGGCAGGATATATGGGTACCCAATCCCAGACGTTTACGGAAAGACAGGCTTTATAAACCTCGCTCTCTATTACTTTCACGAGGAGGACGAGGAGGAAACGGAAGAGCACGCGGAAACTGAGACCAGTTGGCGTGTATATATTGGCACTATTCCGGGAGGCAGGTTAGCTATCGGTTCCAGTCTTCGCGCCCGCAACCAGCTTCTGAATACATTGCCCTATGCATTCCTATTCAGTGGTGGTGTCATGATGTTCATTACGCTGAGCGGTGGTCTCTGGTTTGGCTGGCGCTCACAGCGGAGGCTCTCCAAAATAACGCGTGCTTTGGATCAGATCGCAGCAGGCGATTTGACGACCCGCATTGCACCTTCAAGCTGCAGAGACGATCTGGATATTCTTTCCGTTAAACTGGATGAAACCACACAGCGACTTTCAACCACACTTCAGCAAGTTCGCGACTTGTCAGTCAATATCGCACACGATTTGAAGACTCCTCTCACTCGTCTCAGAGCTCAACTGGAACAGACACAGGAGCAAAATCAAAAAGGTGTCAGCGATGCAGAAGGCGTTGCCGGAGCACTTAAGAAAACAGATGATCTGCTTGAGGTATTTGACGCCCTGCTGCGAATTTCGCGTGTTCAGTCTGGCGAGAGAAAAAAACAGTTCCAACACATCCAACTGGCTGACCTGATCCATAATGTTGCTGAAATCTATCAAGCTGTGGTTGAAGAAACTGGCCGTTCATTTTTCGTCGAAATTGAAGAAGCTGGAAGCATATCCGGCGATCAGGTGCTTCTTGTTCAGGCACTTGCTAATCTCATTGAAAATGCCTTACGCCACACATCCATAGAGGCCAAAGTTACGCTGTTTGTTTCAGGAAACACGATTGGTCTGCGGGACAATGGGCCGGGTATACCCGAGGCGTACTATCCACGCGTTGTCGAACCTATGTATCGAATGGAGCAGAGCAGGAGTACACCAGGTGCCGGGTTAGGGCTTGCTTTGGTGAAAGCCATTGCTGATCTGCACCAAGCCGAACTCGTATTATCCTCTCCAACTTCTGGTAAAGGCCTCAATATTCAATTTGTCTTCCATCCACCAATCAACGAGCAACTCGGCACAATCTGACTTAATCACGGATCAAAACTGAGGTGATCGCCCAACAGTTTGCTCAGCGCACCATGGCATCTTTCACACCAATTATTTTGGAGGGATGTCCTTATGAAGCTCAAGATTCTGCTGATTACCGGTGACTTTGGTGAGGACTATGAAGTCATTGTTCCGTTCATGCTGCTGAAAGCCATCGGTTATGAAGTTCATGTTGCCTGTCCTAAAAAACGGGAGGGCGAAACGGTCGCCTCGTCCATTCACGATATCAATAAGGACTATCAAACAGTCACTGAATGGGAAGGGCATCGGATCAACATCAACGTGTCTCTTGAGCATCTGAATCCTGCCGATTACATCGCCCTTGTGCTTCCCGGAGGTCGCTCTTGCGAATACTTACGCACGTATCCGATTGTCCGTGATGTAACATCTCATTTCATCAAGGAAAACAAGCCGATCGCTTCCATTTGCCGAGGGGTGCAGATCCTGCTTGCCACGGGCCTATTGAAGGGCAAGACCATGACGGGAAACTTTGTGTGCCAGACAGAGGTTCAGATGGCAGGCAACACCTATGAGAAGCTGGGGTATGAAGGCGTCGTGGTTGATGGAAACATCGTTTACGGTGTGGAGTGGCATGGCCTTTGGACGTGGATGCAGGCCTTCATGGAAAAACTCGGAGTGACAATAGATTTACCCCCCAAGGCCGGGCGCGTGAAACCCGTGCCCGGTGAGGGGTACACTTACAAAAGCCTCGGTTAGAGCATCATCCGTTTGAAGGCAATCATGGCGGATACTCTAACCAAGGGCTCAGCCTTAGCTGGACTCGTCAGGCAACCGGATTGTGAGAGCCGGGTTGCGAGGGAAGAAGTTCATCGGCTGAATATGGATGGTCTTCCATTCTGTTGACATGACCGGCCAATCTTCCAACCGTGGTACATGGTGGAAGCCAGCAGTGAACCATGTGACCACATCCTTGTTCATGAGTTCACGGTCCTGCTTGACCCATTCCGCCAGACCATTAGACCCATCTGATCCCATTGCAAGTGCGCCACCTGCATAACGCTCATTTGGATCGTAAGCAGTGTTCCAGACGCTGTACTCGATATAGCGGTTACGCACGAATGGAGCATCATTTTCAAAGTCAAATGGGGCATAGGACACGCTACCGTGGTGGAGCATGTATGCTGGTTTGTGGCCAAGGTAGCCGTCCACATTTCCGTTCATCACCATAAAGGCTTTCGGCTTCATGGAGCTTAGGCGGAAGCGGCCTTCCATCTCACTTTTGACCGGTGTGTTCTTAACCGTCCAGAGTGAGCGGCGTGGCACATTGACCGGAGGTTCACCACCAACGATTTCCTGCACCATCATGGTGTTGTCCGGCCCATCTACGTCAAAGTCCAGGCGGAAGTTGAAGTAGTGGTCGTGGAATGGAGCAACCAGATACGGCGCAATGAGCGAGCCATACTTCGTGTCTTCAGCAGCAGTTGGATCCTGCAAGGTCTTGGACGCAACGCCCTTCACGGCATCCAGACCAGATGCGCCAACCTTCAGATAAATCGTGCCATCCTGCTTGAAGCGATAGTCGATCAGGTAATCGTAGTTGCCAACCTCAGAGGCGGTCCGAATGACCAGTTCTGTTTCTGGCCGCCCTTCAGCAGGCACAAATTCCGTTTCTGACTGGGCAAAGACTTCAAAGTGGCGCCATGCCGGGTTTCCTATGTCACGCTCGAAGATGCAAATCGCGTCGGGAATCTCCAGCGGCTGGCCCATATCATCATGGATCAATGCCGGAAGGAAAGTTGCGTAATCCGGACAGTCCACATTCTTGCGCAGAGGTGTCAGGAAGAGGCCAAACCCGTATTCTCCGCTGTCCATATAGGTCCGCCAATACCAGCCAGCGGAGGGGTCCATATACGGCACAAACACTTCAGACA
Source organism: Pseudovibrio sp. W64 (assembly GCF_001623145.1). NCBI lineage: Bacteria > Pseudomonadati > Pseudomonadota > Alphaproteobacteria > Hyphomicrobiales > Stappiaceae > Pseudovibrio > Pseudovibrio sp. W64. The sequence goes on along the minus strand of NZ_LMCI01000008.1, from coordinate 217,678 downwards.
GAGAAGCTTGATAGAGCACTGAACGCCAGTTCGCACCATCATTGGCTTTGACCTGCGACAGAACAAGACCAGGACGCTTATCGACGCGATACCGCATCTTCCAGATGTCCCAGGTGATCTCACTACCATCAATGGTAAAGTTTGGACCACCCTCCTGACGCAGGCGTGCCGGATTGGTTTTGGCTCTCAATGCCGTACGTTTGGCGACTTCATCTTCGTTGTAGCCCCAGTCATCTTCTGGAAGAGGGACAGCGCCTTCATCGATAACTTCAAGAACTTTACGCTCTGAAAGCTCCACCACAGCCACCAGCCCCTCAACCGGTTTGGCATAGAAGTTGGAGCTTGTCGGGTTCACATAACAAGGCACCTTCATCAGGCGTTTGCCTTTTTCTGCGTCAGTAAAGAAGTTACCGGCGGTCAACGGAAGGCAATAAACGTCATCTGGTGTCAAGCCACGCTTGGCGAGCCCGGCAACCATGCGCTCATCTCCCAGCGCGATCTCCATGGCCGACAAAAAGTCCGCCAGCATGATCATGGGCTGGCCTTCAAGGTCTGATCTGCTTTCGACAGTGCCTTTAGTGATGTTCACCACCGCTTGGTTAAATTTGCCATCTTCCTGAAAATGAACAGTCGCTCTGCGATCAAGGCTCCCATCTGTCGCATTGCTCATGACCGCTTTCTTGTGCGGCTCCAAGAGCTCAATCAGCGGATAAAGGGTTTTATCACTGGCAGCATTGGCTTCAATCAAGGTTGCTCGAACCGCATTGAGTTCGTCTCCCGTCAGCCCATCGAGTGGATGAGGGTCTGCAGCATACGCGGCAGACGTGAGCATTGAGGCGGCCACAAGCCCCCCCAGCATCTTTAAAGTCATTGGTTCCCTCCCATCGGAAGGGGAGATGAACCCACCTGTGTCTTCTCCCCCTAAATCCGTCCAATCAAAGCTTAGGCGAGCCCGGATCGCTGTGTCTGCGCATCCTGTGCAATTTACTAGGCATATCGGTTCACAGCTGGCTCGTTCTGCCGTATCTGCTCTGCAAAGGTTCGCGGAGACATGCCCACCTGTGCCCGAAATGCTCGGTTGAAGGTCGACAGGTCACGAAAGCCAAACTCAAACGCCAGCTGAGAGATTCTGAAGGCCTGCCGGGAGTGCAGACGGCGCGATAACTCGCGTTTGAACCGCCCGACACGCACCTTGGCGATCTGCTCGTTACAGCTCAATCCGTGTTCTCTGAAAAGACGATAAATGCTACTGCGCGACATGCTGGAAAGCTTTGAAAGCTCATCGATATTGAAGCTCTCTTCCAACGCATTGTCGTGAATAAGAGACAACAGGAACTGCAGCTTGTCATATCCTTCTTGCAAAGCACTGGTGTCTTCTTCAAGAAAGGTCGCACTCACCACATCATTGAAAGCGCCTGAGAGCAAATGTTGTTTCTGACTTCCCGGCTGCGCTTCAAGCAGCAGATTTAGGTGGGCGTTGATCAGCTGGCCAGCCCCGGAAAACGCGGAGACCTTGCGACCACAGGCATAAGCAGAATTGAAATACCGATGCAGCAAATGGCGCGGGATATGAATGGATATCTGGTCAGACCCTAAAGTACGGTTTGCCCGGAAAGTGGAGGATTTGACGGAATCGATCAACGTCATGTCTCCGGGCTTGGAAAGCAGCGCGGTTTGTCCATTCTGTTCCAGCTCCGCTTCTCCCTGAAGCTGCAGAATCAGAAAATAATAGGCCTCGCCATCCTTGCTGATATCAGCAGGTCCACGGGTGATCTCTCTTGCATTGTGAGTGACGCGGGCGCAATCAACATCGCCAAGCTGGAGTATGGAGGCACTTCCCATGACACTTCCGGCTTCTGTGTTTGTAACAAAGTGACCACAGATTTCAGTCAGCCGTGTGTTCCATTCATCCAGCTCATATCGGCAGGATTGAGTTGAAGGTATCTGAATACACACTGGCGTCTCCCCTAACCAAGGGGAATGCTAGAAAGAATCTAAACAGCAATCAAGCCAGATATATGCATTTTCCTATAAATCGCTTATTTCATGCTCAGACTAAGGCAGTTTCAACTATAAGTTCAACTAAGTGAGTTTTGGATATACTACTGTAAAATATTGGTTTTTAGAAAAAACGACCATTAAACCACAGAAATGAGTGCGATATTCGAAATTCATTCAAACGCTGATTATTTGCATTTCCATAAAACTAATATTGCGCAAGCTACCCGTTATTCCCGACCCAAAGTCCAGCTGTGGGCGAACTCCCGAAAGGATTTGAAGACGGGGCTCTGGTATTTCTCCGTGTTATAGACCAGCGAGAATTGCCGGATCATCTTGTGCTTCAAGGGCACGATCGATAAGCGGCCATCTTGAACGGCGGCATTGACAGAGCGGCGAGAAAGCACAGTCAGACCGAGCCCTGCGATGACTGAGTTGACGATAGCTGTGGTGCTGTTGAGCTCGAACGCTTCTGTCCACTCTTCCAGGTTCGCTGCAACTTCAGTCAGAAAATATTCTCGTGTGCCAGATCCCGGTTCCCGCAAAACCCAGCTCTTTCCTTCGAGCGCATCTAACTCAAGCGGCTTATCGGAAGCGGGACACTGAGATGGCGCGCAGACCACGACCATTTCGTCCGTCATCCACGGTTCAACCTTGAGACGTTTGTCACTGACCTTTGCCTCAATGAACCCAAGATCTAACTCAAAATCCAGTAGCATTCTGCAGGTTTTGGTGGAATTGGAGAGGCTCATAGACTGGTGCAGATACCCCGTGTTTTCACGGAAATCTCCGAGCAGGGTGGGCAGCAGGTGGTTACCAATTGTGTAGCTGGACCCAATCCGCAAGTTACCGTTGGTTGCATCATCCCCTTCAAAAAGCTGCGTGATCGCTTCAGATCTATCCAGCAGTTCATCCGCCAGAGGAAGTAAACGGCGGCCTTGCTCGTTTAAGATGAGTTGCTTGTTGGCACGATCAAACATCTTCCACCCCAGTTGACGTTCCAGCTCAGCAAGAGCCATAGAAACGGCTGATTTGGTGAGAAACAGTTTTTCTGCCGCAGCTGTGATCGAGCCTTCCTGCGTAATCGAAACAAACACTTTAAGCTGACGAAACGTTACATTCATTTCTTTTCAAGGCCAATCTGTGGGACAGTATTGTATGGGGTTCAATTTTACTGAACCACCTATTCAATATATTCAGATTTTCAGGACATATCAAATCAGCTAGGAACTGGAGTTGCATACTTTGTCTTCTCACCCTCAGGTTATTGGCATTTCCGATGAATACTCTTCGAAACAAACTGGCTCATGTTCCGGCCCCTCTCGGTGGTCTCGCGCTAGGGATAGCAAGTCTCGGCTGGTCAATGGAAAATGCTGGCAATTTTGGAGGGGCGCTGCAACTCACGGGCGCATTGATTTCGAGCGTTTTGCTCGTGCTACTGCTTGGAAAAATCTTTTTTGCGCACACCGCAGTTTTTGAAGATCTGAGGCATCCCGTTGTTGGCAGTGTGCTCCCGACAACCGCAATGGCGCTTATGATCGTTTCCTATGCCATCGCGCAATACAATTTCACCATCGGGCAGATGCTCTGGCTGTTAGGCATTGGCCTGCATCTCACGTTGTTATCTGTGTTCATTTATCATCGCGCAAAAGGCTTCAATCTACAGCACATGGTCCCAAGCTGGTTTGTGCCACCAGTTGGAATCATCGTGGCAGCCGTTGCTTTTCCCGGCGGTGTGTTTGAAGGCTTTGCGAACGCTTTGCTCTGGTTTGGTTTGGTCGCCTATGCGCTGATGTTACCAATGATGCTGTATCGTTTGATTTTCCACGCCGAAGTACCCGATGCAGCGAAACCAACCATCGCGATCCTCGCTGCACCTGCCAGTCTTTCACTTGCAGGTTATCTCACTCTGACGAGCGATGCATCTCCAATTATGGTCGCCGTGCTTGGCGGAATTGCTGTGGCTATGACGGCGCTGATTTATATCTCATTCCTGCGCTTGTTCCGCCTGCCATTTTCTCCGGGCTTTTCCGCCTTCACATTTCCGCTCGTAATTGGCGCAACAGCGCTCTTTAAAACGGTAACATGGATGGAAAGTCTGGGCGCCAATGCCAGTCTTGTCGCGCAGATCAGAGCCTTGGCGCACATTGAACTTTATGTGGCAACAGCCGTCGTTCTCTATGTCAGCTTCAAATACCTGACATTCTTCGCACCGGCTCTGTTGCCAGCGCGTGCAACGGGACAGCAGACCAACTAACTGGACTTGCTGAACATCTTGGTCTTGTCGAACAGGTTCTCCAGCGTGTTCATCCGCTCCTTGGTCACCTTCCATGTGGAGGTGGTCATGGCTTCAATCATGGCTTCCAGAATAAACATGATGACAACGCTGCTGTCCCAGGCCGATGGTGCTTCAATGCGAGCGTTGAAAACATACTCCGCATTAACAGCTGCTGGTGAAGTCCACTGATCAGTAAACACGATCACAACCGCCCCACGTTCGCGCGCCAGATCGACAAAGCGCAGGATATCATGTTCGTATCGACGGATATCGAACACCACCACAACATCACCCGGTTTCATGTTCAGGAGATAGTGCGGCCACGTGTTGGAGTTGGAGGCGATGGCAATTACATCGTCACGGATCACCTGCAAATGCGTAAAGAAATAGTCCGATAAAGCGCGTGTAATGCGGCCACCAACAATGTGGACAGCCCGCTCCCGCTCCGTCAACAAACCCACAGCCTGATCAAAATCCTGCGTATCAAGCTGCTGTAAGGTTTGTTTCAGATTGTCGATGACCGCATCAGCAAATCTGTTCAGAATATGTGCATCGGGTGCATTTCGGGTCCAGCGCTCCTGTTTAGAAATCGGGTTGGAAATTGTTTCTTCCACTTCCAACTTCAAGGCTGATTGCAACTCGGTAAACCCAGCAAAACCAATCTTTTGTGCCATTCTGACCACCGTCGGACCAGAGACATTTGCCGACTTTGCAAGCTCTGACACGCTGCCTAATCCGCTGACTGGATAATTTGCAAGCAAGGAGACGGCCAGCTGACGCTCTGCACGAGTTAACCCATTAAAATGTCCGCGTAATTTTTCTGCAACGGTCTGTTCATTTGGGTCTCGCACGTCTCTCACCTACCTGATGTATGTATATTTGCCTAGTTTTTAGGCTTTGTGAAACGTTCCTTTCAGATTAGTCTCCTTGGAAACGTTTCTTTCAGAAACTCTTTTACGAATAAAAAGACTGAAAGTACAAGGAAAAACAAGATGCATTCGGGGGGACTGTTCTTGTCTGAAGTCAAAACTGACCAGATAGAATCTGTTGGCAACGACACTGTTGAAACGATCAATACAGGAGGAACGGCTCCAGTTGTGTTGGTCTGCGAACATGCATCCAAGTTTATTCCTGCATACCTAAATGGCCTCGGTCTAAGTGAAGAAGCTGCAAGCAGCCATGCGGCTTGGGATCCAGGAGCTTTGGCGATTGCCAAGCTTCTCTCCGCCAAGCTGAACGCACCTTTGGTCGCTCAACGAATTTCGCGCCTCGTTTATGATTGTAACCGCCCACCGGAAGCATCGAGTGCCATGCCGGAAAAAAGCGAGATCTACGAGGTGCCGGGCAATGTTTCGTTGAATGATGAACAGCGGCAAGACCGGGCCAACAAATTTTATCGTCCCTTCCAGTCCGAATTAAAACAGGTGATCGACGCCAAACATGCGGCAGGCCAACTCCCGGTGATGGTCACGATCCACTCGTTCACACCGGTTTACAACGGCAAGAAAAGAGCCGTTGAGGTGGGTGTACTGCATGACAGCGATACCCGCTTTGCCGATGTACTGCTGGAAGCACTGTGCCCGTCAGATCTCTACGACATCCAAAGAAACGAACCATATGGGCCTGAAGACGGGGTTACGCATACCCTCGTTGATCAGGCACAATCCCGCGGCCTGCTAAACGTTATGATTGAAGTGCGCAACGACTTAATCGCAGAGCGAGCAGACCAGAAGAAAATTGCAGACTTGTTAGGAGAGGCAATTCTGCAAGTCCTGCCACAGTTTAGCGCTGAAACAACTGTGAGCGGGCAGGGAGCAACAACAAAAGCAAGGGCAGCAGATTAATGCCAAGGGGAATAGTTGTTTTCGTCAGGTACGTGGACTGGATCAACAAATATGTTGGCCGCTTTGCCATGTACCTCATTTTCGTGATGCTGGGGGTGCTGTTGTATTCCTCAATCGCGAAGACCTTTTTCGCACCGCCGCTCTGGACGCTGGAAACAGCCCAGTTCACCATGGCAGCCTACTACCTTCTGGGTGGCGCCTATTCCATGCAGACACAGTCTCACGTGCGCATGGACCTGTTTTACGGAAGCTGGTCTCCACGGCGTAAAGCCACCATGGATGTCATGACCATCCTGCTTCTGATTTTGTACCTCATCTTCCTCCTTTACGGCGGTCTTTCCTCATTGGAATACGCAGTCAAATACGGTGAGGAAAGCTACTCGGCTTGGGCACCACCTATGGCGCCGATCAAAGCCATTATGTGTTTTGGAATATTCTTGATGCTGCTTCAGGCAATCGCGACGTTCTTTAAAGACTTGGCCGCAGCCCTTGGGAGGCCGGTGCCATGAGTTATGAACTGATCGCAATTTTGATGTTCTCCAGCATGATGCTGATGCTCCTGACCGGGCAACGTGTTTTTGCTGCAATTGGTTCCGTTGCTGTTATCGCCGCCCTTCTGCTGTGGGGTGATGGTGGCTCCGAAATTGCCTTCTCCGCCAGCATGAAGCTGATGAAGTGGTACCCGCTCCTCACGCTGCCACTGTTCATTTTCATGGGCTATATGCTCTCTGAATCAGGCATTGCCGAAGATCTTTATAAGATGTTCCATGTCTGGACAGGTGGCCTTCATGGTGGATTGGCCATCGGCACAGTCGGCCTCATGGTGATGATTTCAGCCATGAACGGTCTGTCTGTGGCCGGTATGGCCATCGGCGCAACCATCGCACTACCTGAGTTGCTGCGTCGTGGTTATGACAAGGTCATGGTGACCGGCGTTATTCAGGCTGGTTCCTCACTTGGCATTCTCGTACCGCCAAGCGTTGTACTGGTTCTTTACGGCATGATTGCCCGACAACCTGTCGGCAAGCTTTGGCTCGCAGGTGCTATTCCGGGTTTGCTGCTGGCAGGGCTGTTCATTCTTTACATCGTGGTGCGTTGCCGCCTTCAGCCGGAATTGGGTCCAACCCTTTCTGAAGAAGAGCGCAAAGAGATCACGTGGTCCGAAAAAATCCGCCTGTTACAAGCTGGTGTGATCCCGCTGTTCATCTTCTTTGCGATGACAGGTCTGTTCCTGATGGGTGTAACCAGTCTCGTGGAAAGTTCCGCCGTTGGTGCAACAGCTGCCACACTGGCCGCTGCATTCAAACGGCGCCTCACCTTCCGCCTGCTGCACATCACCACTGAAAAGACGCTGCAGATCAGCTGTATGTTCATGTGGATCATTCTTGCAGCTCTTGCGTTTGGCGCTGTGTTTGACGGATTGGGCGCTGTGCGTGCAATTGAAGGTTTCTTCGTGGGTGACCTCGGTCTTGGCCCATGGGAAATCCTTCTGCTGATGCAGCTCTCCTACATCGTCATGGGCATGTTCCTGGATGACACCGCGATGCTCGTGATTGTGGCTCCGCTTTACGTGCCATTGGTCAAAGTGCTTGGGTTTGATCTGGTCTGGTACGGCGTGCTGTACACCATCACTTGCCAGATCGCCTATATGACACCGCCATTTGGTTACAACCTGTTCCTGATGCGTGCCATGGCGCCGCCGGAGATTTCGCTGACAGACATCTACAAATCCATCATTCCATTCGTGGCAATCATGGTGTTTGGATTGGCTCTGGTCACGGTCTTCCCGCAAATCGCGCTCTGGCTGCCCAACCTTTACTACGCGAGGTGACATGACAAGGCATCACAAACGTACCCATTGAAGTAATTAGCGAATTCCGGATGGAGACAGATAAAAATCACACCCCTCGCTATAAAAAGTCCACCGGTTCTGAGGGATCCAGAAATTCATATTCCAAGGGGAATTGAGTATGACGAATAGACGTGATTTTCTTAAGAAAGCTGGTTTAACAACCGTCGCCGCTGCTGGTGCATCTACTCTTGCAGCTCCGGCTGTTCATGCAGCAGGTCGTCCTATCAAATGGCGCCTTCAGACATATGCTGGTGCAGCACTTGCTCAACATGTGATCAAGCCATCCATTGATGCCTTCAACAAGGCAGCAAATGGTGAGATGGAGATCGAGCTGTACTACGCAGACCAGTTGGTACCAACTGGTGAACTTTTCCGTGCCATGCAGCGCGGCACCATTGATGCTGTGCAGTCTGATGATGACTCCATTGCAGCACCAGTAGATGTATCTGTTTTCGGTGGCTATTTCCCATTCGCTTCCCGTTACAGCCTTGATGTTCCAGCCCTGTTTAACCATTGGGGCCTGAAAGAAATCTGGGAAGAAGCTTATGACGAAGTAGAAGGCGTTAAGTGGCTTTCCGCTGGTGCATGGGACCCTTGTCACTTTGCGACAAAAGACCCGATCCGCAGCCTTGCTGACCTGAAAGGCAAGCGCGTCTTCACCTTCCCAACCGCTGGTAAATTCCTGACACGCTTCGGCGTTGTTCCGGTCACCCTGCCATGGGAAGACATTGAAGTTGCAATGCAGACTGGCGAACTGGACGGTATTGCGTGGTCCGGTATCACTGAGGATTACACTGTAGGTTGGGCTGACGTGACCAACTACTTCCTCACCAACAACATCTCCGGTGCATGGGCTGGCTCTTACTTTGCCAACGAAGAGCGCTGGAATGAACTGCCAGATCACCTGAAGACCCTCTTTAACCTGTGCATGGATAGTTCGCACTACTACCGCCAGCACTGGTACTGGGCAGGCGAAGCCAAGCTGCGTACACAGGGCGAGAAGATGGAGCTGACCTCCATTCCTGATGAAGAGTGGGCAACTGTTGAAGACGAAGCTCTCAAGTTCTGGGACGAGATTGCAGCCAAGTCCGAGCGTAACGCCCGCGTTGTTAAGATCCTGAAGGAATACAACGCAGCAATGGCAAAAGCTGGTCGTCCTTATCGCTACGGCTAAGCTGTTTTTCCAAGATTGGTCAGCCCGGTTTTCGGGCTGGCCACACCACACAGTAACGAAGCAGTGTCGGTGATGCCATGCAGGAGAGGCACAGGCATCCGCCGCTTTAATAGGGTCCTCGGGGAACAGGTATGTTGCGAGAAGAAACCAAAAAGACACGTAGAACCGGAAAACTGACCCTCGACGAGTTACGCGAGCTGGTCGACACCGGTGAGATAGACACCGTTATTGCCGCACAGGTGGACATGCAGGGCCGCTTAATGGGCAAGCGCTTTCAGGGTGAGTTCTTCGTGAACAGCGCCTGGGAAGAAACTCACAGCTGTAACTACTTGCTTGCAACCGACATGGAGATGGCCACTCCGGATGGCTACAAGGCCACAAGTTGGGAAGCGGGTTATGGCGACTACGTCATGAAGCCGGATCTTGCCACCTTGCGCATTATTCCATGGCTGGAAGGCACCGCACTGGTACTGTGCGATGTGCTGGACCACCACACCCATAAAGAAGTTCCACATTCTCCGCGCGCCATTTTGAAAAGCCAGGTCGACCGCCTCGAAGGCATGGGCATGACCGCTAACATGGCGACTGAACTGGAGTTCTTCCTGTTCAAAGAGAGTTTTGAAGAAGCCCACGCCAAGGGCTACCGCAATATTTCGCCAGTCTCAGCCTATAATGAGGACTATCACATCTTCCAGACCACCAAGGAAGAGAACGTGATGCGTGCCATTCGTAACGGGCTTAACGGCGCCGACATTCCGGTCGAGTGCTCCAAAGGTGAAGCTGATGCCGGTCAGGAAGAGATCAACGTCCGTTATTCTGATGCACTGAATATGGCAGACCGCCATTCCATCATCAAAAACGGCTGTAAAGAGATCGCATGGCAGAACGGCCAGAGCATCAGCTTTATGGCCAAGTGGCATTATGATGCTTCCGGCAGTTCCTCCCACGTGCACCAGTCTCTTTGGGGCAAGGATGGCGAGTCTCTGTTTTACGATCCATCCGGCGAATACGGCATGTCCAAGATGATGCGCCATTACCTCGCTGGTTTGCTGAAGCACGCAAGTGCGATCACCTATTTCCTTGCGCCAAACATCAACTCCTACAAGCGCTTTGCCGCTGGTACCTTTGCGCCGACCAAAGCAATCTGGAGCATGGACAACCGTACCGCTGGCTATCGCGTATGCGGCGATGGTACCAAGGCTGTGCGTGTTGAGTGCCGTGTTGGCGGCGCAGACCTGAACCCATATCTGGCAATGGCCGCGCTGCTCGCTGCTGGCATTGATGGCATCGAAAACGAACTTGAGCTGGAGCCAGAGTTCAGAGGCGATGCTTACGGAGGTAAGGGCGCTCGCGAAATTCCGACGACCTTGCGCGATGCTGCCACCGAAATGAAGTCTTCCGAGATGCTTCGTGCTGCGTTTGGGGGCGATGTGATTGATCACTACGCACATGCCGCCAAGATCGAGCAGGATGAATATGACCGCCGTGTAACCGACTGGGAAGTTGCGCGCGGGTTTGAACGGGCCTGATAAAACCAGCCCACGCTGTGAATGATGAGTTGACCATGACAAAAACACTAAAATGTATTTCGCCGGTTGATGGTTCTGTATTTGCAGAACGTCCGGTGGCAAGCCAGAAAGAAGCAGAAGCCGTCATTGCCAGTGCCAAGAGCGCGCAGAAAGAGTGGGCAGCGCGTCCACTTGCAGAGCGTATCAAACTGGTAATGGCTGGCGTCGCAAAGATTGGTGAACAGAACGACGAAATCGTTCCTGAACTCGCAAAAATGATGGGTCGTCCGGTCCGTTACGGTGGCGAGTTTGGCGGCTTTAACGAGCGCGCCTCGCACATGGCAAAGATCGCGGAAGAAAGCCTGAAACCGATCATTGCCGAAGAGAGCGACAACTTCGAGCGCCGCATCGAGAAGGAACCGCACGGCGTCATCCTCGTGATCGCACCATGGAACTATCCATACATGACTGCGATTAACACCGTTGCTCCGGCCTTGATTGCTGGCAACGCGGTGATCCTGAAGCACGCCACCCAAACGCTTCTGGTTGGTGAGCGTCTGGCAAATGCGTTTGCAGAGGCAGGTGTTCCGGCAGAGGTATTCCAGAACCTCTTCCTGGATCATGACACCACCTCTCACCTGATCACGGGCCGCAATTTCGGCTTCGTCAACTTTACAGGCTCTGTTGGTGGCGGTCGTGCGATGGAAATCGCTGCAGCTGGTACCTTCACAGGTCTTGGCCTTGAGCTGGGCGGTAAAGATCCGGGCTACGTGATGGATGATGCGGATGTTGAGGCTGCGGCTGAAACACTCATTGATGGTGCTATGTTCAACTCCGGCCAGTGCTGTTGTGGTATCGAGCGCATCTATGTCCATTCTTCCAAGTACGATGCCTTTGTGAAGAAGGCTGTTGAGATCGTTTCCGGTTATAAGCTCGGCAACCCGCTGGATGAGAAAACCACCATCGGCCCAATGGCGAACGTTCGTTTTGCAGAGCTGGTACGCAAACAGGTGGCAGATGCTGTTGGGCAAGGTGCAAAGCCTATGATCGACGCGGGCCTCTTCCCGGAAGATGATGGTGGTGCTTACCTCGCACCTCAAATCCTCGTGGATGTGAACCATGATATGGAAGTGATGCGCGAAGAGAGCTTCGGTCCTGTGGTCGGCATCATGAAAGTGGAGAGCGACGAAGAAGCAATCCGCCTGATGAACGACAGTCACTACGGCCTGACGGCGTCTCTCTGGACACAGGACCTTGCACGGGCAGCAAAGCTCGGCGCTCAGATTGAGACCGGTACCGTGTTTATGAACCGCGCGGATTATCTGGACCCCGCCCTATGCTGGACAGGCTGCAAAGACACGGGCCGCGGCGGCGCTCTGTCTGAGATCGGCTACCAGAACCTGACCCGTCCAAAATCGTATCATCTTAAAAAGGCATAAGAAAAATGACTCTGACAGCAAACTGGAGCTACCCGACCGCCATCCGCTTTGGTGCCGGGCGCATTAAGGAACTGGCCGATGCTTGTGCAGCTGCTGGTATAAAAAAGCCGCTGCTTGTCACCGACAAAGGCCTTGCAAACCTGCCAGTCACTGCCAGCACTTTGGATGTGATGGAAGAGGCTGGTCTTGGCCGCGCCATGTTCTGTGAGGTTGATCCAAACCCAACTGAGATCAATCTGGAAGCAGGTGTTGCAGCCTTCAACGCAGGTGGTCATGACGGTGTGATTGCATTCGGTGGAGGCTCAGGCCTCGATCTTGGCAAGCTGATTGCGTTCATGGCAGGTCAAACCCGTCCGGTCTGGGACTTTGAAGACATTGGCGATTGGTGGACGCAGGCTGATGCGGATGCGATTTATCCGAATATCGCAGTTCCAACCACAGCAGGTACCGGATCTGAAGTTGGCCGTGCAAGCGTTATCACCAATTCTGAGAGCCACGTAAAGAAGATCATCTTCCATCCGAAGATCCTGCCAAGCGTGGTAATTTGTGATCCTGAGCTGACAGTTGGCATGCCGACGATGATCACAGTTGGAACTGGCATTGATGCATTCGTGCACTGTCTCGAAGCCTACAGCTCTCCTCATTACCACCCGATGTCTCAGGGCATCGCGCTGGAAGGCATGCGTCTTGTTAAGGAGAACCTGCCGAAAGTCTTTGAAAATCCAAATGATATCGAAGCTCGCGGCCACATGATGAGTGCAGCAGCTATGGGGGCAGTGGCTTTCCAGAAAGGCCTTGGCGGTATTCACGCGCTGGCACATCCGGTAGGTGCGGTTTACAACACCCATCACGGTCTGACCAATGCTGTGATCATGCCAACGGTGCTGAAGTTCAACCGAGGTGCGATTGAAGAGCGTATTGAGAAGCTCGCTGCTTACCTTGATATTCCCGGTGGTTTCGACGGTTTCTTCGCTTTCGTGATGAAGATGCGCTCGGATATGGGCGTTCCGAATACTCTGGCCGAACTTGGTATAGGTACTGACAAGATTGATGTGCTTGCAGAAGAAGCGGTGAAGGATCCAAGTGCTGGCGGCAACCCGGTTGAGTTTACGCTGGAAGCTGCAAAAGCTTTACTCATTGAGGCTATTGGAGAGCAGGTATCGGCCTGATTTCTCATTAAACTACAAATAATTAGCCCCGCAGAGCTTCTGGCTTTGCGGGGCTTTTTCTTATCGCATCAACTGTGATTACTCCGGCAACTCACAGCAACTTATCAGGTAGTCATAGGCATCAGGGCTCAGCTCCGGCCCAAGAACCCGTTTCAGATCAGCGTTGTAATCGCCTAGCCATTTGATTTCCGCGCGGGTCAGATCAACCATGTTGAGCATCTGCGGTTCAATGGGGATGTACGAAAGGTTCTTGAAAACGAGGAAACCATCGTCTTCCTCTACGATCTCAAAAAGGTTCTCAATCCGGATACCGTATTGATTTGCAACGTAATATCCCGGTTCAATGGACATTACCATGCCAGCAACGAGGTCCACCGGATTGTAAGGCTTGCCGATGCGTTGCGGCTGTTCGTGAACGGAGAGGAAGTGCCCGATCCCATGACCGGTACCGTGATCATAATCGAGCCCCAGATCCCAAAGCGGCCTGCGGGCAAACCCGTCGATGTGGTGGCCTTGTGTGCCTTTCGGGAAACGCAGTGAAGCCAACGCGACAAAGCCTTTGAAAACAGCGGTATAGGCAGCTTTAAACTCTTCCGATGTTTCCGAGAACGCAAAGGTGCGTGTCGCGTCGGTAGTGCCATCCTGATACTGGCCGCCGGAATCCAGCAGATATGTGTGGTCAGGAAGGATCGCGGAATTGGAGGCATCCGTAGCTGCATAATGGCACATTGCGGCGTTGCCGGCGGCAGCTGAAATGCTTCTAAAGCTTGGATAAACAAAGTCTTTCTGGCGTTTGCGCTCGGTCAGAATGCGTTCGTCCGCTTCCAGCTCGTGCACCGGATCGCCTGCTTTGGCTCTTTGCGGAACTTCCCGTTTTAACCAAGCAGAAAACTCGGTCCATGCAATGCCATCACGCACATGACAGTCGCGCAACCCTTTGAGTTCATTTACGTTCTTCTTAGCCTTGGTGAGCGTAATCGCCCCCTGTTCCATGACGGGAATACCACCAGAAGCCTGAACAGCAAGACGGGTTGCGACGGGGGAGAACATCGGATCGATCAGAACCTGAGTTCTTTCTCCAGCCATTTTTTCCAGCGAGCTGATGAAGCTGGCAGGGTCTGCGGTTTCCACTTTCTCCAATTCATACTCATCCAAGCTATTGGAAAGTTTGCGAGAATCCACGAACCAACTCGCAGAGCCATCGTCTTTCAGCAGCAGAAAGGAATGTGGGATAGGGTTGAACTCAACGTCATCACCGCGAACATTTAGAAGCCAGGCGATGTTGTCGGGCTGGGTTTCCACCAGTACCTTTGCGCCTTTGTGCTTCAGGTGCGCTGCAATTTCAGTCCGTTTCTCAAGGCTGGTTTTACCTGCTTTATCAAGGGAATACGGAGTAACTGGAGAGAGCGGTTTTTCTGGTTGGTCCGACCAGATTGCATCAATGATATTGCTAGCTGTTGCCACCAGTAAGGCACTTGTGTCTTTAGCTCCACCAGCAAAACGATCCCACCAAGCTGAGGGGATAAGCATCGGATCGACGCCGATTTGCTGACCTGCCTTCATATTGGTGGAAATCCAATTTTCCAGTGGTTCATCAAAGATATGCTGGTAGGAGAAGAACTCGCTGCTGCATTGGTTGCGCACCTGAACGGTGTAGCGGCCATCAACAAACATAACCGCTTGATCTACCGTTACAATCGCAAGACCTGCGGAGCCAGTGAAGCCAGTTGCCCATGCCAGACGCTCGTCATGCGGGGCGCAATATTCCCCCTGATGCTCATCAAAACGCGGGATGATAACTGCATCCAATCCAGTGCGCTTCAGCTCGTCTCGTATGAGGTTCAAGCGGTCTGTGGTTCTTTCAAATTTCTGATTTTCCAACATTTTTTGCTCGATCGTGTGATGGGGTTTTATGCTGATAGAAGAGCTTCGGCATGATGACAAGCCACTTTACCGAGCTCGTCTAATGCCCTCAATCTGGGAGTTTCACTTTGGCATCGCCCTGAGGCATGGGGGCATCTTGCATGGAACGCGCAGCCCTTTGGCACGTTGAGCGGGCTGGGCAGTTCGCCGGAGATTGACGGGCGAGTATGGCGTTTGTCTGGATCAAGAGAAGGGGCAGCTGCCAGAAGAGCCTTGGAATAGGGGTGTTTTGGGGCGTTGAAGAGCTGTTCTGAATCGCCGATCTCAACAATTGTGCCCAAATAAATCACCGCGACCCTGTGGGAGACGTGGCGGACAAGTCTGAGGTCATGCGCCACAAACAGGATGGTCAGATCCAGTTTGTCCTGCAGTTCCAGCAGCAAGTTCACCACCTGTGCCTGAACTGATACATCCAGAGCGGACACCAGTTCGTCCGCAACCAGCACCTCTGGTTCAACCGACAAAGCCCGTGCAATAGCAATGCGTTGGCGTTGTCCGCCAGAAAACTCGTAGGGCAGCTTATCCGCAGCATCTTGCGGCAGGCGCACCAAGTCCAACAACTCGGCTATGCGATCATTGATTTGCTCAGGTGGCCGCATGTTGTGAACACGCAGCGCCTCGCTCAAGACCTGTCGCACTGTCATGCGGGGATTGAGGGAGGAATACGGGTCCTGAAACATCATCTGGACCTTGCGGTTATACTCTCGCAAGGCAGCGGCATCCTTGGCTGCAACCTCTTGCCCGTCATAATGTATTTTGCCCGCATCTGCCTCATAAAGGCGGGCCAGACAGCGGGCTAAAGTGGACTTCCCGCAGCCAGATTCGCCAACAATGCCAAGAGTTTCACCCCGTTTTACTTCAAGGCTCACCCCGTTGAGTGCTTTGACGATGCGTTTTTGTTTGCGTTGAATTGCGTCGAAGAGGGTTCTTTTGAGCGGAAAGTGTAAATGAAGGTCTTCAACTTCCAAAACCGGAGCTTCATTGGTCATGCCAGCACCTCCTCACGAATGTCTGCCGTGAAATGGCAGGCAGATGAAATTCCATCTCCCAACACGGAGAGTGGTGGTTTGGTACCAAGGCACACATCCTCCGCTTTGTGGCAGCGCGGCGCGAAGGCACATCCTTTGGGCAAAGCATCCAGCGCCGGTGGTGTGCCGGGAACAGAGTACAGCGGTGTGCGGGGTGGCATGTTTTCTGGTACCGATTTCAGCAGGCCAAGTGTGTAAGGGTGCTGAGGTCGTTTCAGGACATCGCGAACTGAACCGGTTTCTACCAGGCGACCAGCGTACATCACCGCCACGCGATCACAAGTTTGCGCGACCACACCCAGATCATGGGTCACCAGCACAATTGCCATATTGAGGTTCTTGGCCAGCGACAACAGCAGCTGTAGGATCTGATCCTGAATGGTGACATCAAGTGCGGTGGTTGGTTCATCCGCCAGCAACAATTCCGGATTGGAAGCCAGTGCAATGGCGATCATCACCCGTTGGCGCATGCCGCCGGAGAACTGGTGCGGGAAATCCTTGAGGCGGGACGAGGCGCTGGGAATACCAACAGTATCCAGCAGCTCGATGGCGCGAGCCTTGCGGGCACGGCGATCCAGATCCGTGTGGGCTTTCAGGTTCTCCTCAATCTGCAAGCCCACGGTGAGCAGCGGGTTGAGCGAGGTCATTGGCTCCTGAAAGATCATGGAAATCTGACTTCCACGAACAGACTGTAATTGCTTGTCTGTGCGGGTGAGCAGATCCTCTCCCTTCCAGTAAACATTGCCTTCCACCGTGCCATAGTCGCGAGCAAGGCCGATGATGGAGCGCAAACTGATGGATTTACCAGAGCCACTTTCGCCCACCAGTCCAAGCACCTCACCAGCACGTACATCAAACGAAATGCCATCAACAGCGCGCAGAACGCGGCCTTTGCTGTGGAAGGTGGTGGTGAGATCGCGAACCTGTAACAGGCTCTCGTTTTGGTTGGTCATTATGATGCCCCCCGTGGTCTGAGAACATCAGCAAGGCTGTCTCCCACCAAGGAGAACCCAAGCCCAGTCACAACAATCGCAATCCCCGGCATCAGGCTCATCCACCAGGCGGTGGTGATGAAGTTGCGCCCTTCTGCAATCAGCACGCCCCATTCTGCCTGCGGTGGCTGTGCGCCAAGGCCGAGATAACCTAGAGAAGACCCAAGCAGGATGGCAAGGGCCATATCGGTCATCCAGTAGGTGATGAGAGGTGTTGTGGCATTGGGCAGCAAATGGCGGAAGATGATGCGAGTGGAGGAGTATCCCATCACTCGTCCGGCAGAGGCATAATCGCTGGTCATCTGTGTCATGATTTCTGCACGGGTGAGGCGGGCATAATAGACCCACTGCACCAGCGTCACCGCCACGTACATGTTGGTCAATCCCGGTCCCAGAACCGCAACAACAGCAATGACCAGCACCAGAAACGGGAAGGTGATGGTGACATCAACCAAGCGGCCAAAGAGCACATCGGCAATGCCGCCGTGATAAGCAACCAGCGAGCCAACCACAACACCAATCACCATGGCGAAGAAGGTGGCAAAAAACGCAATTTGCATATCAACCTGATACGCCCAGATCACGCGGGAAAGGGTGTCGCGGCCCAGATTGTCCGTGCCAAACGGATGCGCCCAGCTTGGTGACTTCTGGATCGCATTAAAGTCAAAGGCGTTGGGATCATACGGTGCAAATGCCCATGGGAATACGGCAAGCAGGATGGAAGAGGACAGGATGAAGAAGCCCAGCAAGAACCCTGGGCGGAGCAGAGCTTTGACCCGTGGGTGGAGCTTTTTCTTCTGCGGCGTGGTGGCTTGGAGTGTATCGAGCTGGGTCATGACAGGCGTAACCTCGGATCAAGCCATGCCTGCACCATATCGGTGAACAGAAACACGAGAGAAACCATAACAGCGAAGGTGAGGGTGAGGCCCTGTATCAGCGGATAATCGCGGGCAAAAATCGCCTCCAGCATCAACCGGCCAAGACCGGGAACCGCGAACACCGTCTCCGTCACCAGCGTTCCGCTCATCAGATTGCCGATGGAAAGGCCGAGCAGTGTAACGGTGGAAATGAGCGCATTGCGCAGGACATGGCGGCCCAGAATAACGCTTCGGGACAAGCCCTTGGAGCGGGCAAACTGCACATAGTCGGCATCCAGCACCTCAATCACGGCAGACCGCAAATTCCGCATGATGATTGCGGAGGTGTAAAGCGCAACCGTCAGCGCGGGCAACATCAAGTGGTGCAGATGCTGCAAAAACGTCGTGCCATAACCACCAACCGGAAACAATCGCAAGGACGCTGCAAGGAACGTGAGCAGCAACAGGCCGATGTAAAACACAGGGGTCGACAAGCCGACCTGAAAACCACTGCGAATGGCAATGTCGAGCCCACGGTTTTTGTTCAGCGCGGCGACAAAGGCCAATGGGCCAGCAATGAGAATGGAAAGACAAACGGCATAGAGCGTGAGGAACGCAGTGACTGGAATGCGTTCAATGATGACTTCCAGAACTGGCGCTTTGAGAAGAATGGATGTGCCCATATCTCCACTCAAAGTGTTCCTGACAAAATAGAAGAACTGCATGACCAGCGGTTCATTTAACCCGAGTTTTTGGCGGATGAGTTCCAGCTGAGCTTCGGTGGCTTTGGCATCGGCCATGGCGATGGCCGGATCCCCTGGCAGCATACGTACCAGCAGAAAGATAACGACCATCACAAGAAGAAAGGTCGGAATGATCTGCAGCAGCCGTGACACCAGATAGGAAAGTGACGACATTCCTGAGTCCTAATAGGGCGTGAGCATTGAGAGCCGAAGCGACAGATAATGGGATTGACGCTTCGGCTTTCCGGATTGCATAGGGCAGACGGTCTGGTCCTGCCGTTTTCTGATCAGACCACCCGCTCCGTTTACTTCACACCCGGCTTGCCTGTTGATGCAGGCCGGGTGCACTCAGAGGAGGAGTTATTTTGCAATCCACGCCGAGGAGAACTCATTGTTCCCCAACGGTGTCTGGAGATAGCCGTTCACGTTGGCAGACAGAGCAACAGCAAATGGCGTTTCATAGAGGAACAGAAGCGGGGCCGCATCTGCATAGATTTCCTGCATACGCTTATATTGCTCACTGCGTTTTTCAGGATCGATCTCGGTATTGGAGGCCTCAAACAGGGAGTTGAACTCCGCATTGTTCCAGCCAGTTCCAACTGCTTTGCGGGTTGGGTAATAGCCCAGCCAGCCTGCAACCTGTGCCGGATCATTGACGTCGTTCACCCAGCCATAGGTATGAATGTCGAACTCGCCGGAGCGGTTCTTCGCACCGCGGGTCGGGTTATCAACCTGCTCCACTTTCACGTTGACGCCAATAGCGCCCCACATCTGCTGGATGGCTGCAAACAGAGTTGCATCATCAGAAGAGCCTGCAAGTGTGGTCAGCGTGATTTCAGCCCCTTCAAGACCTGATGCAGCTGCCAGTTCTTTCGCCTTGGCAACGTCATATGGGTAAAGCGGACCGCCATCATGTGCCAGCTGAGTTGTCGATGCCATCAATGGGGATGTCATGGACTTGCCAGTGCCGTGCGTGATCAGCTGAACCAGCGCGTCTTTGTTGATGGCATAGTTCAGCGCCTGACGCGCCTCTTTGGTCGCCATTGGGTTTGGAGAGCCATCTGCCCGGGTTTCACGAGAGTTGATCGGGCTGTAGATGATACGGGTGGATGGATACAGCTCCATGTTGATTGCAGGATCTGCCTTCAGCTCTGCTACGCGAGAGAATGGCACAAATTCAGCACCGTTCACTTCACCTGCCTGCAACTTCAGAATACGTGTGGCATCATCCGGAATCACGACGAAGCTTACTTCATCCAGATACGGCAATGGCTTACCATCTTCGCCCTGACGCCAGTAATGCGGGTTGGCGGAGAAGGTCATGGTACTGCCGCGTGTGCGGTCCTTCAGCGTGAATGGACCGGAAACCGACGTGCCCGGAGCGAAAAGAGTCGTTGCTTTTTCTTGATCATTGGCTCCTGGTGCAGCCTCAAACGCGGCCTTGGACACGATCGCGGTGTTGAAGGTCGCCAGAATTGAGATGATGGTCGGGTCAGGGTTCTTCATGGCGAGCGTCACGCCATTGTCGGTCTCAGTGATGCTTTCAACAGAGCCCAGAAGACCGGACCATGGACCGAAATCAGGGTTGGTGGCGCGCTCCAGCGAAAACTTTACATCAGCTGGTGTAATTGCAGAACCATCGGAAAATTTGATGCCGTCGCGCAGGGTGATGGAGATGGTTTTACCATCTGCAGAAACCTCATAACCGGAAGCAAGGCCTGGAACGATGGTTTTGCCATCTGCCTTGGTGCGGAGCAGGGTATCATAGAGGTTTGTGACCATCCAGATATCCGGGTTCCGGTCTGCATAGACTGGATCAACCAGATTGGAATCATCATAGCGGGCAAAGGTGAGCGTGCCACCACGTTCCACGGCCTGAGCCGAATTGATGGCGAGCATCGACACGCCTGCAAGCGCGGCAATCAACAAAGTCTTCATGATAGTCCCCTCAATTGATACACGCCGGACCTGCTTATTATTTTATGATGCATGGTGGCGTGCAGGTGGTGGCCTCTCCCAAAAATTCCATTAGCCACCGGTGATATATCAGTTTTATCTCTGATATATCTCTATTGGCAAGAGGCAAAACTCAGTAAAGAAGAATTTTCATGACAACAAATCTATTCGGGGAGATAGTTTAGAAGTGAAATATTGCTAAAATTACAGTTTCACTGAGAGAAACTTGCGCCCATTCCTCCTAGGAAGCTTGGAGGTATTCTAACAATCTCGGAGCCAAACTATTGATGTATTCTGGAATGATGCTCTTAAAACGCGAAAACGCGGCGCAGGAATATTTTTCCAACACCGCGTTAAAAATGAAGCTCATTCATTGAACTGAGGGATATTTCCCCTCACGCAACCTGTTTTGGTGCAGCCTTTTGAAAGGCTTCAATCTGCTCTGTTTGCTCGAAAATAGCACTGATGCGTGTGAGGTGAGAGCGGTCCACGCCCCAGCGATCCGCATTGTAAACCTGCGGCACAAGGCAGATATCAGCCAGTCCCACCTGATCCCCATGACAGAACTTACCGCTCTGCCCATCTGCCAGCATCTGCTCAAAAGCATCGAGGCCTTTGGCGATGAACTCACGCATCCAGTCAATTTTGACCTGATCGTCTCCGCCAGCGAGCTCTACAATGCGCTGCACCACACCCAGATTACAAACCGGGTGAATGTCCATCGCGATTGCATGAGACAGCGCGCGGACGCGGGCCCGTTCGCGGGCGGTGGATGGCAACAGGGCAGGGGCTGGGTGCAGCTCATCCAGATATTCGATGATGGCGAGCGACTGGGTCAGCATATCGCCGTCCAGATCCAGCGACGGCACAAAGCCTTGCGGATTGCGGCTCAGGTTTTCATCGGCCTTCTGCTCGCCTTTGAGCAGATTGACCGTGACCATATCGTAGGAGAGCCCTTTCAGGTTCAGTGCGATGCGGACCCGGTAGCTCGCGGAAGAACGCCAGTAATCATATAATTTTATGTTGCTCATCGTATTGGCGCCCCCTCCCAGAGCTCAATTCATGATCTTACGCGTATCCTTCTCCGAGGATCTGTTCCCAATTTTTGGGGGATACGCTTTAGGTCCGGTCGGCAGCCTCGGCACTCATTTCCCCAATAAGCCCCTCTGCATTTTTCTGAACTTTTTCCATCAAAGACAGCAGAACGGCCTGTTCTTCAGCGGAAAGGTTCCCAGTCAGTGCTGCTTCCACATCCCGGACCAACGGAATGACATCGTTGAACACGGCAAGACCTTTTTCGGTCAGACGCAGGACGGATTTACGGCGGTCCTCTCCGTCAATATCGCGGCGCAGGAACTCCTTTTTGCGGAGAGCCTGCACAGCGCGACTGACATTCACCTTGTCCATACTGGAGCGTTCAACAATCTCAGAGGCGGACAGCGCTTGATTGCGACCCAGAATTGCCATGGTGCGCCATTCGGAGACGCTGAGGCCGTACCGTTCCCGGTAAACACTTGAGACAGCAGTACTAACGGCAGTGCCAAAAACACGGACCTTATAGGGAAAGAACGACCCAAGCTGGAAGTCTTCCTTGTCCATCGTGTTGTTCGCAGTCACCATCATCACGTCTCGTTGGTTTAAAATGAAACTATTGCACACTCATACTTGCACAATCATCCTGATAGTATCAATTGCAACTATATGTCAAGGGCATGATCAGTGCCTCTGATATATATCCAAAAGTAGAATAATCAGCTATTTTTAGCCATTTTGCAGCATTTTAGCCCGCTTTCTTACGCTTAGGGAATTTGTTTTGGCGGAAAATGTTATTGACAAAGTTACAAGTGAAACTATTCTGAGATTAGATAAATTACAGATTGCCTGAGTCTGGGAGGACCAGCAGGTGATCTTCAATTGCCAAGGATGTGTTATGACGAGTTGGATCGAGAGTGCGAACGCACCGCACTGCCATTTCCCAATCCAAAATCTTCCCTACGGCGTGTTTGCCAAAAACGGTGAAGAGCCACGTTGTGGTGTTGCGATCGGTGACATGGTTGTTGACATGGCTGTGCTGGAATCTGCCGGCCTTCTCAAAGCGGGCGCCGCCACTACAGTTTTCGATAAGCCAACTCTGAATGCCTTCATGGGCCTTGGCAAAACATCCTGGGACAGCGTTCGCGAGCAGCTGACATCGCTGTTTGCGAAAGGCGGCAATGACGCGCTTTCCGGCAACGATACGCTGAAAGCAAAAGCGCTGGTGCCAATGAGCGCTGCGCAGATGTACCTGCCTTTTGCAGTTTCTGAATACACCGACTTTTACGCCGGCAAGCAGCATGCCATGAACATTGGCACTATTCTTCGCGGCGCTGAGAATGCACTACCACCAAACTGGTTGCATATCCCAATCGGATACAATGGCCGCGCCTCAACGGTCATTGTATCCGGTACAGATATCAAGCGCCCTCTGGGTCAAACTAAAGCGCCAACGGCTCAGGTGCCTTCTTTCAAAGCCTGTGCACGCCTCGACATCGAGCTGGAAATGGGTGCGGTTGTTGGTACGCCAAGCACTATGGGTCAGCCGATCACCGTGCAGGAAGCCGATGATATGATCTTCGGTTATGTGCTGCTCAACGACTGGTCCGCACGCGACATTCAAGGCTGGGAATATCAGCCGCTTGGTCCGTTTCAGGCGAAAGCATTTGCGACCTCCATCAGCCCGTGGGTTGTGACGAAGGCAGCACTGGAATCCTTCCGCACCAGCACACCAGAGCGTGAGAAAGAACTTCTGCCTTATCTCAATGAGCCGGGTCCGATGATCTACGACATTGAGCTGCAGGCCTACATGCAGCCAGAAGGCGCTGACAAAGCGACTTTGCTCTGCCACACCAATTACAACCGCATGTACTACTCTGCGGCACAGCAGCTGACCCACCACGCCATTGGCGGCTGTAAAATGAACACGGGCGACCTGCTCGGCTCCGGCACCATTTCCGGTGCGGACAAGGCTGAGTTTGGTTCCCTGATGGAACTCACATGGGGTGGCAAAGAGCCGATCACTCTGGACAGCGGTGAAAGCCGCACGTTCATCGAGGATGGTGACACCCTGACGCTGACAGGCTGGGCACAGGGCGATGGCTTCCGCATCGGCTTCGGCGAATGTACCGGCAAAATTCTGCCAGCTCCAGATTTCAAAGCATAATTTAGGATAGTGACGATGGCTAAAGCATTTGCATCCAGTGGCGACATGGAAGCCAAAAAGATCTCCTTCACCGAAGTTGGACGCGATCTGTATGCGTTCACCGCTGAAGGTGATCCAAACACCGGCGTTATCATTGGTGATGACAGCGTCATGGTGGTTGATGCGCAGGCAACCCCTGTCATGGCTCAGCTCGTGGTAGATAAAATCCGCGAAGTCACTGACAAGCCGATCAAATACGTAACCCTGTCTCACTACCACGCAGTGCGCGTGCTGGGTGCTTCCGGTTACGGCGCTTCAGAAATCATTGCCTCTGAAAAGTGTGATGGCATGATCTATGAGCGCGGTCAGGAAGACTGGGACTCCGAGTTCGGTCGCTTCCCACGCCTGTTTGATGCAGCGGACTCCATTCCGGGTCTTACGTGGCCAACTATGACCTTCAAAGACCGGATGACCATCAACATGGGCAGCCGCAAGGTTGAGCTGATGCATCTGGGCCGTGCCCACACCGCTGGCGACATCGTTGCATGGGTTCCGGATGAAGGCGTGATGTTCACCGGTGACATTGTTGAGTACCACTCCGCTTGTTATTGCGGCGACGGTCACTTCAAAGATTGGGGCAACACGCTCGACGCAATCAAAGCCTACAATCCAGACGCAATTGCACCGGGTCGCGGTGATGCGCTTGTAGGCAAGGAAATGGTCAATAAAGCGATTGAGAACACCCGCGACTTTGTTGAAAGCACCTACAAGCCAGCAGCCCGCGTTGCCGTTCGTGGTGGCTCTTTGAAAGAAGCATGGGATGCTGTGCGCGCAGAATGCGATCCAAAATTCGCTGACTACGCAATCTACGAGCATTGTCTGCCATTCAATGTCGCACGCGCTTTTGATGAAGCCCGCGGCATCGACACCCCACGCATCTGGACCGCCGAACGCGATCAGGAAATGTGGGCAGCATTGCAGGGCTAATATGAATGAGCTGAGGTGAGGATGTCCAAGATCCTCCTCACCACCTTTCCCCCTTCAAGGGATAAAGACCGCAAAGCTCAAACAAATTCGAGGTGGAAGACCTAAAGAGAGACGACAGGAAACTACAGAATTTGGGTCACTCGCAACAGAGCGAATGCATCCAAGAAATAGAAAATACTGGCTCAAGGCAACACCTTGAGTTCTTGTCTCTCTCAGCATTTTGGTAGCGTTTATCCTGAACACCAATTTTGCTGGCCCCTTCCACCTTCAATACCGCAGGCGAAAGCCACCCCATATGCGTCAGGGCGCCGGATGGACCCCAAGTTCCAGCCGGCTCTCCAAAGTTGATTGATGTTTTGCCGGATGCTGGCTGAGGCATCACACTTGCTGGGAGGCAGCGTATGACGAAAAAAAAGATTTTCGAAGTTCCGCTTTATCCATATGTCCGGTCGCCGGATCAGGATGCGGGAAAGGCAGTGCGCCATAAGGTTGTTGTGGTGGGAGCAGGCCCGATTGGTCTGGCTGCAGCAATTGAACTGGCTATGCAGGATGTTGAAGTTGTTGTTGTTGATGACAACGACAAGGTGAGCTGGGGCTCCCGCGCGGTTTGTTATGCAAAGCGCCCGCTGGAAATCCTCGATCGCATCGGATGCGGTGACCAGTTTGTCGACAAAGGCGTTCAGTGGAATGTGGGCAAGGTCTTCTTTGACGAGCGTCAGGTCTACCAGTTTGACCTGTTGCCGGAAGACGGTCACAAGCGTCCGGCTTTCATCAACTTGCAACAGTATTACTTTGAAGAGTATCTGGTTGACCGGGTTAAAGAACTTCAGGCCCAAGGCAAGCCTATCGAGATCCGCGGCAACAACAAGGTTGTCTCCGTTGATCAGGGCAGTGACTTTGCAACTGTTGAGCTGGAAACACCGGAAGGCAACTATTCCGTCGAAACCGACTGGGTGATCGCCTGTGACGGGGCTGCCTCTCCAATCCGTGCCATGATGGGTATGGATTTCGTAGGCCGCATCTTTGAAGACAACTTCCTGATTGCTGACGTGGTTATGGAAGCGAACTTCCCGACAGAGCGCTGGTTCTGGTTCGATCCGCCTTTCAACCGTGGTCAGTCCGCTCTTCTTCACAAGCAGCCAGACAATGTGTGGCGCATCGATCTCCAACTTGGCTGGGATGTCGACAAGGAAGAAGAGAAGAAGCCGGAAAACGTCATTCCACGCCTGAAAGCCATGCTGGGCGAGGATGTGAACTTCGAGCTTGAGTGGGTTTCCATCTACACCTTCCAATGCCGCCGCATGGAACAGTTCCGCAAAGGCCGAGTGATCTTTGCTGGTGACAGTGCTCATCAGGTGTCTCCGTTTGGTGCCCGTGGTGCGAACTCCGGCCTGCAGGACACAGACAACCTGATCTGGAAGCTGAAGCTGGTGATGGACGGTACGGCACCAATGAGCCTGCTGGACACATACGATGAAGAGCGTGTTTTTGCTGCTGAAGAGAACATTTTGAACTCTTCGCGCTCCACTGACTTCATCACGCCGAAATCTGCGATCAGCCGTGTGTTCCGCAATGCTGTGCTGGACCTTTCCGAGGCTGCCGAGTTTGCCCGCCCGCTGGTCAACTCCGGTCGCCTGTCCGTTCCGGCCACTTATGACGGGTCTTCTCTGAACAGTGATGATTGTGCTGGCATGCCAGTGCGCTCCCGTCCGGGCTCTCCGGCAGCAGATGCACCAACGGCGAATGGCTGGTTGCTGGATCAGATGGGCAACAAATTTCAGTTGCTGGCAATCAACACGGATGTGCCGGACACTATCGATGTTGGCGGCGTGACCATCTCTGCCCTGCGCGTGAACGCGACCGACGAGATCAAGGATCGTTATCTGGGAGACAAGTCTTCCGCTGTTTATCTGATGCGCCCGGACCAGCACGTTGCTGCCCGTTGGGAGACCTATGACGGTGCCAACGTCGCACAGGCCCTGAACCGCGCTATCGGCATTTTTGAGCAGGAGGCCGCACAATGAGCCATCTGAGTACAAAAGCAAACATCGCCAAACCGGACGAGTTTTATCACGATCTTCTGGTTCTGCATGAAGGACGTTCTGAAGAGGAAAGCGAAGCGCTCAACGCCAAGCTGGTTCTCATTCTTGCCAACCACATCGGGGATGCAAGTGTTCTTCGTGAAGCAATGGACCTGGCTTCCAAAACACAGGCCAGAATACAGGGAGGAGGCGAGGCTTAGTCGCCTCGGTTAGAGTCTTATGAAAATTGAGCAAATTCACCACGTTGCCTACCGTTGTAAAGACGCAAAAGAGACCGTTGAGTGGTACACCAAAAACCTCAACATGGACTTCGTACTGGCCATTGCAGAGGACAAGGTTCCTTCCACACACGAGCCTGATCCGTACATGCATCTGTTCCTTGATGCAGGCAACGGCAACGTGCTGGCGTTCTTTGAACTGCCAACCAAGCCGGAAATGGGCCGTGACGAGAACACACCAATCTGGGTGCAGCACATTGCCTTCAAAGTGAAGGACCGTGAAACTCTGATCGAGTTTAAAGAGCACCTTGAAGGCAACGGCATTGATGTGCTGGGCGTGACAGATCACTCCATCTTCCACTCCATTTACTTCTTCGATCCAAACGGACACCGCGTCGAGCTGGCGTGTCCGGATCCGGCAGAAGAAGAGAAGCTCAAGCGTCTCGATGCTGTGAAGTGGGACATGCTGGAAGAGTGGAGCCGCACCAAGAAAGCGCCAAAACACGCTGACTGGCTGCACGCAAAAGAACTCGGCAAAGCCTAGGATTAGGACTGCCTGAAGAATGGGGACTGGGAGGTTCCCGTTCTTCACCCAACAAAATGATTTTATTGGTATCTTTAGGGAGGGAGCCATGGAATTCTTGAAGACGAAAGTTGCTCGCCGCACGCTGCTTGGCATGGCAACAGCTGCCATGTTGGCGCCAACTGCATTTGCAACCGCTGCTTACGCAGAAACCAAGCTGGTTCTTTCCAGCTGGCTGCCACCACGCCACCCGATTGTGGTCAACGCAATCAAGCCCTGGGCAAAGGAAGTTAAGAAGGTTACCGATGGCCGCGTCTCTGTGCGCGTTCTGGCGAAATCTGCTGGCGCTCCACCTGCGCACTTTGACATGGCGGCAGATGGTGTTGTCGACATCACCTACGGTCTGCATTCCTTCACCAAGGACAACCGTTTCCAGCGCTCCCGCATCGGCCAGTTCTCCTTCCTTGGAGATGACGCTGTTTCCGGCTCAAAAGCATTTTGGGATGTTTACGCAAACGATCTGGATGCACAGGCAGAGCACAAAGGTACCAAGGTTCTTGGCCTCTTTGTTCACGGTCCGGGCGTGTTCCATAACAACGTGCGCAAGCTGAACACTCCAGCAGACATCGAAGGCCTGAAGATTCGTGTTCCGGGCGGTTACATTGCTGATCTGGCAAGCGACCTTGGCGCGTCGCCGCTGTTTATGCCATCTGGCGAAGTCTACGAGACCCTGTCTCGCGGCATCATCGACGGTGTGACCTTCACCTATGAAGCGTTGACCGCGTTCAAACTGCTGGACCACGTCAAATACTCCATGCGCGTTCCAGGCGGCATCTACAACACCACATGGTTCCTCGTGATGAACGAAGGCAAGTGGGACGGTATTTCTGCTGAAGATCAGGCTGCCATCATGGCAATCTCCGGCGATGCTTTTGCTGAGCGTGTTGGCAAGGCATGGAACGGTGCGGATGAGAAAGCAATCGAGCGTATCAACAAAGCTGGCATCGAAATTTATGATGCATCTCCTGAAATGGTTGCGGCCATCAAGGAAAAAGCTGCTGCCTATGAGACCGAATGGGCAAAGGCTGTTGCAGAAGATGGCTTTGACGGCACTGCTGCTCTCAAAAAATTCCGTAAATCTACAGGCGTAGAAAAGTGATCGGGTCTAACAACTCTTCAGGGGGCGCATCGCGGGTGCGCTCCCTCGCTAACCTCATTGAGCTTGGCCTTGGAATATGTTGCGCGTTACTCCTCGCGGGTCTGACTGGCCTTACAGTCGTTGATGTTGTTGGCCGTTACTGGTTCAACGCTCCTGTTCGCGGTGCTTTTGAGATCACCCAGCTGATGCTTGGCGCTCTGGTTTTTACAGCTTTGCCGCTGACAACCTCTCGTAAAGAACATGTTGAAGTGGACATGATCTACGGCATGGTTCCTCCGGTCATGCAGTCTCTGATGAAGGGCATTGCCTGGTCTGTTTCCACTGTCACGCTCCTGATCCTCTCCTGGCGGCTAGCTGCACACGCAGAACGCCTTATGGAAGATGGAGCCGTCACCAATGCTTTGGACATCCCATTGGCACCCCTTGCCTGGATCGCTGCTGTCTCTGCGCTGCTGAGCGCCGGTTACACATTCGTATTCTTCAAAAAAGCATTCCGCAGAGGTTTTTAAAGTCATGTTCGAATCCCTTGTCGGCTTTGCAGCTCTGCTCGTCCTCATTTTCCTGCGTGTGCCAATCGCCTTCGCTATGATCTTTATCGGGGCGGCTGGTTTTGCGTGGCTGCGTGGTTGGTCTGCCACATGGTCTGTTGTCAGCTCCGTTGGGTTTGAAACCAGCCTGTCTTATTCGCTCTCCGTTGTTCCGCTGTTCATCCTCATGGGCAACCTGCTCACCATCTCAGGTGTAAGCCACGGCCTTTATGCTGCTGCAAACCGCCTGTTGGGCGGCGCGCGCGGAGGCCTTGCTATGGCATCAGTTGTGGCTTGTGGCGGGTTCTCAGCTGTTTGCGGATCGTCTCTGGCGACAGCGGCCACCATGTCCAAAGTGGCCATGCCGTCCATGCGCAAGTACGGTTATGCAGACAGCCTGGCCTCTGGTTCCATCGCCGCTGGCGGTACGCTTGGGATCCTCATTCCGCCATCTGTTGTGATGATCATCTACGGCCTGCTGACGGAGTCCGACATTGGCAAATTGTTCGTCGCTGGTGTCATTCCGGGTATTCTGGGGCTTCTGCTTTACATCGGCGCCATCTATGTCGCCACTTTGATCAACCCGTCTCTCGCACCCAAAGCTGAAGGTGCTGAACCATTCACCCGCAAAGAAAAGCTCGGTGTCTTTGCTGTGCTCGGCCTGTTTGCTGTGATCATGGTTGGCATTTATGGCGGGCTCTTCACGCCCACCGAGGCTGCTGGTATCGGCGCTGGAACGGCATTCCTGATCGCGCTGCTGATGGGTGGCATGACCATTCGAAATCTCTACCAAGCCATGCTGGAGAGTGCCCGCACCACGGCCATGATCTTCATGATCATCATTGGCGCGGAAGTGTTCTCCAACTTCGTAAACTTTGCTGGCCTGCCGGACACGCTGGCAGAATGGGTGCTGGAGCTTGAAGTTAACGCCTACATGGTCATCCTCGGGATCGTGCTCATCTACATCATACTTGGCTGTGTGCTGGAGAGCCTCTCCATGATCCTGCTGACCGTACCGGTGTTCTATCCGCTCATTCTGGAGTTGGACTTTGGCACAGAAGTGCTGAACGATCCGGAAGCCGTGCTCATCTGGTTTGCAGTCATTGTGGTGGTAGTTACCGAGATAAGTCTGATCTCGCCACCGGTCGGGCTCAATGTTTTTGTGCTGCGCAACGTCCTACAGGATGTCAAACTTTCCACAATCTTCAAGGGCGTGTTCCCATTCTGGGTATCCGACCTTGTACGCCTCGCGCTGCTGATCGCGTTCCCGTGGTTCTCATTGTGGCTCGTTGGAGCCATGTAACCACACCGGATCTGAGATCAACGAAAAAAGGGAGGGCACCAGCTCTCCCTTTTGGCATTTTAGGGCCGCGTACTCATCTCGCATCCTAACAAACGCACGAACGGGCAATTAACCTGCAAGGCCCATAGTAGCTGCAACCATAATAAGGCTGAGGGTTTCATGGCTCTTAACATCGCCATTATCGGGGCTGGCCCAACCGGGCTCACTGCTGCGATTGAGCTCAAGCGTCGCGGCATAATTCCAACTATATTTGAAGCGCGCAACTGTCTGGGTGGACAGTGGGCCTATGAGGTTCTCACAGACGAACCCGTTGATGTGCGTGATCCGCAAAGCCAGAGCGTCTATTCTGCAATGTACCCCAAGCTTTGGGCCAACCTGCCCAAACGCGCCATGCAAATCAGCGATTACAAGCTGCCGGAAGACTTACAATTGTTTCCGGGCCGCGTGGATGTGCTGGATTACATCGACGCCACCGCCAGAGAAGCAGGTATCCAGCCGCTCATCGAGTTCAACACACCGGTCAAGCACGTTGCCAAAGCAGGCGATGGCTGGCGCGTGAGCACTGAAGGCACGGAAAAGATCTTCACCCACGTGATTGTTGCAACCGGTAAGGACAGTTACCCCAACATTCCAGAGATCGATGGATTGGATCGTTTTGAAGGACCTGTCACCCATTCCCAGTCGTACCGCCTGCCTAATCTTTATGACGGCAAACGTGTTGTCTTGATTGGAGCCTGTGTCTCTTCAGAGGATATCTCGCTGGATCTGAGTCCGCATACTGAGCAGGTGTATATCTGCGGTACGTTCCCCCCAAATGGACACAAATGCTATGTCCGCGACGGACTTTACGGGCAGGGGCTCAATATCAGCCAGCATGCACGGCCAGAGCGTATTGAGGGTCGTAAGGTCTACCTGCAAAACGGCGAAGTCCTGCACGATGTGGATGATATCATCCTGTGTACAGGATACATTTATAACTTCCCCTTCTTGAAAGGCTCGTTGGATGACATTGAACTAAGCGGTTGCTCCATGGGGCCGCTTTACCTGAACATGTTCTACCCTGCAGATCCCACCCTTATTTTCCTCGGCCTGCCGCGGTTTACAGTCCATTTCGCCAACATTCATCTGCAAAGCATTTACTGCGCAAAGATCTTAAATGGTGAGTTGGATCTACCACCTTCCGATGAGATCAAACGGGAAATCGCCAATGGTGGTTGTGTCCTGCAAAAGAATCCAGCCAATCTGGAAGAGTACCACAACAGCGTATTCGAGAGCTTTACCAAGCTGAGCGACATGACCGGAGAGCCTGACCTAGATTGGAGGACCTTTTTAAACACGCTCAACGATCATAAACGCCAGTACCAACAAAACTACCGTCTTCACCCCTTCACCTACGACCTGAAGGAATAGAGCAAAACGGTCTTTCTGATCTGCTGCAAACATTGCAACTCACCACTTGCCTTTATGCGATTCGTATACGATATGTATATAAATCATATAAAGGGCCATTTCCATGGGCATTGTAAAAATCTCTGATGACCTGCATGAGGAAATCAGAAAAGCGAGCACGGTCATGTCTCGCTCCATCAACGCGCAAGCAGAATTCTGGATCAAAATGGGCATGTTGGCAGAGTTGAACCCAACACTGAGTTACACAGAACTGGTTCAACAACAGCTCAAAGCTTGCAAGGTCGCTCCCCCAGAGGTGATCGAGACATGAGCGCGATCATCATCAAAAACGCCGATGAAATCGCCCTGATGCGCCAGTCCGGCAAACTTCTCGCGCAAGTCTTCAAAATGCTGGAAGACGTTGTGAAGCCCGGTGTCTCTACCCTTGAGATCAATGACCGGGTAGAAGATTACATCGTCAACCAACTGCAAGCCCGCCCAGCCAGCAAAGGCCAGTATGGCTATAAGTTCGCGCTCAACTCCTCTATCAACGAAGTTGTTTGCCACGGCATACCTGATCAAAACCGCAAGCTGACAACCTCAGATATCATCAATGTAGATATTACATTGGAGAAGGATGGCTTCATTGCAGATTCCAGCACCACCTTTGTGATGCCCGGCGCCTCCCGTAAAACACAAAAGCTGGTCAAGACCACTTATAAGGCTATGTGGGCTGGCATCAAGGAAGTCCGCCCCGGCGCAAAACTGGGCGATGTGGGAGCAGCTATCCAACAACTGGCAGAAAAGGCCGGCTACTCAATCGTGCGCGATTACTGCGGCCATGGCATTGGCCGCGACATGCACGAAGGCCCTTCCGTGATGCACTTCGGCAAACGAGGCACTGGCGTTGTGCTGAAAGAGGGGATGACCTTCACCATCGAGCCCATGGTCAATGCAGGTACAGACCTCACCGTTACCAAAGAAGACGGCTGGACAGTAGAAACCCTCGACCGCAAACCCTCAGCCCAATGGGAACACACCGTATTGGTGACAAGCGACGGCTTTGAAGTACTGACACTGCGGGATGGGGAGAAGGTGCCTGAGTAGGAAGAGCTGGGCTCTCTCTTTCCCCCTATGGCAGTTCTCAAAAGAAATCGAAACGTCCCTGCAAGCATTGTTCACCTGCAAGGGACGTTTTGGAGTATCAGTGAACCGCCAGCCTATGCCAGCTCAGGCTCAGCTTTGGCTCGCTGTGTTGCATGAAGAGTACTGCGTTTGTATTGCTGCCAGTCCTCGGCGTAATCACAGTCCAGATACTCTTCGAAATAAGGGCCACCATAGGTGTAGTGAACAAGGGCAGCCTCTGGGTTGTATGGATAATCCTCGACCAGATGGTTCCAGACAAGCGGCAGAGAACCTATCTGCTTGTCATCTCCAAGCCATTTGAACTGATGCAGTTCGAGGCCTGACCGAGTGTTCACATACTCAGGTGTCAGCGCTTTGCACTTGGCATTATTGAACATCATAACGCTCGACCAGTTCTTCTTCTCATATTTGGACTGGACGTTATTGAGGAACTTCGTGTCACTCACTGGCGTGTAATCATGCTTGCAACACATCACTGCGTAGTCGTCATCACGCATATTCCAAAGCTCTGCGATATCTTTTCGCACGATCATGTCGCAATCCATAAAGATCGACCAGCCTTCATAATTGGACAAATACGGCGCCAGAAAGCGGCTGAATGAGAACTCGGTGGATTGAAGAGGATGCTTCTCACGCTTGAAGATACTGCGTACGTTATTCAGAGCAATGGGCGTGATGGAAAGTGGAAGCGACGAGTTCTCTATTATGCTTTGAACAAGCACATGATAGGCAATCGTTTCATTGGAATCATAACCGATGAATATTCGAACACTCTCTGACATTTTGCGAACCACCATTGAACTGAGTAAAGAACCCGATAGAATTGATGGTGCAATTAGTAAGAAAAAATGCAGATTAATAAATCTGTCAGATCTTGTTGTATGTATTTGTTGTGTGACTTGTATTAATGCCATGAATTATTTGAATAATTCTAGACTTTGCTAGAAGCTTTATGTGGTTAAGAAATCTCCCTAAAGTAGCAGGCCATTCGAGCCACTATAAGCTCGTCTTATGCAATGCGCAGGGTGTTAATTTAAGATTTGGCATAGAATAGCGCAATACAACTCAATGCCGATATCGCTCTTCTGCCTCATAATACGCATCAAAGCCGACAGCCTTTTGCAGGTCTTCAAAGGTCATGGCAGGGTTAGGGAAGATGCCTTGTTTCATCTTATCCAAGGCTTCCTGCTGCGCTTTGATCATGCTCATCAGGCCGGTGAGCGGGTAGGTTGAGATGGCGAAACCAAGCTCCTGAAGCTCAACTGGTTGAAGGAATGGTGTTAGTCCGCCCTCCAGCATGTTTGCCATTTTAGGACCTTCAACTTCATCACAGTAGCGTTTCATTTCTTCAACGGTCCGCGGCGCCTCCACAAAGGTCATGTCAGCACCAATTTCGCGGAAGGTTTTGGCGCGCTCTATGGCTTCATCTAATCCATGCTCAGCGCGGGCATCTGTGCGGGCAAGCACCAAGATTTCTGCGCCTTCGTTCTTCGCATCTACAGCCGCCCGAATGCGCATGAAGGCTTCCTCACGATCCACCACGTGTTTGCCTTTCGTGTGACCGCAGCGTTTGGGCGCCAACTGATCTTCAATCATCACACAGGCCATACCGGCATTGGCATAGCCCTTGACTGTGCGTTTGACGTTGAGAGCGTTTCCATAACCCGTATCACCATCCCCAATCACGGGAATGTTGGTCGCACCGGCAATGTTACGGGCCTGATCAACCATTTCAGCATAGGAGATAAGGCCCGCATCCGGTTGCCCGAGACGAGCTGCGGAAACACCAAACCCACTCATGAAGGCGAGGGGGAAACCGGCTTGCTCAATCAGCCGAGCGGAGAGGGCATCCCAGCAACAAGGTGTTACATTCAGTTTGCCGCTTTCGAACAGATCTTTAAGCACCTGAGCTTTTGACATTTTTATGTGCCCATCTTCTATGTGTTGTAAGGGATATACAGGGCAAGCCCTTGCCAAAAGTAAAGCAGGGCGGCTGTTGCCAGCATCATGAGTGCAAACGGCCACGCACCTTTGGCGACCTCTGACAATTTCGCCCCGCCAACAGCTTGAATAATAAAGAGGTTCATTCCCACGGGTGGTGTAATTAGCGCAGTCTCAATGAGCACCACGAAAAAGATGCCAAACCAGATCGGATCAATGGACATTCCCACTAGCGCAGGAAACAGGACTGGCACCATGATCAGCAACATGCTGAGAGATTCCAGAAAGAAGCCAACGATCAGCAACACCAGACCAACGGCGAGAATGAACAGGCCCGGCTCAGAGATGTTGGTGGTGAGCAGTGTGGAGATATCCTGCGGCAAACGATAAAGAGTGATGGCGTAGGAGAAGACCTTTGCCCCCGCAATGATAAGGAACACCATGGTGGTGGTCTTCATGGATTTATAGGTGGCTTCCTTCATCTTCTCCCAGTTCATCCGCCCCATGACGAATGTGATGAGAAGCGCCATGACAAAGCCAATGCCAGCACTCTCCGAAGGTGTGGCGATGCCCATGTAGATGGACCCGATGATAGATCCAGCCAGCAGCACGGTCGGCAGAGCCATGAAGGTCGCACGTCTGCGTTCCGCCCAGCTCGCTTTCTCAATGCGTTCGTAATTGCTGTTAAAGCGCGAATAGAGCATGCCATAGATGATGAACACACTGGCAAGAAACAGGCCAGGCCCGATACCCGCAAGGAACAGCTTCGGGATCGAGCTCTCTGTTACAATCCCGTAAAGAATCAGTGGGATAGACGGCGGAATGAGAATACCCAGCGTTCCACCAGCGGCCAACATACCCAGCACAAACGGGCGCTCGTATCCGCGCGAGGTCATCTCGGGGATCGCCACCGTCGCGATGGTTGCTGCGGTCGCCACGGAAGAGCCGGAGACGGCAGAAAACAGGCCGCAAGACAGAATAGTTGCGACACCAAGTCCACCTGGCCAGTGACCGACCCAGCTTTGCACAGCTGCAAACAAGTCTTTGCCAACCCCACCTTTCAGCAGCACGTTGGACATGAGCAGGAACATGGGCACTGCCAGCAGTTCAAAACTGTCCATAGAGCCATAAAGGCGCTGGGGGACGGCATTCAGTGGCAGCGGGAAATACCAGAGCAAGAAAACGCCTAGCGAGCCAAGCGCAAATGCGACCGGGACACGGAGAACAAGAAGCAGCAGCAGGGCTGCGAGAATGAGAAACGCAGTCATGTGTAGCCCCTAAATCTCATGTTGCAAGGTGTCATCAGCAGGCACCCCGTCACGCCAAATCTTTACAGCCTCGGCCATGGATTGCAGGCCCAGTAAAGCAAAGCCAACCCAGACTGAGGCATGCGTGAACCACTTGGGCAGAGCAAGATAAGTATCAGTGGTGTGACCGCGCAAAGTGGACTTGAGCCAGAGACCATAACCGTACCAGACCGCTGTTATGCAGAAGATCAGGATCACCAGAATGGAGAAGGTCTCAACCACCTTACGCAGCACTGTATCCGGGCGTCGAAAGGCCACATCAATAACGATCATTTCGCGGTGCTTGAGCGCAAAGGCTGCGGCAAGGTAAGCCCCCCAGATCTGACCGATCCGAGAGACTTCATCCACCCACACGGTCGGGCTGTTGAAGACGTACCGGGAGACGACTTCGTAACAGATGAAAAAACCAATTGCGAAAAACACCCAGGCAGCCAACTTGCCGGTGAATTCGGAAATATGATCGATGAGCTTAATCACGGCTGAGCACCAAATGGATTTGCCGGAGAGCAGACACGCACTGTTTGGAGTGATCATTATGTGCAGTCGGCTCCCTCAAAATAAAGGGGATCCTAAAACAGGATGGGCAGAAAAGGAGCCGCATGGCTCCCTTTCCAAATCAAGTTGAAGACCTGGGCAGGCAAACCTGCCCGTAAATCTTACATGCCTTTTGCAGCATCAATGGCTTGCTGACCAACTGGGCCAGCCGCTTCCACAAAACGGTCCTGAACAGAGGCTGTTGCTTCCACCCATTTGGCGCGTTCTTCATCGCTCAAGCGGATCACGTTGATCTTGTCCTTGACGCTTTCAACCAAAGCATCTTCACCGGAATACACCTGATCACGCAGCTGTTTCTCGACAACAGCTGCTGCATCCAGAATGATCTGCTGGTTTTCAGCTGAAAGGCTCTCAAAGAACTCGTTGTTGATCACGGCAACAAACTCAATGGCGAAATCATAGGAGAGTGTCATGTTCTCCATAACTTCATAAAGCTTGCGGCTGGTTACGCCAGAAGTGCCTGTCATGCCCACATCAACTGCACCCTGCTGATAAGCGAGGAACTGCTTGGAACCAGACATCAGAGTTGGTGCCCCGCCGAGGGCTTCAACCGTCCAGCCAAGGACTTTGCCGTAGGTCCGAACTTTTTCGCCTTTGATATCTTCAGGGGTTCTGATCGGATCACCGTTGTTGAGGTAGATGTTACGGCCATAGGCCTGCCACCACAAAACGCGGGCACCGGTTTCTTCCAGTACGGCTTTGTCGAGAATCTCACGCATCGGCGAGCCATTGGCAGCGGCAGCTCTCAGGTGGTCTTCATCACGGAAGAAGAACGGCAAGTTGACAATCTCAACGGCAGGAACGGAGCCAGCAAAACGACCAAGAAACGCTGAACCAGCTTCAATAGCGCCGGAACCGACAGCTTCCGGGACTTCTTTGTCCTTAAACAGCTGAGCGGACGGGAACAGCTGAAGACTTAGATCTCCACCCGATTTCTCCTCAATGATTTCCTTGAAGGCATTCCAGTTCTGGCCAAGACTATGGCTTTCAGGCAGCTGTAAAGTAACGCGAATTGTATCTGCAGCCATTGCGGTAGCGCATGACAAGGAAAGCGCAGCCGCGCCCAGCATCGAAATTAGTTTTACTCTCATAGGTGTCCCTCTCCCAAAACAAATCCCTTGAAATATGTGGTATATTAGAGAGTGTTTTTTACGGAAGTACAGGCCATTATTGCTGAGAAAATGTAATTATATTGTCCAGATCTCTCAATTCCAGCTGGCTAGAAAGGCGCCTCTTGTCTGCGATGCCTTTCGGCGAACTCCCAGTGACCGTTACGTTCCCGTGAAACTTCACAGGGGTTACATCTCACCAACTCCTCTCAAAATTACGTTTCGACGACCCCAAAACATTTCCGCAAATTCAAACGAAAGTTTTCCGAGTTATAAACATGACGTACGCGGCACAGTTCAGGTTACAGCGTTGCTGCCTGCATATTGAGCGATCTTTGCCCTTGATTTTAGGGAGATGAAGCCAACCCGCACACGTGCTTATCTAGCGTGTGTTTGGACTGCGCATTGTGACCACTTGAAAGAACGTGGGCTAATCATGCAGGATTTTCGCCATCCGCAGAAGGCGAGGTCATCAGTCTGTACCAATCGGATGCTACCTCATCCAGACATGGGTGAGTCGGCGGGAAGGGCGATTTCGTGGGTAAAGTTATGGTACTGGGCGGCGACGGTTTTTGCGGCTGGCCCACGAGTCTGTTGTTCTCCAGCCTTGGCCACGATACCGTCATTGTCGATAATCTCTCTCACCGTAAGATCGACGTTGAGCTTGAGGTTTCCTCTCTCACTCCCATTGAGCCGATCAGTGAGCGGTTGGCAACATGGGAAGAGCTGACGGGCAACACCATTCGTTTTGCCAATATAACGCTTGGCACAGATTATGACCGCCTGTTGCAGTTGTTGAAGCACGAGAAGCCGGATGCAATCATCCACTTTGCAGAGCAGCGGGCAGCGCCATACTCCATGAAGTCTTCCTGGCACCGGCGCTACACGGTTTCAAATAATCTCAACGCGACCAATGATGTGCTCTCTGCAATCGTTGAAGCGGAGCTGGATACTCACCTTGTGCATCTCGGTACCATGGGGGTTTATGGATACAGCACGGTGGGCTGCGAAATCCCCGAGGGATACTTGCGGGTTCATCTGGATGTGAACGGAGATATGCGCGAGCAGGAGATCCTTTATCCCACAAACCCCGGTTCCATCTACCACATGACTAAGTCGCAGGATCAGCTGTTCTTCCAGTTCTACGCCAAGAATTATGGACTTCGGATAACCGACCTGCATCAGGGCATTGTCTGGGGCACACAGACCGAGCAAACCTCACTGGACGAGCGGCTCATCAATCGTTTTGATTATGACGGTGACTATGGCACCGTACTCAACCGCTTCCTCATGCAAGGCGCAATTGGGTATCCGCTGACCGTGCACGGCACAGGCGGCCAGAAGCGGGCCTTCATTCATATTCAGGACACTGTCCGCTGTGTTCAGCTCGCTGTCGAAAATCCACCAGAACGTGGAGATCGTGTAAAGATCCTCAACCAGATGACAGAGGTCCACCGGGTTCGTGATCTGGCTGAGATGGTCGCCAAAATGGCAAATGTGGAAATCGCATATCTGGAAAATCCGCGCAAGGAAGCTGCAGAAAACGATTTGATGGTGGCCAATCATAAATTTCTGGAGATGGGACTGGAGCCAATCACGCTGAGTGATCGGTTGCTTGAGGAAGTGACTGATATTGCGAAAAACTACTCAGATCGCTGCGACACGACTAAAATCCCTTGCTTGTCCCTCTGGTAACGTTACGGGGATAGGCCGATGAAAATTGTCATTGTCTCCGACGCCTGGCACCCGCAGATCAACGGGGTGGTTCGTGTTTTAGAGATCACGCGCCGCGAGTTATCCGCTCTGGGGCATGAAGTTATCCTCATCACGCCCGACCAGTTTCACCAAATGCCGCTGCCAACCTATCCGGACATCAAGTTGGCGCTGTTTCCCTATTACAAGCTTTCCTGCATGCTGCGCGAGCTGAAACCCGATGCATTGCATGTGGTGACCGAAGGGCCGTTAGGTTGGGCCGCTCGCAAATACTGCCGCCGCAATGCGCATCACTTCACCAGTTCATGGCTCTCCAAGTTCCCGGAGTATGCCTCCATGCGCACCGGTCTGCCTGAGGCTTGGTTTTACAAGTGGTTGATTACCTTTCACAATCAAGCCATCCACACCATGGTCACCACACAGACCATGTTGGAAACGGCCAATCGTATCGGAATTAAGCGTGCCGTGCGTTGGCGGCGGGGAGTTGAGCTGAAGAAGTTCCGGCCTGTTCCTTCTGAAATGTTTGCAGACCTTCCCAAACCAATAATGCTCTATGTGGGGAGGATTGCGCCCGAGAAGAACCTGGAGGCGTTTTTAGATCTGAACGTGCCGGGAACGAAGATTCTGGTGGGGGATGGGCCGGATCTGGCATCCCTCACAAAGCGTTATCCAGATGCCGTCTTTACTGGGGCAAAAACCGGAGATGATCTGATCAAGGCTTATTGCGGGGCAGATGTGATGGTGTTTCCATCTAAAACCGATACATTCGGCCTCGTTAATCTGGAGGCGATGGCCTGTGGTATCCCCGTCGCAGCCTATCCGGTGACAGGCCCCAAAGACATCATTGGCGATGCCCCAGTTGGGGCAATGGATGAGGATCTCGCAGTTGCAATCCAGCGTGCTTTACCAATGAAACCAGAGGATTGCATCGCTCATGCCAAAACATTCTCTTGGGAGCGGGCAACGCAGGACTTTCTGAATAACCTCGTCAGTTTTTCTACAGAGCAACCTCAGAAAGCCAAGGATATCCTCACATCATCCGCTCATACAG
This sequence comes from Pseudovibrio sp. W64, assembly GCF_001623145.1. Taxonomy (NCBI): domain Bacteria; kingdom Pseudomonadati; phylum Pseudomonadota; class Alphaproteobacteria; order Hyphomicrobiales; family Stappiaceae; genus Pseudovibrio; species Pseudovibrio sp. W64. The sequence goes on along the minus strand of NZ_LMCI01000008.1, from coordinate 176,769 downwards.
ATCAAACATAATCCAAAGCGTTCCGCCAACCATCAGGAAGATCAGAACGCCCGCAAAACTCATGGCAAGCACGTTTTCAATCGGAGTTCTGCTATCAATGCCAAGGAAGTAATGCAGATGTACGCCAACCTGAACAAGCGCGCATAAAGCGATGATACCGAAGGTCAGTTCAACCGGAAACACCATGGTCCAGACAATGGCAAACGGAATGAGTGTGAGCGCCAACGCGAGGATAAACCCGGTGATCAGCCTCTTTGCACTGTGAGATTGCGGGTGCATTTTGCTCTCCTAAATAAGCCAGCCGGGCATGTAGACGATTGAGAAAATGCCGATCCAGACGATGTCGAGGAAATGCCAGAACATGCCGAGGCGATGGAGGCGGGATTTGACCGGAGAGGTCAGCCCTTTGATGAGAATCTGGAAGATCATCACCGTGATCCCAATCATGCCAAGGCTCACATGTGCGCCATGTGTTCCCACCAGCGTGAAGAACGAGGTGAGGAAGCCACTGGTCTGCGGTCCGGCCCCAGACTCAATCATGCCAACAAATTCAATCACTTCCAGCGATATGAAGCCCATACCAAGCACAATGGTGACAATCAGCCAGAACACTGCCTGACTTTTATGCTCTCTGACAGAGGCGAGGGACGCGAAGCCAAATGTTACGCTTGAAAAGAGCAGGAACATGGTTTCGGCAAAAACGTGTTTGATGTCGAACACGTCAATCGGCAGCGGTCCTGTGGCAGTGTTCTGGAACATGACCACGTAAGTTGCAAACAGAAGCGAGAAGATAATCGCATCTGTCATCAGGTAGAGCCAGAAGCCCAAGTCTCTGATATCTAACGTTTCTTCTGTCGGTCCGGGAGAGCCGGTGGTTTTAGGGCTGTATGTGCTCATGACCAGAAATCCCCCGGTGCTGGTTTGTGGGCTTCCAAGGCTTTGATGCGGGCCTTTTCATGGGCCTCAATCTCGGCAGCGGGGATAATCTCATAGGTGTGATCTTGCGAGCTGCGGGTTATCAAACACGCGAGCACGCCAAGGAACCCAAGGGCGACCAGCCACCAGATGTACCATGTGACAGCGAAGCCGATGAGGAACCCGAGACCACCGAGGAAGACACCAATGCCTGTGTTCCGCGGCAAGTGAATGTCCTCGTAATTTTGCGCTGGGGCATAAGCCACGCCGCGCTGTTTCATATCCCAGAAGGCATCAATGTCCTGCACATCGGGGATCTTGGCAAAGTTATACTCGGCAGGAGGGGAAGAGGTTTGCCATTCCAGCGTCCGGCCATTGTACGGATCGCCCGTCAGATCGCGGTTCTTTTCCCGGTCGCGAATGCTCACATAAAGCTGCATACCCTGACAGAAAATGCCGATCAGAACACTCAAGGCACCAACGGCTGCAACGATCAGATAGGGCTGCCACTCGGCAACATCGTAACGCTCCATCCGGCGAGACATGCCCATGAAACCAAGGGCATAGAGCGGCATGAAGGCGAGGTAGAAGCCGATGATCCAGAACCAGAAGGAACGAACACCCCACGCTCTGTCCAGCTTGAAGCCGGTTGCTTTGGGGAACCAGTACTGGAAGCCGGCAAAGTACCCGAAGACCGCACCGGGGATCAGCACGTTATGGAAGTGCGCGACAAGGAACGTGGAGTTATGCATCAAAAAGTCGGCAGGAGGGATCGCTAGCAACACGCCGGAAACGCCACCAAGCACGAAGGTGATCAAAAATCCGATGGTGAATAACATGGCAGGGTGGAAGATGATCCGCCCCTTGTACATGGTGAACACCCAGTCAAAAATCTTCACTCCAGTCGGAACGGCAATGATCATGGTCGCAATGCCGAAGACCGCATTCACATTGGGGCTGGAGCCCATGGTGAAGAAATGGTGCAGCCAGACCGAGAAGGATAAGATGGTAATAGCTGCTGTTGCGTAGACCAGTGACTTGTAGCCAAAAAGCCTTTTCTGAGAGAAGGTTGCGACAACTTCTGAGAACACGCCAAACGCGGGTAGAATGAGGATATAAACTTCCGGGTGTCCCCAAATCCAAATCAGATTGGCGTAATTCATCATGTTGCCGCCAGAATCATTGGTGAAGAAGTGAAACCCAAGAATCCGGTCCAAACCGAGCATCGCAGCAACAACTGTCAGCGCTGGAAAAGCGAAAGCCATGAGTAGACTGGTGCATAAAGTGGTCCAGGTGAACAGCGGCATCTGCATCAGGCGCATTTTGGGCGCGCGGCACTTTATGATCGTGACGACAAAATTAATCCCCGTCATGGTGCTGCCCACACCGCTGACCAGCAGCGCCCAGATCCAGTAATCAACGCCCACACCCGGACTATACTCAGCGCCGGAATATGGCGGGTAGCCGGTCCACCCAGCGGTTGAGAATTTGCCGATGACAAGGGAGACCATCACCAGCGCTGCACCTGCTGCTGTCAGCCACAAGCTGATGGAGTTCATGAACGGGAAGGCCACATCACGTGCGCCTAACTGCTGTGGCACCACAATGTTGATCAGGCCTGTCAGGAACGGCATGGCCATGAAAAAGATCATGATGGTGCCGTGAGAACTGAACACCTGATCGAAATGCTCAGGGGCAAGATATCCATCATTGTTCAAGGAAATGGCCTGCTGGGAGCGCATCATGAGCGCGTCCACAAAGCCGCGTACCAGCATCACCATGGCAAGGGCGATGTACATGATGCCGATGCGTTTGTGATCAAGGCTGGTCAGCCATTCATCCCAGAAATACCGCCACTTACCAAAGTAGGTGACCAGCAAAAAAACGGCCAACCCACCCAAGACGGTGATTGAGGCACCACCAAAAGCGATGGCACTGTAGAAGGGGAGAGAGTCTAATCCTAATCTTCCTAGCATGGTGTATCCCCCTCACAAGCAGGTTGGGTCGTCACCGGTGCGTGTCGGCGCAAGGTGGTTTCGGGCCGTCGGGCGTACTTCTTCAAAATCTCTGCAAACAAGCCGGGCTTAACCCAGGAGAAATACTCCACGTCGTGCCCGATGGTCGGCTGTGCCAGTTGATCGTAGGTCACGGTGGAGAGCGGTTTGGTCTGCGATTTGGCGTTGGCAACCCACGCATCAAACTCGTCGGGCGTCATGGCAACAGCATCAAAAAACTGCATGGCAAACCCGTCACCGCTGTACTGCGTGTTGCGGCCACGGAAGCGTCCGGTCTCATTGGCCTGCAGGTTCAACTCGCTGGTCATCCCCGCCATGGCATAGATTTGTCCCCCCAATGCGGGTATGAGGAACGAGTTCATCACAGTGTCAGAGGTTAATTGCAGGCTGACTGCTTTATCCACGGGGAAGGCAAGCTCATTGACGGAGGCTATGCCAAGCTCCGGGTAGATGAAGAGCCACTTCCAGTCTTGCGCCACCACCTGCACATTGATGGTATTTTCCGGCGTCGCGATCTTTTTGTAGGGGTCGAGCTTGTAGGAATACGTCCAGACCAGATAGCCAAGCGTGATGATGATGGCCGCAGGAATGGACCAGACGAACACCTCGATAATGGTGGATTTGTGCCAGTCCGGCTTGTATTCACCGCTGCCACCTTTTGCGCGGTAGCGCCAGATGAACCAGAACACCATAAAATAAACGGGAATAACCACGATCAGCATGATGAAGAAGGCGGTGTAAAGCAGATCGCGTTCTATCAGGGCAATCGGGCCTTTGGGGTCAGCAACCGGGGACGTCTGAAGGCCGCATCCAGCTAACACAAGCAGGAGGCCCAGCAGAGTTATTCCCGTTATGAAAGGTTTTGAAATGAAATGTTTCATCGTAATCCCGCGCAGGAGTGGGTGACCTAACGGGGATATTTCAAGGGGGTGGGGATTACAGAATATTTAAGGTCACGGCCCGACGGCATGAGACCCATGAGATTTCAGGAACCAATTCTTTGAGGGGAGCACAGAGATGGTTATCAATTACTCCCCCGTCTCTTTCAATTTATCCCCCCGCCTTTGCGGGAGCTTTAAGGCCTTCCAGCATTTCTGCCATTTTCGCCTGCACCATGGTCACCGCCTTCAACGGGCGCAGCATGACCTTGAAATCATCAATCAGGCCCTCCTCGTTCCAATGGATCATATCAACGCCGTTGATGTAGATGCCATCGACCTCTGTTTCAAACTCCAGCACTGCGTTGTCGCCACAATCCAGAATGCGTACGTATTTGAAGGTGTTGTTGACGCCCAGCACTTGCGCTGCACCGTAAAGGTACATGACTGTGATCTGCTGTCCGCGTTGCGGCGTGTGCACCACGGGGCTGTAAAACACGCAGTCCTTGGCAATCAAAGCCGACAACTTCGCCAGATCTTTGCCGCCCTCCAGCATATCCAGCCACTTTTGCAACTTCTCAGAATATGGTGTCGACATCATCTTATCCTCCCCGGTGTCTCTTTTTGTTCTCCTAAAACACAGGCAGGAGAGTCAGAGCCCCTCCAGTCAAACTTATATTGACGTAATGGTCAAGCTAGTCAGAAGAGACGGGAACAAGTGCACGCTTGCTTGAGGATTTATGAAGAGAAACTCAGATTTTTGCGTGGTTTCCTTAGGGCAGCATTAGCGAGCTAAGTGCTAGAAATATAACAGGAAGTTTTAGTTGCGTGGATTTTGAAAGGTTTATGCATTTTTTGCGTTATCTGGCGTTTTTTTGTTTTTCATGGTCCAGAGCAGAAAATGAGCAAACACAGTTGTCACGCGATCGATATGTACCGCGGAGAAGCAGCAACACATGCCTGACTCCATCCTCTATCGGCCACCGGCTCCCACGCCTTGCAAGCCACTTCGTGGTCTGCGTCTGTTTCGCGTGTTCTGGGCACGCAACGTTTTAACGTTGATCCCCGGAGAATTCTTCAACAGCCCGATGGAGAGGATCTATTTTACCAAGCGCCCTTGTTTCCTTGTCAACGCGCCTGATCTGGTCAACGAGGTTCTGGTCGAGAAACGACTGTCCTTTCCCAAATCCGATGTGATGGTGGATACGCTCAAGCCGGTGATTGGTGAGAGCACCATTCTTGTCAGTGGTCCCAAATGGGAAGAGCAGCGGGAAATGATTGCTCCGGTATTTTCCCATGTCAGCATTCGTGGTGCGTACAAGCATGTTCAAAGTGCCTGCACGCAGTTTCTGTCTTTTCTGGATCAAATGGCGCAACTCGGTAAGACCATCAGCTTGCGCGATGAAATGAACCGATTGACCGCAGATATCATCTTCCGCACTATCTTTTCGCATCCGGTTGACAATGATCGCGCACGCATGGTGTTTTCGCTGTCTTCACGTTACCAATCCATCACGACCACATGGGCGCGCAAAATGATTTTGCGCGGAACGCCAGACGCCCCCAAAACTCCGATGCCAAAGGAAGCGGAGCTTCTCCGCAATGAGTTGCGCCTCTTGCTGCGTGATCTGGTAGAGGAACATACCGCCAACCGGTTTGGCCAGCACGATGATATGTGCCAGAGGCTGCTTGATGCCCGGCACCCACAAACGGGCCAGCCCCTGAGCAAGGAACAGCTGGTCGATCACATTGCAACTTTCTTCCTTGCTGGACATGAGACAACCTCGGCAATCCTCAACTGGGCTTTTTTCATTCTTTCCCAGCGGCCTGATTATTCGGAGCGCATCAGGAGAGAGACCGACAATGTCACCAACGGTGAGAACATTGAGTACCGGCATATCTCCAAACTAAAATTCACGCGGGATGTCTTCCGCGAAACCATGCGATTGTATCCACCAATCGCTTTCATGACCCGTATGGCAGAAGAGGACAGCGCCATAGGCGGTCACAAGATTCCTCGCGGGGCTCTTATCATTATATCACCATGGATCGTGCATCGGCACAGATCCTATTGGAACAATCCGGACCACTTTGACCCGGACCGGTTTGAACGCGCTGACGACCCCGTGACCAGCGCTTTCATACCATTTGGTGTTGGCCCGCGCGTGTGTGCAGGCGCCAGTTTTGCAACGGTGCAGGCAATCGTCTTGCTGGCCCGTCTGACACGCTTTTACAGTTTCAAAGTTATGAAGCCTGACGAGGTCTTTCCGGAATCCGGTGTCGCCTTGCGGGCGGGTTCAGAAATCAGATGCAAACTCATCAAACGCCATCATATGGCACAATAGCAGGTCAAAACCTGCGAATAGCCCGAAACTATCGGGTGGCATCACCGCCAATTATATGCATCATTCCGTAAGGGTAAGAACTGGGAGGTTGGTATGCGCTGGATTGCTGGGTTGGTAATTATCATCGTCGGAGCTGCTGCGGGCTACTATTGGTACTCTCTTCCACCGACCTATCCCGGCAAATACATCGTCACCGCAGACCGCGTCTTGACCATGGACCCGGACCTGCCACAGGTGCAGGCCGTGCTGGTTGATGACAACGAGATCATGGCCGTTGGTGATGTGCGGGAGTTGGAAGGCCTTGCCGACGTGGAGATCATACGCCTCAAAGGCACATTGATCCCGGGCTTGATTGAACCCCACACCCACCCGATTGCAGCTGCCCTGCTGGGCTCAGCCACGGACATCAGCGCCTTTAAATACGACAACCGCATGCAAATCATGCAGGCCCTGCAGGATTCCGCCGATGAGTTCAGCGTAACCCCGTGGGTACTGGCCTACGGTTGGGATCCGATTGCGATCAGAGACCTTTCTCCGCCAACACTGGCGGAGCTGGACGCCATTTCTCCTGATAAACCCATGCTCGTTCTGACCCAGATGATGCACGAGGCTTACGCCAATACCGCTGCGCTGAAAGAAGCTGGTGTTGACCCGCGCCGCGGCCCAATGCTGAGAGAGCTGGAAGAGATCAACCGTGTTGTCTCTGCCATTCCCGCCCCTTCGGATGAAGCCGTCGAATTGCTGGTGCGCAAGACCTATACTGACTATGCCAAGGCAGGTTACACCACCATTGGCGTGACAGGGGCTGTAGGTCGCCATCCCAACCCTGTTGGTTTGTTGCAGCGTGTTGGGCTGGAAGACAATCCACCAGTGCGAACCTACGTTTATCTGACAGAGGATCAGCTTCCCAACTGGCGCTTTGGCGGGGATGACCGGTTCACCATCCTGGGTGCAAAGTTCTGGCTGGACGGATCACCGTTTACGGGTGGGGCCGCAATCCATGAGCCCTATGAAGATTCCGAATTGGTGCTGGAACGACTAGGCCTGTCTACGGGTCACCGGGGTGACCTCAGCATGAGTGATACAGACCTGTTGGAGAAACTCCGTGACGTACACAAACGCAGCGGGCAAGTGGCAATGCATGCGCAGGGAGAGCGCGCCATTGATCAGGCGTTGATGGCGATTGCCGCCATTCAGGCCGAAGACCCGCGCGATGACATTGAACATCGGCTTGAGCACAACGCACTTATAACCAACGAGCAAATTCAGAAAGCAGCTGATCTGGGCGTATCTCTTGGTTTCTTTGTCGATCATATCAGCCATTACGGTGATCAGCTGGAAAGCTTGTTTGGCAAAGTACGGCTGGATCGCTACATGCCTGTGCGCGATGCCAAGGATGCCGGTGCTGTCGTAACCTTCCATGGGGACCACCCTGCAACGCCTATGAACCCGATGGGAACTGTTGAGACTGCCATGTCCCGCACATCCACCAGTGGTAACACGGTGGTTGGCGCAGATCAGGCTGTGACGCTTGAAGAAGCGTTGCAGGCCATGACAGTCAACGCCGCTCGCCAGCTGGGGCAGGAAGATACGCTTGGAATGATTGCTGTCGGCATGAAGGCCGACTTCACTCTGCTCAACGGCAACCCTCAGGTTATGATGCCGCAGGGCTTGCGCCTGATCCGCCCCGCCATGACGATCCGCAATGGCCAACCCGTAGATACCCGCTTTGTGAGCTGGTTTGACCCGGAACTGGCCATCAAAGCCATTTGGAAAATGATGATGGGTGACGACAGCGAGCCCACCAGCACATAGAAAGCTCGTCGGTTTAGCTATCCTCTTGCTTCTGGCTCAACTGAAACGAGCAGTCTACTCACAGTTTCTGTCTCAACCAGTCGAGCACCTTGGCAGCTGTCTCTGGCCACTGGTCCTCAAACTGGATGTAGTGGCAGGCCCCGTTGACCGCGAGGAAATCCGATTTTTCGTAGCGCTCCGCCATCAATCGCGCGGTGCTTGGCGTCACAGCCTTGTCCTCGGTTCCTGAGACGAAAAGCAAGGGGCAAGAGACCTTGTTCGGGTCAACAAACGTGGTTTGGCGAACGTCATACATCCAGAAGACAAACTCGAAAAGCACCCGCCCAGATTCGGAGCAGAGACGCGCATGGATGTCCCGTTGCAAATTGGGCGGCAGCGTGTTGAACCCATACGTCGTCAGAAGCTCGAAATCCTGCTCCAGGGCCTGCTCCCAAAATGCGCCGGCAGAAATGAGCAGCTTGCCAAGTTCGCGCTCCCCGTCCGTCGTCGGCAAAATGCCGTTCACAATGCTGCTGTTGAGAAGAACCCCTGCTTTTATGGCGCCCTCGGCTGCCAAAAGCTGCGCGATAACCCCGCCAATCGAGTGCCCGACAACAATCGGCGCCTCGCCAATCTTTTCAATTGCTTGCCGGGCATCCTCCACATAATCCGCGATGCTCACCCCGACAAGCTTGGCATCGCGTTCCGGCCCGGGTGGCAGGTTATGATACCGATAGGTGAGGCTGTGACAGACATACCCGGAAGCCTCGAAGGACATACGAACAGTGTCCATCGTCCAGGCCGCAGCGTTGGTGCCGGTCAAAAGCAGGACTGGAGGTAAAGAGCTGTTTGGCATCTGAAGCTCCTAAGAAAGGAAGGGGCCAAACAATGCCCCCACCATAGTTGCTTTATCAGGTCAGGCTCAACGAATTGTAAGCGTTGCGTAAGATGTTACCGGTCCACCTCATCAGCAGGTTTGAGCCAGAGAGGGCTAACAAACAGCAGCATGCCGCTGCACGGAGCAACGGCTGCTATTTGAAGTCACTAGGGCTTCTTTGTCGATCGCAAAATCTTAGCCATGACCTGTTCAGCAAATACTTCAGGATTTGCCACCGCAGTGCCTACCCACTCGTCTTTAATAATGATCTTACCTGTCCTTGCCTCGATAACCGTTACTATGCCAGCCATAGAGGATGCCCCAGTACCGAAGAGAACATCATACCCCATGTTGGAAATGAAGAAGCTCCGCACCGTGACTTCAACGTTGACGCGTGTCGGGCCATGCAAGTCATTCAACTTGGTCTTTAAGGCCCTCTTTGTGGCTTTAACGATGATGTCTTTATCGTAGTCTTTGCCCAAAACGTTGTGGAGCCCTTGGTATTTCCAATCTCCAGTCACAGTCAGCTTTGCAACATTCACGCGCGCTGCTTCAATGTCTTTCGCCGTAATGGTCGTTTGGCACGCTGCCAGTGAAAGCCCAACCAGAGCGAGCACCGCTACGTTTCGCAGGTTCTTCAGCTTCTGGGCGAAGCTATATAATAGTTTGTTTTTCATTGAGTTATGACTTCATTGCATCGAGGCAGAAATTGTAATGAGCCATAGTGTCAGCGAAGGCTTGCGCCTGAGTGATTTCTCTCGCCTTTCAAAAGCACGATTTTCTGAAAGGCTTTATGTTTTCTTTGGAGGTTCGCGCCTAAGCTTCATCCGTGAGGTGGGCTTTTTCGGGCCGCTCATCATCACGTCTGTTCTCTGGGTTGGGTGAGAAAGAGGTCTTTCTCTAACAGCTGGAGTGCGCCGGGGGAATGCAGGAAACCCTGTCGGAAGGACGGTAGATGACACAAGGAGTTGGCCTTGTCATGCAAGGCGGTGGAGCTCTTGGAGCCTATGAGGTCGGTGCGCTCACCCGCATTTATCAGGCAGGCTTTGAGCCGGAAATCATCACTGGCACCTCCATTGGTGCGTTGAATGCGGCTGTCATTGCGGCCCCAAAGCTCGGCGACCCTATCGAGACCCTCCACGCCCTGTGGGAGCATCTGAGCCACGCGCCCGGTTTTATATGGCATTCCAGCCAGAAGCTGCTGCGTGCCAGCATGGGTCACCCTCGCTTTTTCAAGCTGCACCCGCCGTCTTTCATGAGTGAAAATCGCCCCAGCATCTACGACATCACCCCAGCGCTTGAGACCATGGAAAAGTTCATCGACTTTGAGCGCCTCAACAGCGAGGAGGCACCACGGTTGGTGATCACAGCAACCAACGTGGCAACGGGGCAGATTGAGCGGTTCTCCAACCGGGATCACTACCTCACCTCCAAGCACATCATGGCCAGTGGTTCTCTGCCTCCGGGCTTCCCACCAATTGAGCTGGACGGACATTATTACTGGGATGGCGGACTTTACGACAACACGCCGATCCGGTCACTTCTGCGTATACTGGATGACTACCAGGTCTCCCATATGCCAATCTTCCTGATCGAGTTGTTCTGTCCGGAAGGCATCATTCCCACCACAGTAGAAGAAGCGGTCTATCGCATGACGGAGCTCATGTTTGAGGACAAGTTCTGGCTCATGCTGGACGGCGACAAGTGCGCTCAGCATTACTCGCATATGCTCTACGATCTGGACAAACTGGTGCCTCAGGATTCTCCCATCAGAGACTGTGATCACTACCGTTCGCTCATGAAAATGCGCGCGATCTCCCACATCATCACAGTAAAGGCTGAGCACAATGCACTGACCGGTGTGGTGGATTTTGAACCCAAGAGCATCAACGAGCGCATCAAGACCGGATATCTGGCTGCGGATCAGGCGTTGATCAATTACGCCGACCGTATTGAGGCCATCATATCGGCGACGTACGAAGGCCATATGACCGACAACACCCATTCAGAGCACAAACCGCACCCGGACGAAAAGAGGTGCCAATGAGTGAGATTGACGAAAGCAAATATGACAGCGGCGCCTATGAGAGCAAATGGTTCGAGGCTTCCGACGGCATCAAGCTCAATTACCGTGTGTATGGCAATGACACCTCCCGAAAACCCGCAATCATCGCCTTGCCGGGCCTGACCCGCTGCGCGCGCGATCTGGACCCCATGGCCGTCCAACTGAGCCAGTCCTACAAGATCTACGCGCTGAACCTGCGCGGGCGGGACTTATCCGACTATGACCCGGATTACCGCAACTACAACACCACCGTTTACATCCGCGATATCTACGAGTTCTGGAAGTCTATCGGAGAACAGCCCGTAGTGCTGCTCGGCTCCTCCCTTGGCGCTTTGCTTGCCATGCTGATGGTAGAGGATCACCCGGATATGCTGGCTGGCACAGTGCTCAATGACCTTGGCGCCACAATCGAGTTCGCTGGCATGTCGCGCATTTTTGGGTATGCCGGACAGCTGGAGGACGAAGAAGAGCTGAGTGCAGTGGTCAGCACCATCAAAGAGCACGTAGGCAACCAATTTATAAACTTACCGGAGGACCAGTGGGAGCGCATGGCGCTGTCCATGTATGGTCGCAAAAACGGCAAATGGCACCATCGCTACGACGACAATCTCGGCGTTGCACTCTGCGAGAACAAAGAGAACTTCCGTGATCTGTGGCAGGCTCACCAGCGCGCCGCCGACCTTGAGCTTCCTGTCCTATCCATTCGCGGTGAGCTGTCGGATGTCACCACTGCCGTTACCATCCGCTCTATGAAGAACATGGCCCCTTACATGCAATCGGTGGATATTCCCAATCGCGGGCACTGTCCCTTGTTGGATGAACCGCAATCCATAGAAGCGCTGATGGGCTTCTTGGCTCAAATTGAAAACCGTGCCTGAACCGTAAACGAGTGGAGGCAAGCATGGCCCGCAAACATCTGGTTTTGTTGAATATGATCGGGGCACTCGCTCTAGTCATGATCGATCAGACTGTGCTGGGCATTATTCTGCCATCCCTTCAGCGAACCTATGCCTTTGGTCCGGTGCACCTGCAATGGGCGGTCAATGCCTACCTGATCGCGTTGGCCTCCATGTTGATGTGTGGTGGCTGGTTGGGTGATAAATTCGGCTACTTCACCTCCCTTCGCATCGGTGTGGCACTGTTCACAGCCGCCTCGCTCGCTTGTGCCTATGCTCCGACGGGTGACATATTCATAACCTCCCGCGTGTTTCAGGGGCTCGGCGCCGCATTGATGCAGCCTGCGGCGACGGCTCTCGTGTTTTCCTCTTATCCGGCGGATGAAAGGGGCAAGGCTCTGGCACATTATGTTGGCGCTGGCCTGGTCTTTATGGCAGCAGGGCCACTGGTGGGCGGCACGCTGGTGCAGCTGTTCTCGTGGCGGCTGGTGTTCTTGTTCAACGTACCCATTGGAGCTGCCGTCCTGATCATGGCCTTTGCCATCGGTAAGGGCAAAACCTCCAGAGAAACCGGCAATTTTGATTTTCTGGGCGCAGCCCTTTTTGTCATGGCATTGCTGGTGTTCACCGTTGCAGTTCAACGCTTGGGCGACTATCGCCTCACATTGGGGGAAGGGGTCGTCTCGCTTGGGTTCATAGCTCTGATTTGTTACCTGCTATTTGCCCGCAGGCACCGTGTCGCACAGCCATTCATCCAGTTCTCCCTCTTTGAAAACAAGGTCTATCTGGGTTGCTGTCTACTGCTCTTCTGCATTCCGTTTGGCTTGTTGGCACAGGTGGTGTTTGGCGCTGTTTTCCTGCAAAACGTCTTGAGTCTGACGCCCTTTCAAGCCGGCCTTTCCATGTTGCCCGTGGTGCTGACAATCATCATTTGCGCTCAGTTCGGGGGGCGTTTGGTGGGCAAAATCAATTTCCGCAATCTTGCAGTTTGCGGCAGTCTGGCCATGGGGGCAGGTTTCTTGATGCAGGCCCTGGTGATCCACTACAACAATCTCTGGATGCTGTTTCCCGGAATGATGCTGATGGGGGCCGGACTGGGGTTTCTCATCAGCTCCGTTTCCACGGAAGCACTTTCTCACGTTTCTCTGCTCGCCCGTGCCCGCGCCACGGCCTTGCTGCAAACCTGCCGGCAAGTGGGGGGCGTTTTTGGCATTGCCTGTGTGGGGGCGCTCATCAACTGGCGGGAAAAGACGATGATTTCCGCTGCAGCTGAGCTGATGGAGCCTAATGACAAAGACCGTGAACTGCTACAATTGCTGCTCTACAAGTTCATGGGGGATCAACCTGCCGCTGCCGCCTTGCTGCACGAGCGCTGGCCGCAATCGCTTTACATCCTCAAAGCAATCAGCAGCCGAGCACTTGCAGATGGCTTTTTCTTCAGCGCTCTGGTTTTGGCTGGTGCCGCTGTCATGTCTCTTTGGGCCTTTAAAGGCCACACACCAAGACAAAGACCACCAGCCTCAAAGACACCAGCACCGGAAAAGCCAGCAGATGATTAGTGCGAAAGTCCCCGTGTAAGGGTCGTAAGCCACAACCTGACGCATTAGCGCCATTTTACTTGCTTACAGGTTTGGCCAAAATTAACTGCTCAGACCAATCTCTCCTTCATCTTCTTAGGCGTATGCTCTCAGGGTAACCGGAGCGATGCCCCGGCGATTTGCATAAACACCTTGGCACCACCTGATTTTAAGACGGCTTCTTGATGCATCTACGGACACTAACAGTTTTGGCAGGACTTCTGGCGCTCAGTGGCTGCAATGAATCCACGCCCCTCCAAAAAACAGCCCCACAAGCAGATATGATTGCAAAGTTGGACGAGCACGCAAAAGGTATCCAGCGCGGCAATCCGGATGCAAGCCTGAGTGTGGCGGTGGTTCGTGAGGGGAAGGTGGAGTTTATCCGTCTCTACGACAAATCCAGCAGAGGCAAAACTGTGGTTGGGGCGCAAGAACCTATTTTTGAAGTTGCCTCCCTCGGTAAGCCCGTCTTCGCCTATCTGACGCTGAAACTGGTGGATTTAGATATCCTCTCGCTGGAACGCCCGCTCTACCAGTACGCCCCGGATCTGTTTGAAGGCTCTGACCCACGATTGAAGCGCATCACCGCTCGCATGCTGCTCTCTCATACCTCCGGCCTTGCCAACTTTGATGAGAAAGACCCGCTGAAGCTGCAGTTTGATCCGGGAACGGAGTTTACCTATTCCGGTTCCGGCTATGCCTTGTTGCAGCAGGTGCTGGAACGACGAACGGGGCTGAACCTTGAGACGCTGGCGCGCATTCATGTGTTCGAGCCGCTTGGCATGTCATCCACCAGCTATCTCTGGCAACGCGCCTACGATTACCGCATACGCTTTGGGTATGATGCAGAGGGGGACCGGATAAAAGACAAGCGGAAACCCACCATCGGAAATGCGGCATGGAGCCTGCACACTACAGCTGGAGACTACGCCCGCTTTCTGGTTGCCATGATGGATGAGGCGGCAGAGCCCGAGCTGAAAGAGCGCATGTTGCAAACCCACAAAACTGTGACAGGCAAGATCGGCTGGTCAATGGGGTGGGGGCTTCAGGCGACCAAGCCAAACAGCTCCATCTGGCACTGGGGCAGCAATCCGGGTTATCGCTCTTACACAGTTGGTTATCCGCAGGAGGATATGGGGATTGTTGTGCTTTCCAACAATGAGAAGCTCTTTGAGAAGATCGAACCGCTTATTCTCCATACAATAGGAGGGACACTGCCCTCCTATCATTGGTTCTAACTTACAGGGTCACACTGTTTCCCGCGCATTGGCAAGGAACGGAGACAGCCGCGCCATGGCTTCATTGAGCTGCTCATCCGTTTGCGCAAAGCAAAGGCGGAACCAACCCGGTTCCCCGACAAGGAATGCATCTCCCGGCGCGAGCCCCACCTTGGCCTTTTCAATGAGCATGCGGGCATAAGCGACGGAATCCGTCACGCCGTCCACCTTGAAATAAGCATAAAAAGCACTTTCTGGCACAGGGCAGGTCACGCCCTCATGGGCGAGCAGGCGTGAGCACACCAGATCGCGTGCGTGCTGATAGTTCTTTGCCATTTGCGCAACAAACTCCTCGCCCTGCTGAAGTGCAACCACCGCTGCGCGCTGAGAGAACGGCGGGGCACTGGCGATGGAGAACTCGGCGATCTTTTCGACAACAGGCGTCAGGCTTGGTGGCAAGGTGAGCCAGCCTAAACGCCAACCAGTCATGGCCCACGATTTGGAAAAGGAATTCACCACGATCAGGCGATCTTCCGGCTCGGACACCTCAAGAAACGATGGAGCAGCCTTGCCGGAATAAACTGTACGGGCATAAACCTCATCAGAGATCAGCCAGGTACCACGTTCGCGCAGAACTTCCATAATCCGCGCAATCTCATGTTTGGTCAGCATAAAGCCCGTCGGGTTGGAAGGTGAGTTGAGCAACACCACCTTTGCGCCCCTGGCGGTTTCCAGAAACCCCTCCACATCCAGAGACCACTTGCCGTCCTTGACCTCAAGGGAGTGGGTGACCGTGCGGGCACCTTGCAGCTTGGGAATGGAGAGCAGGTTTGGGAAGGCGGGCGTCAGCGTGACAACGGTATCGCCTTCTTCCAGCACACACTGAAAGGCCAGATTGAGCGCATTGCCGCCGGAGACGGTAACCGCAACACGGTCCACGCCGATGGGCTTGTTGTAAAGCTCGCTCATATAGCCTGAGATCGCCTCTCGCAAATAAGGCCGTCCGAGCCCTTCTGCGTAAAACGTTTCTCCCGCAGACAAGGATCGTGCCGCCTCATCACAAATGAATTTGGGGGTGGGGATGTTTGGCTCCCCAAACCACAAAGGAATAAGGCCCTCCACGCTCATGGCAGTATTTGCCAGCTCTCGCGTGATGGATGGAGGAACCTGAATTGCACGGCTTTCCAGCCCTTGTTTTGCTAAACTCGTCAATATGTTGCCCGTCCGCCCGGATTTCAAACAATGATCAACCTCGTGAGCCTCGGGGGCGAAATAAGACCCAAGGCATCACCGTCCTGAAGTCTATTCATATATCAGCAAATAGCATTTTCCAGGATAGAGATTTCGTCAAGCGTTTGCGAGGGAAAGAGCCCGTGCAGTGCTCGCACAGGGCGGCGGCATAGCACCACACGGGCCTTCACATACCCGGAATTAGGGTTCCGGGCTCTCGGGAGGAGGTTGCTGAAGCAACAGGAGCGGCCATTGCTTCAACTTCTCACAACACACTGGGGCTATGGCTTTTGGGTATATCTTTGCCTGAAAACCCATCTTTCAGAGATATGCCCGGATCAACCCCAGGAGCATCAAGTCTCTCTCATCGCATGTGCGATCTGGTCCATCATTGGCTTGATCAGATAAGACAGAACAGACCGGTCTTCTGTCTTGATAAACGCCTCAACCGGCATGCCCGGAATAAGAGATTTGCCGTCCAAACGCTCCAGTTCCTCTTCAGGAATAGCCAGCTCGGCCAGATAATAAGTGCTGCCTGTGCGCGGGTCCTCCACCAGATCGGGCGAGATGGTTTTCAGCCGCGCCTTGAGTTCCGGGGTGGTGCGCTTGTCAAACGCGGGCAGGCGAATGGTTGCTTCCTGATTGGGGTTGATCTGATCCACATCCACCGGCTGCACTTTAGCTTCCACGATGAGCTGGTCTTCTTCCGGCACAATCTTCATCACCACTTCGCCGCCCATGATGACGCCGCCGATGGTGTGAATGGCCAGATCAAACACCTTGCCGTTTTGGGGTGCTCTGATTTCCGTCCGGCGAAGCTCGTCCTGCGCTGCAATGCGTCGTTCTTCGAGCTCAGAGATCTGGGCGCGGGTTTGTTGCAGTTGTTCCAGATTGTTGGAGCGCAGTTCTTCATCTGATTGTATGATCATGACCCGGCGTTCGCTGATCGCTTCTCCAGAGCGGGCGATCTGGGCAATGATGCCGCCAAGCTCGCCTTCCAGAGAGCTGCGCTCACGCTGGAACGCCATGACACGGGACTCGGTCACCAGTTTCTTTTTACGCAAAGATTCCAAGCCACCCAATTCGGTGTTGATCAGGTCCACTTCGTTCTGTTTTGCATCCCGTTGCAGCTCTAGGCCGTCGATCTGCTTTTCGAACTGACCGATCTGGGTTTCCAGCTGCTCTTTCTTGCTCAGATGATTTTTCTGCCGCGCTTCCATCATGTTGCGCTGGGTTTCTTCAATCATCATCAGATGCGCACGGTGCAAAGGAGATTTCGCCCGTTGCTTGAACGTAATCTCAGTGCGGCCCTGTATCTCAGAGGTCAGCCGGGATTCCTGCGCATAAAGCTCATCCAGCTGATTGGTCAGCACAGCCAGATTGGAGCGGGTGAGAGTATCATCCAACCGTAGGACAAGTTCTCCGGCCTTCACCGGATCGCCGTTTTTAACCAGGATCTGGTTGACGATGCCGCCATCGCGGTGCTGCACACTCTTGGTGCTGGTTTCAACAACGATGGTTGCCGGCGCAACAACCGCGCCGGAAATTTCCGTCACAACTGTCCAGGTACCTGCACCGAAGATGAGGAGTGCTGCCAGAGCGCCGCCCCATTTGAGGTGATGGGTGATGCTTGCGCCGATATCGTAGGAATTGTCGGTATTTCTAGCCATTTAACACCACCTCCTGCGGCTTGCGAAGCGGAGCTATCACCTGCTTCATGATCTTGTCTTTTGCACCAATGGCTTCCGCTTCACCCTCATTCATCACAAGGATCTGATCGACTGCTGACGTTGCTGCCGGACGGTGTGCCACCACGATGACGATGGAACCGCGCTCACGCATGTCGTGGATTGCGTTGGTCAGCGCTGCTTCGCCTTGCGCATCCAGATTGGAGTTTGGCTCATCCAGCACGATCAGGAACGGGTTGCCATAAAGCGCACGCGCCAGTGCAATCCGCTGCCGCTGACCACCAGAAAGGCCGTTGCCAGTTGCACCGATGACGGTGTTGTAGCCTTCCGGCAAGCTCACAATCAGATCGTGTACGTTGGCCATGCGAGCGGCTTCAATCAGCTTGTCGCTGTTTTCATCCGGCTTAAAACGCTGGATGTTCTCGGCAATGGTGCCATCAAAGAGCTGAATGTCCTGTGGCAGATAGCCGATGAAGTCACCGCGATCCATCGCGCTCCATTGGTCGAGCTCCGCGCCATCAAAACGGATCGAGCCCTTCAGCGGATTGGTGATGCCAACCATCGCTCTCGTCAGCGTTGACTTGCCGGACCCGGAGTGCCCGATGATGCCCAGACCATCGCCAGCTTTCAGTTCCAAAGAAACGTTTTTGACGAAGGCTTCTTTGGCTGCGATTGGTCCACAGGACAAGCCTTCAACAACAACCGACTCCTGCGGGAACGGAATGGACACCCGTTCCTTTGGCTTTGCCTGTGAGGCGAAGATTTCCTGAAGGCGCGAAATGCCAACTCTGGCGGCAACAAAACCACGCCAGTTGACGATTGCCATCTCAACCGGAGCCAGCGCACGGGCCGTCATAATGGAGGACGCGATCATAACACCAGCAGAGACTTCCTGTTGAATGACCAGCCACGCCCCAAGGGCAAGAATACCGGACTGCAGCATGAACCGCAGGGTCTTGATCATGGTGGTGAAGATGTTGGACCGGTCAGAGGCTGCCCGCTGGCGACCAAGGAAGACATCATTGTTATCCTCCCACCGGTCACGCAAGTGGTCGATCATGCCCATGGCCTCAATGCTCTCGGCATTGCGGCGGCACGCTTCAATCAACGTAGTCCGCTTGTTGGCTTCAACAGCTGTGTTTGCAGCCGGGCGACGAGAGGACAACTCGTTCAGCGCAATCAAGGCACAGATGAACAAGGCGCCAATGAGAGCCGTGGTGCCCAAAAGCGGGTGAAACAGAAACACGATGCCCAAGTAGAGCGGCATCCATGGCATATCGAAGATCGCGGAAGGACCGGAGCCGGACAGGAACTGCCGGATGGAGTCCAGATCACTGACAGGTCTGGAGCGTTCGCCCTCAGCGCCCATAACCAACGGGACACGGGTCGATGTTTCAAAGGCCAGACCGGTGAGCTGCTCATCCACGTGTTGACCAACACGCAGCAACAGCCGGTTCCGCAGGCCATCCAGAATTCCGTAGAAGATATAAAGCACAGCCACAAACAGGCTGAGAACAACAAGCGTTGGCACAGAGCTGCTGGACAAGACGCGATCATAGATCTGCAGCATGAACAAAGGGCCAGTCAACATAAGCAGGTTGATTAACATGCTGATGCCACCAATGCCCCAAAACGCCCGATAGAGTTTGCGAAAGGCGTTGGAAATGTAGGATGTGTGCTCTTGTAACGGCTTACCCAAAATACCCTCCAGCTTGTTGTTTTTATGCTGGGTTGGTTCGGGCGCCACACCCAAGCTCGTGGCGCCCGAACCGTTCTGATTACATCAACATGTCATCAGAACCGTAGTCTGCATTGCCTTCCAGCACTGGTGCATCTGCTGCAGCAACTTCTACAGTTTCAGATGCAGGGTTGAGAGCGTCATAAACGTCCTTTACCCCTTCAGCGATGTTGGTGATGACGCTGACAACGGCCGTAACTGGGTTTGATGTTGCAACCCCCACGGCTATGTCCACGACAACGTCAACAACAGTGTCGACCACAGCTTCAAATACGCCTGCAATCTTCTGACCAAGCTCATGCTGACCAAATGCATCGGAGACGGTTTCAATCACTGCGCTAACAGCTTTGGTTACGACGTTTGCGATTGCTTTGAATGGATTCCACCAGCCCATGTCTTTATCCCTTTCAGACAAAAGTTAGATAAGTTTCACCGCTCCCGAAGCGCACTCCGAGGTACAGTGATGTTAAATTGTTGGTGTGATACCGCTGGCAGGAGGTCCTTCAGATGGCTACACGTTACGTGTTGGCTTCAAAGGGTCCCAATCCAAGTCGGTTCTCTATTTCGAAGAAGTCCCTGGACGCACCCGAACACTGCTAATGCCGCATTCAGAATGCAAGTCTACACTACGAATATATGTCATAGCCTAGCCTCCCAGCTTCGCTAAATGCTCACAATGAGCATGCCTCATAGCGACAAACGTTTTGAGTAACGTTTAGTGTCACCCAACCAACTTCAGTTACCTGAAGTTCTAATCAAATCCCCTATGCATAACTTGCATTAATCTCATCATACCACTTTGAGTACACATTACAGATACGATGCAATCCGCCAGTTACACATCCCCGTTTTGGGAGGTGACCTGATCTGAGTTCAATATTTGGCCGCAATTAGGGCGGAAATGTGGCGAACAATTTTATACTTTTAGATCTAGAATAAATGTTATCCAAATGTTTAATGCAAATACAACTCTAGGTATTATTGAAATATCAGTATTTTTATACTTAGGGTATATTAAATTTATCTTACATAAAAATTTATCGATAAAAAGTACCTTACGTTTGAGTAAGTTACCCCGTATGACGTGATGCATGTCACACTCATACGTCTGTCAACATAAAAAATATGAGGGTGACACTCATTTTATAGTGAAAATATATCACCAAGGTGCCGTTTAGGTCATATATTTACCTTAAAAGTGACCACACAACGGCAAATCAGGGCAATCAAAGTGGATAATAGTGTCAGTTGAAGAGGACAAATCCGGAAATTTAGAAATGAGGAATCCAGCGTCTGTGCGCACTTAATGGTTTAATCAAACTAATCTGATGAACCTTAGATTGCTTACTCTAAGTAAATACCCCGACCTACTTTCGTAGATCGGGGCATTAAGAGATCGGCACTTACGGCAGGTGGTTCAGAGGCGCTAACCTCCGGGCCTGCTGCGAATGTTCTCAGGCAGCCATGTGGCGATCTCAGGGAACGCGATCAGGACAAAGACCATCGCGACCATGATCAGGAACATCGGGAACGCTGCCCGCGCAATGAACCCCATCTGATAGTTGGTCATGCCTTGCAGCACGAACAGGTTAAACCCGATCGGCGGCGTGATCTGCGCCATCTCAACCACCACCACGATGAAGATACCAAACCAGATCAAGTCGATACCCGCCTGACGGATCATAGGCTCCACCACAGCCATGGTCAGCACCACAGAAGAAATGCCATCCAGGAACATGCCGAGGATCACGTAGAACACCAGCAGCACCATCAGCAGCTCAAAGCGGCTGAGCTCCAGCGTTGCGATCATGTCAGCCAGACCGCGCGGCAGACCTGTAAAGCCCATGGAAAGAGACAGGAACGCAGCACCGGCAAGGATCAGTGCAATCATGGAGGAGGTATAGGTCGCCCCCATCAAACTGCTCGTGAAGCTCTTCCAGGACAGTGAGCCCTGTGACGCAGCAAGGATCAGACTTCCAATCACACCAAAGGCTGCAGCTTCTGTCGCCGTTGCGTAGCCCAGATACATGGAGCCAATCACAACGAGGATCAGCAGGATCACTGGCAGCAGGAAGCGGGTGTTCTTGACCTTCTCAGCAAAGCTCATCTCAGGTTCCGCTTTCGGATCCCATTTAGAAGAGACTTTAGAGGTGATCGCCACATAGGCCATGAACATGCCAGCCAGCACGATGCCCGGCATAATGCCTGCAAAGAACAGCTTGGAGATGCTCTCGTTAATGGTCACGCCATAAACGATCAGCGTCAGGGACGGCGGGATCATCAGACCCAGCGTTGCTGCACCAGCCAACGTGCCAATGATCATCTTTTCCGGATAATCACGTTTACGCAGCTCGGGGATAGACATCTTGCCAACGGTGGTCAGTGTCGCGGCAGAAGAACCAGAGACCGCTGCAAAGACTGTACAGCCCACAATATTAGTGTGAACCAGACCACCTGGAAGGCGGGCCATCCAAGGGGCAAGGCCGCGGAACATATCTTCCGATAATCGGGTTCGATACAGGATTTCACCCATCCAGATGAACAGCGGCAGCGCCGTCAGTGTCCAGGAGGAGGATGCCGACCAAATGGTCGTCAACATCACGTCGCCAACAGGGCGGGTGGTGAACAGTTCCATGCCAACCCATGCCACACCCATAAGTGCCAGACCGACCCAGACGCCGGTGCCAAGCAAGGTGAACATGACAAACAGGAACAGAATGATAATGCTTATATTTTCCATTGCTCTTATTCTCCGGCAACTGCTTCTTCAAGTTCAGGCGCAATACGGTGCTTGCCAGTGAATATGAGTTGAAGGAGGTGGTCTGTGAGAGCAATCGCAAGGATCAAGGCACCAAGGAACATAAAGCCCTGTGGGATCCAAAGCGGTGTGCGGTCCTGTCCCTGACTGATGTCGTTGAACTTGTGAGACCAGTAGACGAAACGGTAGGCGTAGTACACGAAGTACCAGATCGTGGCGGAGCCAATGGCAAAACACCAGATTTCCAGAATGCGCTGTGCGGTCTTGCCCAGCATTTGGTGCAGGATGGATACGCGAATATGGATGCCCTTGTTCAAGGCATTGGCAAATGCAAGGAAACTGGCGGCGGCCATGGCATAGCCTGCATATTCTGCGGCGCCCGGAAAGACCTCTCCCGTCCAACGTGCCAGCATCTGCACGACAATCAGTCCGAGGATGGCAATCAGACAAAGCGCGGAAAGAACTCCAGCTGTCTTGTAGATCCCATCCAGCCCTAAGCGCAGTGCGCGTGTCAGCTTCATTGTTCTCCCCCTCGAAAAAAGAAAAAGCCGGAGTTCCAAAAGGTTCTCCGGCTTTTGCGTGCTTATTTCATTGCTTTGAAGGTGCTGACAACAGCCTTGCCATCGTCACCAGCAGCTTCAAGCCATTCTGCAGTCATGGTTGCACCAATTTCCTGCAGGTCAGCTTTCATCTGGTCGCTACCCTTTTCAACCTTCATGCCGCCTTCACGCAGGCCATCAAGGGTGAAGTTTGTGTAGTCGATAGAACGCTTGAGGCCAGCTGCTTCTGCCGTTGCCGCGCAGCCCTGAATGATGCCTTTGTTCTTTTCAGAAACACCAGACCACACATCAGAGTTTACAAGCATGTAGTTGCGTGGCAGCCATGCATCCACTTCGTAGAAGTAGTTGAGGCTTTCCCAAACTTTACGATCGTAACCAGTTGCACCGGAGGAGACCATGGAGTCAGCAACACCGGTTGCAAACGCCTGAGAGATTTCAGCGGCTTCAATGGAAACTGGTAGCATGCCTGTCAGCTCAGCAAGACGCGCAGTTGCGGTGTTGTAAGAGCGGAACTTGATGCCTTCCATGTCAGCAACAGAGTTGACTGCATTTTTGAAGTACAGACCCTGTGGAGGCCATGGCACGGAATACAGCAGGGTCAGGTTCTGTTCGCCAAGAACCTTTTCAAGCGCTGGCTTTGCAGCAGTCCAAAGCTTTGCCGCATCATCAAAAGATGTCGCGAGGAATGGAACGGAATCCACACCGAACAGGGCATTTTCGTTCTGGTGACCGGAAAGCAGACGCTCACCGATTGGCACCTGACCGGTCTGAACTGCGCGCTTGATGTCGCCGCCCTTAAACAGGGAGCCGCCCGGGTGAGTGGTTACTTCGATTTCACCGCCAGTGCCAGACGTAATACAAGCTGCAAATTCTGCACCCGTTACAGAATGGAAGTTGGACCCTGAGTATGCCATTGGCAGGTCCCACTTTTCCGCAGAAGCAGCAGTTGCCCCCAACGCCATAGCGGAAACACTCAAGGTGACCAGTAGACTAGACTTCTTCATATGTTCTCTCCTCCAAGAAAATTAGTGATGCCCTCAATTAAATCTTTGCGGATCGTAAGGGCTTATATCGTTATTGGGGCGTTTACCGCTGATCAGATCAGAGACCAGCCGCCCGGTTTTTGGACCGCCCGTCAGGCCGATGTGGTGGTGCCCAAACGCCGCATACACGCCGCTTTTGCCCACTTCACCGATGAGGGGGAGACTGTCCGATGGCGCAGGGCGGAAGCCCAACCATTCTTCTTCGCTTGATGCTTCCAGATGCGGGAAGCTCTCGTGAACCTTTTTCCGTAGTAGAGCCAGAGGGGCCTTGGAAGCACCTGCTTCCAGCCCGCCAAACTCAACAACACCTGCACAGCGCAATCCCTGTGCCATTGGTGTTGCCACGAACTTGCCGGAAGCGACCATGATTGGCTGGCTCGGCTGCTCGCTCGGGTTCTTGAATAAAATATGGTAACCGCGCTCGGCTTCCAGCGGTACGCTGATGCCAAGCTTATTCATCAAAGGCTTGGACCAGACGCCAGTTGCCAAAACGGCACGATCACACTCAAAACGTCCTCTGTCAGTCATAACAGCTGAAATCGAGCCGCCTGACAGATCGAAATCCTTCACTTCGGCCTGCACAAATGTGCCGCCCATCTCTTTGAAAATCTGCACCAGATCCTGAACATACGCACCCGGATCCTGAATGAACCCGTGATCACGCATCAACGCCAGCAGTTTGATGTTCCTGGCAAGGATTGGCTCCATCTCGTGAACGGCGTCGCCTTCAATCAATTCCGGCACAAATCCAGCTTTGCGTCGCAGTTCCCAGGTGTATGCGTCTGCTTCAAAGGCGGCTCTGTCGTTGTAGGCAAAGCTGTAGGTGCTTTCCTGCAGCCATTTAGCCGCGCTGGTTCCGTCCACCAATGCATGGTGCTGGTCCACACTGTCACCAACAATCGGTGTCAGCCCCTGCGCGATGCGGCGGGTTTCCTTATCCGTTGCGTGTGACAGGTAACGTGCCAGCCAGCCCGCCAGCTTCGGCAAGTAGCTCCAACGCAGGAACAGCGGAAAGTTTGGATCCAGCAGAAGCTTTGGGCCTTTCAGGATCAGACCCGGCGCTGTGACTGGAGCCACGGAGCAGCTGGCCAGAACACATGCATTGCCAAAGGATGCGCCCATGCCGGGCTCACCCTTGTCGATGAGGGTCACATCATGACCCTCACGCTTCAACCATAAAGCTGCTGATACACCAACGATCCCTGCACCGATGACGACGACATTATTTTTATTCATGCAGCCCCCAGCACCGCACTCTTGGAAATCGCATAGTGCTCAACTTTCTCCAGATCCGGCCGGCCTCCCAAGCCTGCCGTTTGCGGAACGATCACATCGCCGCCTCTGGTTTCAAATGGCGTTTCCATAAGGTCTTCTACTAGGAAGTATTTTGCCTGATAAAACTCACAAGCTAAAGTGATTTCTGGCGTTGCAGCAATCATATGCGTTCCGCCAAGGTGGGCGAGGCCGGATTCAAACATGTCGCCACCATAAGCACTCATACCAGCGGTAGCGGCCATGCGGGCTACAGTTTGGGCCCGAGTCAAGCCTCCACTCTTCATTATTTTGACTGAAACACCGTCAGCTATCCCCATGTTAATCGCGGTCAGCATATCCTCTGGCCCAAAGATGCTTTCGTCCGCAAGAAGCGGCACATCGATGGAATTTCGGATAGTTGCCATAAGTTCCCGAAGGTTATGCGCAACCGGCTGTTCAATAAAATCTGGTTGAAAACTCGCGATGTCGCGAACGCACGCTAGGGCACTGTCGTGGTGCAAACCCTGATTGTAGTCCACGCGAATGGAAAACTCAGGATAGCTCATGCGTAGGCGCTCCATACGCATCATATCAAACTCATGACCTTTGAAGCCGGTTTTGAGCTTGATGATGCGCACACCATCCTCTTTCAAACGTTCCATCAATGCCAAATCACGATCGAAATCAGGATCAGCAATAGAACAGGAAAGAGGGATCGTATCGCGGCATTTGCCACCCAGCAGCGCCCAGACCGGCAAATCAGAGATTCGGCCCTGCAGATCGAGCAGTGCTGTTTCCAGAGCAGCTTTCGCCTCGGTACAATGAGCAACCGCCTTTTGGGCGTTCTTCATGATCGTGGCGCGTTCACCAATGGTGCGGCCAACAACAAGCGGACGGATGTAGCGGTCGAGCGCCGCAAAGGTGGCTTCTGCAGAACCGGTGAAGACAGACCACGGCGAGGCTTCCCCCCAACCGGTTTCGCCCCCCTCCGCCGTTAAGCGGAGGATGACAATATCAACGGCGTGTTCAACAGAACCAATGCCATGGTCGCGGCGGGCGTTCACTGGCAACTGTACGTGCCAGACATCCATCCCAACGATCTTTTGGCCGGTAATTTTTTGTGCAGCGTTCATGGCTCTTATCCCATCCAGCGACGTACAGGGGCGTTTGCTTCTTCAAGAGGCTGCGTCACAACATCAATCAGTGTTGGGCCGTCATGTTCGATTGCCTCTTTGAGTACACGCTCCAGATCATCAGGATTTTCAACGCGCCAACTCTTCACACCATAAGCAGCGGCAACAGCGGCTTGATCAGTGCGGTTAAAGTCTACATTGTAGTAACGCGCATCTGTGTCCGCATACTGGCTCGCTTTAATCCAGCCGTAGCTGGAGTTGGAAAACACGACGTACGTGATTGGCGCACGGGAGCGGCACACAGTCTCCAGCTCACCACAAGTGAAGCCGAAGGAGCCATCACCCATCATGGCAACCACTTTGCTGGTTGGCCGGCCATACCATGCACCCAGCGCTGCAGAGAGCGAGTAACCCAATGCGCCATGCGCGCGGTTGGTGATGAAGTAACGACCAGACTGCGGCAGCTGGTAATAAGCAGAGAAGTACGGACAGGAGGTGCCTGGATCGGAGATCACTGTGGCATCAACTGGCAACACCTTCATCATCGCGTCAATCACCCGTTCAGGACGAATTGGCGCTTCACCGCTTTGAGCCATTTTGTTGAAGATTTCAAACTTGCGTTTCTTGATGTCTGCAACAGCAGCAGCACCGCCGAAAGTGTCAGCGCCCTGATCGCGTTTATCCAGAACAGCGTTGACCTGCGCAAGGGAAAGCTTGAGGTCACCAACAACGCCAACTTCCACTTCGTAGTTCGCACCGATCACCATCGGGTCGTTGTCGAAGTGAACAACACGGGTCTTAGCAGATGGCGCTTCCCAGCGGGAGGTGGTGGTGGAGCCGGCACGAGCCCCCATGAACACCACAAGGTCTGCATTGGCCATGGCTTCCCATGTCTCGTCTGTTCCGCCATTGGACCCGACTACACCCACACAGTTTGGATGGGTTTCAGCCAGTGAACCCTGACCGGAGATAGACGTTGCAACCGGAATATCGAGACGGGACGCCAGACGCTCCAGCTCTTCCATAGCACCGGCGATCACAACACCGCCGCCACACACAATAAGCGGTTTCTTGGCGGAAAGGATTGCATCAACCGCAGCTTCAGCAGCACCTGGTGCAGGGGCCTGAGGGTAAGCTGGATATGACGTCAGCTGCTGATCTGCCCAGATGTCAGAGGCATCCACCGCATCATACTGAATGTCGTAGGGCAGGCCGAGATGAGCAGCACCGGAGCGACCGGTTGTCATGGCACGGAAGGCTTTACGAACCATCCGCGGAATGTGGTCAGCGCGCTTGATCACGGTGTTCCACTTGGTCAGCGGACGCATCAGCGCTTCCTGATCCACTTCAGTCAATGGGTACTTGCCGTAGGACCCAACAGAAATGTCTGTCGTAATGCCAAGCACAGCATAAGAGCTTTCAGAGGCTTCGATCAGACCCGGCAAAATGTAGGTCGCGCCACCACCAGACGGCCCCTCACACACACCCGGACGTCCGGTCACTCGTGAATACGCATCGGCCATGTAAGTGGCGCAGCGCTCATCACGGGTCAAAACGTGGGTCATCTTGTGATCAAGCTTATACATCGCGTCATAAAACGGCAGTGTTGTATCGCCGCAAAGACCGAAAATGTGCTGGACGCCCTGCGCCTCCAGCATTTTTACCATGGCTTCTGCACCATTCATCTTATTCGTCACAGTGTCACCTATCAGACCCGTCCCACCCGTTAAGCAGGCAATTTACTAAACCCGAAGAATGCAGAATCGATTGCACTCAAAATTGTATACAGCACAATATTCAATATTGAGCGCAGGTCAAATGGAATGTACAGTTCACCTATGACATGGTAAGTGCTGAGCCGATTTTTGGGGCCTGCAACGGCAGGATTGAGAGCGATTTTGGAATGACAAAAGCTGATAGCAACGTGGACCGCATCTACGAAAAACTACGGAAAATGGCGGCCGATTTTGAATTTAAGCCGGATGCCCGTATCAACGAGAGCGCATTATCCACAGAGTTGGGCGCAAGCCGCACACCCTTGCGCGAGGCATTGAATCGTCTCGTGGCAGAAGGCTTCCTCACATTCCAGAGTGGCCGCGGCTTCTTTTGCCGCCCTTTGAGCCCGAAACTTATTCTTGATCTGTATGAAGCGCGTGTCGCCATTGAAACGGAGATTGTCCGCCTTGTTTGTCGCCGGGCCAGCGAGGAAGACCTTCAGGATCTTATGGGGTTCCTGAAATCCACGGAGCCGGACTACGACAGCAGCGACGACCCGATGGAGCTTTTGAGCATGGATGAGGCCTATCACATGCGCATCGCCGCCCTGTCTCAAAGCAACGAGCTGGTCCGCATTCTGGAAAACCTGAATGACCGCGTGCGTTACATCCGTCTTGTCGACTTGAAATACCTACGCGGCAAGACACCTGTTTCTACGCAGGAGGAAGCCCAGCTTTCGGCCCACCGTGTGGTGTTGACCGCCCTGATCAACCGGGATGAAGACAAAGCCGTTTCCACTATGCGTCACCATATTGAACGACGCCGCGATGAAGCAACAGAGGCGGTGCGCATCGCCTATTCGCAGCTCTACGTTCCAGCAGATTAACGCGAGTACCAAAAGCAAAGCAGGTCGCAGGTCCCCAACACTTAACCTGCTTTGCCCCCCAATTTTATAGAAGAGGTTTTGAATTATGTCCGTTGAGTATGGAGGCAAGACCGTATTTGGTGCCTCAGTCGGCATTCTCATGCTGGAAACCAAGTTCCCGCGTATTTACGGCGACATCGGCAATGCCCAGACATGGCCGTTTCCAGTGCATTATCGCGTGGTCCGCGGTGCGACCCCAAACAAGGTGGTGCGCAATGATCCACGTGAGCTGGTGGACCTGTTTGTTGAAGCTGGCCGCGATCTGGTGCGGACCGGCTGTGACGGCATCACCACCAACTGCGGTTTTCTGGCTCTCATTCAGGACGAGGTGAAGGAAGCGCTTGGCGTACCCGTCGCAACATCTTCCTTGATGCAGATCCCAAGCGTGCAGCAGCTTCTGCCGAAGAACAAGCGCGTCGGCGTCATCACCATTTCCAAAGAAACATTGACCAAGGAGCACCTGAAAGCAGCAGGCGCACCCGAAGATACGGTGATTGTGGGCACAGATGGTCTGCGCAACTTCACCCGCGAAGTGCTGGATGACTATGACGCCATCAACTTTGAAGATGCCCGTCTGGATCTGTTGGACGCTGCCGCAGAATTGGTGACCAAAAACGAAGGCATTGGTGCGATCGTGCTGGAGTGCACCAATATGGTGCCCTATGCCAACGACATCCGCAAACTCACCGGATTGCCCGTCTATTCCATCTACACCTTCGTGAACTGGTTCCAATCCGGTCTGGTTCCGCGTAAGTTCCCGCTGGAACTGGATGACCCGCGTTTGAATTTAGCGACTTACGGAAATTAATCGATGTCGAAGCCTAGTCAGATTGAACAGATAAACACAAACGGCCTCGTTTTGCTTGGCTGCGGAAAGATGGGCTCAGCCATGCTGAAGGGCTGGCTGGAAGCAGGCGTTTTGCCTTCCAGCACAACTGTGATTGATCCTTATCCATCTGACTGGTTGCGGTCGCTGGAAGATCACGGCCTAAGCCTGAACAGGCAACTGCCGGAAGCTCCCGCAGTGTGCATTCTGGCTGTGAAGCCACAGATGATGGGGGATGCAACCCCTCAGGTCGTCGCGCTAGGCGGTGGCAGCACCGTTTTCATTTCCGTTGCAGCAGGCACAAACCTGACCACACTTCTTTCTCTGGTAGGTGAGGGCAGTCCGATCATCCGCGCCATGCCAAACACACCGGCAGCTATTGGACGCGGCATTACCGCACTCATTCCAAACAGCCATTGCTCGGAAAGCAATCTGGCTATGGCACAGGAACTGCTCGCCGCTGTCGGGCAGACCGTTGTGCTGGAAAACGAAAGTCAGATGGATGCTGTGACGGCAGTCTCCGGCTCTGGACCTGCCTATGTGTTCCACCTGATCGAGTGCCTCGCCAAAGCAGGCGCAGAGCAAGGGCTGCCGGAAGAACTGGCGATGCAGCTGGCTAAAGCCACCGTTGGCGGAGCAGGACAGCTGGCAGAAGATGCCAGCGACGACCCTACCCAGCTGCGCATCAATGTGACATCTCCAAATGGCACCACAGCCGCGGCGCTCGATGTGCTTATGAACGAAGAGGACGGTATGCCGCCACTCCTTTCCCGCGCTGTTGCAGCTGCCAAAAAACGCAGTGAAGAGCTGGCCTAGTCTCCTGCGTTATCACGAGATATGAAACCCCGCTTTCCATCAGGACGGCGGGGTTTTCTTTTGCTCTGACACACTCTCAAGACTTTGGGCTTGACCAATTTCAATTATTATATAACCATACGGTTATGCAACAGGTGAACCAGACACCCCAACCAGAAAACCTTGATGCCGTGTTTGCAGCACTGGCCGATCCTACGCGCCGTGCAATCCTGACCCGGCTCGCCAATGGAGACGCATCGGTCAACGAGCTGGCTGAGCCATTTTGCATGAGCCAGCCTGCCGTCTCAAAGCATCTGAAGGTTCTGGAACGGGCAGGGTTGGTTGAACGCGCCATAGACAAGCAACGTCGCCCGGCACGGCTCAAAGCTGAGCCCATGCGTGAGGCGGTAAAATGGCTGGAAGAGTTTAGCAAGTTCTGGTCATCCAGCTTCGATCAGCTGGATGATCTTCTGGAGGAATTGAAGAAATCCGAGAGTTGAGGAGGGAATTGGAATGAGTGAACTACCAACCTATGTACTGGAACGCACCTTTAACGCCCCGCGCGAGCTGGTTTGGCGTACATGGACCGAGCCGGATCTTATTTCGCGCTGGTACGGTCCCAACGTGGAAAGCATCGTCCACCAGCTGGATGTCAAACAAGGCGGCCTTTGGCTGCATGAGATGAAGTGGGGAGACAATTCCAACTTCCAACGCGTTGAATATACAGAGGTCTCAAAACCTTCAAAACTGGTATGGCTGCACGCAACGTCTGACGCTGACTGGAATGTGATTGCCAGCCCGATGATGCAGGACTGGCCTCGTGTTTTGCTGACCACCGTCACCTTCGAGCAAGACGGCGACCAGACCAAAATGCGCCTCACATGGGTTCCCCATGACGCCACAGAGGCCGAGATAGCCTGCTTCGAGGCAGCCATCGGCGGCATGAACCAAGGCTGGAATGCCGGTATGGGCCTACTGGAAGAACTGCTCGCCGAGCTTCAGGCAAGTTTGGCGACGTAAGTTGTAGTGGAGACCTCTCCTCAGCCCCGACCTCTCCCTTGGAGGCGGGGTTTTTTCTTGCGCGGATTGTCGCATTCTCCCCCTCAGGCAACAGCTTATGCGCAGAAATGTACCCTATCGGAAATAATATAAGTATTTGCTCTCATTATATTTTTGCATATTACCGAGCGGAATAGTTCAAAATTTAATTTGTTATTAGTAAGTGCACCATACCCCTAAAACTAACAGTGGTATTCTCAGAAAATACCCGCAGCGGAAAATAAGAATAGCAACGGGGCACTTATGCACTTTTCGGGAATTAACCTGACCACCAAAATAGCTTCAACCGTTTCATTTGCCATTGTCGTAACAATCGGTGTTCTTGTGCTGGCCGCAGACCTGTTACTCTGGGGTACGCTGAGCGATGAGGTGGACAAACGTCACAATATCAATCTTCGCATCGCGGCTGCACAGTTCCAGCAGGAACTCCCATCAGCAACCGTGAAGCTGGATCACAATTCTAATGTTGCCAAAATCATCACAAATGATCCTCTGAGCTTTTCAGGAAACGATCTTGTTGACCAGATTGGGCATCTGACTGGCGAGACCGCAACTGTTTTTGTGTGGGATGACGCGACCCAGGATTACTGGCGCAAAACCACCAACATCAAAAACAAGAAGGGCGAACGCGCCGTCGATACACCACTCGGCAAGACTGGCAGTGTTTATCCAATTATCAAGTCCGGCAAGACCTTCCGCGGTGAAGCCGACATCCTCGGCATGGCCTATTACACCCTGTACCAACCAATCTTTGACAGCAACAATCGCGTGATTGGTATTCTTTATGTAGGCGTTGAAAAATCCCACATTGAAGCGCAGGTTGATAACGTCACCTGGAACCTGCTTTACGCCGCACTTGGACTGGGGCTTGTTCTTGTTCTGATGGCCTACTTCGGCTTCAAGTTCATGCTGAAGCCGATTCCTGTGATGACGAAGGCCCTGCGTGATTTGTCCGAAAACAAGATGGACATCAAGATTGCGTATTCCACTCGCACCGATGAGATTGGTGAGATGGCGCAAGCGATCGAAGTTCTGCGCCAGAACAACGTAGAGCGTATTCGCCTGCAAGAGCAAAGCGATGAGGAATCCGGCGCCCGCGAAGAACGTCAGAGCCGCATCGAGAACCTGTTGAGCCAGTTTGGTGCCGAAGTCACGCAAGCACTGCAGAGTGTGGATCAGCGTTCTGCGGAAATGGAACACACTGCCACCCGCCTGACCGGCATTGCAGAGGATTCTGCTTTACGTTCCAACACCGCTCGTGATGCCTCCGAAGAAGCCTCTGCCAATGTGCAGACGGTTGCGACCGCGGCTGAAGAGCTGAGCGCCTCCATTGAAGAGATCAGCCGCCAGTTGGGTGAGACCAACCGTGTGGTGGGCGCCGCAACCAGTGGAGCAGAAGAAAGCAGCCAGAAGGTTCAGGCGCTTGACTGTGCTGCGCAAAAGATCGGCGAAGTCGTCAACCTCATCCGCGATATTGCAGAGCAGACCAACTTGCTGGCGCTCAACGCAACCATTGAAGCAGCACGTGCTGGTGAGATGGGCAAAGGCTTTGCAGTTGTGGCCTCCGAGGTGAAGGAGCTGGCAACCCAGACCTCCAAGGCAACCGAGGAAATCTCAGCACAGATCTCAGGCATCCAGAACTCTTCCAAGGAGACCGTGGAAGCCATTGTTGGCATCAGCGACACAATGAGCGAAGTGAACAAACACGCCACTTCCATCGCCAATGCTGTTGAACAGCAGGGATCCGCGACGATGGAGATCAGTGAGAACGTTCAGATGGCAGCGCAGGGCACCCGCAGCGCAGCACACAACGTGAGCGAAGTGTCTGTGAAAGTGACGGAAACGCAGGAAGCCGCCTCTCAGGTGCTTGACGCATCGCAGGCAGTTGCATCCAACGCTGCGCTCCTGCGCAAAACCATCAACTCCTTTATGGATGATATTCGCGCCGCCTGAACACTATGCCTCTTAGGAGCGAAATGACTTGAAGAGGCCCTGCATTCCATTGGTGATGCAGGGCCTTTTACATTCAAACGAAATGATCATCGCCCGTTCACTCACCTGTTTTTACAAGTGAGGCACTGACAGACCAGCTGGAGTACACATGAAAAACCTCAAATCGAAACTCCAGCTAATGGCCTGTACGTTGCTTGCGAGCGTGAGCTTATCACTGACGAGCGGTCATTTCACAGCGGCCTTAGCGTCTGATCAGGACCTGATCCTCATTGCTGCGCCATCCATTGCTGATACCTACGATGATCCCGAGTATGCAGCGCTGTTTCAGGATATCGTGGATTTCGACATCGCCTACGCAAATGCTGTTTATGGCAACGACGAGGTCCGGATCGTTGTGGATGCACAGACTCGGTCTTACTTCAAAGGCAAGGTGCCGGACGAGGTCCTTATCAATGACTATCTCCCGCATATTTGGGCGCGGGACTACACCGTCATCAACCCAGGCAAACCGGTTCAGTTCCGCTATACCCCTGTCACCTTTGAAGGTGATCAGGCGGTCGCAGATGAAATGCAGGGCGGCTTCAACGCCTTTGCCAATGCAAAGGGGCTGACATTTGCTCAAACCGACTACCTGTTGGATGGCGGCAACATCGTTGATAACCACGCAGGCCGCGTGATCACCACAACGCGCTTTCTGGAAGACAATGACCTGTCCTATGAAGACGGCAAGGCAGTTTTGAAGGAGCTGCTGAACGCTAAGGAAGTCGCGATCTTGCCTCCAGATGAAGAGGTGATGGCCCACAGCGATGGCATGGCGATGTTTGCGGAAGACAACACCATCATCCTCAACCGCTATGACGCCCCCATGAGGACCGAGATCACCGAGGAACTGGAGGCATCTTTTCCTGGCATCAAGATTGTTGAAGTGGACGCCATGTGGGATGAGGAGGATCTGTCCAGCGCCTGCGGGGTAAACGTCAACGCGACGATGACCGGCCAATTCATCTACATGCCGCATTTTGGCGACCAGAACAGCGATGATGTCTTAGAGACCATCCAAGTCAACACCAGCAAGACGGTTATTCCGGTACCAGCCAACAAGGTTTGTAAGCTGGGCGGCTCAGTGCGTTGCCTCACCCTTCAGCTGAAAGGCAAAGCAGCGCAGGCAGTTCTGAGAGACTAGGTCAGCCCACACGGGGCACTGCTCTGCTGCACTCAGAAAATCTGGTTGATTGCATCCAGAAGGCCCAGTGTCGCTGTTAGCAGCAAAAAGCCACCTAACCCTGGCACAATCCAGTTGAACACCTTGCTTTCATCAAAGACCTGAAGGGACAGCTGTCCCAGAAACCCGTAGGCCAGAAAGCAGATGAGCGCGATCAGGCCGATCGGCAGAAAAACAGAGCTCAACGCACCAACGCTTGCTACAATTTCGCTGTTAACGAACTGCGGAAACAGCGCCACAAAAAACAGGATCGCTTTTGGGTTGAAAAAGGCAATCAGAAAACCAGTCTGAAATCCCTCTGTCGCTTTGGAAAGCTGTTTTTCCGGTCCCGCAGTATCCAACCGAAAGCTGCTGCCGTGGCGAATAAAGATGTAGCCGATATAGGCGATATACAGCGCTCCAACCGCCTGCACTGTGAGCAGAACCCGAGGCTCCAGCGACACCACGGAGCGGAAGGCGAAAAAGGCAATTAACGCTTGCCCTAAAGAGGCGGTGACATTCCCCAGTGCGAGCGGAACAACCCTGTTCACGCCTCCCCGGGCGCCCTCAGCAAACGCAAGCGCCATGCTGGGGCCGGGGATAATCGACACAGAGAAAATAGCTATGCAATACAAGATGAGTTGGTCTGCACTCATTTAAATTCTTTCAATAACATTCTGGCGATTGTTCGCGGTGTTGTCGTGACTGATCACACCTGTTTGAATCGCCTCTCCAATTTTAAAACCTTCATGGATGTAGTCATCAATAACTTTCTGGCCTTCTTCCTTTTTCAGGTGTCTGACAATATGGCCCATGAATACTTCTCCCAAAATGGAAAGACACTATTCATGTTCACCCTCAATAATCAGGGTGTCATCTACTAAATCTTGTAATGTCGAAATCTGAGCAGCATCCATGTCTCCTGCGTCGAGCATGGCTTGGAGACGGCCTTTTTTCAAGCCTTCATAGAACAGCGGAAGGGAGGCTTAGAGTATCCTTATCTACTCTTGCCTGAATAATACTCTTTGGTTTCCGCACTACTGTTCACTGCTAAAGAGTTTTCGCGGCTATTCCGGGTCTTTTTTCTTTGCAATCACCAGCTGACCGGCGATTGGATGTCCTTGTTCCAAACGTAGGACCATTTCAGTGCGATCAAGGAGTTCGAGATTGTTCTGCTTCAGCAGGTTCTGAAGGTAATCCTGCGAGTGGGCATAGCGACAATATTTTCCCATGAGATAAGGCTGGCCGCCAAACGCCTCTTCCGGCTGGGTCTCCGTTGAAAAGAGGAAAATACCACCGGGAGCCATGTTTCGGGCGATATTTAAAAACATCTCATCCAAAGTCCCATTGTATGGAATGACATCTGTAGAGATCACAAGGTCCCAGGGCTCATGGCGGCTTTGCTTCAGAAACTGAGTGATCTCGCCTTCATGCAAGACATCATAAATCTCTTTCTCTCTTGCTTTCTCAAGCATCTCCGCAGAAAGGTCTAAACCGATTTTGTGAGTGACCTGATCCTTGAGCACCTCACAGCAAAGTCCTGTTCCACACCCAAGGTCCAGCATTCGCTTGAAAGGCCCAACCTCAAGCGCAGCCATTCTCTCCTTAACTTTTTCGGGGAGGGCGTACTTCAGGCCGTCCAGCAGCCTTTTGTCATAGGTCTCAGACATTTGGCCAAACAACATCAGCACATGTGCCTCGGGCATGCAGCTGGGTACATTACCTTTGCCAATAGCTGCCAGATGAAGTGAAGCACCAACACTATCATCTGGATCATTGCGCAGAATGTGCTCAAAAGCCTCTGCTGCTTCGTCATACTTGCCTGCAGCTTCCAAGTCTAAAGCGTTGTTGAGCTCAAAAAAACTGGAAAGAATATCTGCAACCGGATCAAACTGATTTTCGTCGTCAATACCGTTTTTCATGACTACAGCTCTCTGGTTTAATTAGAGCGCAGTGAGCCATAAAACACTTAATTACCTATCCGCACAGTCCAGTTGATCTTTCGAAAACTGTAATCAGTGCGCGATTGGCTGCTAAAGTTTCATGCTCTTGATCTCACGAGGAAACTTGGCCATATCGCAATTTTAAAATGGAATTTGAAGAGGCTCTAAGAGCCTTGAGGAGGCGGGAATGTATTCGCGTTGAGGTGGAAGGCGTCAGTCCACAGTACCGCGGACTGACGCTATATTTGCTTAGCCGAGGATTTTGCCAAGGCTCATGGCGACCATCTTGTCGCCGCCGATTTTGATCTTGCCCATCATCACAGCTGTCATCGGGTTGACGGAACCATCCACCAAGCCTTTGAAGGTCTTCGCAGAGCAAGAGATTGTGCAATCAGCCTCTGCTTCTTCTGCGCGCGCGCCGTTCTCGTCGACGATGATGAAGCCCTCATCCTTGATGTTGAGCGCAATCGATTTTGACATATCGACGCCATCAAGTTTGCCGTTGATCCCGGTTACGATCTTCTGGATGAATTCGGACATCTGTTCCTCTGGCTATTTTCTGTTCAGGGAGGGCAGGACCCTCCCAATTGTTGCAGCTACCTAACCTTATTGCCTGCAAACTACAAGCGCCTCAATGGTCTAGTATAGGTTAACCGCTAAACCAATTCGTCATAGTGCCAGGCGATATGGTCTTGCATAAAGGAGGCAATGCAATAGTAGCTGTGATCGTAGCCACCATGCATGCGCAGAGTCAGGTCAACGCCTTCGTCACGGCAAACCTTTTCAAAGACCCAAGGCTTCAGTTGCTCTTCCAGGAACCCATCGGCAGAGCCCTGATCGATCAGGATGCGGCCTTTCCAGCCGCGAGACTTGACCAGCTCACAGGCATCATAATTTGCCCATGTGGAGCGATCTTCACCGAGGTAACCTGAGAAGGCTTTCTCACCCCACGGGCAGTTGATTGGGTTCACAATTGGCGCGAATGCAGACACGCTCTTGAACAGGCCCGGGTTCTTCAACGCAAGAGTCAACGCGCCATGACCACCCATGGAGTGCCCCGTCAGGCCCAGAGCGCTCAGATCGATCGGGAAGTGTTCCTCCAAGATCTCCGGCAGCTCCTGTGTGATGTACTCTTCCATGCGGTAATGCCTGGCCCATGGCTCCTGCGTGGCGTTCAGGTAAAAGCCCGCGCTTTTGCCCATATCCCAGCCTTCATCATCCGCCACATCGTCACCACGTGGAGACGTATCCGGTGCAACGATGATCATGCCCATCTCTGCGGCTGCACGCTGGCTGCCTGCTTTAGAGACCATGTTTTCCCAGGTACAGGTCAGACCGGAGAGGAACATCAGGGTTGGACACTCTTCGCCATTCAGCGCACGGCGCGGTAGAAACACCGCAAATTCCATTGGCGTACCGGTGGCTTTACTATTGTGGCGATAAACGCGCTGCTCGCCATCAAAACAGCGCCAGCTTTGGATCAGCTCAATCATAATAGCTCTCTCACAGCGTACTTCCGAAAAGCGGTTCCGGTTTTCGGATAAGAATACGCATTAAAATGAAGGCCTAAGCAGAGCAGATGTCCGCTTAGACCTTATCAATACGAAAACCCAGAGTATGGCTTAGAACGTCACAACCGAACGGATGGACTTGCCTTCATGCATCAGATCAAACGCAGTGTTGATCTCATCCAGCGGCATGGTGTGGGTGATCATGTGGTCAATGTCGATCTTGCCATCCATGTACCAGTCCACGATCTTCGGCACATCCGTACGACCACGCGCGCCACCGAAGGCAGTGCCTCTCCAGGAACGACCAGTCACCAGCTGGAATGGACGGGTGGAGATTTCCTGACCTGCGCCAGCAACACCGATGATGATGCTTTCGCCCCAGCCTTTGTGGCTGCACTCAAGCGCCTGACGCATGGTGGTTGGGTGGCCAATACACTCAAAGGTGTAATCCGCACCGCCGCCTGTCAGGTCAACAAGGTAAGGAACCAGATCGCCTTCAACTTCCTTCGGGTTGACGAAGTCAGTCATGCCGTACTGCTCTGCAAGCGCCTTTTTGCCTGGGTTGAGGTCAACACCAACAATCTGGTCAGCACCGATCAGACGCAGGCCCTGCACAACGTTAAGACCAATACCGCCAAGACCAAACACAATAGCCTTACAGCCTGGCTCAGCCTTTGCTGTGTTGATCACGGCGCCAACACCTGTGGTCACACCACAACCGATGTAGCAAACCTTATCAAACGGTGCGTCCTTGCGGATCTTCGCCAGAGAAATCTCAGGCAGAACGGTGAAGTTGGAGAAGGTGCTGGTGCCCATGTAGTGGTGAATTTTTTCACCATTGATGGAGAAGCGGCTGGACCCGTCTGGCATTACGCCTGCGCCCTGTGTGGAGCGGATGGACTGACACAGGTTGGTCTTCGGGTTAAGGCAGTACTCACACTCGCGGCATTCCGGTGTGTAAAGCGGGATCACATGATCGCCCGGCTTCAGCGAGGTAACGCCTTTGCCCACTTCACGCACAATGCCTGCGCCTTCGTGGCCTAAAATGGCCGGGAACAGACCTTCCGGGTCATCTCCGGACAGGGTGAAGGCGTCTGTGTGACAGATACCTGTTGCCATGATTTCAACCAGAACCTCAAAAGGCTTCGGGCCGTCCAGCTGAACTGTCTCGATGGAAAGAGGGGCTCCGGCTTTATAAGCAACAGCGGCGCGTGTATCCATATTGTGAACCTATACGTCTTGTTATAGACCCGCCGGATGTGGCGGGACCTCCCCAAAATTGATTAAAGCGGCGCACACCTCCCGCGTGTCACCCCTAAACTTGCACCAGTAACTTATAACGCGCAGAACCACGAATTGCATCAGCGAATTCAGGAGTTTTGCGTAGAGACTAAAGTTAGTAACAAACAACATATTTGAGTGCACAGAGTGGACGTCATTGCGCAATTCAATCATTGCTTTGTTGTCTTCAGGAGAAAAATATGAGTGGCATGACAAAGAGCAAGATTCTCGAGTTTTTGCAGGCCTATCCGGCTTATCTCTTCGCGCTGACACTCGCAGGTATCACGGCCTGTCTCACCTTCTACCTGCTTGCAATCTTCCCACCAATCGGCTTTGTGATCTTGTATATCCTGCAAGACAGGATCCCGCTCACAACGATCATCCCATTC
Organism: Pseudovibrio sp. W64; assembly: GCF_001623145.1. Lineage (NCBI taxonomy): Bacteria > Pseudomonadati > Pseudomonadota > Alphaproteobacteria > Hyphomicrobiales > Stappiaceae > Pseudovibrio > Pseudovibrio sp. W64. Next base: position 137,187 of record NZ_LMCI01000008.1, on the reverse strand, counting down.
ATCGTTGGCCCCGCCATACCAGCGGCCATTGTCTTTCACCTCTTCCTCAGAAGAACACGGCTCAGACTCCCCGTTGGCGCCACCCTAATCAGCTATTTGGCTGGCACGAGCACAGCCATTTTGCTCATGCCCGTCATCGCAACGCCGTCAGTTACAATCCTCGAAGGTTTCCTCATCTTCATGGGTATTGCCTGCACAATAGGTTACGCGTTCGTCTATTGGCAGCGCATTCCAAAACGCTCTAAAGCAGATACTTGATCGCCAGAACGATACCGCCAAGCAGCAGTAGTGTTTCCGCTACGATAACAAACAGGTGTTGATGGCCGAGGCTGACGAGGGTTTTCAAGGTGGTCATGACGCCGAGTGCCGAGATCGCGATGACGAGGCACCAGGTGGAGGCATCCACGAGGATCAGTCGCGGTGTCTCAGGTATCCAGCCCAGTGAGTTCACCACGACCAGTGCTGCGAACCCGAAGGCGAAATAAGGGACAGGGGCTTTGGTCTGCAGAGCAGTTGTTGCGGCGTTGCTTTTGGTGTGCAACCACTTGGCGGACCACACAGAGATGATGAAAATCACCGGCAGCAACATCATCACCCGCATCAGCTTGACCACGGTGCCGATCTCACCTGCGCTGTCTGACACCGCAAACCCAGCACCCACCACCTGCGCCACATCATGAATGGTCGCACCAAAGAAGATGCCGAGCTGCACATCAGAGAGGCCGAACATCTGTCCGATACTGGGGTAAAGGATCATCGCGAGGGTTGAGAGGGCTGTTACGGCAATGACTGTGAACAGCGTGTTTTGCTCGTTTTCCTTTGAGTTTGGCAATACCGAGGAAATTGCCAGCGCTGCAGATGCTCCGCAAATGCCAACAGCGCCTCCGGTCAGCAATCCAAAACTGGCGGAACGACCCAGTAACCGAGCCACCACAAGGCCAACAAACAGCATGGCCAGCACCGAGAGGATCACCAGAGCCAGTGTTTGCCAACCGAGCGCAAGGATCTGTGCAAAGGAGACGCGCAGGCCAAGCAGGATCACGCCCAGTCGCAACACCTTTTTAGCCGCAAAACTCAGGCCTGCCTGACAGTTTCCATCCTCATAAATAGAATGCACAGCCATACCAATGAGCAGGGCGTAAAGCATCACCGGCCCGCCCTGATGCTCGGAGATATAACGCGCAGCAATGGCGATCACCGTTGCAATGATAAGGCCGGGTATGATCTCACGGCCCTCTTTCATCCACTTGGGGAAGAACGGGCCAGAGCTTTCCGGTTGATCTGGCAGGCTGGAGTCGGCTGGCATGAAACTCACCCTTGCAAGTGCCTTTGGTCCCCAGTGCCTCTGTTAAGAAGCACTTCAGACATCATAAGGATGCTGCATGGTGAAGTGGTTACGCCAGCCAAAGAAACCGCCACCCCCCCTGGCAATTCAGGGGTGTGGCGCGATTATGTGGCTCGGGTCTATTGTGTCTCGCTGGCCTCTGCGGGCTGCGCAACACCACCAACAAGGCTGAGTGCCAATCCCGTACACGCAATGAATGCTGTGAGGGCAAGCACCAGCCATCCCGTATATTCAACGGAAGTAACCAGACCAACAAACAAGCCGGAGAGTGGCAGAGTGAAGTTGTTGAACAGGATGATCACACCAACCGTCTTACCGTAATCTTCCGGCGGAATGATCTTCTGCCGTGCACTGCGGATGTAGACGTTAAACATGCTGTCAAAGCCAAGGATCACGCAGTACCCCAACAGGTAAATCCAGTAGTTGCTCGTGAACCCTGTGATCACACCACCAACAACCAACCCGCTGTATGAGATGATGCCGATGTGGGTCAGCTTCAGGCGGCTCGCACCTGTAACCAGCAAAACCGCGAAGGTGGCAATCGCCCCAACGGATTGCAGCAGCGCGTAGAACTCCTCGGACTGCTCATAAAGACCAGTGACCATACTGGCGGAGGTTGCCAGTGTGACACCGAAGACCAGATTGACCAGAGCTGTGAGCGCCACAATGCGCTTCAATCCCGGCAGGTAAAACAGATGGTTGAGCGCAATGCGGAATGGCTTGCTCCAGTGCCCGTCCAACGGCTTGGCCTCTTTCAACTCCACATCACTGAGGCGGCGCCAGATAGAAATAAGCGCATCAGCGCTGACAAACAGCGCACCTGACATGACCACGACAATTTCCCAGCCGAACACGTTGAACAGAGCCGCGGCAATAACCGGCCCCAACACGATGCAAATCTGGTCAACACTCTGCGCGTAGGACTGCACTTTAGTGAAGGTCACGTCTTTGAAGATTTGCGGTAACATCACTTCGCGAGCCATGAACCCTTGCGTGGTAAGCACGCCTGAGAGGGCCGCAATGGCAACAATCCAGCCCACATGGGGCATAAAATATTGGCCAACAAGGCCAAGGGCACAGACCAGTGAGCGGCCTGCCTGAGAAATGCGGATCAATGTGACGGGAGAAAAACGGTCTGCCAGAATTCCGCAGACGGGAAAGCACAGAATGCGTGGCAGCGTTTCAGCCGCAAAGGCAAGGCCGGAAAGCGACACACTGCCAGTGGTTTGGAAGACAACAAGAGGAACGACGAAAAGCAGCAGTTGGTCTCCTAAACGAGAACCAAACATGGAGCCAAAGAACACAAAAACGGAGCTTTTCACTCTGTATTCCAGTCATAATTGGATGAGGAACGAATAGTAGGGCTCGCGGCACAAGAGCAATCCGCTGAAGATCAGGGAAGGTGGGGTAAGGCCATCAGCCTTAGAAGATCAGCTTGCAGGTTGCGTCGGCGAGTTATTTTTGTGTGGCGACCTTGTTTTGAAGGTCATCAAGGAAAAGAGAAACAGCCTCCTTGTTCAGGCGAAAATACACCCAGTTGCTGTTGCGTGTGGGCGTCACCAATCCGGCATTCACCAGCACCTTCATATGATTGGTCGCAGTGGGCTGAGAAATGCCGAGTTTTCGAGCGATTGCTCCCAAACAAACCCCATGCTCAATCAGGTCGCCATGCTTCTGCGGCGGAAAATGCGCCTCAGGGTCCTGAAGCCACTCCAAAATGGTCAACCTGTTCTCATTGGCGAGAGTTTTAAGGATTTCAATCAAGCTCATGTAAATAACATATAGGCAGCAAGCTATATAGCAACATTGCAATATAGCTTATCAACTATATTCAAGGATCCGCGTTTGAGAAGAGCAAGCGTTCTCCTTGCATCAAGCCTTCACAACACCATTGAAACCACCCGGAAAATGAGATGTTATTGACGTATTGCTCTAAGATTTTCCAGTCATGAAAGTTGTGTTGTGCTGATACTCCGTCGATTTCTATCCTACGTCTTCTGCTGTTTCCTCGCAGCTCTCTTCTCAACCGCAGCTTTGTCGGCTCCGTTATGGCTGGAAGCTAAAGGGGAGGGTAGCCCAACCATCATCTTCATCAGTGGGAATGGAAATGATGCCTCGGTTTGGAAAGACATTGAACCAGTCCTGCGTGAACATGGTATCCAAACAGTCGTCTATGACCGCGCAGGCTTAGGCAACAGCCCGCTATGGGAAGGGCCGTACACCATTGAAGGCGAAGCTGAAGATTTGCAAGCAGCATTGACGGCACACGGTGTAAGCGGCCCTGTAATCCTCGTTGCCCACTCCTATGGTGGATATATCGCAAGCCTACTGGCCGAGGATAGGGAGCAGGTGAAAGGCCTTGTTTTTGTAGATGCAGGCATCCCGACGGATATGAGCCAGCAGCTGGTCAATTACGTCCTTGCAGAGTACACACCGCGCTTCGAGGCACTCAAAAAAGCAGCACCTGAACTGGCAAAAGCAATCATTCCCGTGGTGAAAGCCTACCCAACCACAGCGAAACGGATGCGCACGGTGAGCATTCCTGAGCATCTGGCTGTCATCGACATCCTCGCGGAAACGTCATGGGTACAGGACGAGAGGATCGTCAGCCAAATGCGCAAGGCCCACGCAAATTTCGTCGCGGCCTCCCCAAACCGCAGCAGCCTGTTCGCCAAAGGCAGCGGACATAACGTGATGAAAGACAAGCCGCACTATGTGATCAACGCCGTCACACGCATGGTGGAACAACTACGGTAATTGCGATATGAAACTGACGCACATCAACCTTGTCGCAAAGGACGCAAAGGCGCTTGCCGCATTTTACCAACGGGTCTTCAACTGCGCGTACCTGCGGCCTCCAAAGGTGTTATCTGGTAAGAAAGTCTCCTGCGGCACCGGGTTGCCAAACTCCGAAATTCTCTCGATATGGCTGAAGTTTCCAGAGTGCGACATGCCTTTTCTGGAACTTCATCAGCATAAGGTCATGCTGGATCGGGACACACCACAAGTAAACGAACCCGGCTTCGGTCATCTTTCGTTTCAGGTGCCAGACATCCACTCAACTCGCGCTGAAACCATCGCAGCTGGTGGGAGCCAGTTGGGCGAGATTACAGATTTCGGCACACCTAACAAACCACACCTGATCATCTACCTGCGAGACCCCGAGGGCAATATTCTCGAGCTGGAACAACCTTTTTCTCAATATGCAAACTGACCGGCAGCAGCCTTCAAACCACTGCCGATCAGCGCGTTTCACAGTATTTCGCTAGCTCGCAGAAACCAGTGCGAGTGCACGGATGGGACTGCCGGTTCCATCGGCGATCTTGAGTGGAGCGGCAATCAGGATGGCGCCTTTCGGGGGTAGCTTGTCCAGATTAGCGAGGCTGGCGAGGCCGTAGCGGTTGGCAGCGTGCAGCAAGTTGTGCGCAGGGTAGGGCGGTTCCATCCCTCCGGCACATCCCGCATCCGTGCCGATGCATTCGTTGCCCCAACCCAGAATACCTTTGGAGAGGATATACTCGATGCAATCAACGGTTGGCCCCGGTGAATGCGGCCCATACTCATCTACATTGAGAAACTTCGCTTCATCGGTGTTGCGGTGATACCAATCGCTGCGCATGACAACCCATTCGCCAGCATTGATCGATCCATGCTCAGCTTCCCACTCTTTCACACGGTCAGCCGTCAGCAGGAAGTCCGGGTTTGCAGCAGTCTCGGCGGAGCAATCAATCACGTTGACAGGCGCCACAAAATTCTGCGGTGAGATGGTGTCGGTATATCCATCTGCATAGTCTTTTCCCGTGATCCAGTGATGCGGGGCATCAAAGTGAGTGCCGGAGTGTTCACCCAGTTTCATCCAGTTCCACGCAAAGAACGGACCGTCCGCATCATACTCGGAGATCTTATGAATCTCCACTTTCGGCGTGTTTTTAGCAAAGTCTGGTGGCAGTTGTAAAATGGGAGTTTCTGGCCCCAATCGACCAGAAAGGTCAATCACCTCCACATCTCCAGTAATCAGTTTCGTGCCAAGGTCTTCCAATATGCTTTTGGTCAGCATCCCTCTTTCTCCCTCCCAGAAAGTGGACGTTTTTAATATGAGAAACCAACCGTCCCGTAAGATTTCTCAGGGACCACGCTAAACATATTCATATGTATACGCAAATATTTTCCGCAGAGTAAGCCTTGCAGGTGCAAGGTTGCATGTCTGAGACCGCACAGTACTCAAACCGTCTTTTACATCCTGGGAGGACACTATTATTTTTCGCAGGTAGAGGCTGTCAGGAAGCAGCGTCAATCAACGCTTTGGCTGCGATTTTAGCTTCGCCTGCCGGGTCTTTGCTGTTGCCAAAATGCGCGGTAATGATCGCGCCTTCCTGCAGCATAAGCAGTTGCCGCGCCAACGCTTCCGGATTTTTCAGAGCAGCCGCTTCAACCAGTGTCAGCACACCCTCATACATGGCATTTCGCTGCTCCACGGTTTGCTGGTGAATGGGGTGGTCAGGTTCCGGGTATTCCGAACTGGCTTTGATGAACATACAGCTCTTGAAGGTGTCTTCCTTGAACCACTCATCCAGCACATCAAACAGCGCAAGCAGTTGATCTCTGGGTTCGCTCGCCAGCTCAGCAACCCGCTGTGCAGACCAGTTGTGAAACTGCTCCTCACGCAGCTTCAGCGCAGCAAGGATCAGTTCATCCTTGCTTTTGAAATGCTTGTACATGGAGGTTTTGGAGATGCCGGATTCTGCCACCAGCATATCCATACCAGTTGCGTGAAATCCGTTTCTGTAGAAGGTTTCCATCGCCTGTTGTACGAGTTCATCTCGTTTATTTTTGCGCATACCAACCTCTGGGTTTACTGATCAGTACATATAACGAAAAAAATATGGCCGAACAAGGGAATTCATTTTAGCCGCAAAATCAAAGGGCTTTGCTAAGTCTCGTGACGGGCATCACACACCTCGCGATTTGGTGAATTGACCAAATGAACAGATCGGTACACCTTAGCAATCAGCACTGTACCGATCAGTAAATAATAAGAGGTAACAATATGCTCAACTTATCTATGCGCCCCCTGACGGAAGATGCGGCACTCGCAAAGGTAAGAGCTGCGGAGGATGCGTGGAACTCACGCTGCCCGACAATTGTTATCCGAAACCTGTCTCGCGATTGCATGTGGCATGACCGGAACCAGACGATCGAAGGCCGACCACAGATTATGGGGTTCCTTTCCGCCAAATGGAAAACCCAGCTCCACTACCGCCACATCAAAGAGCTTTGGAGTTATAACCAAAACCGTTTCTCAATTCGCATTGTCAGCGAATGGCGCACCATACACAACAAGTGGTTCCGCTCCTGCGGCAACGAGAACTGGGAATTTGACACCAAAGGTTTGATGAAAAAACGGATCACCTGCATCACCGACACGGAGATCAACGAAAACGAACGCCTGTTTGCCTGGCCCTTTGGCCGCCGTCCAGATCACCACCCGGGTTTGTCCGAAATGAACTTATAACGAACTCCACCGGAGGAATGCGTCCATCCGCTTAGAGTGCCAAGCACGGCCCCATCGACTTGGCCTTTTTAGAACACTGCGGACTTGCCCAGTTCCTCCCGCTCCCCCAGAGCAATGCGACGGCTCCTTCTACCCAAAGGACCGTCGCATTTTCTGTTCCAGCTCCCATATTCAGAGATATTCATTAGACCTCTCGGGAGTTTTCATGCCCAAAGCCTTTGCCCAGATTGCCTTTACGCCTGCTGCTCAATCTTTTCAGGACCGCTATGGCACCAAAGAAGCCTACGCTACATTTCTGGAAGGGGAGGAGTTGACGGGCCATCAAATTGAACCAGACCACGCCGCATTCATCAGTCGCATGGATGGGTTCTACCTCTCAACACTCTCACAGACTGGTTGGCCGTATGTGCAGTTTAAAGGCGGGCCAAGAGGTTTTCTGAGGGTGCTGGATGACCAGCATTTTGCGTATGCCGACTATCGCGGTAACCGGCAATATCTCAGTGCTGGAAACATCTCTCAAAACGCCCGCGTGTCTCTCATACTGGTGGACTATGAAACACAGCAGAGGCTCAAAATCTGGGGTGAGGCGCAGATAACTTCCCTGGAGGAAGACCGGGAGTTTGTCATGGATCTCATGCCTGAAAGCTATAAGGCTGATCCTGAGCGCGCTATTACTATTAAAACAAAAGCACTTGAGTGGGATTGCCCAAGACATATTCCCAAGCGCGCTTCTGTAGCACTTTAAAATTGGCTGCCTTATACTTCAAAGTGCCTTGATTTTAAGGAGTACAAGCCATGCCTCATATTGTTGTTTATTCCCCTCGTCTTAGCCGTGAAAAGAAAGCTGCCTGTGTTGCAGCTTTAACCGAAGCATTTTGCACCACAACAGGTTTAGCCAGAGACCACCTCGTGATTCATCTTGAGGAACATTCATATGATAATATTGCAGTGGCTGGAAAACTGCTGACAGATACTATGCCTGAGATTGCAGTGGGTGAGAAACCACTTCAGGAAGTCAACGAGTAAGCTCACAGACCAGCGTGTAACAAGCACAACGGGTGAAGGCCCGCAGGATAGAGTTCATATCCAGCGGGCGCTCACAGTCATGCCATGTGCAGTCTAACTGTTATTTGAACCCGTCATCTGGATTGTTGCGTCGCTGCGCTCAAAGACCTTTGGGGAGAGCGAGATGCCAAGGCCCGGTGCGGTTGGGGCAAGCAGGTAGCCATTTTCGAATACTGGCAGGCCTTCCATCAACTCGCTGTACCAACCGAAGTAGAATGCCCGCACCATTTCCTGAACCAGCGCATTGGGCAGGTTGATGGAAAGGTGCACAGCTGCGGTCAGCAGCCCCGGCCCAGTGCAATCATGTGGCGCGACGGGCAGCTCGTAGGTTTCCGCCATGGTGGCGATCTTCTTGGCTTCCGTCAGGCCGCCGCACCAGCCAATGTCCAGCATGCAAACATCCGTGGCGCGCTTTTCAAACAACTCACGGAAGGACCAGCGGGTGGCAAGGTTCTCGCTGGCGGTGACCCATGTGTCAGCACGGCGAGCGTATTCTGCCAGTGCGTCCACGTTGGTCATCTTGATCGGGTCTTCCAGCCAGAACACGTTGTAAGGCTTGAGCGCACGGGCAATCTTTTCTGCCATTGGCAGGTTCCAGACACTGTGAAGCTCCACGTGAATGTCCATAGCATCACCAACCGCCTCACGGATCTGTTTGAAGGGGCGCAAGCCAGCTTCCAGATCTTCCGGCGAGATGTATGTGCCGTTGGTTTTGACAGCGAACTGGTCAAACGGCCAGATTTTCATGCCGCGGAAGCCCATATCCAGCAGGCTTTTCGCCAGAGTGCCCGCATCAGAGAGAAAGGCCTCCAGATCCTCGTAGGGGCCTTGAGCGACAGAGTCCGTGCTCCAGTCTTCTGTGGTGTTGACCTGCTTGTCCTTCACGTACTCGTAGCCTGCACAGGTGTTGTAAGCGCGGATCTTGTCGCGGCTTCTACCTCCCAGCAGCTGATGCACCGGCACGCCGAGGGTTTTGCCTGCAAGGTCCCACAGGGCAATATCAATGGCGGACGCGGCTCGCATTTCCGCACCCGTAGAGTTGAAACCGCAGATGGGGTTGAGCAGCAGGCGGGAGATGGCATCAATCTGGGTTGGATCACGGCCAATCAGTTCATTTCCCAGTGTTTCGTGAATGAACCCGCACACGGCATCTGAGCCATAGAAGGTCTCGCCCAGACCAAAACTGCCCGCATCCGTATGCACGCGCACCCAGGTGACATTGCGAAATTCTTTGAGATTGATGGTTTCGATACCGGTGATTTGCATGTGGTGTCTCGGAGAAAGGGTTTGGGGGAGGGGATGACAGCTCAGTCAGAGGAGAGGCGGTCGCGTTCGTTTTGCAGCACAACATTGGCCAGCGAGTTTTCGCGGATCTCTTCGTTCAAATCACTCAGATCAAGATCATAGGCTGCGCGGTCAATAATGCGGACAGACGCTTTTCGAGCCGCCTCCGCATCCCGCAGGCGAATGGCTTCCAGAAGGTGGCGGTGGCGTTCCAGACTGTCACTGAGTTCGCTGGCAGCTTCCGTGGTTTTCTTGATCAGGACAAACACCGCAGGCATGGTGCTGCGACCAATCTGCACCCAGACCAGATTATGGGTCGCCTGATAAATCGCCTCATGAAACTGAATGTCATATTGCTGGAAGTGCTTGCCGCGATAGGTCAGGTCGTCCTTCTGCATGGCCGCATACATGCCGTTCCACGCCGCTTCTATCTTCATCAGATCTTTTGCCGTGGCCCGGCGCGCGGCTTCCATGGCGATGAACGGTTCAACAGACGTGCGGAACCGGAAGATCTCCCGGGCAAAGATCAATGTGTTGCCGCCATACTGCGCGATCCACGTGGCCACTTGCGGGGAAAGGATGTTCCATTCCTGATAGTCTTTGACGCGTGTGCCAAAGCCGGAAATGCGCTCAATGATGCCGTGATTGGTGAAGGTTGCCAAAGCGCTGCGCATGGTGGCGCGGCTCACACCAAACTGGTCCGTGAGCTCAAGTTCCTTGGGCAGAAAGTCACCGGGCTTGAGCTCAGCAGAAAACAACTGCCGAGCCAATTCCTCGGTGATCTGATCTCGCAGATCCTGAGTGTATGTCGATACCATCACGCATCAGCCTCATCAAAAGAGCAGAAAGATAAGACGAGCCTATCCATGTCTGACATACAATTAAATATGACTGACTACTTAGATGTCAACACGCAAATACAACCACTAAACTCATCACGTAAAGCTATATTATGTCACGATACGAAGTACACACAAATACAAGTAGAGATTAATCAATACATAAGCTTGGAGAATTATAAGTATAGATCGCACACCCAACTATTACGGCATCCATATTTTTCTGCTTCAGTCGTGTGGAGCAGGAGAGATATGGATGCCGCAGATCATGGCAGATGAACGGGGTTACACCATGTGCCCTTCCAAAACGACAATCTCAGGCGTGCTTTGATCTTTGAGACGCTCATTCTCCGGGTCCCAAAGTGGCTCATCCGGCTGTACAATTGCCTTGTAGGGCTTGCCGTAGATTTTGATGGTCAGCTCAGTTCCCGGTTTTGCCAGATCAGCCTGCACGACACCAAGCGCGATGGAGGCATTGACGCGGTAGCCCCACCCGCCGGAGGTGACTTCCCCCACCATGCGATCCCCATGCCAAATGGTGGACATGTAAGGAGCGTCATACTCGCCCGCCTCCACGATCATCGTCACGAAGCGGCGGTTCACGCCTTCTGCCTGTTCTTTCAGCAGTGCGGCTTTGCCGGGGAAGCTCTGCGGCTTATCAAGCTTCACAAATCGGTCCAGACCAGCCTCCAGCAAGGTGTAGTCGGTTGAGAGGTCTCCCTTCCAGCTGCGATAGCCTTTCTCCAACCGCAAGGCATTGAGCGCATACATGCCAAACGGTTTGGCCCCAGCAGCAAGGATCGCCTGATAAATCTCCGGCATATCCTCATTGCTCGCATGGATTTCCCAACCCAGCTCCCCCGCAAAAGAGACGCGCACCAACATCACAGCCTTACTAAGCATGGTGGCTTGTTGCAGGCTCAGCCAACTGCGAGAAAGGTCCGCTTTGAGCATGGGAGCAAGCAGCTGACGGGCCTTTGGGCCGGTGACGATCAGTGTTGTTGCCTCCGTTGTCTGGTCTTCCAGACTCAATCCTTCTGGCAGGCGGGCTGTCAGCAGCTCAAAGTCATGCCACTGGGCCAACGCGGCGGTGATCAGCGTGAACTCGTTTGCACCATGACGAAGGATCGACATTTCCGTTAGGACGCGGCCACGATTATCGGGGAAGTAGCCAAGGGTCATGCGGCCAACTTTGGGGAGACCTCCGGCGATCTGTCCTCGCAGCCAGTCAGCAGCGCCTGTACCCGAGAGTTTGAACCGCGAGAAGCCGGGGAGGTCCAGCACGCCAACATGCTCACGCACAGCCTCGCATTCTTCCCGCACCCGCGGCTGCCACGGGCCAGAGCGGCTCCATGTTTGCGTCGCCTCGTAAGAGATATCGTCGCCCGTTTTCGCAAACCAATTAGCCCGTTCCCAACCATTGTATGCCCCCATCTGTCCACCCAGTTCCAGCAGTCTGGTGTGGTTGGGGGAGAGCTTGCGGTCCCGACCAGCTGGCCATTCGTGATGGGGAAAGTGCAAGGCGTATTCGTGACCGTAGACTTCCTTCGCTTTATCGATGCAGTACTGCTTGTCGGTGTAATCGGTGTAACGTCTTGGATCGACGGCCCACATGTCCCACTCGGTCTGGCCGTGTACAATCCACTCTGCGGCCACCTTGCCAGCGCCGCCGCCCTGCGCGATGCCAAAGGTGAAGGAGTGCGCCTCAAACGCGTTGGACACACCGGGCATGGGGCCAATCACGGGCAGGCCATCAGGTGCGTAAGGAATTGGCCCGTTGATGTTGCGTTTCACCCCTTGCGTTCCGAGCAAGGGCACGCGGGCCATCGCGTCTTCAATGTAAAACTCAAGCCGCTCCAGATCATCCGGATACAGCTGGAAACTGAAGTCATCCGGCATCGGGTCATCTGATGAGGTCCATGCCGTCCGGCAGGCTCGCTCATAGGGGCCAAGGTTGAACCCGCCCGTTTCCTGCCGCAGATAATAGGAGGTATCAGGGTCACGCAGCATAGGCAGCTTGCGGCCCTGTGCCTTGGTCCATGCCTCCACCTCTGGAACAGCCTCAGTCATGAAATACTGATGGCTCATGGTAACGGAAGGCACAGCGCGCCCGCCATACGGCTCAAACCATTCACCAACGCGCGCAGCATAGTAGCCAGCTGCATTCACCACATATTCGCAGCGGATTTCACCTGCCTCAGTACAGACAATCCATTCCCTGCCTTCACGGCGCACGCCTGTGGCAGGTGTAAACCGCAGGATGCGGGCGCCCAGCTCCCGCGCGCCTTTCGCCAGCGCCTGTGTCACCTGCGCCGGATCGATATCGCCGTCCAACGGATCCCAAAGACCGCCTTCCAGATCGTGCGTTTCCATAAAGGGGAAGTGTTTTTGCAGCTGGTCAGGCGTGCACATTTCCATAGTCAGGCCCATGTGCTCAGCCATGGCTGCCACATGCTCAAACTCCATCATCCGGTTGTGGCTGTGGGCCAGTCGGACCGCGCCGGTGACATGATAGTTGATGGGATAGTCCACCTCATCAGCCAACCTGCGATACAGCTCCAAGCCGTAGCGCTGCATGTTCATTACGGCATAGCTGGTGGCAAAGTTGGGGCAGTTGCCTGCCGCATGCCATGTGGAGCCTGCCGTCAGCTCATTCTTTTCCAGAAGCACGCAGTCGCTCCAGCCCAGCTTTGCCAGATGGTATAGCGTGGAAACGCCGACAACGCCGCCGCCAATAATGACAACCCGCGCGGTGGTTGGGATAGACATGCGCACCTCCTCCAAAATCTATTCGTTTGTCATGTAGTCCTCTCCCGCTTTTCTCTGTGAGACGGGTATCATTCTTGTCTGCAAACATTTCTGTGAGCGGCAGCTCTAGTAAACCGGCGGTGAGATCACCCAGATAGCAATGGCAGGTTCAGCATATGGGTTGGACCAGCGGTAAGACGCCTCCTTGATGCGGAAACTGTCGCCTGCCTCCACCGTGAACATCTCTTCCCCAATCCACACATCCAGCTTGCCCGAGACCATGTAGGCCACCTCTTGCGTCGGGCGTGTAATCGCAGCGCTGCGGTGAGAGCCAGGTTGAAAGGTGGAGTGGATCATCTCAAAGCTGTCGGTCAGGTCTGGTGACACCAGTGTTTCAAGCAGGCCCTTATCCCGCTCCCCAATCACGCGGCGGTTGCCATCGCGCACTACGCGGCCTCTCTCATTTTCCGGCGCCTCTGCATTGCCGAAAAACAGGGAGAGCTGAACACCAAACACCTCGGCAAACTGCTTCAGGTCCGTATGGCGCGGCGTGGATTTATCCCGCTCTACCTGAGAGAGCCACCCCACTGAGCGGCCCAGTAGTTTTGCCAGATCTTCCAGCGTCATACCGCGCGCGATGCGAAGCGCCTTCAGATCTTCCCCCAATGTACTTGTGATAGTCATGTGGCGTGATTCCGTGAAATATTTCGCGATATTTTCACTAATCGTCGTGAAATTTTCAAGGATTATTTCACGCAGGCCCTGCAATTCAGGCTACCAAAAGCCATGCAACCGGTTGTTTATCTCACTGTATCAATTGGTTACCGAAATCATCCCGCTAACTATATTAGTCGCGACAAATATATCACTACCCTCTTATTTTTCAGGATGCCGGTTCCACCGTGCAGGAGGGTTCGTTAGGGTCTGCGCATAGCCATTCCTTTGAATTCTTCAGCTGATCAGCGATATTCGTCGCTGGCCGGTATCTTTTTCTTTGAACTGAGGCATCTATGCAGAATTTAAGCGTTAACGTGATCGGGGCCGGAATTACGGGAGCCATGATTGCGTATAAGCTCGCGCGTCAAGGTTTCAAAGTCACCCTGTTTGATGCAAACCACAGTGTGGGCGGAGATGTCTCACGTGTTTCCTTTGGCTGGATCTGCCATATCGCCAATGATCCGATTGACCAACCGGATTTGTTCCCGTTGTTGGTTGATGGCATCCAGCGTTACAAAGCCCTGAACGCGGAGTTTGACGGCACGCTGTTTGATGCAGAAGGCGGCGCCATTGTCTGGCGCGCCACACCGGAAAAAACCCAGGACCTGATCGACCGGCAGCAACAGGCGGGCACACAAACCCGCACCATGAGCAAACAAGAACTTCAGCAGCATCTGCCAGCTCTCGCCAACCCGCCAGAGTTTGCAGCTCATTCGACGCAGGATGTGTCTTGGTACCCGCCCAAAGTTATCGGCAAACTGGTCAACGCCTTTGAGCGCCTTGGCGGCAGGGTGGTTTTGAACAGCACCACCAGCGGGCTCGACGCTTCTGACCACCATTGTAAAGGGGTGATGATGGGAGGGGAGCTGCAAGCCAGCGACTTTACCGTGCTTGCTTCCGGTGGCGGCAATGGCGCGTTGATCGCTCCATTCGAGCCGGAGCACGATCTTTATACCTCGCCCTGCACCTACATCGAAGTGAGTGCAGAGGTGCCGGACTTCCTTCCGGTGCTGCAAACACCGGATGTGGAGATGCGTAGCCTTGGAACAGGCAACTTTGCCATTGCTGAATGCCCGCCAAAGACCGAAGACCCGGCAGAGCTGGCACACATCGGAGAGACAGTTGTGCAGGCGGTCAAAGATACGTTTGCCAATGCGGGCCGTGTGGAGCTGCTTTCCATTCAGGTCGGCCAACGCCCGGCAACCCGATCCTCCGAACCACTCGCTCGTCCCATCAACGGTTTCACCAACGCTTTCGTGGCAGGCAGCCACCCCGGCGTCATCCTCGCCCCGTTGATTGCCGAGCGGATCAGCAACCAGATCTGCGAGCAAGCTCTGTCTGCCCCTACGCTTTAAGAGGCTGACAAAGGACCGTTGGGCTGCCTGCGAACAGCCCAACAGGATGACAAGCGCTCAAGCTTAAGCGCGAAGCCACTCATCGTTTGTGGAATGAAGCTGCGTTGTGCCCTCATTTTGTGAGGCATTGAGGGACTGGATGGTCACGCGCCACAGTTTGACGAGCTTGATGAATGTATCCAGCTTCTCTTCAAGCTGCGCGATACCAAGGCTTTTGGCAGAAAACCTTGAGTTCAGCGCTGGCTGGTTGTCGCCTTCCGTCATGGCAAGAACTGCATCTCCGGTGCCTTTGCCAAGCAGGTTGGCTTGCAGCAACAACCGATATCCTGCCTCGCGTTTGTCTTTCTGGATGTCAGGCAGTAGGGCGAACAGGATCACCTCATCCTGATTGTTCGCACCCAAGGTGAGCGTAAACTCCTCTTCAACGTCAAAAGAGCAGAGCCCTTCCTCATCCAGTTGAAGGTTTGGCAGCCCGATTTTCTCGCCAAGCTCGGCAATGAGTGTTTCAGCGTGTTTCATTTTCTATTTCCAAATTGGCTTGAGGCTCAGGCGTCGCTCACGGTTTTACCGGCAGCGTAGCTGTGCTCATCAAAGTAATCCAGTGTCGCATCCCAGGCGTTTTCCTTGGCTCGTGCCAAAGCGTCACCAGTCTCCGTGCCATCGTAAAGGTCGATGAACTCATTGAGGTCGGAGACATAGCTTGAGGACTCAATCTGCGTTCCATCTGGCTTCCCTTGCGCCAGTCCAAGATCCAGCCCCAACGTACCGTCCAGCTCCTGCCCAACCCAAAGCGCTTCATGGATTGAGTGACCGCCGTCGTAGTTCAGGAACATGGTGTTTGCGACCATATAATCTTTTGAATCCGGAATCTGGTCCGGGTTAGGGGAGGTGTGCCTCAGATAATGCAGGAAATGCAGGTTCAGGTTGGTCGAACCGGAAACGCCAGAGGCAAACGGCATACCACGAGACAGCGCTTCAACCTGAGACTTGCTCGGTTCCTGCAGCTTTGGCAGGTTCACATCCGCAGGGTGCGTGCTCGGGATCTTGCCTGCATCTCCTTCAAACGTCACACTGCCGGGCTGGTAGCCAAGGGTGATCCCGGCATGCGCACTCTTTGGCGTGTCCGTACGCCCAACTTTGGATCTGTCTGCTTTTTGCAAATCAGGATCTTCCGGAGCATTCGTTCGATTGGCTTCCTGACAGATCCCCTGATAGGCCCTGTTTGCAACCTTTACATAAGCAGGCAAGTCGGCGACCTTCTTGCCGTTGACGACCAGTGGCTGGCGGTCTGCAGGCACCGTTTTGGTCAGCAATGCATGCAAGGCAACAGTGGACTTCACAACCAGCATGGGAACAGCAATGGCGTCATATCCGTTGCGGGTTGGTGCGGACAAGAACTTGTCCAGATTCATCAGCGCATCGTCACGCGGCCCTTGTACAAACTCCATCAGCTCCGGGCATTCCGGCATCCAGAACCGCTCGTTGCCCGCCATCATCCTGTGCATGGTCATGGCTGTCTGGTTTTGGACCCGCGGGGTCTGGATGGAAATCACATCGCGAATGCCATCTTTCACCAGCTGTGCAGAGTTCATCACGGACTGCGGTGTGTCGTGAACCATATCCGCAATAAAGGTACTGTCGAGCACGCGGGAGTAGATCGCATCGTGCAGGCGCGTCAGTGGCGGGTTATCGCTCTTGCCCAGTTGTCCCAGCAGCGTTTTGGTCTCATCGGCAAGGCCATTCAGGCCGATTTCCTCAAATCGCTCTGCAACAGCACTCAACAGCTCGCGGGTTTCCGGCACGGAGATCTTATGGCCCAGCACCTGATCCTTCACATACCCGTCAACCTCAGCCAGATTGCCAGCTGTTTCCGGGTCCAGACCCGGGGTTTGCGCTTCATTTCTGATGAGTGCAAGCAGATGGGTTGTCACCTCACCCGGCACGCGGGCAACGTCTCCCCCCTGCGCTGCATTCTGTGTCCGGACACTCTCGGGATAGACAAGCGTGGAATGGACGGCCTTCAGTGCGATCGGCACGGCCTCTTTCAACACTGCGTTGTCTGAGCCGCCAAGAAAGCTCAGCGACCGCGTGATGCTGGAAATACCATCTGCATCTGCTGTTTTTGCCAGCTCAACAATGCGGGCCGTGAGAACTTCAGCGGCTTTTTTGGGGTCATCCGGAATTGCGGCGCCTTCAAAAAAGGTTTCCATCGTCAGCCTGCTGCCATAGGCATGGGCCTCTTCAAAGAGCGCTGTCACTTTTTCCTGCGCTTGCTGCGAAGCTTTGCTTGGCACATGAAGGAGCATGGCGAGCACGCTGGACTTTGGCAGATGTGGCTTTGTGGAGAGGAAGTGATCAACCACCTTCTCCGTGACTTCAGTGCTGAAATAAGAATTGAGCTCGCGCTTTATTTCACCCAGAACCGCTTCATGCTGCGCCGTTTTCTTCGTCACATAGTTGAGCGAATACTCAACAATCCGCTCACTTGGCTTAGGAGGAACCACATCCTGATACTGCGCAAGATCCGGTTGAGGGACAGTTGGCTGAGTGGTCGAAACAGATAAAGTTGATCCGGTCATGAAAGCACCATCGCTTGGTAATATCTTCTTTCCCGAAAACTACAGAAACACTCCGGGATCACGTTTTAATCAAACTATTAGAATCCCCTGGCGGACGTGTCTGTGCTGACAGGCACTCAGCCCCGGTCGCCAACCGAAAAAAGTAAACAACGGACACATTTGTCTTGGAAAACTAGGTTACTCAACACCCACTGAGAAATGGCTTAAAATTAATTACAAAATTACTTAGTTACATAAATAGTCACTCTTTGAACATTTCGATCGCCCAATTCATTTACTAGATTTCGCACCTTGGTTTTCCTTATTTCTCCTGTATAGCTATTTCTAGTCTTGTTGTTTTCCTTCCAAATGACAGGTTTCAACCAACAGGGTAATGACCGCATGTTTTCATTGAAGGGCAAAAAAGCCCTTATTGTTGGGGTGGCGAACAGCCAGTCCATTGCATGGGGATGCGCCAAAGCCATGAAGGCACAAGGCGCAGAACTGGCTCTTACATACCTGAATGACAAAGCGAAAAAGCATGTGGCCCCACTGGCAGAAGAAGCCGATGCAGCCATTTTTGCGCCGCTGGATGTGACAAAACCTGATGAGGTGGATGCTCTTTACCAGCAAATCGAGCAGGTCTGGGGGTCGCTGGACATTCTGCTGCATTCCATCGCCTTTTGCCCGCAGGCTGACCTGCATGGCCGCGTGGTGGATTGCTCGGCAGAGGGGTTTGGCGTGGCCATGGACATCTCCGTGCACTCCTTCCTGCGCCTCATCCGCAAATCAGAACCGCTGATGCCCTCCGGGTCCAGCGTCATGACCGTGACGTTCCATGGCTCGGAAAAGGTGATCAGCCACTACAACATCATGGGTCCGGTGAAAGCCGCGCTGGAAAGCACCACGCGCTATGTGGCTGCCGAACTGGGCCAGAAGGGCATCTCTGTCAACGCGCTGTCCCCCGGCCCGCTGGCAACACGCGCCGCCAGCGGCATTGCCAGCTTTGACGAGATGCTGGCCGACGCGACCGAGCGTGCCCCCACCCGAAAACTCGCAAGTATTGAAGACATTGGCGCATATGCCGCCTTTCTGGCCAGTGATGAAGCCCGAAACATCACCGGCGTGGTTCACCCCATTGACGGTGGTTACCGCATCATTGGTTAGGCCGGCACCGAGGTAGATTATGCAAGTAGAACTCTTTAGCAAGCGAACCGCCCAGTACTTTGAGGCTCTCGCTGAACAAAACCAGTTTTTGCAGGTCGCCAACTCACGACGCTCCACGCGCCTGATGAACGACCTTCAGAAGAAACAGGCCAAATCAAAAACCAAAAGCGACGCACTGGCCGCCTCCTGGGGCCCGTACGACACACCCAAGAAGCTGCTGGATGCGTGGTCGCATTATCTCAAGGAATCCAGCGAACGCGCCATCCTGACCATGGATGCCCTGCGCGAAGCCAGTGACACATACTTTGACCACATGGCCAAGGGCTGTCCTCCGGTTCTCATTTATGATTACGAGGTGGTTGTTGAGGGCCGCAACCTGCCGCGCCCCTGCAACTACATGCTTTTGAAGGTCATTCCACCTGACGGCGTGGAGGTGCTGGACTGGAAGCGCCCCTATGTGATCATCGATCCGCGTGCAGGCCACGGCGCAGGCATTGGCGGGTTCAAGAATGACAGTCAGGTGGGGGTTGCCCTGCGTGACGGGCACCCCGTGTACTTTGTCGCTTTTCACCCCATGCCAGAGCCCAATCAGGAGCTGTCGCACGTCACCCATGCCGAAGCGGCCTTCCTGCGCGAGATCATCTCTCGCCACCCAGATAGCCCCAAGCCCATCGTGGTTGGTAACTGTCAGGGCGGGTGGGCAACAGCTATTCTGGCAGCGGTCTATCCGGATCTGGTGGGGCCGATTGTGCTCAACGGTGCGCCCATGTCTTACTGGAGCGGCAAGATGGGGCAGGACCCCATGCGCTACTCCGCTGGCCTGACAGGCGGCATCGTACCTGCCTTGCTCTCCGCAGACCTTGGCAACGGCGTCTTTGATGGTGCCAATCTGGTGCAGAACTTCGAGATGCTGAACCCGGGCCGCAACTGGTTCCGCAAGTACTATGACCTTTACACCAACATCGACAAGGACGAAGAGCGCTATCTGGAATTCCAGAAATGGTGGAGCGGCTTCTACTACATGACAGAGGAAGAATTCCGCTGGATTCTGGACAACCTTTTCATCGGCAACAAGCTGGCGAAGAATGAAGCCTTTCTGGAACCGGGACGCCCCATTGACTTAAAGACCATCAAGTCCCCGATCATCGTGTTTTCCTCCTACGGCGATAACATCACCCCGCCCGATCAGGCGCTCAACTGGATTGCGGACACCTACACGGATGAAGCGGAAATCGAGATCCTCGGCCAGCGTATCCTCTATATGCTTCATGATCAGGTCGGGCATCTGGGCATCTTTGTCTCCTCCAGCGTTGCCAAGCGCGAACATACGCAGGTGGCTTCCACGCTGAAGACCATCGAGGCCATGCCTCCTGGGCTCTACAAACTGCAGATTGAAGAGCAGAAGGGCAAAGGCTGCGATGCCAAATTCAAGGTGAGTTTTGCCCGCAAGACCATTGATGAAATGCTGCTGGAAACTGGTGAACGCGACGAGGAAAAAGCGTTTGCCGGTGTCGCCCGCTTTTCCGAGAGCTGGGAGGATGTGTATGACAGCACCATTGGCCCTGTTCTAAAAACCATGAACAGCACGCAGGCAGCGGATGCAACGCGCGATATGCATCCCATGCGGCTAGCAAATGGCGCCTTTGCCTCCACCAATCCCTTGATGTTCTGGCCCACCATGGCCGCCGCCGCGGTGAAGGAAAACCACACACCCAACATGGCCAAAACGCCCTTCCATTATTGGGAGGAGCTGATGGCAGACAGCATTGAATATGGCTGGGATGCGCTGAAGGACATGCGCGAGGCCTTCATTGAAAACAGCTTCCTCACCTTCTGGGCCTCACCGCCTGCCGTGGAATACGGCAAGGCCTTGTCCTTCCGCCGGCCAAAAGTGCCAATGCAGGACCTGCACAGTCTGACCAGCATCCAGAACGCGCTCAAGAAGATCGAGAAGGGCGGGGCAGCTGCAGCCATCGTACGCATTGTGCTGATGATTGCCGACACCCGTACCGAAGTCCGCGGCGAAAAGCTGGAGCGGTTCAACGAAGTGTTGACCACATGGGCACCGTTCAAATCCATGGATCCGAAAGAGCGCAACTTCCTCATTCACGATCAGACTCTCATTTCCCGTTTCGAAATGGAAGCAGGTTACAATGCCCTGCCGGGCTTGCTGAAAAGCGAGAAGGACAAGACCTTTGCGTATAAGGCCGTGTCCTACATTATTGGCAAGGAAGAGAATATGGCGCCCAATTCTCTGGAACTGTGGCACTGTCTGAAGAAGTCGCTCAAATGGGGTTAGGAAGGTTTGATGACAACAACCTACAAGAATACTCCGTACGATCAGATCGAAGTTGGCATGGAAGCCATTTACGAGCGGACCTGCTCTGCGGATGATTTTTACGTCTCCGCCCATGCCTCCGGCGACCTCAACCCCATCCATCTGCCCAAGGAAGATCGCGAGGGCGAAGGCGACTTTGAAGGCGTCGCCCCCTCCCTCTGGGTCGCCAGTCTGATCTCTGCCGTGCTGGGCAATCAAATGCCCGGACCGGGCACGCTCTACAAAAGCCAGAGCCTGCGCTTTCTGGGTCGTGCCTATGAAGGGGACCATCTGACAGCCCGCGTGAAGGTGACGGAAAAGCTGCCCGATTACGTCGTGACACTGCAAACCACCGTGGAACGTGCGGACGGTCAGGTGATCGTAGAAGGCGAGGCCGAGGTTATCGCCCCGCGCACCAGCAAAATCGCCAAGGCTGTCAGCTTGCCGGGTCTGACCGTGCGCAGTCATGAGCACTTTGATAGATTGCTGGATCAAGCCCGCCCACTCCCACCTCTCATCACCGCGGTTGTGGCGCCAGAAGACCGCAAGTCACTAGGCGGCGCTTTGCTGGCAGCCGAAAACACGCTGATTGAGCCGGTCCTGATTGGCTCTCGCGAAAAGATCGAGGATGCCGCAGAGCGTCTTGGCAAAGATCTGGCTCACTGCGATATCATTGATGTTGCAAGCCACAGTCAGGCGGCAGCACAGGCCGTGGCCATGGTGCGCGAAGGTAAGGCGCAGGCGATCATGAAAGGCCAACTCCACACCGACGTGTTGTTGGCGGAGATCGTGAAACGGGATGTGGGCCTGCGCACTGACAATCGCCTCAGCCATGTGTTTGTGATGGATGTGCCGGGATTGGACCATTTGCTGTTTATCACCGATGCGGCCATCAACATCTCACCGGATCTGGAAACCAAGGTGGATATTGTCCAAAACGCCATCAATCTGGCACTGGCCCTTGGACAGCAACAGCCCAAGGTGGGCATCCTTTCAGCCGTGGAAACGGTGAACACCAAAATCCCCTCGACCATGGATGCAGCGATCCTTTCCAAAATGGCAGAACGCGGCCAGATCAAGGGCGGCATCGTGGATGGCCCGCTGGCCATGGACAACGCTATCGACATTGATGCTGCGGTAACAAAAGGCATCACCTCCTTGGTTGCTGGTAGGGCAGATGTACTGGTTGTGCCCAATCTGGAATCTGGCAATATGCTAGCCAAGGAACTGGCCTTTGTTGCCCATGCAGAAGTGTGCGGAGTGGTTATGGGCGCCCGCTGTCCGGTGATCCTCACCAGCCGTGCAGATGACGACAAGGCCCGGTTAATGTCTTGCGCTGTTGCGCTTCTTTACGCTGCGAGCCAAAAAACATGAGTTTTTATTTTACGCTCAATACCGGATCGTCCTCCGTCAAGTTCGCACTTTACAAAGCGCAGGCTGAGCCTGACCTTTTCATCTCCGGCATTGTTGAGCGTCTGGGCCCTTCTGCCCGCTTGAAGATGCAGACACCCGGCGAGGACATCGTGCGGGAGCTGGGCACAGTTGACCATGCCAGCGCCGTCGTCGCCATCTTCGCCAAGGTGGAGCCCTACTTGCAAGGGCAGCCTGTCGTTGGCATAGGGCACCGCATCGTTCATGGCGGCAATGCCTTTTTCAAACCAACAGAGTTGACCTCTGAGGTGGTGCAGAAGCTGGAGCAGATGGTTCCGCTGGCCCCGCTACACCAGCCATACAGTCTGGCAACCATCCGCGCAGCCAAACAGGTGTTTCCGGGCGTGCTGCAGATCGGCTGTTTTGATACGGCCTTCCATGCCGGTCACACCTTCCCCAATGACGCCTTCGCCATTCCACGGCATTTTTATGAGGAAGGTGTGCGCCGCTATGGCTTCCACGGGCTTTCCTTTGATTACATCTGCAGTGAAATGCGCCGGGAACATCCCGATGTCGCCAACGGACGCCTCGTCATCGCCCATCTGGGCAACGGCGCTTCCATGTGCGCCGTAGAAGATGGCCGCTCCATCAACGCAAGTACCAGCTTTTCTGCCGTAGATGGCCTGCCCATGGGCACACGGTGCGGACGGTTGGACCCGGGCGTCATGCTCTATCTGATGCAGGAAAAAGAACTATCGGCAGCAGAAATCGAGAGCATCATCTATCGTCGCAGCGGGCTCTTGGGATTGTCAGAGGAATCTTCTGACATGCGCGTGCTGGAACATTCAGAAGAACTGTTTTCCAAGCAAGCCATCAACTACTATTGCTACCAGATCCGCCGCGAGGTGGGTGCCATGGCCGCCACTCTGGAAGGCATCGACGCCCTGATCTTCAGCGCTGGCATTGGCGAGAATTCAGCCCGGGTGCGCTCCAGCGTGTGCGAACCACTGGAGTTTCTCGGCATCACCATCGATCAGGAAAAGAACATGGCCAACGCACCGGAAATCGGGACCGGACCGGTACGCGTCTTCATCATGCCCACCAACGAAGAACAGGTGATCGCACGGGCCGTCGCAAAAGCTGCCATGAAAACTCAATAGTGAGCGACTGGAGCACAGAGCAACCTCGCGGTAAACGTGTTTCATATTCAATGCCGCACGTTTTCAGTGAGTCCCCTTATGACTGTCCTCTCGCCAACCGTCACCATCCGCCGCCTTTCCATTGATGATTATGAGGATGTCGTCATGCTCCTGAATGAGCTGACAGATGGCATTCCGCTTGTTTATGGCAAAGACGGGCCAGCGCAATTCGCCAAGCTTTTGCAACATGACGGCACCTCTCTGTTTGGTGTGGAGATTTACGACCAGATCGTCTCCTGCGCCACGCTCCATATTCTACCCAACATGACCTATGGTGGCCGCTCGTATTGCCTTGCCGAGAACGTGGTGACGCTGAAAGCTTATCGGGGCAGAGGCTTTGGCCGCATGGTCATGGATGCTCTGCGAGATGCCGCCTGGCAAGCCAACGCCTACAAAATCATGCTGCTGACCGGACAAGACCGCGGCGCAAGAGGCTTTTACGAAAGCCTCGGTTACAAAGCCGACCAAAAACACGGCATGGTCCTGCGGCAAGTGCCACCGTATAAAGCGCCTGCTGCTTAACCCTGCTTGTTACGCCAACTGCCGGTGGGCCTTGATGTGGTCGATGAATAGGCGCAGGGCCTGCAGGTTTTTGTATTCACGCGGGTAAAACAGATAGATCGGCTCTGTTGGTTTCAGGTAATCCTCCAGCAGGCATTGCACCTTTGTCAGGTCGCACTGCATCAGCGCATACTCGCGGAAAGTGAGCACCAATCCCATGCCTTGCTCCATCAGCTGCAACTGAGAGGGCAGGGTGTTGAGGATCAACCCTCCTTTGATATCAATCTCCACGGTGTTGCCATCCACCTCAAACACCCATGGCGCCAGCCGTCCTGATGTTTGAAACCGGTAGTGAAGGCAGTTGTGCACGAGGAGGTCTTCAGGTTTTTCCGGCGTGCCATGCTCAGCCAGATATGCCTTGCTGCCAAGGACGGTCAGGGGTTGCGGGTCAGAGATACGGATCGCAATCATATCCTGCGCAATCTTTCCCCCCAGACGAAGCCCGCCGTGCAAACCATCTGCAACGATGTCGACAATGGCGTCCGTCAGAGAAAGCTCCAGCTGTATCTCCGGATAAGCAGCCTGAAAGCTGGGCAGAAGATCTGCAAGGAAGGAGTGAAACACAAACTCAGGCAAGGTCAGTTTTAAACTGCCACGGGCGCTGCTGCCGTGTTCCTTTGCATCATTTACCGCTTGCCCCAGCAGGTCAAACGCCGCGCCCGCCCCACTTTGCAACGCACGACCCGCATCCGTCAGGGCTACCGACCGGGTGGTGCGCACAAACAGGGCCGTCCCGAGCTGTTCTTCCAGCGATTTCAACTGATGAGACACCGTGGACGGTTTGATGCCAAGCGCCTGAGCGGCTCCTTTGAGACTGCCGTTCTGTGCAATGGCGTTAAACACTTCCAGCATGGCAAGAGGCAAACGCATTATTTGATACCATACATCTATTGGATTGATATGGAGGCAATTAATAGCATGTATGCATCCTGTTATAAAGCAGAGATCAGATATTCTAAGAGGCCTTCCTGCGATGAAAACCCTTGTGCTCACTGCCCATCCCGACCTTTCAAAATCCCGTATCAACCGCTCCTGGTTTGAAGCATTTGCCGCAACAGATGACATCACCGTGCTTGATCTGGCCCGTGTTGGCGGCCCAACTCTGAGCTTTAACGTTGAAGAACAACAGCAACTCCTGCTCTCTCACGATCGCATCGTCTTCCAGTTTCCGTTTTATTGGTATTCCGCCCCGCCAGCGCTGAAAGCATGGCAAGATCAGGTCCTGTCCTACGGCTTTGCCTATGGCCCGGGTGGCACCAAACTGGCTGGCCGGGAACTGCTGCTGGCTATCTCTACCGGCGGACCGGAGGACAGCTATCACGCAGGCGGCTATAACAATTTCAGCATGGATGAGTTGCTCAAACCCTTTCAACAGACTGCCCTGCTGACTGGAATGGTTTACCTGCGCCCCTTCGTCTTGCACGGCCTTGCAGTTGTTGATGACGCCGCGATCGAAGCTTCCAATACAGCATTGCTCGCACATGTTCTGGACCCTGAACTCAACCCAGTCATCAAAAAAGCACGGCTGGACAAACTGCTGGAAAACAACGCCAAGCTCGCTGCCCGCGTCAGCGCCTGACCTCTTTCAACGTTCCATTTTTCAAAAAGGCGGGCCCTTGTGCTCGCCTTTTTTTGCTCATCCAAAACTGTAGATTATGGGCAAACCGAGAACTCAAACAGCTCATTCATTAAAAATCGATTCGATCTTTACCAACCTCTTCTTCTTTCCGCTGCTCAGGTCTCTTAGCCTGTCGTTTCAAAGCACAGCTTTGTTTTAGCAATTTGTTTCACGCCCTTGTTTTCATTGCGATCCTTTAGAAGAATAAACCTATTGTGGTATTATGGATGGGACGACATGGTGGTGACTTTGTTTTCGGTGCCTTGATCTGATGGTCAGCACTGCATTCATTTTCAGAATTCTTTTTTTATGGCCGAGGCTCGGGGGTCGCTTCCTGAAATTTGGTCATCTGAAGGCTGGAGGGACACCATTCCTGTCAGACTTAGCGTAGGACACATTGCTCAACACCGCCTTGCCTCCAACCATAAGCAGGACCACGGTATCAATGCCCGTTTTGAATCTTTTTCAACGGGAGGGGACGCAAAACTGACAGAACGATGTGGCCTCGCAGGTCCCTTTCTCAATCGGGACTGTAGCTCCTTCGTTCTCCAGCCTTCAGGAATATTTTAAGCGCAGATTGGAATTACCACGCACAAGTTGCAGCATAGTACCGGGTAGAATGTCTGTTGAATCGAACAACTCAATGAATGAGCCGAGACCTGAGGTGATTTACCGGCCCAGCATCAACTGGGATGAATGGCGCGAGGGGGTCGCCGAAGCGACGGGAGAGGCTTGTCTGGCTTCCAACACCGCTTCACCGGAGGCCTTTGGCGCGGGCGTGCGCGGATTTCGCTATAAAAGTGGCTTTGTGGCAACCATCAACGCGACCCCGCACAGGTTCATCCGCTCCAGCCAGCGCATTGCCCGCGACGGCATGGATGCTGTGTTTGTGCAATTTTATGATCACACCCACAATTGCGTCACCCACATGGGTCAGGAGAGTGTGGAACTCCAGCCCGGTCATCTGATCGTGCAGGATATGGCCGAGCCGTTTGTGGTAGACCACAGCTCCTACAAGCTGATGACACTGGCTTTGCCGCGAACGGCACTGGCACCGTTCCTCCATGGGGATCGCACCTACCCAACCCTGTGCCTTCCCGCAACAGGCGGCTCGACCAATGCAGTGATCAGCATGATGCAGCTGCTTCGCGGTCAACTGGGTCACCTGTCAGATGAGGATGTCACCTCAATCGTGGAATGCATCGCCAAGCTGGTCGCCAACCAGATGAACAACGGCCCGAGAATCTCATTTGCACTGGATGAAAACAATCAGACTGCAGCGCGGTTTTTACAAGCCGCCGAGTACATCAGCCGAACCTATACCAACCCACGCCTGAACAGCACAGAAGTGGCGCATCACCTCAACGTGTCTCGCACCACCCTCTACCGCCTGTTTGAGCCCATGGGCGGCTTCATGGCCTTCCTGCGTTACATCCGCATGAAACACGCCATGCGCAAGCTGCTGCGCTCCGGAAGCAATACAATCAAAATCCAGCAGATCGCCGAGAGCTGTGGTTTTTCGCACGCCTCCAGCTTCACCCGCAGCTTCAAAGAACACTACGGCGTTTCTCCCCGCGACATCCTGATGGACATCGCCGCCGGGCAAGACCACAAAACCCGCATCTCCAGCGGCATCTTCTCCAACTGGCTCACTTCGCTAAAAGAGGCGAAGCTGAACTGAGGGGAGCTTGATCCTCTGAGATCAAGTCGACCCTCGGTATCACAGCGACACAGTACCTGCGTACCTTCACAAATTGCCTGATATCCATTTCATAGAGCGGTCCAAAGTGACCAACCGAGAGGTCCGTATCGTTAGGATCTGGCATGATTTATGGGTAAAAACATAGCAACGCAGAAAAACACAAAAGCTTTCAAACGAACGCACAAAACAACGCAAACGCTCACAGCTTTTGGATGCTACCAATTTTCAACGTGAATATCATCTATATATCAGAATGTTAGATCACCGCCGTTGAAGGCATAGACACGACATTTCCGGCTAAAGCCGGATTGGTAGCATTGACAGGGCGAGGGCATCATCAAAGAGTTACCGTGATTTATTCTCTGATAAGTTTTGAGCGGCGCAATGATCGTACTTGGTAATTCTGAAAGCTGGCCCGGCATTGGCACCACCGCCAGTCACTTGCAAAATGGAGCACATGGGCTTGATGCCTTGGTGCCCGGACTGTCTTTGGTGGAAGCTGAAACCAAGGTGCGCAGTGTAGGCTATGGCGGTTGGCCAAACCTGTTGGGTAACATGGAATTTGATGCCAGCGTAATGGACGGCACCACGCGAGACTACGGCGCGGTTGCAGGCGTGCCGATGACGCTGGAGGTCACCCGTCTGGCAAAGGCGGTGCTGGATAACTTGCCACACACCATGCTTGTGGGTGAGGGGGCCCGCCGTTACGCAGATGAGCTTGGGTTTGCAAAGGATCCAGCTTTGCTGGAACACAGCAAACAGGTGTGGTGGCGCAAGCTGGAAGAGGTGATGAGCGACGAGCAGAAAGCCGCCTTTCCCAACACGGATCTGGCACCGTTGACCAAAGCAATCACCGACCCTGAAAAGGTGCGAGACACCACCGTTTTCCTTTGTAAAGACAGCCAGAAAAACATCTGCACCGCCACCTCTACATCAGGTTGGGCCTGGAAGTATCCGGGGCGTGTGGGCGACTCTCCCATTCCCGGTGCTGGCTTTTATGCTGACAGCCGCTATGGCGCGGCCGCATGCACTCATACAGGTGAAATGACCATGCGCTGCGGTACCGCCCGCACCGTTGTACTGGCCATGAAGCTCGGCATTTCGCTGGATGATGCGTTACGACTGGCGGTCTCTGAGTTGCAGGAGCTGGAGAGCGGTTACATCGGCGGTGTTGTGATCCATGCCATTGATGCAGCAGGCAAACACCGCGTGGTCAATGTGGGGTGTGACGAGGAGATTGTCTATTGGGTCTGGACGCCAGAGCTCGGCCAACCTGAAAAACGCAAGGCCATTCGGGCAGAGGATTTGATGGCGGGTCAAATGGAGGTTCAGTCATGAAGCTGGAAGTGTGTGTTGACACCGTCGCTGGATTGAATGCTGCTGTTGCTGGCGGAGCTGACCGGATTGAGCTGTGTTCCTGCCTCGCCATGGGCGGCCTGGCGCCGTCCGTTGGCCTGATGGAACTGGCGGCCAAAGCGCCCATCCCGGTCTACGCCATGATCCGCCCTCGCGGGGGTAACTTCATCTTCTCCCCGCAAGAGGTGGACCAGATGAAGCGCGAAATCGATGCTGCTCGTAATACCAATTTGGCTGGTGTTGTTCTGGGCGCAAACCAACATAACAACGCACTCGACGCTAACCTATTGAATACACTAGTGGATCACGCTGATGGCCTTGGTGTAACGCTCCATCGCGTCATTGACCTTGCCCCAGATTTGAACGAAGCCACACACACTGCTGCTGAACTCGGCTTCGAACGCATCCTCAGTTCCGGCGGAGCTTACAAAGCTATTGATGGGATTGAGAACCTAACCGCCATGCACAAAGCCGCAGCTGGCAGACTCTCTGTGATGCCGGGGTCAGGTGTTAACACTCAGACGGCGCTCGATATCTTACAAGCTGCTGATTTCACTGAGATTCATGCAGGCTGCGGTAAAACTTATCCGCAAGACCAACGTCTGCTGGATTTTGGTTTTGAAAGCGCCGGAGAAAAACGGACCGATGAAGAATTGGTGAGATCGCTCAAAGAAGTAATTCAGGGAAATGCATACAACAAATAACACCGCAGGCCATTTTACAGAATATTACTTATCTTTATTTCTCAACTACAAGCAAACTAAGTAAATCAAGGAACTCCCGCAAGTGCAACACCAGACCGCAATGTACCCGTTACAGGAGAAATGAGGATGCTGATGAACTTGTTGACCTCAGAGACTGATGAATTCGCCACATAGATCACATCTTTATCTCTGATTTCAAACGCTTGCGTCAAAAACATACCACTTGGCTCTCTCAAATTGAGACGGTAGACAACAGGCACTGTCCCGAATTCCTCATGTTGCTCATGTGGAGGAAGCAACGGCATCATCTTTTGCCGGTCCTCAAATCGGAACAGGAAAACCCCCGTCGCATCCGCAGTCCCATCATGCAAACCACCTGACATTCCAATGGCTTCCGAGAGATTCACCCGCGAGGAAGGGAAGTCATATTTGCGCCGGGCAACAACGGCACCAAACACGGTGAAGGATTTAGGCTGGTGCGTAATGGAGACAATGTCCTTCGGCCGAAGCCAGATATTGTTAGCTGGTTGCTCCGAAATATCGTCTAGACTAAACCGGAACTTCTTGTCATCTCTCATGACAGTAACAAACGACTCATAGTCTGGATTCCGCGTTCCACCAGCTTCTGAGATTGCCTCAACCAGACTCAGACCATCTTCATGCACACGGAACTGGCCCGGACGCATCACATCACCAATAACAATGACCTTGTGCGATCCATTTGCCTGAAGGTTCACAACCACTTGTGGATCGACAGCCTTACCTTCCAACCCACTGAGAATCTGTTCGCGAACCTCAGAGATACTCTTGTTCTCGACTTTGAGTTCCCCAACATAAGGCACGTAAATATTGCCTTGGTCGTCAACCACAAGGCCAAGCTCAGTCCGTTTTTGACCTTGTGTTGAGAAAAGCCCGTTTGGAATGGACTCCCAAATCCCAACAGAGAGCTGATCGCCAACACCGACGCGGATCGTACTTCTCTTGCCCTTGCCAACGCGGAATTCTTTGGGAGGTAAGTTGCTGGCGTAATTGGATAAATGCTGAACTGTCGGAACATCAACATCCAGCATGACATAGCTCAGCGACTGCGCATTACGTTGAGAAGTTGCATTCTCCACCTGATAAGCGCTTGGGCCATGTCCTGGAATTTCCGAGCACCCAACCACTGCAAGCAGCAGCGCAGGCACAACGAGCAACTCCAACCAGCGAGATATGTGCAAACATGTTTTCACATGCGAACACTGACCTATTCGCAGGCCTTCGAGTAGCCGCTGGATTTGGCCATTGCCTGTTTAACGCACTTCAATTTCGGGGTTTTTTCATATGCTTGTTAGCTGCTCTGATCAGAGAAAATCTTACTAAGGCACTGCAAACAAACATTTTTGTAACTCAACATATTGAGGGCAATGCTCGTGTTGGACCACGAGCATTGCAGGGGAAATCCTACCCGTTATGGGCAGGCAATCACTTCAATCTCTACGAGAGCGTCTTTTGGCAGACGCGCAACTTCCACACAGGACCGTGCTGGGAACGGTGCATTGTTGTCTTCAAAGAACTTGCCGTAAACTTCGTTCACTCGCGCAAAGTCATTGAGATCTTTCACGAAAACCGTTGTCTTCTTGATGTTCTTTGCTGCAAGACCTGCTTCTTCAACAATCGCCAGACCGTTCTTCAAAGACTGAAGGGTCTGCTCAGCAACATCTGCAGGCATCTCACCGGTTTCCGGATTGATCGGTAACTGGCCGGACGTGATGATCATCTGACCAAGGTTCACGCCCTGAACATACGGGCCAATTGCTGCAGGAGCTTTGGAGGTATCGATAGCTGTCATTGTTTTTCCAGTTTTATAGGCTTGTTAAGTGGAACTGTTCAGATGGTGAGACGAATTCCTGTTGCGCCGCAATAGTTTGCAGCTCCCACTCGTCTTTTTCCTGCGTGGATTTAAGCACGCCATACACCGCGTTATTACAGTGCTGGAATGCTTCTACTTCAGAAAGACCATTCAGATAACCAGCGGCAAATACAGATGTGATTAGATCTCCGACGCCAACCGGTTGGCGTTCAAACTGCAAATGCGGGCGCTGAGCCAGATAGCTGCCTTGCTCGCTTGCAAACATCATGGTGAAGGCATCATCAGAAACGCTGTGCAAGTGCTTGGCCAGAACCATTTTAGGTCCAATTCCCATAGCCTTAGCGCATGCTTGTTTGGCTTGTTCCAGCGTTTCAATTGGCTCACCAATGAACTGTGAAAGTTCAAACTGGTTGGGCACGATCACATCCGCAATCGGCATCACCTTGCTCACCAGCAACTCGGCAACACCTTCACTGACAATGCAGCCTTTATCAGGCGCACCCATCACCGGATCACAGAAATAGAGACACTCAGGATTGTGCCGCCGAACTTCCTTCACGATGTCAACAATGACGTCACAGTGAGAAGGGCCACCAAGGTAACCTGTTACAATACCTTTGATTTGAGAGAGGACATTCAGTTTTGCCAGTCCCTCAAAGATTTCAGAGATCTGCTTGGCATCATGAGCCTGTCCGGTCCAACCTTGCGGATGTTGGGTGTGGTTTGAAAACTGGACGGTATTGATAGCCCAGACCTCATGCCCCATACGTTGCATCGGAAATACAGCACAGCCGTTGCCAGCATGGCCATATGTCACGTGGGATTGGATGGAGAGTATGCCTTTCATTTCAAATACCTCGTTTCGGAACTGAGGCTCACAACCGCGAGCCCCAGCAGAGCGTCATGCCATTCTCGGCGCTTATGGATAGACTGGAAGTGCGTTGAACATCCCCAGAATGTGACTAACGGCAACCAAAATGCCGAAGCCGAAGATCACCCAGACAAGGGCCTCGCCGCCCCAAACGCGGAACTGAGGATTGCCGAATTTCTTGCGGCTGACACGCACCATCAGAGCAGGGACGATCGCCGTCCAGACTGTTGCTGCAAGACCAGCGTAGCCAATCGCGATGATGAAACCATCTGGAAAGAAGATGCCACCGATCAACGGAGGAACGAAGGTCACAGCTGCGGTTTTCGCACGACCTGCAGGGCTGTCATCAAACTTCAGGAAGTCTGCCAAAAAGTCGAACAGACCAAGCGCAACACCCAGGAAGGAGCTGGCCACAGCCATGTTACCGAATGCGGACAACATGTTGGATGCAGAAGTGTTTTCTACTGCACGGCCAAGAGCTTCCACCAGTACGCCGATGTTACCGCCCTGTTCGATGATTGGGCCAAAATCAGCTCGTGAGATGTTGCCCAATGTGGCAAACAGCCAGACAATGTAAAGTACCAGTGCAAGGAAAGTGCCTGTACCAAGGCAGAGCAAAATCTTCTTCGGCTCCTTGCCATAGTACTTCATCAGGCTTGGTACGTTGTGGTGATACCCGAAAGATGCCAGGCAGAACGGCATTGCTGCGAACAAATACGGGAAGTAACTCCCCATTCCCATACCATTATCGCTATCAAAGAAGACTGCGGCCTTCATGTTGAAGGTGTAACCAGTCACAGACATGAAGAATGTGATGATCATGCCACCAAGAAGGATGGTTGTGATGCGATCAACTGCCTTGGTAGACCACCAAACGAAGAACGCCAGACCCAGCGCAAAGATCAGACCAGCCAACATCTGCGGAGGTGCAACACCCAATGTTGCATCCAGTGTGTGAACCACAATGGACCCGCCACCGGAGATGTAAGCGTAGCAGAGAATGTAGCCGACAAACGCAACGGCGATGTTGTTTACGGTGTTCCATCCAGTCCCAAGGGTGTCTTTCACCATGGTATCAAAACTGGAACCCACCGGATAATTCAGGTTTGTTTCCAATATCATAAGGCCGGAATGCAGCATACAGAACCAGGTAAAGGCCAGAGCCAGAATGGCCCAGATGCTCCACATACCAGCACTAACGGTTGGAACGGAAAACATACCAGCGCCGACTGCTGTGCCGGCGATGATCATAGCCCCGCCTAGGAAGGATGGACTGACTGTTGCAGTGGATTTTCCCAAACCACTGACTTGTGTGCCCTCAGACATTTACTTCTCTCCCGTGAAGTAGTTTTGTTATATCCGTGAGGAAAGAAGGGAGGCACAGAGCAGCGCCTCCCAAGTTGCCAAATTATTTGATTGGCTTCAGACGTGCAGTGAAGTGACGAAGCACAGGTGGTTCATATTCAAAGTCGAAGCCTTTGATGTCCTTCGCGTTTTTCGCAACGTTGATCAAAGCATCCGCGATGTAATCCATGTGGTCATTGGTGTATACACGGCGTGGGATTGTTAGGCGCATGAGTTCGAGTGGTGACTCTTTTTGCAGGCCGGTGGCTGGATCGCGGCCAAGTAAGAATGAGCCAATTTCAACTGGGCGTACACCGGATTCCAGATAGAGCGCGTTACACAAAGCCTGCGCAGGGAACTGGTCTCCCGGGATGTGCGGAACGATCTTCTTCGCGTCTACGAACACCGCGTGACCACCGGTTGGGTACTGAATTGGCACGCCGCCTTCAACGAGACGATCGCCTAAATACTTAACCTGGCCAATACGATAGTGCAGGAAGCTCTCGTCCGCACCTTCATGCATACCCCGTGCCAGCGCTTCCATGTCGCGACCGGCTAATCCCCCGTATGTTACGAAGCCTTCCATTGGGACGCAGAGGGTCTGGACGGCCTGGAACAGCTCTTTCTTCTCGCGGATGGCGCACATGCCGCCGATGTTGACCAGCGGGTCTTTCTTGGCGGACATGGTGAGCATATCGCCGTAGGAGTACATTTCGCGGATGATGTCGGTGATGGACTTATCCGCGTAGCCTTCCTCGCGCTGCTTGATGAAATACGCGTTTTCGCAATAGCGGGCGGAGTCGATCACAACCGGAATATCGTATTTCTGGCCGATCTCGTAAACTGCCCGCATGTTGGCCATGGAAACTGGCTGACCGCCGGAGCTGTTACAGGTCACTGTGGTGATGATCGCGGTGATGTTCTTCGCACCATTTTCCTTGATCGACGCTTCCAGCTTCTCTAGATCGAAGTCACCCTTCCAGTCGTAGTAAGTGGTTGTGTCATAAGCCCGTTCATCCACCACGTTGACGACTTCACCGCCGTTCAGCTCTACATGTGCGGCTGTGGTGTCGAAGTGGTAGTTGGAGATGAACACGTGCTTGTCTGCATCACGCACTTCCTTGGCGCGACGGATCAGTGCCGGGAACAGGATCTGCTCTGCACCACGCCCTTGGTGGGTTGGCACCATGTATTCATAACGGAAGAAGTGATGGACAGCTTCTTTGAGGTTGTAGAAGTTGCGGGATCCGGCATAGGCTTCATCGCCCATCATCATGCCCGCCCACTGGTAGTCAGACATGGCGCCCGTGCCGGAGTCTGTCAGCAGATCGATGTAAACGTCATCACTTGCGAGCAAGAATGGGTTGTAACCTGCTTCAGCCAATGCCTTTTCGCGGTCTGCGAAAGTGGTCATCTTGATTGGCTCAACCATTTTGATGCGGAACGGCTCAGGGATACGTTTCATTGTTCTAGTCCTTACGTCATGTTTTTACTGCGCATTCTTTATCCAAATACTGGCTCCCACCTTTGGGAACACGCAGCGGCGCACGAGTTGGGTCGCTCTCCAACCATTGGGCGCGAAAGTTTTCAAGCACCTGAAATTACAGGCGTCTATCTTGGAATTTGTGTTTTGCGGCAGCAGTCACCAGATTTGAAAGTAAGACGCAGCTCACCCGTTCACTGTCAGAAACGATGTGAGTAGTTTTGCCCGATAAAGCGCAAGGGTAGATGTAGTTTTCCCGTTGCTCCAAGTAGATTGGGCGTCAAACATTCAAATTTTTAAAGGGACTGATGGGCCTGTAGGCTTATACGCACACATTTGGGAAGTCGTAGGCAAGACGAACATCTTGCGTAAACCATGCCAAACTCTTTTTATTGCGATACTGAAGAACCAGTACTGACCGGCTCATGGCCTATTCCTCATCTTTACTGCATATCATGTGATAGCAAAGGCATATGAAACCACATTTACCCATGTGTCAAGCAGCTATTCTACGTCTTTCCTACGGGGTTGCCCCTAGAACAAGTATAAAGGTCAGTATAGACTTCATAAGGCATTAACAGGCGCTGTAATATTCGACGTCACACAGTAAATAATTTTGTAAATTCTTATATTCCCCTTCAAGGCAAGATTTTTTGCGGGGCTTTAAGGCAAAACCGCCTGAAGACACCCAAGAGTGAAGCGCATAAATCAATAGCAGATACACGGGCACCGCCACGAACTCTTGATATCTCAGAGATTTCTTTCCTGTTAAATTTCACAGAGGGCAATTATTCCAAGTTATTTGCAGTGGAACCTCTCTTTGCGACACTTTTTGGCGGACACCTCGTTATCCACGTAAGAAAATTGCGCACTCTCGCACTTATCCTCCCAACCGCGTTTTTCTGCCCTGCACAGAGGCAGTTGTTAACTTTTCCGCGCACCGGGCATAAACCTCTCCCAGCGCCCAAAACCAGAACGCCACCTCCATGAAGCCCGCTCAGCAATCAGCCTCACATAGCAACGCGTTCGTTTGCGTTCTTTCGTGTTTTCCTGCGTTTTTTAAGGATTTCATTGTGCAGTGCAGCATGAACTTCACTTTTGGAGTGGTGGATCCAAGTTTTAAAAACCAACCATTCAGATTGTATTACATATTTTCACAACTTTAAAATGTGTTTATTTATAGTTTTATGAATATTGCAAAATTGGAAAGCTATCGAAATGAATACCGCAGCTTGGCCGGGCTCAAAATGGTGGAAGGTTGACTTTCATAGTCATACACCAGCATCTCATGACTACGGAAAAGGGACTAATGATCAGAACCTGAAGAGGCTTGATCCTCAGCAATGGCTTCTTTCGTACATGAAAGCCGGTATCGATTGCGTCGTCGTTTCTGATCATAACTCAGGAGAGTGGATTGATCGCCTAAAGCGAGCTAACACCGAATTAAAAGAGACACCTCCAGCAGATTATCGACCTCTCACAGTTTTCCCGGGCGTCGAGATAAGTGTCAATGGTGGTGTGCACTTACTAGCCATATTGCCGGACGAAAAGGGCACAGGTGATGTTGATCGACTACTAGGACAAGTTGGATATAACGGAGTTCCTGGAGAGAGCAATGTTGTAACAACAGAGAGTTTTGTTAAAGTAGTTTCACGAATTGTCGAGATGGGAGGCATCGCTATTCCGGCCCACGTTGACAAGCCTTCCGGTTTATTCAAAGAACTCACAGGATCATCATTAGATCAAGTCTTGTGTATCGACGATATATTTGCTGCAGAGTTCATAGACAAAGATTATTGCACTCCGCAACTATACATCGACAAAAACTTATCTTGGACCAAAATACTTGGCTCAGATTCTCACCACCCAACCGGAGAAGATGGCGGCCAGTTCCCCGGTAGTCATTACACTTGGGTCAAGATGGAGCATCCATCCATTGAAGGGCTAAGACTTGCCCTGTTAGATGGAGATACATCTATTCAGCGATCAGATAGTACCACCGTGTCTCCCAACAAAAGCGCTGGTTATTGGCTACATGAAATCTCAGTCGAGAACGCTAAATATATGGGACGAAATGGCGTTTTCCAAATAAATCTCAACCCTTGGCTGAACACAATTATTGGCGGTCGTGGAACTGGTAAATCATCAACCTTGGAGTTTCTGAGGTTAGCACTTGGGAGACAACACGAAGTTCCCACCTCACTATCTGCAGACTTCGAAAAATATAGTTCTTCATACAGTAAAACCAAAAAAAACGATGGCTTGCTGACTGATGGCGCAAAAATTCATGCAACATATGAAAAAAACGGAATACCTCATCGGATTGAGTGGTCGAATACCAATCAAAGCTCTGCAGTTTTTGAGCTTGTTGATCAAGATAAGTGGGAGCAAATTGGAGGGGATCCTAAGGTTCTGTTTCCTTTAAGAATTTATAGTCAAAAGCAAATATTTGAGTTAGCGAAACATCCGCAAGGTCTACTAAATATTATCGATGAAGCTGATGAGATCAATAAACGACCTTGGCAAGAGACCCTTGATCAACTCATCAATGATTTCATGTCTCAACGTGCGGAAGCCAGAGCATTGCTTCCAGTGTCAAAAGACAATGAAACCGACATTCAGTTGCTTAAAGATTTAAATAATCGCATTAGTATTCTGGAAAATGACAGCTCAGCTAACACTCTAAAAGCTTTTGAAAAATCTGATAGAAAAAAAAGAGCTCTAGACACATGGGAACGAAATTTGGAGGAGCTATTTTCTCCTCTTCAGAAGTATCTAGAAGCTTCACAAATGCCAGAACTAGATCTGACTGCTTTCGATGAAGAATGCGAGGAAGATACTGAACTTCTTCTCCAACTTGAGGAAGTTAGAAAACAACAGAGCCAAATTTTTGAGCAACTTGCAAATTTGCATTCTAAATCTCAAGAAATACTAGGCGAGTGGCATACAACGCGACAACAGTCGGCGTTTGAAAAAAGTTCCAAAAGAATTCAGGAGAGCTACGAAAGCTTAACTAGTCAGTTTGGTGGATCAATAACAAACGATTACTCCCAACTTTTAGAAAAAAGAGCAAATCTGGAATATAACATTGAAAAGCACAACATAAAACTTGGTCAATCAAAAGAAAAACAGACGCAATCATTAAAGACGTTAAAAGATATTATAGAACATCGCTCGAAGCTATCGTCTGCACGAAAGCTTTTCCTTGAGCAGGTCTTAGAAGGTAATCAGTTTGTCAAAATTGAACTTAAAGAACTAGCTGATAACAGCAATCTTGATAGCCAGTTGAGAAGCCTACTTTCGAAAGAAAACGCTTTTGGAAATGACTTCGAAAAACTCTCGAACTTAATCCAATCGAATGAAGACAAAAATGTAGGCTTAGAATGTCTGAAAAGTACCCTCACATCTCAAGACCGCAGGGCTAAGTTTCTATCCGATAACAGATTTAAGAACCATCTAAATACTTTACCACCAGAGACGTTTGATAGAATTGAAACTTGGTTCCCTGAAGACAAAGTTGAAGTATCATTCTGCCCATCTCGCGGTAAAAGGTTCACTCCAATCGATCAAGGATCCCCGGGGCAAAAGACTGCAGCACTGTTAGCCTTCATTCTTTCTAACGGCGACGAACCATTGTTGCTAGACCAACCAGAAGATGATCTCGATAATAGTCTAATCTACAGCCTTATTGTTTCTCAGCTTCGAGAGGCAAAATCTCAAAGACAAATTATCGTAGTTACGCATAACGCCAATATTGTGGTTAATGGCGATGCCGAAAACGTAGTCTGCCTTCACAGCCCACGCGGACAAACTGTTACCAAAACAGCTGGGGGACTACAGTGCTCCAAAATTCGAGCTGAAGTTTGCAATGTCATGGAAGGAGGCAAAACAGCTTTTGAGAACCGCTACAGGAGGATTCAACCGTTTGCAGACCCGCACGACTAATAGCAAACCAACTGTATCCCAGTGCTCGGATCAACTCTGAAGTACCAGCTATACTCTGATTGGTCATCTTTCACATTTGCGCCTGTAAGCAGTCTTCGCAGGCGCAAATGGATGCCATCAGCATGGCAGAAGCACTCAAAGCAATAGTTTTCATGGGTCTTGTCCTTACGAAAGCTCAGTGAAATCGATGGCTTCACTGTGCCCCAAGGCAACCCCTCAAACAGGCGCGTTTCCTGTCATTCCTTATGCGTTTCTTGGGGTATTCTTATCGTAAGTTATTGAGATATGCACAATGCACTCTAAGATAGTCAAATTGCTGTGGTCTTATGCAGTCTTCTATCTCTAACTCGCGAGCCAATATGGATACGATTATCCGTTACATGATAGCATTTATGTTCATTTCCGTACTTGGTGGTGGTCTCATATTTCTTTGGTTGCTGGGTGGGACTGTGATCGATCAGAAAATAGAAACAGGTAAGTACTTTTTCGAGTTCAAGAACCAAAAAAATGTTTGGGTTGAAACGACTGCCTTCTGGTACTGGACCGAGAGCATTCTTAGCTTCATACACATTTTTGGTACAATCATCGTGCTATGCTTTGCCGGCTGGCGATACTTTACAGACACGACGTAGATGCCTTCACCTATAGGGATCGACAAGCTGATTTTATGGATCTTCGGAACGCTTTGAAACTCAACTCACCGCGAGAACGAGCGAAACACTTCGTAGAGCTGGAAGAGTTGTTTTTGGGAGTTGATGTTCATTTTGTAAAGGGCACTTCTGAGTTGTTTGCGGACGGTGTCGAGCCGGACGGAGCGGCTTTTTGAGTAAGCTTGTAGGGACTGGTTGGAGAGGACGGCGCAGATCACATTTGTCTCAGCTTTTGAGAGCCGGAAGGCATCTGCCATGTTCTCCAGCACAGCACGATCTGCCTGCTCCGTGGTACCTGTCATCATGATCTTCACCGCCAGATACTGCGCGGCCTCAACAGCTCCGCCTGCCGCCTGTGGTTTTGGGTTAAACATCTGGATCAAATAGGTTATGCCGGATCGCTCATCCGTCAGCTTCAACAGGGGCAGGCCACCGTGAAGGGCGCTGACATGCGCCTCTGCCAGTTTTCTGTTGTGCTTACGATCAGCACAGGCAAGGCCTGCTTTCTTCAGCTTCAAAAACCCGTGCTCCAGAATCTCAAGAGCCTCTGGATTGATGGAACTGATGGTATGCTGTGAAAAGACGATGAGGCCAAATGGCAGCTCTGCGGCAACGCGGTCTTGCAACGACAGCTTCATCTCAAGGCTCTTGACCCTTTGCCGATAATGCAGAGCTCGGCTGGCATGCGGTATCATGCGCTCGAACATCTTCCGTTGCAAAGGTGTGAAGCCATCTCCGGCCCTGAGGGAAGACACACCAAACCAGCCGAAGTTATCGCCCTTGGTCAGGTTCGTCCCCATAAGGTCATAGACCTCATATTTGGGGAGCAACTGGTGGACCGGGTTGGTTTTCAACCCATGCTCCGTCGTTATCTCCGCATCGGTTATCACCTGTCCATAGGGAGATTTGTGAACCCGCTCTATTCGGTAATCATGGGGAAAGTAGTCTGTGGTGTATTCAAGCTCGAATGCGGTATCAATCCGCGCCACATAGTTGAGACGCTCCTCAGGTTTTGCAGCATCATACGTGTAAAGGTGAACGCCAGATGTTCCCAGCATGTCACTGGCCGTGGTGAGGGCGTCCTCAAACAGATCGGGGTGCTCTACAGACTCATACAACTGAGTGAGAAAGAGTTCAAAATTCTTTTCCATGCCTCTAAATGTGTAAACAGCAATGATTCCTTAAATATTCGATGCAGTTACCGTAGCGTAGTGCCAATAAATATCAAACAGGATTTAGTTGGTATATAGCTTTTGCAGAGTAACACAGGTGAGGCAGGCCTATTAATCGACGGATCAGAACACGCCGGGTACCTGTCGGAGGTGCGCTCGTTTTCTTCTGCAAGCCCCCATTTGGGGAATGGTTGGAGGCCCGCGTTTCTCTTAATCTTGTAGGTAAGCTGATCGCATTTCAAAACAAACACTGTGTTTTTCGTGGCCCCATGGCGAGATTATTTATCTCAGCTGACGGGTCATTGAGCAGATGGTTTGAGCAAGCCGAAATGAGATCTTGCTATGTTTTAACTGTTATGGGGGGAAGAGAATATTAGAATGGATATTGCATAACTTATTGTATTTATACTTGAAATCTATATCAAGCAGAGATGAACCTTAGACTGGACTATATTCTAAGTCACTTGCTTCAAAACAGCTCGCCAAGCCTCCAGCGCGGGCTGTTTTTTTGCTGTTATGCCGGGGTTTGCCTAGGGCACACATCACGGCCAGAGCCTGGGCCGATGTGCTAAAGCCGTGTGCAAGCAGGAATTGCCAGCTCAATCCAGACAATCAGATACCCCAATATTTTATCGGTTCCGTTGACTTTTCATTCGCTCTGAAACCACTGCGATAGTTGGTTTACCTGCGGGATACTCCAAAATAGCGGTGTTCTCCCGGTGCGAAACGGAGCCTATGGATGCCCAAAAATAACCCTGAAACAGACAACACTGCCGGTGATCAGAAAGCAGAGGAGTGGATCCATTCTGTCTCTGAAATTCTTCATATCAACATGGATGGTGTGCAGGGCACCACGGTTGAAGAGCCCAGCCCGCAAGGCGTTCCCAATGGAGAGCCGACAGAGCACGTTGACGGCCCGGCCGGGAACCATATGCCACCAGAGCCCCAAATCCCGGACCTGTCGCCGGAAATCAAAAAAGTCCGTGCCAAGTTTGAGGCCTACAAGAAGCGCCGGAATATCTTCAAGGATGTCCGTGATCTTGAAATCTTCGACAATTACGTAAAGAAAACAGCGGGTCTTCTGGACAAAGCGACTGATCTGAACAAGTTGCAAAATGTCCCTGCTGCAGAGGATGTATTGGACAATGCAAACCTTACTCTGCAGGAGATCGAGGAGACTTATGCCCGCGGTGTTGATTCCGCGTGTGTGCTGCTGCACCGCAAGCAGGAACTGGCAGATATCAGAGCCCGTTTGAAGTTCCTTGCGAGTTTTGACCTGGAGGGCTTTTCACAGGGCCGTCAGGAGGAGGCTCCTCGACTGGCCGGGCTGATCAAAACCAATGCAGATAAAGCAGAGGCACAGCTGAAAGCTGGCGAAATCAAGGACAGCCGGGATACCTTTCTAGCATTGCAAACCTATCTGGAAATGCTGGAGCTGACGCTCAAGGAAGTACCGTCAAAGGAAACACAAAAACCGCGCAAGGAAACTTCCGTACGGGCTTATATCGGCGGTAACTCAGTGGCTGCGGCTCAGGAAGTACTCACTGAACTGAATAGATTGTATGAAGAGCAGCACAAGATCCCATTCACGGATAGAGAAGAGTACGCACGGAGCAGGGAGAAGATATCGGCCCAAAGAGAGTTGCTCAAAAACCCCGATCACCGGATCAACAATGCCGACCATGATGGAATCTTTACCCAGTTTGAGCCTTTAGGAGAGGACGGCAGGTCCGTTCTTGATAGCGGCGAATACGAGAAAGCCGGTAACAAGATTCATTTGAGTGTCCAAATGGATCAACTGGCACAAGCTGGAAACATTCTGACGCCACTTTTGCTCTCACCGGATAACCCCTTCCTTTCTTTCAAAGTCACCAATATGGACGGAGCGGTGGCAGCGATTAAAGATGATCAGGAGAAGTATTCCGCTGATACGCCTGAGGCCAAAGCAAAAATAGCAGAGCAAAAAGCATATTTCGATCGGGTCACCCAGGGCGCACAGATCACGCTTTATCCTTATGCTAAGGACACCAACTATCCTGATGGCGCTGAGGACTTTGGCTTTTTCCTGAAACTGCTGGAACAGGAACTGGCAGCCGCTGGGATTCAACCGGGCAAGAACCCGGATTCCGATGCCGGCCTCGAAGGCTTAAGCTTTGCGACCTTCCGCAATGAAGAAGGCTCGCGCGGTGTTGGTGTGGACGACGAAGACCAGCTCGAAGAGAACCGAAAGATGCTGAGGAGCAAGCCGTTTTATCAAGCCCTCACCAACAAGGATTACAAACCAGAGGCCCCTGAAAAGAGCCCAGCCTCTCAGCAGGAAGAGACTGAGAGCAAGAAGAGTGCCCGATAAGGTGAACCGCCCCGGTTAATCGTAATCTGCTCATCGGGGGTGATCGAGCAATACGATCCAGCCAGCGCTGCATGAACTCTGCGCAGTCTCTCTTCCCAATCATCAAAGGGGAGAAGCCCCGCGACGAGCACTTTGCGCTCTGGTTCATTCGCTGCCTTTGGCAGCAGGCCGAAATGACGCTGATCACTGCCCAGCACTCTGACATGCGCTTGATCGCCAAGTGCGTAAGCAATCTTAGCGCCGTCAATCCAGTTCAGCGTATAAATCAGTCTGGGCTCATCCTCCTGCAAGAAACCGCGGCGGCGGAGAGTATCCTTCACATCAAACCAGTCCATTGCGCGGATGGTATCATCCCAACGGGCAGCAGACGCCAGCGAACGTGTCAGAACTCCCGTTTTAAAATGCAGTCCGCCCAGCACCACGACAGTGAGGATCACCCCTGCGGATGCCGCAAACGCGCGTTTTGCGGTCGCTGCACCAGCTGGTTTGAGGCTGGCGAACCAACTCCCCAAAAGAGGGAAGAGGAACAGATATCCAGCCATAGGCCAGTGGGGAAGCGTGTTTCTGGAAAGCAAAGCCACTACGTTGAAAACCACGATCGGAACAATCGCAAGGCACAGGAGATATCGATCAGCTCTTGTTTTCTCAGCTGACCTGATGTGCCTCAGCAGGAGCCATAGGAACACAATCAGCGTAACCGGTTGAAGATAGGCCAGTTGTCCCAACAGCATGCGTCCGGAATTGATGAGATGCACCACAGGTTCAAAATCACTGGAAGAGACTGAACGTGAGAGCTGAAATCCGAAGGATTGCCAGCCGTTCACTGCATTCCAATAGATAACCGGGCTGACGACCAGCAGCGCGATCGTGACGGCAATGTATAGGCCTGAGCTGCGGAGCAGGGGCCGTGTTGCTCTGTTGGAAAGCAGGAAAAGCAAGACACCAAGTCCGCTCAAAACCGCCATGTATTTAGAAAGCAGCGCCAACCCGAATGCCAGTCCGGCAATTCCCCAACGCATCTTGCTTATGCGTGGTGTTGAGGTCTCCAACAGCGGAGCCAGAAGACTGGCTGCAACCAGCAGGAAGAGCATCATCGGCCCATCCGGTACAATCCAGCTTCCAGCAGACAGTAAGAAAAACGGGGAGATGGAGAACCATGCAATCGCCCATGCCCCAGCTTTCGCACCGTAAAAGCGGGCGGTCAGCTGGTACAACAGCAGGGTGGAGACAACCGACATGGCGATGAAGGGCGTGCGGAGCACAAAGCCTGCCTCAGAGCCTGTCAGCCAAGCCGTCACATGGACAATCCAGAAGGTCAGCGGAGGATGGTCAAAATAGCTGAGAGACAGATCTCGGGCCATGACGACCATATAGCTTTCATCAACGCCCAGACCCAACATGGCAGCCCCGTAAAATCGGGCGAGCACTGCAGAAAAAATTATAATGAAAACAACAATGGCAACACGGGCTGGTGTGACGGTTCTGTCAATCATCAGCTGCCTCATGATCAGGTTACATCGCTTATTCTTAGGATAGGGAACAGAGGGTCGGGCACCGTCAGGTCAACCGGAGTGCCAACAGGCAGTCTCACGGCAACTCAACAACACTCAGACAATCTCTCCACCTCCAATGCCCTTCTTCCTTGCGAGCCTGAAACTAACCTGAAGAGTATGTCGTATTTTTATCAGTGCAGAGATGAAGCGTGGCGCAACGGCAGGCAACCGCACACAAAAAAGCCCGCGAAACGATGGCTTCGCGGGCTTGTTGTTAAGTCGGCTTAAGCTCAGGCAGCTGCGAGTTTTTCGCTGCGCAGTTTATCAAGA
Organism: Pseudovibrio sp. W64; assembly: GCF_001623145.1. Lineage (NCBI taxonomy): Bacteria > Pseudomonadati > Pseudomonadota > Alphaproteobacteria > Hyphomicrobiales > Stappiaceae > Pseudovibrio > Pseudovibrio sp. W64. Next base: position 92,279 of record NZ_LMCI01000008.1, on the reverse strand, counting down.
GCCGTTTCTGTGACTTTAAAGCGTGGGCCATAAGCTGCTGCCAGCTCGTCAGCACGTTTTTTGAAGGCCTCAAGGCCGATGCCGTGGATGAATTGGAGAGCACCGCCAGTGTGTGCCGGAAAGCCGATGGCGAAGATAGAGCCGATGTTGGCTTCCACCTCGGTACGCAACACGCCTTCATCCAGACAGCGCAGGGTCTCAATGGCCTGACGGTACATCATGCGATCTTCCGCATCCTGCATGGAAACATTCAGATCCCGCTCTTTGAACTGGGAAACACCATCCCACAACTTCTTGGAACCATCGCCAGCGTACTCGTAGAAGCCACCACCGTAATGACGACCACCACGGCCCATGTTCACCATGGACTGGCCAACCTTTACGTTGGAGCTGTCATCTGCCGGGAAGCCGTCTTCAACACCAAGTCGTTTGTCCAATGCAATGTGGGTCTCGTGGATCTTCTTGGTAAGAACCATGGAGACTTCATCATGCACGGCCAGCGGACCAACCGGCATGCCGATTTTCCACGCAGCACGCTCAATAGCGACCGGGCTCATGCCATCACGCATCAGAGCCAGACCTTCATCCAGATAAGTGCCGAACACACGGCTGGTGAAGAAGCCACGTTTGTCGTTGACCACGATTGGCAAGTAGCCGATCTGCTGCACGTAATCATAGGCTTTGCGCAGGGTATCAATGCTGGTTTTGTCGCCAACAATGATCTCGACGATCTTCATTTTATCAACCGGCGAGAAGAAGTGCAGGCCGATGAAACGGGTCGGATCAGGACAGCTTTCCGCGAGAATGGAGATCGGCAGGGTCGAGGTGTTCGAGCCATAGATACCGGCATCAGAAAGCTGCTTGTAAGTTTCAGGGATAACTTTCTCTTTCAAAGAGATATCCTCAAAGACCGCCTCGATGATGATGTCGGTGCCAGCAAAGGTGTCATCGCTATCGGTTGGAGTGATGCAGCCAAGAAGGGCTTCCTTCTTCGCCTCATCCATGCGGCCCCGTTTGATGGCTTTGTCTGCTAGTTTTACGGAGTAGCCTTTGCCTTTTTCAGCATTCTCCAGGCTCATGTCCTTGAGTGTGGTTGGCAGACCACGGCTTGCATGTGCCCATGCAATGCCCGAGCCCATCATGCCAGCGCCGAGGATGGCAGAGCTGCCTGCTTTCCAGGCATCCCCTTGCGGGCGAACTTTGCCGGACTTGATGGCCTGCATGCCGAAGAAGAACGTGGTGATCGCGGCACGGGCCTCAGTAGAGCGCAGCAGAGCAGCAAAGCCACGGCTTTCATTGCGCAGCGCGCTGTCAAAGCCCATGCGCATGGAATTGACAGCAATATCCATCACCTTTTCAGGTGCGGGCATCAGACCGCGGGTTTTGTTGTAAAGCATGGTTGGTGCCATCGCGGCCACCATGCGCACATTGGCGCTTTCCGCATTACCACCTGGATAGCGGAAGCCTTTTTGATCCCATGGCTGAACAGCAGCCTCAGGGTTGGCTTTGATCCATGCCTTTGCAGCCGGGATCAGCTTTTCCGGCATATCAACCAGCTCGTCCACCAAACCGGCTTTCAGCGCTTTTTCCTGACGCAGCTGCTTGCCTTCTGCCAGCAGTGGCAGGGCTGCTTCCAGTCCCAGCTTTGCGGTGAGGCGGACAACGCCGCCAGCGCCCGGCAACAGGCCAAGTGTCGCTTCCGGCAGGCCAACAACGGCCTTTGGAGAGTTGAGCAAAATGCGGTGGTTACAGGCGAGGCAAATCTCGAAGCCCCCGCCAAGCGCAGCACCGTTGATGGCCGCAACCACAGGCACTGGCAGCTTTTCCAGCTGGCGCAGCGGGGCTTTCATCTCTTCCACGTAGGTGAAGATGTCTTCCGGGTCCATACTGCCGTGAAGCATCTCTTCCAGATCACCGCCTGCAAAGAAGGTCTTTTTGGCAGAGGCGATGATAACACCGGAAAGCCCCTCTTCAGCGGAGAGCTTGGTCATCAGCTCTTTCATGCCTTCAAACCAGGCACGGGTCATGGTGTTTGCAGATTTGCCAGCTGAGTCAAACGTGATTGTAACAATGCCGCTGGCGTCTTTTTCGTAAGTGTATTCAGACATGGTCTTCCCCGTTATACGCGCTCAACGATGGACGCGATGCCCATGCCGCCGCCAACACACATGGTGATCAAGGCACGCTTCTGGTTCCGGCGTTCCAGCTCATCAATCATGGTGGACACCAGCATGCCGCCGGTTGCGCCCAGTGGGTGACCCATAGCAATCGCACCGCCAACCACGTTCAGCTTCTCGTCCGGTACGTTAAGGTCCTTCTGCAGACGCATCATGACAGAGGCAAAAGCCTCATTGATCTCAACCAGATCAATATCGTCGATGGTCAGGCCAGCCTTGGCGAGTGCCTTCTTGGAAGCTGGTCCCGGTCCGGTGAGCATGATGGTTGGGTCAGATGCCGTCACAGCAACTGACAGCACGCGGGCGCGAGGTGTCAGACCCATGTCCTTGCCGGCCTGTTCGCTGCCGAGTAGGATCAGCGACGCTCCATCCACGATGCCGGAGGAGTTGCCTGGAGTGTGGACGTGATTGATTTTTTCAACTTCCGGATAGCGCGCCAGTGCAACTGCATCAAAGCCCATAGCACCGTGCTTTTCAAAGCTTGCACGCAAAGAGCCGAGGGTCTGCATGTCTGTTTTCGGCTTGATGAAGTCGTCTTTTTCTAAAACGATGATGCCGTTCTCGTCTTTGACCGGCACAACGGACTTGTCAAACCAACCGCTATCGCGTGCGTGCGCTGCCCGCTGCTGGCTGGCAACGGCAGCTGCATCCACATCATCGCGGCTCCAGCCCTCAATAGTGGCAATCAAGTCTGCACCAATGCCTTGCGGCACGAAGCCTGTGGCGAGCACGGTTTCAGGGTCTTCGCTGAACGGTCCACCATCAGTGCCCATAGGCACGCGGCTCATACTTTCATAACCGCCCGCGCAGATCATATCTTCCCAGCCGGATGCAATACGCGCTGCGGCGGTGTTGAAGGTATCCAAGCCAGAGGCGCAGAAACGGTTGACCTGAGCGCCAGCCACGGTCTGGTCCCAGCCCGCTTTCTGCAGAGCGATCTTTGGCAGAACAGCGCCCTGTTCACGTACCGGGGTTACGCAGCCCATCACGACATCATCCACCCGGGAGGTATCGAGGTCGTGTCGGCCCTGCATCTCGGAGAGCAGGGTGGTCACCAGATTGATTGGTTTGACTTCGTTGAGGGATCCATCCGGCTTTCCTTTGGAACGCGGAGTGCGGATCGCATCATAAACGTATGCTGTCGTCGCCATGTGTTTCTACCGTGTCTTGTGATCTTCAAACAGATTAAGGACCGGGGCAACCAGGTCGCCCCGATTGGACTCATGCAATTTCGCGGTTCTGATCTTCCCAGAACGGTTCGCGAAGTTTGTTCTTCAAAACTTTGTTCATGGCAGAGAGTGGCAGCTCCTCTACCAGAGACATGGAGCGCGGGCATTTGTAGCCAGCAATGCGCTCTTTTGTGTGGGCGCGGATCTCTTCAAAAGTCGGGGTCTTGCCTTCCTTTGGTACAATCACCGCATGAACAGCCTCACCGTAGGTCTCGTCAGGAATGCCGATCACCGCCACCATGGACACATCCGGGTGCGTGGAGATCGCGCTTTCCACCTCGGCGGTGTACACGTTCTCTGCACCTGTAATGATCATGTCCTTGAGCCGGTCTTTCAGCGAGAGGATACCCATGTCATCCACCATGCCGACATCACCTGTGCGGTAGCCGCCATTGCGCAGCACGGCGGCTGTCTGGTCCGGAGCATTGTAGTAGCGTTTCATGACAGCTGGAGAATACAGCACCACCTCACCAATCGTGTTGGAAGGCAGTTCATTGCCGTCCTCATCTTCAATGCGCAGTTGGATAAGCGGCGAGGCGGCCTGCCCCGCGGCACCAAAGCGCATGAGTTCGCCTTCGTGAAATTGCCTTGCAAGGAACGTCGCCGCCCCAGCTTCTGTCATGCCGTAAACCTGCATGAGATCGGTCTTTGGGAATTTCTCCTGAATCAGCTTCAGGAGGGCCTCAGAAATAGGCGAGGCGCCGTAATAAAGCTGTGACACACGCAAGAAGTCTTCAGAGTTAAACTCCGGAGCGTGCATCAGCATCTGGAACATGGCCGGTGCCATGAGGAAGGACGAGACGTCGAAGTTCTTAACCGCAGCCACCACGATATCCGGACGGAACATCGGCACGATCAGTGACGGCTTGTTCTGGATGAGGCGAGCCAGCAGCAGGCCATAACCAGAAAGATGGAACAGCGGCATGACCAGAAGCGCAGGCCGGTCATGGTAAGGAACGCCATTGGCAGCAACAATGTTGGCACTGGCGAGCATGGAACTATGGGTGTGAACGACACCTTTCGGGAATCCGGTGGTGCCGCCGGTGTAGCTCATGAAGCATTCGGTCTCCACATCACGGCCCAGCTCCAGCGCAATCGGCACACTCAGACAGTCCGCGTAGGCTTTGGTGCCTTCCGGTTGCTCCTTCTCTCCCACATGGATGAAATGCTTCAGGCTATCCGCACGCTCTTTGATGGCTGCCACCATAGGCGAGAACGTGTCGTCATAAACGATGGCCTCCATGCTGGAGTGGCCGATCGCATAAAGCATCTCTTCCGCAGACCAGCGGATGTTGAGCGGAACGGAGATCATGCCCGCAATCATGGTGCCGATCATCGCTTCTACATACTCTGCGGAGTTGAGACTGAGAATGGCAACGCGGGCGCCCGGCTCATGGCCAAGGTCTTGCAGACCCTTTGCGAACTGGCGAGTGCGCTTCGCAAACTGCGGATTGCTGAAGGCACGACCGCCAAGGTCTTTAAACAACGGAATGCCGGTGTCCACCTTCTGCAGATGGTTCACGAGCATATCAAAATTCATGGCACCTGCCGGTACCCCAGTATGTGTTCCAACCATAATCCCCTCCCAAGTCATAGGTTGAACAGCGCAGATGTGCGCTGTGCGTTTTAAAATGTGACGCCTGTTCTCCTCGTGGTGCGCTGGTTTTGGCGCTTATTGTTTTTCAGGCAATGATGGTATCAGTGAATACGCTGCCGGTTTCAGCAGAGTGATATCGAGGGTTGGATGCAGTTTTTGCTGCAGTGCTACCCCAAGCAAATAACTTCCGATGGAAACGGCCTGAATGGCTGAATCCAGATCCTGCGGGAACACGCCCTCCGCTTTGCCGCGCTCCAGATAAGAGACAAGCAGCCGCTTTACGAACTCGTGTGCGCGTTTCACCGCATCTCCTAAAAGAGCATAATCTGTAACGCTGCCAGCCATCAGTGCGAAATAAGCCTGATAGCTGGGCTTGTTCTGCAAATCCTCAAAGTGAATGTCGATATACTGCCGGATCGCCTCCCTCGCGTTTGTCTCCGGTGGAATCTGCCGGATAACGTGTGCCTCGGTCTCGCTCACCATGCGGTCGATCAGCTTGACGAACATCTCGTCTTTTTTGCCAAGCCGTTGAATGGTGAGACCGCGGCTGTAGCCCGCTTTCAGGCCGATGCTCTCGCAGGTCGCCATCTGAACACCTTCCGCGTTGATGATGCTCACCAGCGCGTCAAAAAGCTTGCGTTCAGATTCCTCCCGCCGTTCTGCCTGTGTCTTCTTTTTTTCCAAATCAGCCAACATTCACTCAATTTAATTGTTGAACGTTTAGCAAATAAACTGAGGTGAGTCCATGACGCAAACGTCAGATCATCAATGAATGAGCCTAAGGAATAAGAGGAGGCGATTGCAACTGACAGGAATTGAGGGTCACTCTTGCATCTCTGCTTTGCATATGATGAGCGCGGACGATGCCCTGCACCCAGCAGCAGGAAAGAGCGAGCATCAACTCATTAAAGCGACTGTTACTCTTGCAGCCCCATTCATCCCATCAGGGAACGAGACCGGTAGGCCCGCATACTATTCACAGCACAAACACAAACTGCCTGAGGGGGCACCTCAATTTTGATGTAAATAACATCAGAACTAGTACGTATAGCGATACTACGGATCGAACTTATCCGATCACCCTGCCATGATGCCACTCTGCACACGGGCACAATATGAATGCCAAATGCCGGATATGCGTTGTTTTTCCTGAAATTTGAGATGATTCAAACGCACAATTTCATGGAAAATATATTCCATTTCTTAGAATGACAGTCTAATTCATCCAAATATTTGCATCATAAATACATCAGATGTTGAAGCGCGTCTTCAAAACGGGCGGTAAAGCCCCGTATTCTGGTTGAATCCCATCAGGAAAATCCTTTTGCCACCTAATGAGTTTGACGCACCGTTTCAACTCGGTTTCCATATCGTGTGTAATTACGAAATCCATCTGATCATTCTCAAGCAGCTTGCGTGAGTTTTCGTTCAACTCATGGCCGACAAAGGTGATCGGCGAACCCAGCTCACCAATTGCTTTTGCGATACCCGTATTTCCGCCTGCAACATTGTAAATACCAAGTGGCCTTGCACCTTCATCCAATCGTTTTTTAAACAACTGATAGACGGTCTCCGCATCATCGTTTGAATTGATGATCTCAGAAATGGTGATATTGGGGTAATCCTTGCGCAGCAACCGCCGGAAACCAGTCTCCCTCCCTTCCTGGCAGTGATAATGAGCGCTGGTTGCAAGGAAGACTTCGCCTGTTTTGCCGCCAGAGAGTTTCCCCAGCAACTGGGCCGCACACAGGCCTGCTGCGATCTGATCCATCCCAACGTAACCAAGGTGTTTCGAGCTTTGCTGGTCTGTTGTCAGGCAGATCACCGGCGTTCCGGTTTCGCTAATTTCTTCAATAGCGCGGGTGATGGCGGGATGCTCACGCACGGCAATAATGATACCGTCATATTTGCTTGCCCAGGAGATCATCCGCTCTGAAAACACACTCGGCTCAAAGTCTTTAGTGTGCGAAGAAAAGCACTTGAACCGCACATTGGGATCATCCCCGTAGCGCTGATCAACCAGTCCCATAAGCTCTTCAATGAAACTCGTTCCAGAATCCACCAGCAACCCAACGGTTATTGGAGAAACTTTTTCCAAGGCAACCTCTTCGGGCTCTTTCAGCTCCACCAGTGCCTTGTGAACCAGCCCCACTTTGACCTTGGAAACACCACCCCGTTTATTGAGGACACGGTCAACTGTAGCGGTCGAAACACCTGCCTTGTTTGCAATGTCCAACACACTCGGATTCTGCCAGCTGCCACGCCTCATATATATCACCTTTGATTGTTAAGCCATCAAAATGATCAATCTTGACACCGAAATTCACATTTTGACTTCACGGGAGCAAACCTTCCAAAATATTGAAATTATGGAATATTCGTTCTCTCATCCCGATTTTACATGTAATTTCAGACTCTAAATTGACAGGTACCAGTACTTACATATGATCTTTAGCAGATCAAATTGATGTTTATACATCGGACATTGGGAGAAGTCGTTTGTCGGGAAACATCAACTTCGCGTTGAACCATATGCTTGCACCTCAAATGACGCTGGACGCGTTCTTTGGCATGGCTGCCTCCATGGGGATCAATGCCGTAGAAATCCGCAATGACATTGCTGGCAATCCGTTTGAGCAGAAAACACCAGCAGAAGACGTCAAAGCACTCGCTGAAAAGCATAGCGTCGAAATCATCAGCATCAATGCCCTTCAGCGTTTTAACGAGTGGTCAGATACTCGTCTTGCTGAGGCAAACGAACTCATCGGCTTTGCTGAGCGGTGTGGTTCCAAAGCTCTCGTCATGTGCCCGGTCAATGACCATGACTATGGCAAGAGCGATGATGAACTGGCGGCAAACTTGCGTCAGTCTCTGAAAGAACTCAAGCCTCTGCTGGAAACCGCCGGTGTTATCGGTCTGGTTGAGCCTCTCGGCTTTCCGCAGTGCTCTTTGCGCCTCAAGGCAGACGCTGTTGCCGCAATCCGCGATGTGGACGGTGAGGACGTGTTCAAGCTGGTGCATGATACGTTCCATCATCACCTGGCTGAAGAAACCGAGTTCTTTGCGGACCAGACAGGTCTCATGCACATTTCCGGCGTGGAAGATCCAGACCTTTCCATCGCGCAAATGTTGGATGACCACCGCCTGTTGGTGGGCAAAGCCGACCGTTTGGGCAACGCAGCGCAGATCAAAACCATGCTTGCCAACGGGTACACAGGCCACGTGTCTCTGGAGCCATTTTCTCCAGTTGTGCATGCCCTTGAAAACGTGGAGGACGTCACGCAGGCAAGCTTTGATTTCCTGAAAAAAGAATTGCAGGCGGCAGCTGCTGCCTGATCATACCAGGCGACTGATTTCGCTAAATAATTTGGCGTAGATGGGGATCCGCGCCAGCATAATCTTGGGAGAAGTGCCAATTTTCGGCACGGAGGAGGAACTAATGAAACGTACTCTATTGGCTTTAGCTGCATCGGCAATGATGACAACCAGCGTCATGGCTGAGAACATCGGCGTTTCAATGGCTTATTTTGATGATAACTTCTTGACCATCCTGCGCAACGCGATGGGCGACGAAGCAGCCAAAGCTGACGGCGTTGAAATTCAGTTTGAAGACGCACGCGGCGACATCGGTAAACAGATCGACCAGGTACAAAACTTTGTTGCACAGGGCGTTGACGCAATCATCGTGAACCCGGCTGATACATCCGCAACACCGCGCATCACCAAACTGGCCAACAGTGCCGGTATCCCACTTGTTTACGTAAACCGTAAGCCAGAAGACAAAGAACTGCCTGAAAAGGTTGTGTTCGTGGGCTCTGACGAAGTTGTTGCTGGCCGTTTGCAGATGGAAGAACTGGCCAAGCAGATGGGTGGCAAGGGTAATGTTGCCATCATGCTCGGCGAACTGGCGTCCAACGGCACACGTGGCCGTACACAGGGCGTTAAAGAAGTTCTTGGCAGCTACCCGGACATCAAGGTTGTTGAAGAGCAGACCGCTGACTTCCAGCGTTCTGAAGCAATCGACCTGATGAACAACTGGATCGTGTCCGGCACCAAAATCGACGCTGTTGCTGCAAACAACGACGAAATGGCTCTGGGCGCTCTGATCGCCATGAAGCAGGCTGGCATTGCGTCCAGCGACATCGCAGTTGCTGGTGTTGATGCTACTCCAGATGCACTCGTTTCCATGGACCGTGGCGAAATGTTCGCAACTGTATTCCAGGACGCTAAAGGCCAGGGCGCTGGCTCTGTGAAAGCTGCTCTGAAGCTGGCTCGCGGCGAAAAAGTGGATACCATCGTTTGGATCCCATTCAAGCTGGTAAACAAAGCAAACCTTGGCGAGTTCCTCAACAAGTAAGCAGCTGAGCGGAAGGCTTTAGAGCCTTTCGCGTTGCTCTGGCGCGCGTTCCATTCCCTTGGCTTTATCCAATGACAGGAATGCGCCCAGCCTCCAAGTGATCAAGCTTCCGGGCCAGGCACCCGGAAGCCCCTCACACTGCCAGCAGAAAAATGGAGTTCACGGACTGTGAGTTTAAGCACACAAGAGGCGGTACGTGAGAATAAGGGTGCCGCAGCCCCACAAAAATACCTGCTAGAAGTCGATAGTGTGCGCAAGGAGTTCCCCGGTGTTGTTGCACTGGATGATGTGAACCTGCGCATCCGACCCGGCACAGTTCATGCCCTCATGGGAGAAAACGGGGCGGGCAAATCCACCCTGATGAAGATTATTGCAGGCATCTATCAACCAGACCGCGGAGAAGTTCGTCTGGGTGGCAAACAGGTCCACATGACCACGCCGCTGGATGCGCTGGAACAGGGCGTTGCCATGATCCATCAGGAACTCAACCTGATGCCGTTCATGACAATTGCCGAGAACATCTGGATCCGCAGAGAACCACTGACAAAGCTCGGGTTTGTTGATCATAAAGCGCTGCGTGACAATACTAAAAAGCTGTTCGACCGGCTGAACATCAATCTGGATCCGGAAACTGAAGTTCGTGACCTGTCCATCGCCAACCGTCAGATGGTCGAGATTGCAAAAGCGATTTCCTATGAATCTGATGTGCTGATCATGGACGAGCCAACCTCGGCTCTGACAGACCGCGAAGTTGAGCACCTGTTCCAGATCATCGCGAGCCTGAAGGCAGAGGGAAAAGGCATCGTCTACATCACTCATAAGATGGACGAGGTTTTCGAGATCGCTGATGATGTGTCCGTCTTCCGCGATGGCAAATACATCGGCACCGACCTTGCCAGCAATCTGGACAGTGATCAGCTCATCCGCATGATGGTGGGCCGCGAGATCACCCAGATGTTCCCGAAAGAGGAAGTGCCAATCGGTGATGTGGTCCTTTCCGTGAAGGATCTGTGTCTGGACGGCGTGTTCGAGAACGTGAACTTCGATCTGCGTGCAGGTGAAATTCTCGGCGTTGCAGGTCTGGTGGGCTCAGGCCGCACCAACGTGGCAGAGACCATCTACGGCGTGACCCCGGCAACGGGGGGCAGCATCAGCGTGTTCGGCGAGACGGTTGAGATCAAAACGCCAGCAGAGGCCATGGGTCACGGTATGGCGTTGCTGACCGAGGACCGCAAGGACACCGGTCTTTTCATGATGCTCGACATTCAGGAGAACATGCAGATCGCGCTTCTCAGTCAGGATCATGTGAAGGCCGGTTTTGTGGCCGAAAGCGCTGTCTCCAAGCTGTGCACGGAAATGAGCGAAGCCCTTCGCGTTAAAACACCGGGCATGAACGAGCGCATCGAGAACTTGTCTGGGGGCAACCAGCAGAAGGTTCTGATCGGTCGCTGGCTGCTGACCAAACCTCGCATCCTCATTCTGGATGAGCCAACCCGCGGCATCGACGTGGGCGCAAAGGCTGAAATCCATAAGCTCATTACCAAACTGGCCGGTGAGGGCGTTGCTGTTCTCATGATCTCCTCCGAGATGCCGGAGGTGCTGGGCATGAGTGACCGCGTGATGGTGATGCATGAGGGACATGTCACCGGAATTCTGGATCGAGCTGAAGCAGATCAGGTCAGCGTTATGCGCCTTGCTTCTAACTAAGAGTTTTCATGCGCGGCAGCTTTAAGCGCCCGACGCAGAGATTGAAAGGACTTGCCAGATGGCAAATGCAACTGATGTAGCTGAGACAAATGCTCCAGCTCGAAAACTGCCGGTAGAGGCCAACATCTTCCTCGTACTGATCGGCATTGCAGTCTTTTTTGAAATTTTGGGCTGGATTGTGAAGGGTGACACCTTCCTGTTTAACCCACAACGCCTGCTGATCATGGTTCTGCAGGTTTCCATCATCGGCCTTCTGGCTATTGGTGTGACGCAGGTGATTATTACCGGCGGTATTGACCTGTCCTCAGGCTCAGTGCTTGCGCTTTCGGCCATGGTTGCCGCCAGTTTTGCGCAAACCTCTGACTATACCCGTGCCGTCTTTCCAATGTTCACGGACATGCCGTTCCTCGTACCAGTATTGGCTGGTATCGCCGTCGGGGCCTTAGCCGGGTTCATAAACGGGTCATTGATAGCCTACACGGCCATCCCTCCGTTTATCGCAACTCTGGGCATGATGGTAACAGCGCGCGGTCTGGCACGTTACTACACCAAAGGTCAGCCGATCAGCCTGCTTTCTGAAGAGTACATGTGGCTCGGTTCCGGCACCATTCCGGTGATCATCTTCCTGATGGCTGCGTTTATCTTCCACATTGCCCTGCGTTTCACCCGTTACGGCAAATTCACCTATGCAACTGGTGCAAATGTTCAGGCGGCAAAAGTCTCCGGCATCAACGTCGGCCGTCACCTGATCAAAGTGTACACCCTTGCTGGTTTGCTGGCTGGTCTTGGCGGTGTGGTTGCCGCAGCGCGAGCTGGCAGTGGACAGGCAGGTATGGGCCTTGCATATGAGCTTGACGCCATCGCTGCAGCTGTTATTGGCGGAACAAGTCTTGCAGGCGGCGTTGGTCGCATCACAGGCACCGTCATCGGAACCATTATTCTGGGTACAATGATGAGTGGTTTCACGTTCCTTGGTATTGATGCTTACATCCAGGACATCGTGAAAGGTGGTATCATTGTAGCTGCAGTGGTTGCGGATCAGTATCGCCAGCGCAAGCGGGCCAAGGTCTGATCAAGCCGCGAAAGAATTTAGGCTAAAACCTCCCACGGATTATGCCTAATACCCGAGCAGGAGAGCCCTCGTCCGGCCTCCTGCTCATTTTTTATCTGCAAAGTTTTGGGCGGTGAGCCACCTGTCAGATATAGGCCTTCGACAGTTCCGCCTCACGCACATCAACCTTTGATCCGGTGCGGGAAGAGCCCTCAATCGCCTCAATGAGCGCATGCACCATCAGCGCGTCATGACCGGTTACTTTCGGGTCGCGATGCTCAATGATGCTGAGGGCGAAATCGTCAATGAGATCCCGGTGCCAGTCGCATGGAAACGCCATTGGGTTAGCCCCGCCACCCGTTCCATCCTTGGTCCCACTGCGTTCACCAAACACATCGATAGACCCGTCGCGATCCGTCACCGTCAGCTTGCTGCCTTCCAGATGTGCAGATGCTTTTGACCCATCCAGCACCAGCGTTTCTTTTGTATCCGGATAGGTTGCCGTTGTTGCCATGATGGACCCGACAGCCCCGCTGTGAAACTCAATACCAGCCGTGGCGAAGTCTTCTGCTTCCATCTTATGTGCCGCGGTGGTTGCACACATGGCCTGCACGGATTTTGCCGGGCCGGTCAGGCTCAGCATCAGATCCAGCACATGAATGGCTTGCGTGATCAACACGCCTCCACCGTCCCGCGCATAAGTGCCGCGGCCTGCCTGATCATAATAGGCCTGATCCCGCCACCACGGGATGTTCGCCCGCACCAGGTGAATATCGCCCAAAGCCCCCTCTGAAAGCAACATCCTCAGCTGCTTTGCACCTTCACGGAAGCGGTGTTGAAACACGACACCGTATTTGACGCCTGCATAGTCGCAGAGCTCCACCAGTTCAGCCGCAGCATCATAGGTCCGTTCCAGCGGCTTTTCTGTCAGGATGTGTTTGCCTGCACCGGAGAACAGCTCAACCAGTTCGTGGCGTTGATCGGGTGGGGTCAGCAGAAGGACCGCGTCAATCTCCGGATCACCGGCAATCTGCTCGGGGCTGTCAAAGCATGGCCAGCCGTATTTCTGAGAGACAGCCTCTGCCCTGGCCTTTGTTCGGGTATAGAGACCTGCGACTTCAATGTGATTTCTCAGCAGGTCAAGCGCTTCCAGATGTGGTTTTGCGGCCATTCCCAAACCAACGACGGCCAGACTGATCGAGGGCATTCAGAGGAATTCCTTCTGCGGTAAATATATCAGGCAGTATTTATACCAGTTTAGGTTGCCCCAGAAGAACGTGGAAACCCTGAGTCCAGAAAAACGGTTCGTTGCCGCAGCAACGAACCAGTTCAGGGGAACTTATACAGGAGACTCCAGCCGCATTTCCGTTCGAGCATCAAACATATGCAGCTTTTCTTTAATGTAAGACACGTGAACCTGAGTGCCTTCAGCGATATCAGGCCGGTCGAGTGTGAAGATTTTAAGGCTGTCTTGTCCAACACGCACATGAACCAGCGTGGAAAGACCCATGGGTTCAATCAGATCCACAGTTGCAGGGAGGCTTGCCGGGCCTTCTTCTACAATCATCAGATGCTCTGGTCTCACGCCCAGAATGACGTCCATCCGATCCTTCAAACCCGAGCTTTCCGGCAGAATAATCTGGTGTCCCTGATCTGTCTGAAGGTGATACCCGTCACCAGATGCCGAGGCTGTGCCCTTAATAAAGTTCATGGCTGGAGAGCCGATAAACGAGGCCACAAAAACATTGGCTGGCTTGTCGTAGATTTCCAGCGGCGTACCAACTTGCTGAATATATCCATCATGCATGGCCACGATTCTGTCGGCCATGGTCATCGCTTCAATTTGATCGTGCGTCACGTAAATAGACGTGGCATTGAGCTTGCGATGCAGCTTGCGGATTTCCGAGCGCATTTGCTCGCGAAGGCGCGCATCCAGATTGGAGAGCGGCTCATCGAACAAGAAAGCCTGCGGATCACGCACAATCGCCCGCCCCATGGCTACACGCTGACGTTGACCGCCGGAGAGTGCTTTGGGGCGCCGTTCCAGAAGACCGTTCAGACCAAGAATACTGGAGACACCATTGACGGCGCTGGCGATCTTTTCCTTCGGTGATTTGCGAAGGGTCATCGCATAGCTGATGTTCTCCTCCACACTCATATGCGGATAGAGCGCATAAGACTGGAACACCATGGCAATGTCCCGATCCCGCGGCGGTAGATCATTAATGATCCGCTCGTTAATGGAGATTGAGCCGGATGTCACTTCCTCCAGCCCCGCAATCATACGCAGCAAGGTGGATTTGCCACAGCCAGACGGGCCAACCAGCACAATGAACTCACCATCCTGAATGTTCAGATCGATCCCATGCAAAACAGCGGTGTTTCCGTAGGATTTGGTTGCCTCGGTGATTTGAATAGAAGCCATAGGGTACCTCGTTATCCTTTGACCGCACCGGCGGTAAGACCCTGCACCAGATAACGCTGGATGAGGAAGAAGAAGATTGCCGCTGGAATGAGCGCCAGGAAGCCCGCTGCCATCATCTGCCCGAAATCGACAGAGAACTTGGAGACGAACGTGAGCAACCCAACCGGGAAGGTCACTGCATCCGGACTGCTGACCAGCATGAGCGCAAAGAGCAGCTCGCTCCACGCTGCGGTGAACACAAAGCCAAGCGTGGCTGCAATGCCCGGCAGGGTAAGCGGGAAGATGATCTTCACCAGCGCCCCAAAGCGGGTATTGCCGTCAATCATGGCTGCTTCTTCAAGGTCTTTGGGAATGCCATCAAAAAACGACTGCATCAGAAAGGTCGCAAACGGAACGTTGAAGGCCGTGTAGACCACCACAAGTCCAAGCAGACTGTCCGTCAGCCCCAGCGGCGTGAGAATGCGGAAGATCGGTGCAATCAGCATGACCAGCGGGAACATCTGTGTGACCAGCATCAGCACGATGATGACTGCCTTACCGCGATAATGAAACCGTGAGAATGAATAGCCTGCCGCCGCTGCAATCAGCGTGGAAATGAAAGCGGTTGAGCCTGACACGATAGCCGAGTTGATAAAGAACTGCGGAAAATCCGTATCTGTCATCACCTGTGTGAAGTTGGTCCACGTCATTTCTGAGGGCCACATGCGGATGCCCTCTGAGTAAAGCAGTTTAGTCGGTGTCACCGCGACCTTGAACAGCCAAAAAAGCGGAAACAGCGCAAAGAACAGATAGCAGGCGAGTAGGCCGTAATGGACACTCCAGTCCACCACCCGTTGGCCCTTTGATTTTGCATAGTATGCCATAACAGAGCCTCAGGTTTCGCGCAGCAGACTGCGCCTGATGAAGATGATGGAGACGGCATAGGCCATCAACAGAACCAGCAGCACAGCCGCGATTGCGGAGGCATAGCCAAAGTCCAGACGGCGGAAAGCCTGCGTGAAGATGTAACTGGAGACGATCTGCGTTGAATCTGCCGGTCCGCCATTGGTCATGACGATGATGAGATCCGCAAAGTTCGCGATCCAGATGGTGCGAAGCATCAGCGTAATCGCAATGGTCGGCGCCAGAAACGGCAGTGTGATACTGACAAACTGTTGCTTGCGGCTCGCGCCATCGATGGATGCTGCCTCGTAAATCTCACCTGGAATGGATTGAAGCGCAGCCAGCAAAGTGATCGCAAAAAATGGGATGCCGAACCAGATGTTGGCAACGATCGGTCCCCACATGGCGAGGTCAGGATCTGAGAGAATATTGGTTGGTTCGCTCAGGATGCCGAGCGCAAACAGCCATTGGGGCAGGGGGCTGATGACCGGATTGAACATCCACGCCCAGTTGAGGCCAGACAGGAATGCAGGCACCGCCCAAGGCAGAAAAACAAGCGACTGGATGATACGCCGTCCCGGAAAAGTGCGGTTGAGCAGCAGAGCGAGCGTTAACCCCAGAAAGAACTGAAAGAACAGTGAGCTGACTGTCCACCAGAAGGTATTGTAAAGCGCATTATGGAAGTTCTGGTCGTGCCAGACCGCTTCAAAATGCGCAAAGCCCACATAACCGCCACTGAACGGATTGAGGATGCGGATGTCTCTGACTGTGTAGGTAAGGCCAACCACCAGCGGCACCATCATCACAGTCACCAGTAACACAATGGCAGGGGCAGCATAAAAGTAGGGCTCAAATCGGGATAGGAATCTGCGGGAAGTCACACCCTGCCGACTGGCAGGGTGTGTTCCAAGGTCTGTGGCAGCTGTCATCACTGTTTAGCCAGCCACTTTTTCTGTGCTGTTGTGAGGTACTCCCCCCACTCCTTGCCAAGCTCTTCCGCAGACTTACGCCCCAGCAGAGCCTCCTGACTGGTGCGGATGGAGATGGAATCTTTGAAGAACGCAAATTCTTCAAGATGTGTTGGCATGGTCAGCGGGTGGACGTCCGGATCGGACAGCTCTTCGAACCAGTCAGCAAACTGCGGCGTGTTGTAGTGTGGATCACTTTCTGCATCTTTGTAGATCGGCAGAGTTCCCACACGCTTGGACCACTCAAGGTTCGCATCACGGCTTTGAAGCTTCGCAATCAGCTTCCAGGAGGCGTCTTTGTCTTCGCTGTCAGCAAACATGGACCAGCCCGCATACCCGATGGTTGGGTAGGCCTTGCCATTTGGACCTTTTGGCATGGTGGTCACACCGAAATCATTCGGGTCCATGCGCTGCGAAATGCCAATGAGTGCATCCGGATCCTGATCAAGCATGGCACATGTGCCGGAGTAGAAGCCTGCCACGATCTCGTTGAAGCCCCAGTTCAGGCTGTCTTTTGGTGCAAGACCATCCTGATAGAGGTCCACCATGAACTGTGCACCCTTGATCCACGCATCCGTGGACATGATGCTGTTGCCTTCCTCATCGAAGAACTGATCTGTGCCAGCTGCTGTTGCCCCAAACACGGCCCAGCCATTCAAACCGCCAGAGCCACCGCGCAGACAGAAGCCGTACTTGCCTGGAAGAGCTGATACTTTTTCAGCTGCATCACGGAAGTCATCCAATGTCACAGGTGTTTTTTCAACACCCGCTTCCTTGAAGAGCTTCTTGTTGTAGAACATGGCGCGCAGATAGAAGCCGTAGGGCAGCATGTAAGCTGTACCGGAACCACTGCGTGCCATCTCAATGGTGCGGGCATTCAGCTTGTCAGTGCCATCCCAGCTCTTCAGGTAGGGCTCAAGGCTTTCCAAAGCGCCGTTATTGGCATAAAGCGCAGCCCATGTGTCTGGCATTTCAACCACATCCGGTGTCTGACCAGCAGAAACCATGGTCGCGAATTTCTCGAAAGCCTGCCCCCAGGGCAACGAGATGATTTCGACATTGGTGCCCGGGTTTTCCGCTTCAAACTGCGAAACAATACTCTGCAAAACCTTGGTACGTTCCGGGCTTGTGATCACTTCCACCAGTCGAAGATTGGTTTCAGCAGCTGCCGGACCTGCAATAGCTGTTGCCACAAGACTTGCGGCCAATAATTTCTTCAAACTCATAATTGCCTCTCCTCTAGCAATGTTATTCTGATGCTGCCCCTAACGCTTCTTCGAGGTCCCCCCAGAGATCCTCAGGGTCTTCAAGGCCAACATTCAGGCGAACGACGTGCGGTGACACGCCAAAGAATGCGGTTGAGTTTGGTCCTCCCGATTGAATGAGAGAGGCCTGCGCAGGGCAAATCAGGCTTTCATGCCCGCCCCAACTCACACCCATTTTGAAAATTTTCAGGTGATTACACAGTGCTTCGACGCTGACATTGTCTGCCAGTTCAATTGAAAAGAGACCGGAAGTTCCACGCAGACCCGGATGGGCCTTATTCTGGAACGCCGGATGAAAAACAGTTTTCACGCGAGGATGTTCCGCCAGTCGCTTGGCAATCTCCATCCCAGCCTGCTCATGGGCTTTCATACGGATTGGCAGTGTCCGCAGGCCGCGCAACAACAACCACGCCTCAAACGGTGCGATCTTGCTGCCCAGATACTGGGTCACTTCCCCGCGGATTTGCGCCACACGCGCAGCAGACGTTGCGATCACCCCCGCAACCACATCACTGTGGCCGCTGATGTACTTGGATGCTGAATGGACCACAATATCGCAGCCCAGTTTGATCGGATTCTGGAAGATGGGTGAAGCCCAGCTGTTATCGATGATCGTTGTGACACCGGCTTCCCTGGCCCGCGCGCACAACGCTTTCACATCATGGGCCTCCATGATCCAGCTGGTCGGACTTTCCAGATAAAACAGAGTATGCCCGGGCAAGGCAGCTTCAACCGTCGCCAGATTGCCGCCATCGATGTAATCAACGCTCACACCAAACTTGCGCAGGAAGATTTCAAAGAAACGGAAAGTGTCCGGATAAACATGTTTGACGGACAGGATCCGGTCACCGGGCTTCACCACAGACAGGATTGCGGATGAAATAGCGGCCATACCACTGGAAAGCGCCAGTGCATCTTCAGCACCCTCCAGCTTGGCAATCTTCTCCTCAAAAGCACGGACGGTTGGGTTGATCCCGCGCGTATAAACCGGGCGGTTGATCTTACCCGCGAAGGTTTCACACATCTCCTGATAGGAAGAGAACGTGAAAAGCGAGTTTTGAAAAATCGGTGGCACGACTGCATCCGCAAAGGATGTTTCATCATGCGCCACGATTGTTGCTGTGTCCTCCCCCCACAGGTCGATCATACTGCGTCCGTTTCCTGTGCCATTTGCACAATATCTTCTTCAACCACGCTCAAAATTTCCAAGGTATGTTTGCGGGCCATCTCCGTGTCTCCAGCGGCAATGGCGTCAAATAATTGTCGGTGAAATGGAAAAGACCGCCCGGCAAAATCTTTGCGGTCGAACGGCATATCAAAAAAGCTCTCAAAAGATTCCCGCATCTGCTGCAACAATTGCTCAAACAGTGGATTGCCTGCAGCGCGGTAAATAGACAGGTGAAACTCAAGGTCTTCCGGGCCAGCCGTCCCATTGAGGTGATGGACCGACTCCATGTGCTCTAACTTGGTGCGCATCTCGTCAATCTCTTCCGGTGTCGCCCGCTTGGCTGCCAGAATAGAGGCTTCAACTTCAAGCGCCCGGCGCACTTCCAGCGTTTGCAACAGGCCATCGCGCTTGGTTGCAATGGACAGCGGCAGGTAAACGGTTTTCTCGGAGAGCGGGCGCTTCAAGTATGTCCCCGACCCACGACGGATCTCCACGATCCCCAACGCTTGCAAATGGCGGATCACCTCACGAATGGACGAGCGGCCAACCTTCAGGCCGTTCATCAGCTCTCGTTCCGTGGGCAATCTATCACCGGGCTGCAAGCCTTCCTCCACGATGAAATCTGTCAGCGACTGCAGAATTGCGTCGCTTCTGTCCTCGGTCTTGATTGGCCGAATTTTATTATTGGATGGGCTTGGCACATTAGGCTCCGCACAGATGTCTATTTGATTTCGTCTGCCATCAGACGTCAGACCAATTTTAGAAACAGGAATCTGCGCTTGTAAATACCTACTGTGTACAACCACTGATTTATCGCAGCGCACCCAGAGGGAATGCTGTGAGATATCAGAGAGCTGCGACGGATATATTAAAGTGGTAGGAAGCGGCTGATTTGGAGGGAATTATAGTAGAGATTGGTCTGCACGGACGAAGACTCGTCCATTGCAATTGGTAATAAAATCAATCTGAAGGCTTCAGCTCACAAACACGAGCCGCACAATATTTTAAGAAACGCTTTCTAGTTCAAGCCTAATGCATGCTTCCGCCTGAGCTCTTTTTCAGAATATCAGTCAGCACATGAGACGGTACAGGCAGCATGACCTGACCGAGGGATTTGAGGGTCTCGGCGAAGTTCGCAGCGGCCTGTTCTACTTCTTCGCATCTTTGCGGACAGGTAATGTGCTGCAGGCACAGTTCAACGGTGTCGACATCATGTTGCAAGCCTGCAATCAGTCCCATGGTCAGGCATTCTTCGACACAAAGGTGCTGAGAATCATAAGGGTAGGAGCGTAACGGGCAGGCTGCGCAGCGCTTTAGTGTACGTACGTATTGAGACAGACTGGCGAGCGCTACTCCGGCATTTTGATGCCCGAGAACTTCACTATAAAGGTCCCATGCCATTTCCCAGGGCGTGATGGAACCTGTCTCGAAGCCGGATGACCAGCGGCGATACCCTTCCAGAACCAGTCGTTCCGGTTGGCGTTCCAGATAAACATCATTTGCCCCAACATCCATGGCCAGCGCCTCTTTCGTGCATCTAGCGATTGTATCACACCGCCAGCAATTTAAATATGAGTATCACAGTATAGTTTAATTGAGCACATATATTCAAGCAACAGTTTCACCTCGCCAAGCATTTTGCGGTTGAGATCGCATTGATGCACAGGGTGGTTGTGTCCACTGGGAAACCGGGAGACGCCACGTCTCCCGGTTCTTTTGTAAGGTAAGATCAGAGCCCTGTTAGAACCATGTGCGGTTCACCATCAGAGGTCTTTTCACTGGTCATGCCATCCGCATTTACGGTGCAGGTCACTCGTTGACGATACGCAGAAAAGCTCTTGAAACTCACCACATCAACTGGCTCATCAAAGTGCAGTGTCAGCCGCACCCGGTGGGCCGCGACGGAGCTTTGAACACCAAGAACCTCGGCAGCAAACCGCCGTCCAAGATACTTGCCGGCAACCCTGTCACCTGGCCGCAGAAACGACACAGGTGGACGGTTACCAACGGCAGCATAAAGGGTGTTCCAGTCCTTATAGCCTTGTTGGCGAGCAATAAGCTCCAGTGTCTGGGAGTGCGAAATTGTTTCGCCACGCTTTTCCAGCGCAGCACGCAATTGCTTCGCTTGCGTTTTTAACGCGGAAAGGGAAGGAAGAGATCCGTTCATTTCATAGCCTCAAACTATGCGGGATCAACTTGATGGAGCTCGCATTGCCACCAACCCGCTTGTCTGGGCTGAAGTCGCATCTTTTGTTTCAGGCTTCACCATGAGCATTGCTCTGCGAGCGGCAGGGGCCTGATCCCTTGCCGCGTAACCTACAGAGGATGGATGTTGCTGTCAAACCAAGGTTCTGCACGCCTAGTAAAACTTACCACGGGCTGTCACCTGCCAAAGCGTTTCCACGACACCGTCACGTACACCCACATACCAGTCATGCAGGTTACAGGTCGGGTCGCAATGCCCAGGAACGAGCTTGATCTTATCGTTGATCTTCAACGAGTTTTGCGGATCCTTCAGGACGCCATGCTCATCTGAATAATCAAGACTTTGCAGGTCAGGTCTCTCAAACACAGTCGGCAGCCCGGAATCGATGCTGTGTGCCTTCAGCCCTGCATCGCAAACGGCTTGCCCATCGATGTCAGTGGACATGATCGAAGTCAGCAGGAACAGGGCATGCTCAAAAGCAGGTAAGTGCTTGCCATCTTTGTCTTTCACTTTGCGGTAGTCCGCATCCATGAAGAGATAGGACCCGCATTGCAACTCGTTGAACACACCGGAGGCTGCTTCAAACGGGTATGAGCCACTCCCTGCGCCGCCAACGATATCACAGTGGATCTCTTTGCTTTCCAGCAGGTCTACAGCATCCTTGGTGATCGTGATTGCCGTATCCAGCAGCGCTTTTCGATCAGCATAATCATAGGCATGTTGTGCAGCGCCCTGATAAGACTGAATGCCCGCAAACCGTAAGTTGGCTGCTGCGATGATTGCAGTTGCCAGCTCCAACACAGCAGCGCTATCTGCCACGCCGCACCGGGCACCACCACAATCCAGTTCCACCAGAACTTCCAGCTGTGTTGCGTGTTTGACTGCGGCTTGAGAGAGATCTGCAATATTAGCCAGATTGTCCGTGCAGACTAGTATACGTGCACCAAGCTTGGGAAGCTGTGCCAAACGATCAATCTTGTAGGGATCACAAACCTCGTTGGACACCATAATGTCAGCGAGGCCTGCTCTCGCCAGAGCCTCTGCTTCGCTCGCCTTTTGGCAGCACACGCCGCAAGCATTGCCTCGCTCTATCTGTAGTTTTGCAACTTCAGCAGACTTATGCATTTTGCAGTGAGCGCGATGGCGAACACCATACTTGGCAATCTCATCACGCATTTTCAGCAGGTTATGATCAAAGGCATCAAGATCAACAATCAAAGCAGGCGTTTGCACATCATCCAGCTTCATTCCCGGTAGGGCAGGGATGTCATAGCCAAGCGTGTACTGGGAAAGATCAGAGGTCACAGCGAAGTCCTTGCAGCAGGCATGAGTTCAATAAGAACGAAATTGAACAGTAAAACGGCAGAAGCAATGCACCACACACCGCTTCCGCCTGCAAGTCTAGCCCGCCTTGATGTAGCGAATCTTGCCACCTGTCGAAATCGTTTCAGCCGCCCGCAAAATGGATTGGGTGTCGATGCCGTAATGAGCATAAAGATCGGCAATGGTGCCAGTCTGACCAAAGTGCTCCACACCAAGAGTGCGGATTGTGTTGCCTTTCACCGCACCGAGCCATGCAAGAGTAGCGGGGTGTCCATCCAGCACTGTAATGAGTGAGCAATTGTCCGGCACATCATCAAACAAGCGCTCAATGTGGCTGCGCGCATGCATTGCCCCACGGTCCCGAGCCCGCTGTGCAGCTGTCCACCCTGCATTGAGGCGGTCGGCAGACGTGATTGCCAGCAGACCAACATCACGGCGGTCTTCCGCCATCATCCCAACAGCGTTGATTGCCTCCGGTGCGACGGCACCCGTGTATGCGATTACAACTTCCGCATTTGGTCCCGGCTTGCGCAGCCAATAGGCGCCATCGACAATGTCCTGTTCATCTTCAGGTGAGATCGTCCGTTGAGGCTGCTCCAGCGGGCGGGTGGACAGGCGCAGGTAGATGGAACCTCCTGTCTGATCCCGCAACCATGTGCGCTCATCAGGGTCTCCCTCTCCATCGCGCTGCATGTAGTCGAACCCAAAGCGCATGATGGTTGCCAGCTCATCTACGAAGGCAGGCTCAAACGCGGCAAGCCCATCCTGAGCCATGCCAATCAACGGCGTGCTGATGGACTGGTGTGCCCCACCTTCCGGTGCCAATGTCACACCGGATGGAGTTGCCACCAACATGAAGCGGGCATCCTGATAACAGGCGTAGTTAAGCTGGTCAGCCGCACGAAGAATGAACGGATCATAAACTGTGCCAATGGGCAGCAAGCGCTGACCGTTGATGCTGTGAGACAGCCCAAGTGCAGAAAGGAGGAGGAACAGGTTGGATTCTGCAATGCCCAGCTCGATATGCTGGCCTTGCGGAGAAAACGCCCATTTGAAGGTAGACGGAATCCGTTCTGCTTTAAATGTATCCGCCAGTTCTTCCTTGGCAAACAATCCCCGCTGGTTGACCCATGGGCCAAGATTGGTGGAGACCGTCACGTCTGGCGCAGTGGTCACAATGTGCTTAGCAAGCTCCTCATCTTGCTTGGAAATTTCATGCAGAATCTGACCGAACCCCATCTGCGTGGAAAGCATCTTTTCTGCTGCATTGGGTGCCGGCAATTTTGCTGGTACAGGCACCGTTTTCGCAGAATAGCGACGGCTGCCTTTTGAGAAGAACGGTGCTTCGGTCACGAAAGTCTGAAGGTTTTGAGGGTCAGATGTGCTTTCCCACTTGTCCCACTCATGCCCTTCGCGAATGCCTTCCAGCTTGCGGTATTCTTCCATCTGCCTGGAGGTCATCAGGCCTGCATGATTATCTTTGTGCCCTGCCAGCGGCAAGCCAAAGCCTTTCACGGTGTAGCACAGGAACAAGACAGGGCGATCATGGGTCTTGGCACTCTCAAATGCCTCAATCAGGGACGGCAAATCATGACCTCCCAGATTGCACATGAGCTTGGACAGCTCTGCATCACTGCGCCGATTGATCAGCTCATTGACCTCGCCCTGATCTCCCAAATCATCCAGCAGTCGCTTACGCCATGCTGCGCCGCCTTGATAGGCCAGGGCGCAGTAAAGCTGATTGGGGCACAGATCGATCCAATCGCGCAGTTTGCTGCCACCTGGTTCTTTGAAGGCTTCTTCCTGTAGGCTCCCGTATTTGAGCGTGACGACTTCCCAGCCGAAATTGCGGAAGATGCTCTCAAACTTCTCCCAAAGGCCTTCGCGGATCACTGCATCCAATGACTGGCGGTTATAATCCACGATCCACCAGCAATTGCGCAGGCCATGTTTCCAGCCTTCCAGCAGTGCCTCGTAGATGTTCCCCTCATCCATCTCCGCATCGCCAACCAGCGAGATCATACGACCTTCCGGCGCTTTGTTAAGCCCGCCATGCGCCTTCACATAGTCTTGCACCAGTGACGAAAACAGCGTCTGGGCGACCCCAAGGCCAACAGAGCCAGTTGAAAAATCAACGTCATCAATATCCTTGGTGCGAGAGGGGTAAGATTGAGCGCCATGGAAACCACGGAAGTTCTGCAGCTTCTCCAGCGACTGGTTCCCGGCCAGATACTGGATCGCGTGGAAGATAGGCCCGGCATGCGGCTTCACCGCCACCCGGTCCTGAGGGCTCAGAGTATGGAAGTAGAGCGCAGTCATAATGGTGCTGATAGAGGCACAAGACGCCTGATGGCCGCCAACTTTCACATCGCCAACGTCAGAACCGCGGAGATGGTTGGCATTGTGAATGGTCCAGGAGGCAAGCCATCGCACTCGGCTTTCCAGCGTACCCAAAGTATCCAGTGAAGCTGCGCTCATTAAACTCCCCGTCGGTTTCATTGGAATATTTTTATTCCGCGAGGCTATCAGATTGCCTTGAGAATTAATCTCTTGAGCCAACTGATATACCTTCATGAATAAGGGAAATTTTTGAGCTTTGATCGAATTTAAGGAAAATACTTCCGCCTAACCTATTCGTAATGCACTTTTCAGCTCATATGCTACGTAGATTCACGGCTGACCTTTTGCGGGGAGTGCGGTCTTTGAGCGCCTCAACATCAAAGGCACAACAAAGGTCAGCAACAGCAGGCGGAAGACGTGGTGGGCGGCGACGAAGGTGGGGTCGAGACCGCTTTGCACGGCGATGGCGGCCATAGCTTCAACACCGCCGGGAGCGAACGCGACGAACAACAGGCTTGGGTCCAGTCCAACCAGTGGCATCACCAGCACAACCCCGAGGATTGCCATACCAACAGTGATGAGCGTAACCACAACGCCCGCGCCTATGGCTTTGGCGAAAAGGTCAAGACTGACACCTTTGAAGCGGGTTCCAATCAAAGCTCCCATCACCAGAAATGAGCTGAGCGTTGCCCAGTCTGGCATCTTGCCAGGTGTGAGTGCGCTTACGTGCCCCAGAGACGACACCAGCATCCCACCGAGTAGATAGGCGGCGGGGAGTTTCATCTTTAAGAAGATGGTTCCAACGACAGCTGCCCCGAGCAACAGATAGACAGCTGAGAGCACGCTGATGTTTTGTGCAGGCAGGAAAGAAGCGCCTGTTTCCTCAAAAAGCAGCGAGACAAAGAGGGGAACACAGATGGTGAGGAACAATACCCGCGTGCTTTGTGCAAGCCCGATGCGGGTGACGTCCGCTTTGCTGTCTGCCGCCATGCTGAGGATGTAGCTCAAGTGCCCCGGTGAAGATGCAAGTGAGGCGTTATAGGCATCAAACCCGAAAAACCGTACCAAGATCGCACGGCTGATCAGCATGCTCAGGATAAGACTGATCCCCAGTACCAAGAAGCTCGCAGGCCATGTAATCGCGGCATCGATAACGGCAGGCGACACACCAGAGCCAATGCTCGTACCCAGAACAATGAAGCAGAGCGTGCGCAGCCAGAGCGGAACAGTGACGGGAGCACCCAGCAAGCCACCGAGCGAGACGGCAAGAGCTGAGCCAGTGAGGGGTGCTGCCGGGAACCCGAGGAGGGAAAAAAGACCAGCCCCCGCGCCTGCAATGGCAAGCGTAATGGACAGATTGGACCAGTCTTTCTTCTCAAGTGCCAAAACTCAGTTTCCCAGCTGCGGTTTGATCAGTCGCTTTCAGCGGCTTCCAATTCCTGCTTGCGCACACGACGGGCACGGATGGTTGGCAAAACGACCAGAATAACAGCCAGAGCCAGCAGGCCCATGGTCATCGGGCGTTCCATGATAAAGCTAATCCCATCATAAAGCTGCATAGACCGGGAGAAATTATCTTCCAGCATGCTGCCCAGAATGAAGCCAATCAGTAGTGGCGCGAGCGGATAGTTGGCAAAGCGCAGGAGCGTTGCACATACCCCAAAGCCCACAAGCATCAGCAGTTCCGTTGCATTGTTCTGTCCAATATAGGCACCCATGAGGGTGAAGAACAGAATGAACGGAATGAGGTAGTTGCGCGGCACAGCCAGCACTTTGGCGATGTATGGGATGAGTGGCAGGTTCAGGATCAGCAGGATCACATTGCCCACATACATGGAGATGATCACGGACCAGAAAATCTCTGGCTGATCGATCATCAGGCGTGGCCCCGGTGAAACGTTCAAAGCGATCAGGGCACCGAGCAGGATCGCCGTTGTCCCGGATCCCGGAATGCCGAGTGTCAGCAGAGGAACAAAGGAACCAGTACATGCCGCGTTGTTCGCAGATTCTGGAGCAGCAAGACCTTTGACAGAACCTTTACCGAACTCAGCCTGTTCTTCTTTCGGCGCGATGTTGCGTTCCACTGCATAGCCGAGGAAGGAGGCGATTGTTGCGCCAGCTCCCGGAAGAACCCCAATCAGGAACCCTTGAATAGATTGGCGACCAATTACCGGCGCAATTTTCTTGGCCTCTGCCTTTGTGATGCGCAGGTCCTTGATGTCGCCGCTACTTCCACCAGAATTGGAACGGGATGGATCTAACACGAGGAACAGCGCTTCAGGCAAGGCGAACATGGCCATGGCCAGCGTGATGAAACCGAAGCCCGATTGCAGATCCAGAATACCCATGGTGAAGCGTGGTTGGTTGAACAATGCCCCTTCTCCAACGGTTGCCATCATCAGACCTACCAGTGTCATGAGCAGGGCTTTGCCCACCTGTCCGCTGCCCGCGAAAGCGGCGATTGCGGAAAGGCCGACCACCATCAATGCGAAGTATTCAGCAGAGTGGAAGAGCAGCGCCACGGATGCGAGCGCAGGTGCAAAAATCATCAGCAGGATTGCGCCGATGCTGCCACCTGCGAAAGAAGCAATCGCCGCAACTGTCAGCGCTTTGCCTGCCTTGCCCTGGCGAGCCAAAGGGTATCCATCGAAGCTTGTTGCAACAGTGGATGCCACGCCCGGTGCGTTGATGAGGATTGAGGACGTGGAGCCCCCAAAGATCGCGCCGTAATAAACACCAGCGAGCAGGATCAAGGCTGCGGAAGGATCACCGATAGAGATCGCCACAGGGATCATGATGGCGATGATGGACATGGGTCCAAGACCCGGCAACATGCCGATGAACGTGCCGATCAGACAGCCACCGATCACCATTAAAAGATTAGAAAACGAGAAAGCCGTCGAGAGGCCAACCCAAATACCGTCTAACATCGTGGCCTCCTAATTTAAGAATGTTGGAAGAGGACTGAGATAAATTCCCAGTGTTTGCTGAACCAGATACCAGACACCACCAGCGGCAACAGCTGCAACGGGCACAAGGATCATAAAACGCCGCTCTCCAAGCAGAGCTGCAGAGATCACCAGAAAGAGCAGTGTGGAGAGCAGGAAGCCAGCAGGACGAAGCAACAGAGCGTAGCCCGCCATCAGAACCAGCAGGAACACGGCCTGACCAATGTTGTAGTCCCAAAATCTGCTGAAATCGATCTCGTCTGCATCTGAATCTGCAGGCTTTTTCTCAAACCCGAGCAAAATGGCGAGGCTTGTGATTGCGGCCAGCACCGCAATGACTTTTGGAAACGTGCTCGGCCAGATTGGGTTAAACCGCATAAACGGTGGCAAACCAGCGTCCATCAGAAAAAACGCGGTGTATCCGTAGCTTAAACTCACTGCCAGAATGACAAGTGCAATCCATCGGTCCAGTGCCATCATCCCCTCCCGTTGGCGTGACAAGTGGATGCGCTGCCAAGAGCGCATCCATTTATTCTTATTGATTTAGAGGAAGCCCAGCTTCTTCATGAGATCTCCGATGGCCTTTTCCTGACCTTCAAGGAACGCGTGGAAGTCTTCACCAGAGTTATGGATGTTGACCCAGCCATTGCGTGCCCGCACTTCTTCCCACTCAGGGGTGTCGTACATCTTCGCAAGAGCTTCCTGATAGGCAGCCACCTGTGCCTCTGGCAGGCCCGGTGCACCGAAGAAACCACGCCAGTTGACGAACGTGGTGTCGATGCCCTGTTCCTTCATGGTTGGCGCATCTTTGTAGGCTGCAACGCGCTCATCAGCAGTCACACCGATGATTTTCACTTCACCCGCATTGGCAAGATCAATCGCCTCGGAGAAGCCGGTAGAAAGTGCAGAGATTTCGCCTGAAAGCAGCGCCGCCATAGCCTTACCACCCGCATCATACGGAATGTACTTCACCATGGTCGCATCTTCGCCAGCTGCTTCCATCACCATGGCTGCAACAAGGTGATCCATGCCGCCTGGGACAGAACCACCACCAATTGCAGTGCCGCGCTTGTCAGCTTTGTAGGCTGCCAGCAGATCACTCATGGAGTTGATTGGGCTGTCCTTGCCCACCACGATGGCTGCATAATCACCAATGGTGCCGGCAACCAGTGTCAGATCACGGAAGTTGTGTGGGAATACGCCAGTCAGTGAGCGGATCACGATTGGCGTAGAATTCACCATCAACGTGCCGTGCTGGCTTGCTGCGTTCTCGATGAGATACCCAATGGCCTTACCGCCGCCGCCACCGGACATGTTTTCAAAAGAGGCCGTGCCTGCAAGGCCGGACTTGGTCAGTGCTTCGCCTGTGCCGCGTGCAGTGCCGTCCCAGCCACCGCCAGCACCACCTGGAATGAGGAAGTGAATGCTATCAACCACAGGCTCCGCAATTGAAGCCGTTGGCATGGAAAATGTCATCGCAGCCAAAGCCGCTGCCGCAACCACGCGGCGCGCCCGAATAAAACTCATTGTGTCCTCCCATTTGACAAGGGCAGCATTTGTCACCCATGACTTACGTGAAAACACGGAAACCTGACACAAACCTGTCACCTCCTTGATTTTTTGGGGAAGCAAAAGATGAGATTTCTTCTCGTTGAAGATAACGCTAAGCTGGCGACATCCATTGTCGAAAGATTGACACTGGATGGTCATGTCGTTGATCACGCTGCTGAAATTTCTACTGCCGAGGATTACATCTCGACAGCAGATTACGACATGATTTTGCTCGACATCATGCTTCCGGATGGCGATGGGCGAGATTTCCTAAATGAACATCGAGGCCGCCAGGATGACACTCCGGTGATCGTTTTGACAGCACGTTCAGAGGTCTCAGACAGAGTAGGGGTGCTCGATCTCGGGGCTGATGATTACATCACAAAACCCTTTGATTTCTCAGAGTTAGAGGCAAGATGCCGTGCTGTCATACGGCGGAGATCCGGCGGAGTGACAAATGCCAAGCGATTCGGTGATCTGGTGTTTGATT
The DNA here is from genome assembly GCF_001623145.1 of Pseudovibrio sp. W64. Taxonomy (NCBI): domain Bacteria; kingdom Pseudomonadati; phylum Pseudomonadota; class Alphaproteobacteria; order Hyphomicrobiales; family Stappiaceae; genus Pseudovibrio; species Pseudovibrio sp. W64. The sequence goes on along the minus strand of NZ_LMCI01000008.1, from coordinate 62,595 downwards.
CACTGGCTGGCACACTCAAAATTGGCAGCAAAACAGTAAGCCTGCGTAACAAAGAGCTGCGTCTTTTGGAGATATTTTTCGGCGCTCCAGACGTTATTTTCTCAAAAACAAAGCTTGTAGACAGATTATTTTCTTACGACGAAGACGTCTCAGAAAATGCCATCGAGGTCTATGTCGCCCGTTTGCGCAGGCATATTTCATCTTCCTCAGTCCAGATTATCACCGTGCGTGGACTGGGGTATCGGTTAAGCCTGACATGAACTCTGGTGCCAACATATCCGGTTCGATCCGCCGCCGCCTGACCCTACAGCTCCTCGGCATCGCTGCCGTGCTTGCAGCCCTGCTGTTTGTGATGGTGATGACCTATGCCAAGCAGGTCGCAGAAGAGTCTCAGGACAACATTCTGTCAGCCTCCGCAACCTCCATTTTGGACAGTGCAGCAATTCAGAGCGGGGAGGTGACTGTCGACATTCCCTATTCCGCACTCTCCATGCTTGGCAATGTGAGTGATGACCGCGTGTTTTACCGCGTTGTCGTCAATGGAAAGTACCTCACCGGATATGAAAGCTTGCCCATTGCCAAAGCATCAAAAGGGCAGGACAGCCATCGGTTCATCACCTCTCATTATCTGGGTGAAAGCATTCGTATGGTCTCCGCCACACGCCGTCTTTCCAACGCATCCGGCCCTGTTGAAGTCACCGTGTCTGTGGCTCAAACACTGAAGCGCCAACGAGAAACCTTGGAGCGCATCTCTGCGAATGCTGCCTATCTGGGTTTCGGGTTCTTTATTGCAGCTGCCGTGCTGGGTGTTCTGACAGCTCAATCTGCCGTGCGCCCTGTGCAGACACTGGCGAACTCGGTTTCTAAAAGAGGGCCGCAGGATCTGAGGGCAGTACAAGCCCCAGTGCCGGGTGAGATGGCACCGCTTGTGGTGGCGCTCAACCGGTTCATGGCACGGCTTAAGAAGTCACTCACGCGCTCCGAAGAGTTCATCGCAGAAGCTGCTCACCGCATCCGCACGCCGCTTGCAGTGCTGCGAACACAAGCGGAAATTGCCTTGCGCCGCGTGGAGCGACCAGAAAACAGAGCGGCTTTGAAAGAGATGATCCGGGCCATTGATGAGAGCTCACGCGCGGCAGGCCAGTTGCTGGATCACGCCATGGTGTCCTTCCGTACCGATCATCTGGAGGTCAAGGACATCAACCTACTGGATCTGGCAGAGGAAACTCTTGAACGGCTGCGTCCACTGGCAGAGATGCAAGACAAAACCCTGAGCTCGCATGGTGAGGAACCCCCGCTGATCTCCGGAGATGCGATCCTTATCCAAAATGCGTTGAGCAACATTTTGGACAATGCGATCAAGTACGCCCCGCAAGGCGAGGACGTACAGGTTATCGTTACCTCCGAAGACAACTGGGTTGTGTTATCGGTTTATGACCAAGGCCCGGGCTTTGCTCCGGAAGACATAGACCAGTTGACGGAACGGTTCTCACGCGGCAAAAACGCCGAAGACACAGTCGGTTCCGGGCTTGGGCTCACAATCGCCGAAGAGGTGACACAAGCTCATGGCGGGCACCTGAAACTTTCGAACAGAAAAAATGTCAGAGGCGCATGCGTATCCTTCTATTTCCCTCAGTGCTGATCGTGTTGCTGGCCTCATTGGTTTCCGCAAGTGCCTACGAGATTGAACAGCACAAAGTGTTTCCCGCTCCGCAAGAGGGCGCGAACCTTCGTATTATCTCCAACTCAGACATCGACATTTTCTCGCCCATGGTGGTAGCGTTTCAACGCAAATATCCGAGTGTTTCTATAGACTACACTGTTGTCAGCAGCACAGAGTTGATGACAGCTCTTTATGATGAGAAGCAGGTTTTTGACGTTGCCATTTCATCTGCCATGGACCTGCAGGTGAAGCTGGCGAACGACGGGTTCACCCTACCGCACAACTCCTCAGTCGCCGGTTTGATGCCGGACTGGGCCCGCTGGCGCAATCATGTATTCGCCTTCACGCAGGAACCAGCTTCGGTGGTCTATTCCAAATCCGCCTTTGCAGGATTGGAAGTACCAACATCACGGCAAAATCTGATTTCAACTCTGCGCAACCATCCAGAACGCTTCCTCGACAAAGTCGGCACCTATGACATCCGTCAGAGCGGCCTTGGCTTTCTGTTTGCCACGCAAGATGCCCGCACATCAGACACTTTCTGGCGTCTAAACGAGGTAATGGGCTCTCTGAACGCCCGTCTCTACTGCTGCTCCGCTGATATGATTTCTGACATCACAAAGGGCAATCTGGCAATTGCCTACAACGTGCTCGGCTCCTACGCCTCTGCACGGGCCGCCAGTGATCCTGATATCGGCATTCTCGAACTGGAAGACTTCACAACACTTATGCTGCGCTCTGCCATCATTCCAGCGGGGGCCGAACAACCCGAAATCGCGGGCGCCTTCATAGATCATCTGATCACTGCATCCTGGAGCGAGGAGGGGGCTGACTACTACCCCTATCCAAAACTCAACCGCAACGAGATTGCCCCAAACTTATCCCTGCGAGCCATCCGCCTTGGACCAGGTCTGTTGGTTTATCAAGACAACCTGAAACGGCAACACTTCCTCCAGGAATGGCAAAACGCGATCATTCAGCAGTGAGATAAACTAAATCAGAAGATGGAGGATTTGGTCGCTCAATCCTCTTTCACCTTGTCAGAGTTTGTGGCAAGAGGCTGCCTCCAAACCCAGCTGAGTGAAAGCCACCAATGCCTGTAGAGATCCGCCCACTGAAGAATTCAGATGCCCCAGACTGCGCACGCGTGTTTTATGAGGCCGTCACGATCGGAGCAAAGGAGCATTACTCCGAGGAGCAGCTCGCCGCATGGGCTGGGCCTGCACCCGCACCAGAGCGTTGGTCTGCCAAACTCCACGATATGACTGGCTTTGTTGCTGTCAAAGACAAGTCAATAGTCGGTTTCATGACCATCGATGCAAAAGGTTACATCGAGTTCGCATTCACCAGCCCCTACCACACCCGCCAAGGTGTCGGCACCGCCATATATGATCAGCTGCAGAACTGGGCAGAACAGCGCAACATCTCGACCCTTTCAGCAGATATTAGCGTGGCTGCAAAAGCTTTCTTCCTTCACCAAGGCTGGCAAGTTGAGCGCGAGCAAGCACCCGTTATTCGAGGAGTCACGCTCACAAACTTTCTCATGACAAAGACCTTGTCCGCGTAACATTTCATGACACCCGCCAAAGTTCCTGCGATATGCACATGGTGTCATGCCCGCAGGCCCTCAACGAATAAATGACCGACTTTGAGTTGCACTCCCAAGTACTCGCTTTTATCAGTATAAGATAAGAATGATATTTGAACTTGTTTCCGATAGCCATGATTGCGCGCACTCAAGCCATTGAATTTATGCTGCATTTCGCGGAGTGGGGTTGTTTTGTCTGATACTACCTTAAAGGCTAAATGGGGACAGATCAGCCTCCTGTTTTCAGCCAACTTTTTGTCTTTGTTGGGGAATGGCCTGTCTGCCATCGCAATACCGTGGTTTGTCTATGACCTGACGGGCAACGCTGTCATCACTGCAACAATCGCCATTGCCGGACAGCTTCCAAACATCGTTGTCGGTCTCTTCAGCGGGCCGTTGATCGACAAGTTCTCTGCCAGAACCACCAGTATTTTCTGCGATACTGTGAACGCCTTCGCCGTACTTTTGATACCACTGCTATACGCTGTTGATCTGCTGGATCTTGCTCTCCTTGGATTTCTCGTCTTCCTCTCGCAGGTCATCGATGTCCCCGGACAAACCGCAAAAAGCGTCATGATCCCGGCGTTGATTGATCGGGAAGGCTTGCCTCGCGAACGGGTGAACGGAATGAACTCGCTTCTTGAGACTGTGGCTGACCTTCTAACCCCATCGATGGCTGGTATTCTGATCGCGGCCTTTGGCGCGACCACTGTCTTGATTTTAGACTCACTGAGTTTCCTGATGGCGCTTATGATCGTATCTTTAGGCATCAAGGCCACTCGTCAGCAAGACGCAGCAAATACAGATAGACAGCCAACAAAAGAAGTCTGGAAGTGGATGCTGTCAACACCGGGCATTTTAAAGCTTGGCCTTTATGACTTGATCATCAATACAGTAGCAGTCTCCTTGCTGTCATTGACCTTGCCAGTTCTGGCAAATTCGAATGACAAGCAAGCAGTCTGGCTTGGAATCTGGCTCACATGCTTTGCCTGCGGAACCACACTCACAACACTGGCCTACACGTTCCTGGGCCACCGAGTATCCTCACTCCGGCTCCTGCAACTCACACCCATCGGACAAGCACTCGGCCTAGCCTTGCTGCTCTGGATGTTCAGTACGGATTGGACAAGCGGCAATGTCGAGACCCCAGCAATCGTCATTTCACTGGGAATGTTTGTGTATGGTGTGAACTTGGGCGTTGGTAGCGTCGTGGATGCGACTGTGCTTCAAAAGCTCGTCCCAGAAGACAAACGCGGCATAGTCTTCTCCGCCTTCTCCTCCCTGCGCTACACCGGCGTCCCCCTAGGCCTCTTCCTCACCGGAATCCTCCTAGAACAAAACAACCCCACCCTCCTCTTCACCACCTTCATCGCCCTCCTAACAATAAACTCACTGCTTTGGGTAAGGGGGACACGCGAGATTTGAAGTGCAAAATTAAGGTTTCATAATAGTAATTATGCGAAATATTGCTATTGCAACAATACCAAATTGTCTCCCTCCCACGAAGTAATATGTCATGTTCCCTTTACGCCTGGTTATGCTGGGGAGCTTGGCATGGATTGGGTGGTTGTCAGCCTTTTCGTAATAACTGGAATAAGAGAAAGAAAAGCGCTGCAGCTAAAGATCGACGAGATTGCTTGTATTTTTCACTTCTAAAATAGTGAGTGTGTTAGAAACATCCATGCCTGCGACGAACACTTTCTGTTGGACTATCTCCTTCCTGATCTTTGATGCTTTCAATGAGCGGTTCTTTAGTAAACCAAGAAAACTTCATTTTCGACCCAATGCTTGGCAGGGTCATATCACAAGATAGAAGATCTATTCTTGGATAACTCCGCCCGAAAGCTCTATTAATATGCTTTATCATTGTGTCCAGATTCTACGTTCATTTTTTACCCATACTCTGAGGATGTCGGTTGTTTTAATAAGCAAAATCTGCAATATCCTGTGCTAACAACTTGGTCTTTGCCACTCTTAAAACTAAAGGTGTCAAACGACTCAACGGAACAGCAGAACTTATGAAAATCGCCGTTATTCTTCCCCCCAAGTTTGTCTTTGATCGCAATAA
>NZ_LMCI01000008.1:0-57266 GCF_001623145.1 Pseudovibrio sp. W64 | reverse complement strand
TTTTTTTTTGGCGGAGATAAAAGGCTTTTGGCGGCCTATTTTCCGAAACACATTTGATTTACGCGTTTCAATAGTTTCAGGAAACAGGACTTCCCTATCCAGATCTAAAAGAAGACGCGCGGGTCTGCTGGGGCATGGTCAAATTGCGCCGTTGATGGTCAGCTGAAATGGAAAATGCAAAAATCTCCGTGCCCGGCTGCTAAGTTGAAAACAGCAGCCGGATGCTCGAGCAACATAAGGTTGGCTTTAGGCAATTTAGAGCGGCAAAAGATTCAATTATTCGTTCCATAGTTCTTGATTCACGCTTCAGCGGCAACCACGTTCGCTCGCGAACGCCACATTTGCGGCGGCATGTCAGTGATGCGTCGGAACTCGCGATGAAAGTTCGACTTGGTCTGAAAACCCACATCCAGCAAGATCTCAGTTACCGATTTGTTTGTGGATTCTAGGAGCTGGCAAGCTTCAGCAATACGATATCCGTTCACATATTGCGAGACATTCATGCCGGTTGCCTGATTGATCGCTTGAGAAACTTGACGTTCTGGGGCGACAACCTTTCGGGCAAGGCGATTAAGGTTCAGGCTCGGTTCCCGATACACTTTCCGCTCCTCCATGAGCGTGGAAAGACGCTCAATGATTTCCTCATGACCTTCAGATACGTCGACGGTCTCGCATTCAGCTTCTTGCTTGAGGGGAGCTTCGACCGCGAACTTACCTTCTTCCTGAGATGTTGGATCATCATCGATTGGCGGAAGGGCCAGCGAACTACCGCGGCTCGCCGCCGCTCCAACCGCACCGAGCATGGCAAGAATGAGTGTGTGGCCAAATACGATCAGTACAGGCGCCTGTTTTCCTTCGGCGAACATGAAGTTGAGCATCACTATGGTGTCGATGACAGCTGAAAGACAAAGGATCAGAGTAGAGAACAAGATGCTCCTGTGAATGAAGGATACACCCTCCAACGGGAAGTGGATGAAAGCATCTTCACCTGGCACCAAAAAATAAATAATTCGACCGGCGTAGGAGATGACAATAAGTATCAGCAAGAGATCTATCGGTTCTCGGTAAAATATGACGCATATTGTTATCAATGTAGTCGGTATCGCACTGTAAACTGGACTGTGTCCATTCTTGCGCAGAAGTTTAGTTAGGCTGAAGTAGATTAGGGCCGGGATCATCGAGCCAACAATTGGCATAACGTAGGAGACGCTCAGAATTCCGTATCCCCAGCGCAGTCCGATGAGAATGGATTGCAAGGCGCTGACGAAGACTAGAGCAATGAAGCTCAGCTGAAGGGGGGAGGTTTTTCTATCGCTTCTCAGTGCTGTGAAGGAATAGGCAACGAAAACGGCAGCGACCAAGAACGAAAGGGGGACCATCGGCATTTGTAGTAACGGCATCAGGACTCTGGTGTTTGGCTCAATGGAAAAGATGATGGACGCTTTCGAACCAGGTAAAACCCATCTTCAATCCAGGGTAGATTAACTCAAGAAGTTCGCGCTATTATTGTACCCCTAGGCAGATTTGGCAAGCCCCAAGTGACGCTTGGTGAGGTTGTGAGCACCAAATATGAGCTGGACCACGACCGCGCCGTTCTAAGATCGCGGAATATTTTTCATCCACTGTCAAAAACGCCGATGCCATTTTAGGTGTGGTTTGTAAAGGGGGGGAGCTTCTGCAGAGGGAGGCGGGGCCTTATTGCCTGAGGCTACGGGTCTGATAATGGTCCTGCCGTTCGACGCCTCGCGGAGTTTGACTGGATTCCCTTAAATTGAGGTCTGTTGAGGATACGTGTAAAATATACTCACATGACCGTATCTTATTGACTTGCCGACATTAATTCGAGTGGAGTTAACATCCTCATTCGGCTTTCTTTCTGATAAGTCTCTCTGCGTCCATTTAGGTACAGGTTTCTGGACGACGGATTTGAAAAGTTAAGTTGCTGAATTTAGGTCTTATTTTCTTCGGGTTTCGCGAAACCTTTTTTGGACGAACATCAAGTGAAAATCCGCTTATCTCGAAGTGAGAACATTTTACACGTACCCTCAACTGACCCCAAAATCGACATGTCGAACGCATTGACATGACCCTCAAGCCCGAAACGGCTGGCAAAAAATCAACTCCTGGTTGAGAATTGTAGAATTTTTCTGATAGATATATTTTACAGTGACTTTTCTGGACGGACTAATTTGTATCAAACGTTTTATCGGGAATTTTAAATGTTCAGACGTGATATTTTTGATGACGAACATATCGTTTTGCGAAAACAAGTATCCGACTTCCTCGATATGTATATCGTTCCATTCCACGACACCTGGTCGCAAAATCAGACAGCGCCAACCAAAATTTGGCGCGAGGCCGGGGCGCAGAGACTGTTGTGCCGCGGACTGCCCTCGGAGTTTGGCGGAGCACAAAAGGACTTTCGCGATTCAGTTATTATCATCGAAGAAATTGCAAAACGACGTTTGCCTGGCTGCCTTCTCTTTTTGCAAAGTGACATCATTGCGCCGTTTTTGCATCAGGTCGGCAAACCAGCTCAGCGCGAAAAATGGTTGCCGAAAATATGTTCAGGTCAATCGATTTGCGCGCTTGCGATGACAGAGGCTCAATCGGGAAGTGATCTGTTCTCGCTTGATTGCAGTGCTGAGTGGGACGGAGACAAGTTTATTTTGAATGGTGTTAAAACTCATATTTCCAATGGGTCTACGGCCGATATCATTCTGGTTGCCGCACGCAGCAAAAAAACAGGGCTCGATGGACGGCCTGGTTTTACGCTTCTTGTTCTCGAGGGAGATCCGGTAGGCCTGACCCGAGAGAAGATTTCCAAGTCGGCAATGAGGGCACTTGATACGGCGACCCTCCGTTTCGAAAATATTCGGGTTCCAAAAGAGAACCTTCTCGGTGTCGAAGGAATGGGTTTCTTAAATCTCTTTACGTTTCTTAGTATCGAACGTTTGGTCTTGTCGGTCTTCGCTCAGGCCGCCACAGAGGCGCAGCTGACTGAGTTGATTGCCTTTTGCCACGCCAGAAAGACGGTAGCTGGCACGGTGTTGGATTTTCAGAACACGCAGTTTGCGCTCGCAGACCTTTACGCAGAGTGTGCGGTCAATCGCACCTTTGTTGATCAATGTATTGCTGGCCGCTTGAAGGCCGAGGCAGATCCGCGTGCCGGGTGTATTGCGAAATTGCGAACCACCGAAACTCAAAAAAAGGTTGCAGCCTTGGGTGTTCAACTGAGAGGGGCATCCGGGTTGAGTGGTGATGAGGGAAAACAGGCCATCAAGGATCTGACGGATAGCTCGGCCCAATCCATATGGGGCGGCAGCAGTGAGGTGATGCGAGATATCATCGGTCGGAGTCTCGCCAATCTCTTCTAGTTCGATGCGCTTGATGGCCAAGAAACAACCTCGGAAAATCCAGCATGTCTCACGGCAAATCGGCCCTTCTGAAGTGCATATCTGGCATCTACACTTGATGTCGTCAGTAGTGGGCTCGCGTCTGGATTTTTCCAGGGAGGAGAGAGTTCGTTTTTTGAGAATGGCACATCGAGACCAACGGCGTGTCTATATGCTGGCGCATCATGCACTCCGGCACATCCTGGCGAGCTATCTTTCGATCCCTCCTGCGCAAGTTGCCTTTCGGACCCAAACTGGAGGAAAGCCCGAGTTGGTTGGGACGGCCCCAGCGCGAGGACTGCATTTCAACATTAGTCATTCAGGGGATCGAGCGGCCATCGCAGTCAGTCGTGCCGCTGCGCTTGGGGTCGATATCGAGCGGGTCCGGTATGATGGGCGTGTCGAAGCGGTGATCCGAAGGTTTTTCGCAAGCGAAGAGCGGGATATTCTCGAAGGATACGACGCACAGTCTCGGCATAAAGCTGCTTTTCAGCTTTGGTCGCTCAAGGAAGCCTACATCAAGGCAACGGGGAAGGGGCTTGCGCAGCGGCTGGACAGTTTTGCCATGGATTGGCGTAGAGACAGGCCAGTTCTCATTCGTTCCATTGAGGCATCTGAGAAGGAGTGGACACTCCGGTCCTTTTCACCGCATCCCGATTATTGCGGTGCGGTGGCAGTTCGAAGTCGTCGGGTCTCAGTAAGGCATCTCTCTCTGAGATATCAGAGTCCTGGGCGCTATCTCGTGGTACCTTGATCCAGGCTGTTTCCAATGAGATAGCGTCCTCACTTGGCTTTATCCGTGTGCGCGCAGGGCGATGATGACAGGTAGTCGTGTGGCGGATAGAGCGGGCAATGCGCCACCGACAACGCCGACGAGCAGTCCCAGAACGCCAGCCGTCAGCATGACTGTACGGTCAATTGTTAGCTGAAACGAAATGCTGACGTCATTGCTGCCGACGGTGCTTGCTTGCCAGCCGTTGAAAAGCAGCCATGAGGCCAAAAGGCCGATTCCGACGCCGATTGTGGCCAGAACCATCGCCTCGACCCAGGTGGCGAGAAAGGCCGGGATACGACCAAATCCAAGAGCGCGAAGGGTCGCGACCTCGATTTTGCGATCCGACAGAGAGCTCATCATGGTGTTGAGGGCACCGGCTGTCGCTCCTATGGCCATGAGTAGCGCAAGCGGCCAGCCGAACATGCGGATCAAGGTCGCCGTCCTGTCCGATTGCGAGGCATAAAGATCTGCTTCGGTGAGCGCAGCCAGAGGCGTTGCCGAGAGATTACCAAGGGCCTGCTGAAGCCTTGCAAGGCCCGAGGCATCGGCCAAACGCAAGCGAACGCTTTGAATTTCGCCCATGCGATCAAATGCTGAGCGGGCCGCGTCAAAGTCGGTCCATATTTCGGATTCAAATGCACTGCCACCAGATGTGAAATGGCCAACCACGGTCCAAGTTACCGGACCAAGGCGAGCGTCACGGCCCATGGCGAGCTCTGGGAAATTTGCAAGAATTTGCTTGCCAACAACAATTTCGCGCGCGCCCGGTGCGGGCAAGCGTCCCTCGGAAAGTGTGATGCCGTCGCGCAAGGTAGGACCGGTCGGGTCCATGCCCCGAAGGGCGACAACCTTTGAAAACGTGCTTTGCTCTTTTTGCATTTGCACGGGGATGACGATTTCCTTTGAGAGCAGCATGTTGCCAGTCGCGTCTCGAGCGACGCCGATGTCTCCTTGAATAGCTTCAAGGCTTCGGAGCGCATCTGCGGGAACTTCCGAGCCGTTTTCCTGATTTGTGCCGCCGCCGAGAATGACGGCGACTGAAGTAGAGCCTGCACTCTGTAGTGCTTTTTCAAAGCCTGTTGCCATGGAGAGGAAGCCGGAGAGCACGCAAACCACCAGCGAAATCGACAGGGCCATCGAGGCTGCAATCGGAAGTCGGCGCGGAAGACTGAGCAGGTTGGCTTTTGTCATTACAAGTGTTTGCTTGAGACTGGAGGACATGGGTTTATCTCGCTCTGAAAGCTGCGGTGATTGGCGTGCGCATGGCGTAGATCGCGGGCAGGGCCCCGGTCATGAGACCAAGCACAGCGATGTAGACGATAGCCTGGGCTAAAACGCTTGCCGAGAAGACCAGGCCGAGGCTCGATCCGATCAGCACCGTCGCCACCTTGGCTAGGGCCAGGCCGATCACGCCCCCGATGACAAAAACGAACAGGGTCTCGACCAGAACCAGTGCCAGGATACTTTTGGACGAAAAGCCAAGGGTCTTGAGCAAGCCGATTTCAAAGGTCCGCTCGCGCACAGCGAAGACCATAGTGTTGATGACGATCATCAAAAGCGTTACGAAGGCTGCCCCAACAACTAGGTTGATGATCAGGGACACATCCGCGTATTGGCGCAAGAAAGCTTCCAGAAACTGCTTTTCTGACTGGGTGCGCGTCGGCGCTGCGGAATTGGCAAAGAACTCGTCAATCTGAGCCGCCAGTACGCCAGAGGAAACACCCTGATCTGGAACAACGATGAAAGCATCCACCGTATCCTGACCACGAGCCCTGGAGCGGTTGATGAAGTCGTAGTTGGCGATGATGAAATAGGTGTCGATGCTTGGGTTTTCTCCGTCAAATATCCCGGCGATTTCAAACTGCCAGTCGCGGGAATTGTTAGCTTGGACCATCTGGAAGGCCGTGACGGTCACGCGCTGGCCAACGGTCCAACCCTGGGTTTCAGCTAACGATCGGCCAACGAGGATCTGGTTCTTGTTTCGGCTGATCGCTGCCGTCAGATCCGGTGTCAGTCCGAGTTCATGGCCGTTCGTGACGGCAACGAGATCCGGGTTGACAGCTGTGATCGAGACCACATTGCGCTCAAGGGTGACGAAGCCGCGCAACTGGGTGATATAAGCGGTTGCTGCAACGTTTGGAAGCGATGACACCTGGTGGAAATAGGCCATGGGCAAAGGCTGCGAGCGGCCGGTGGCAGAGCCGACGCGCAACAGATCGTCGCTTGCCCCGGCAGAGCCTTGTGCGCCGTTGAGGAAACTGGCCGTCAGTCCGTAGATCATGAAGGCAGCAGCGACCGAGAAGAACAGCAGCAGGGTGCGCATGGGCTTGCGCCACACGCTCTTTCTGGCGAGTTTGAAAAAAGTCATCAGGCAGCCCTTTTCTCTTCGATAAACTGCCCCTTGTTGAGGTGCAGTGTCCGTTTTGCTTGTGTGGCGGCTTGCGGGTCGTGGGTAACCATGACGATAGTCTTACCAAGTTCACGATTGAGCAGACGAAGCATGGACAGCACTTCATCGGCAGATTTGCGGTCCAGGTCGCCGGTTGGTTCATCGCACAGCAACAGATCAGGATCAGCTGCAATGGCACGTGCGATGCCGACGCGCTGTTGCTGGCCACCGGACATCAGAGAAGGATATTGCTTTTCCCGGCCTCCAAGGCCGACGAGTTCAAGGACCTTGGAAACGCGAACCCGCCTTTCTTTTGCGCTTAGCGGCTTTAGCAAAAGCGGCAGTTCGACGTTCTCGGCAGCGGTCAGCATCGGCAGCAGGTTATAGAACTGAAACACGATCCCCATATGATGGGCGCGCCAAGTCAGGCGGGCATTTTCGCCCATCTGGTCCAGGCGGGTGGCACCGATTGCGATCTCACCGCCATCGGAGGCTTCCAGTCCGGCAAGCATGTTGAGCAAGGTGGACTTGCCCGAACCGGAGGGGCCCATGACGGCAACAAAGTCGCCGCGCGGGATTTCCAGATCGAGATTATCAAACAGGAGGATGGCCTCGCCACCGATCCGGTAACCCTTGCGTACATTGCGCAGGGCGATGAAGGGCTTTTCAGAAGACGTTGGGATCATGTCTATGGCTCCAATTGGGCGTTTTGAGGGGATATTAGTAGGCGAATACGCGCTGCCATGTTGGGCCTGATGCCTTCGGGCGGCGCGGAGATGGAGAGCCTCAAGTTAATCGTGCCGCGGTCGGCAGAAACGATGGGGGCGATGCGTTGAAGTGTGATTTCAAAGGGTTGATCCGGGAAGGCGTCGAGCATCGCCTCTCCGGTTGCGCCGGGCTGAAGAGGAGAGATCGCCTTTTCCGCAACGCTTGCGTCAATCACTAGACTGCTGGTGTCGACTAGAACCAGAAGGTTTTGACTTTCCCGAACGCTGTCAACGCGCGCCAGAATGGTGTCGCTCACACGGGCATTGATCTGGGTCACTGTACCTGCGAAGGGCGCGCGGATGGTCAGCTCATCCACTTGCTCTTGCGCGATCTCGACAGCCAGTTCGGCGCTTAGAACGTCCTGGCGAGCCTGCTGCTCAAGGTTGATTGCGCTCTTCCAGTTGGTTTCGGCCTGTTCGAAGGCTGATCTGGAAATGGCTGAGCGTTGCGCCAGAATTTTGTTGCGGTTGTAGGTGGCAATCGCCTGCACCAAAGCGATCTCCCGGGCCTTCAACGCTAGATCAGCAGAGGTTTTTTGAAGTTTGGCCTTTTCCAGGGCAAACTGGGCCTCAGGGGCATCGATAATTGCGAGAACCTGACCTGCCTCTACCTGGTCTCCCACCTCGACATTGAGCGAGTGAATGGCACCTTCGTATTTGGAAAAGACCGAGGTTGACCGAGGGGCGATAACGAAGCCGGATCCAGTGATCTCGCGTGCGGCGATGCGGGCAGGAGACGGATTGTCCACGAGCGTATCGCTCACTTTTTGGGTTTGTGACATAGGTGTCGCTGCGGCAGGCTCGAATTCGCCGAAGAGCCTTTCCAGATCAAGGGGAGATTGCAGGTCGACCCAATGGCCGGTCGAAACCAGGGCCACTCCAAGGCCGACGGCTGCTGTGATGGCGACGCCGAATATCCAAGGAAGGGTCTTCCGGCGTGGCTTTTGCTGGGCCGTCAAAGGCTCAATCGAGAGGGATTTGAGCGTTTCGGCAAGTTTGCGGTCGTTTTCAGTGAGCGTGGTCATGTCCCCACCTAATACCTTTGCGCACTTGTCTTCGACCTAGAATGCGATTCTGGACGTTCTAAAACGCGATTTGAGAAGTTGGTCTTTGCGGAAAGTTGGATGGCTCTTGGGAGTTTTAAACATGGACAGCCGGGGCAATGATCTCGCGGTACGACCGCGAAACCGCCACCAAACCTGGCAGGATCACACGTAAGGCCGCGTCGAACAGCAGAGCTCGAACCATCCTCGGGAAGGGTAAAGTCTTGGGGCGGCATCAGAATAAGGACCGAGGAATGGGGATTTAAATTGCTAATTAAAACGAACCCTTCTAAAACAGCTTCAAAAAATTAGGAAGTTTCCATAATGAAAATTGCTGTTGTTCTGCCTAGGGGCATGGTCTTTTCAGAGACTGGGGCTACCTCGATAGACTTGGTTGTTAGAGATCAAATTCAAAACAGCCAGTATAACCAAACAAGCTATGTTGTTGGCGTAGATGTTACTGAGCCTTTCGAAGGAATTGATTACCGTCCCATTTTACCGCTAGGGCAACGTCAACTTAATAAAGCATATTTGGAGCAGATAAAGAAGGATGTCCCTGATGTTGTGGTAGTGCATCAGTATCCGCAAACTGCTGCATACTTGGCACAGCATCTACATAAGGTACCTGTCATTTTGTACCGCCACGGTCTTCTCAAAAAGAGAGCAGGTTGGGCATCTAAACTCATTAAGCAGTTCCAGTTCCGAAAGCTCGCGCGGATTATATTCGTTAGCGACTTCATAAGGGACGCATTTCTTGAGGATTTTCCAAGCTGCAAGGCGCGGTGCACTACAATTAATAATGCGGTAGATACCAACTATTGGGCTCCCTCTGTGGAGAAGAAAAAAAGCATTTGTTTTGCTGGTCGAGCTCGGCAGGATAAGGGTATTCTTGAACTAATTTTAGCGTATCAAAGTCTTCCTGAAAGTGAGTGGGAACTTGATCTTGTTCTTGCCGTCCAAACTGATGCTGAGCGCGCCTTCTTTGGTTACGTTGAGCATCAGCTGAAGGATGCAAAAAATATCAACCTTCGGAAGAATTTGAGGTCGAATGAAGTGCGGGAGGTGTTTGCTTCCGCACAAATCGCAGCGTTGCCCTCGATTGTAAAAGAGGGATTCCCGCGTGCGGTTGTCGAAGCAATGTCTAGTGGGTGCGCAACAATCACTACCCGTAGCGGAGGTACGCCGGAGGCTGTCGGTTCAGCAGGAATTCTTCTGGAGAAAACTACTCCTGAGGTAATCAGTAAGGCGCTTTTGGGGCTTATTTCTCATCCAGACGAAATCGTGCAATGGGGGCGCCGCGCACGTCTACATGCAATCAATCACCTCGATCTTAAGGTTAAAGCAGTTGAATATGATGCTGTGCTGAGCAGCTACCTGAATGCGGCATTACTATGATAACAGACGATCTATGGGGCTACACCAAGGAGGTCACTCTCGACTTCTCCAGATCGGGAAAACCCACCAGCCAGGTGGTCCAAAAAAGGGGAGCACCTCAATGCAAATAAACAGGAAAATTGAAGATCAGGTCTCGATCATTGTGAAGACCTTCGAGAGGCCCGACCTTATCAAGCGGTGCGTCCATAGTATTCGGGCTCTTCATCCGAGGCTGCCGGTTATCGTTGCGGATGACAGTCAGGAAACAGTTCGCTTCGAAAACGACCCGCATACCACCGTCTTGTCTCTTCCCTATGACAGCGGCATCTCTTGGGGTCGCAACCGCGCGTTGGAACAGGTTGTGACGCCCTACTATATCCTGATTGATGACGACCATTGCTTTGAAGCTGACAGCAATATTGACGGCTTGATCCGAGTTCTTGAGGGCACCGATATGGATATCGTGGCCATGCGCATGATCGATTACCGCAATGGCAAGAGGTATTCTCGCGGAGAGCTTGTTTTTGCCGGAACCATGGATATTGAGGGAGGGGTGTTTCGCCACAAAGTAGGGGCAAATCGGGGCTATCACGCTGATCACCCTCTCTATGATCTTGTTCTGAACTGCTACATCGCCAAAAAATCCTCTACCTCAGACCTGACCTTTGATGAGAATATCAAGATCGGCAAAGAACACGGAGACTACTTCTTACAGGCAAAAAGCAAAGGCCTAAAGATTACAGTTGCCAAAGACGCCTATATCCACCACCGCCCTGTTTATTCTGATGCTTACAATAAATTCAGAAAGAGAAGCGACGACTACTCGACGTACTTCTTCAACAAACATGGAATTGAGAGTGAAGAAATTATTGGTTCTCATTATTTCATTGAAAACAAGGTCCGACATTACGGCTCCAGACTGCTGAGTTTCTTCAAGAAAGTTTAAAATGGATAGCAAACCACCAATAGTCGGTGTTGTGATGCCCGTGAGGAACGGGGAGATCACGATCAAGGACGCGATACTGAGCATCTTGACGCAAACTCTGGCGGACCTCGAACTTATCGTTATTGACGATAACTCCACCGATGGGACAAGGCAGATTCTTGAGGATTTGTGTTCGAAGGACTATAGGATCCGCGTGTTTGCATCTGAGGGAACCGGTATCAGTGCGGCAAGAAACACCGGCCTAAAGCACGTCAGAGCCGAATTTTATGCCTGCATGGACGCCGATGATATCGCGCAGCCCACTAGGCTAGAAAAGCAGGTAAACGCTTTTCTGGCGCGCGCAGACCTTGTTTTGCTTGGCAGTTTTTGTTCCACATTTCACGGGAACCCCGGTCTTGAGGAAAAAGTACCTCTGCCCACCGGAAACAAGAAGCTGCAAGTGGAAATACAGTTTGATCCGACTTTCTTCCATCCCAGCATTATGGCCCGTACTGAGCATGTACGGAAGGTTGGTGGATATCGCTGTGCATTCGATGGAGCGGAAGATCATGATCTCTATCTGAGGCTGGCCAATGTTGGTGACATTGATATTCTTCCAGAGTATTTGCTAAGCTATCGGCTACACCAAGCGCAGATCACTCAAACAAAAAAAGCGCGGAGCCGTGTTGCCTCGCTGGCCGCTGTTCGAGCGAACGAACTATCGTTGACCGATGAGGACCTTATGCTCTTAACGTCCATTGACGAGTTGGCATACGACAGGCTGGAAAGCATGTGCGCTAAAAAAGGAAGACTTTCAAAGCGGCAGGTAACACAGGCCGTGCGAACATTTCCGGCACTGGCTGCCCGCCAGTATGACCAGCCAAAGCTCACTGGGTTAAGAAGGAAGTGGATGGCAAAGCTCTTGCTTTCCTGTGACTTCCTTGCTGCCATCCGCTTCCTGAAAAGAACGACTGGTCTGCGCTACCAGTCCTGATTCTGTATTGCGATAGAAAATCAGAAAATATGTATTTTCTACTCTAGAAAGTAAGGCATTCCAAATGAGTATTGATGCGATCAAAAACAACTTAAAGATTGTTTCACGTCCATATTCTTACCTAAGTAGATGTCTCGGGTATAGCCGCACAGTTCAATCCGTGAAGAAGTCTTTTCAAAAAAGGATGGGGTACCCTTTAGATATTGATAATCCGCAAACTTTTAGTGAAAAACTACAATGGTTAAAACTGAACTACTCCGATGAATGCTTAGTAGCGTACTCTGATAAGTTAGCTTTTAAAGATCATATTACTGAGATGGGGTTAGATCATTACAAGATCAAAACCTTTGATTCAGCTTCATCGTTCAATGGCATTAACTGGGAAACTTTACCTAAAAGTTTCGTTCTCAAGACCAACCACGATAGTGGTTCAGTTTGGTTAGTACACGACAAGAACGCAGCAAATACCGAGCTACTAGAAAAAAAAGTAGATACATCCCTAAAAAGCACCTTTGGATTAAAAACATTTGAATATAATTATCAAAAAATCTATCCAAGAGTCTTTGCCGAAGAGATGCTTTATGATTGCGATCTAAAAGATTTTAAGTTTTTCTGTTTCAACGGAAAGCCTCACTACATTCAAGTTGATTTTGATAGGGCTACTAATCACACAAGAAATTTTTATAACACACGATGGGAAAGACTTAACTTTTCTACATCGGGATATAAGATATCTGACAGGGTTATAGAGCGCCCAGATCATCTTGATGAAATGCTTGAAGTCTCGGAAATCATTGCTTCGACTTTACCATTCTTACGGGTCGATTTGTACTACGTAAATAAGAAAATCTACATTGGAGAAGCGACTTTTTTCCCAAGTGCTGGGTGGGGCAAGTTCTCAGAATCAAGCTGGGATTTGAAGCTTGGCAACCTACTGAAGCTTCCAGAAAATCTCAAAAACTATGAACCTGGAAAAAGAGTTTATGAGTAATAATATAGATCTTAGAGATATGGTTACAGTAATCATCAGGTCTATCGGAGAGCGAACAGAGCAGTTGTGCCATTCTCTTATTGCAACTCAAGTTCCATCGGAAAACATTCACATTGTTGGAGAGGTTCCGTTCTCAATTACTCTTGAGAAAACCTACAAAATAGGGTTGCAGGAAAACAGAAAGTGGACTCTATGCATCGATTCAGATGTTTTAGTAAAATCAGGGACTATCAAAGAGTTGATCGGTTTTGCAGAAACGTGTCCCGAAGAGGTATTTGAAGTTAATGCCTTAGCTATTGATAAATTTCTTGTAAGCCCTCGAGAAGTTGGACAGCGATTATACAGGACAAGTTCGTTAGATTTGGCGCTGGAACACGTGCACGCCGCCAGAACCGAACTCAGGCCAGAGACGTTCATCGTAGATAAAATTATAGAAACCGGATTGAGGCAAGAACATGCGAACGTGATTGTCGGCATACATGACTTTGAGCAATCCTATCGCGACATTTTTCGCAAAGTATTTATACATACCAAGAAACACAGGGACGCAGGTGTCGCAGCAGACTACAGACTATGGGAAAAGTACTCAAACTTTGATGAGGACTTCAAAGTAGCTCTGGCTGCCTACGATCTGGCTACTAAATATTCCGATAGCGTGATGATAGATCGTGATGCAAAATTTATGGCCCTATTTGATGAAGTCTTAGATAAACTAAAGCTTATTGAGAAGGATTCTTTATCACCAGGTAAAAGTACTTCTTTTGAGTTAGTGAGCGCTATACTCAACGACCATTTGTTAATGTACAAGGTACTACAAAAAGAAAATCCTTCATTGTACAGAGATCTGAAATCTAAAGGATTCCTAAAGAAACTGATAAGAAGAATAGCTCACATTCGACTTAGGAAAGACAGAAAGTTGGTCAAACTCTTCGGCATTACTTTTGTCGATAGTTAATCTGTGTCGTTTGGGATTCCACTCTCAAAGGTTCTTCCCCGCAAAGGGACGAAACGCGACATCCATTTTTGCGTAACATGTTGATAAAAATTCCAATACACCGAGTTTTACTCCCCCAAAAGTATGGCAAAATCCCGCTAGATTTTTGGTTGAAGAATGCCGAAGCTGTCCGCGAGCTTTTCATCCGAAAAGTCATACTGGCCCAGTCGGAAGGTTTGTGCGTACGATCCCGCTAAGGGAGAACAAATGAGAAACCTTGCTGCTGGTCTAAATTCTCTTAAAGGTCTAACGTCAGTTTTAGGCGGTGGGTTCAACTGGTGGGTGCAACACTTTAATCTTTAAATAGAGATGGAGTGTTCTACATGAAGTATCGCCGCCGTATTTACTATTCTTCCGCACAACGAGCACAGATTTGGGATCGATGGCAGCGGGGAGAGTCGATGAGTTCGATTGGCCGCCTGTTTGACCGGAACTCCTCCTCGGTATTTTCTGTCATTTCGCCAACCGGAGGCATCCGCCCCTCTGACCGGCATCGTGGTAAGCTGACGCTGAGTTTGAAGGAGCGTGAGGAAATATCGCGCGGTCTCAGCATTAACGCCTCTTTACGATCTATAGCCCGCAAGTTGAACCGGAGCCCGTCTACGATCAGTCGCGAGGTGCAACGAAATGGTGGTCGGCTTGCTTATCGTGCAGCAGCGGCTGATCAGGCCGCCTGGGACCGCGCTCTACGGCCCAAGACATGCAAACTCGCTTGCCATCCTTCTTTGAGCCACGCAGTATCTGTGAAGCTGCGCAGCAAGTGGTCTCCAGAACAGATTGCCGGTTGGCTCAAACGTAGCTTTCCAGGGGACGTAACCAAGCAAGTGTCTCACGAGACGATATATCGAAGCCTTTACATACAGGCCCGCGGCGTATTGAAGAAAGAACTGCTGGACCATCTGCGTGCTAAACGCACGATACGTCGGTCCAGACACGCAAGCCTCAAACGGAATAGTTTAGGCCAAATTAAGGATGCCGTTTCGATCAGCAAAAGGCCTGCTTGCGTCGAAGACCGTGCAATACCGGGGCATTGGGAAGGAGATCTGATCGGAGGATCCAAGAATAGCTATATTGCCACTCTTGTTGAGCGGCAAACACGCTATGTCATGTTGATCAAGGTTGCCAACAAAGACACGAGCAGTGTTATCTCCGGGTTGATCAAACACACCCACAAATTACCAAAAGAGCTTTACAAATCTTTGACTTGGGATCGAGGCAAGGAGATGGCAGATCATCTAAGCCTGACATTAGTAACGGATGTTGCTGTATACTTCTGCGACCCACATTCACCGTGGCAACGAGGATCAAACGAAAACACGAACCGCTTGCTGCGGCAATATTTGCCCCGAGGTACTGACTTATCTGTACACACGCAGCCTGAACTTGATGCAATCGCAAGACAACTCAACGAACGACCACGCAAGACCTTGCAATATCAAACTCCAGCTGAGAAGTTTTCACAGTGTGTTGCCGCGACCAGTTGAATCCACCTCACTCAGCAACCAGCTGACCAAAATCGACCTATGGTTGAAGTCACGCACTGGCCGGGTGCGTTTAGATTAAGGCCAAACGGCAGCAATTGGTCAGCTACGTCGTGCCGCTACTAGGAATGCTTTGCGCCGATGAAGGTCCGCAAAGGGGGGCTTTCGGTATGAATCTTTATTACTCTCCCACAGCCGCAAAACAAAAGATTACGGCACCACAGATTTTCATCTTTATGATGCCGTAAGACCTTACATGGCCCAGTTCAGCCGACGAGACAAAAAATTAGGATCGTTTCGCTTTTTTGCGCGCAACAGCCGACTTCAGTTCTTCGAATTTATCATCAAGTCGCTCTATTCTATCTGATAGATATTGCTTAACTCCACTGTCATTTCTTACTCGGAAATATGAAGCGTTCATGTGGGTATGATCTTTCAAAATATTCTTTATTTCCTCTATGAAGGCGGTTTGTTTTTCCTTCAGGGCTGCGAGATTATAGTTTTTCTCGTGACATTGGCGGGGAAGGTAAACCTCACTGTAGACTAAGAACGCTTTGCCTATTCCATTGGCTTTGCCAAATGAATGGTTTCTTTCGCAGTACTTCTTAAAGGTTGAAAAAAGCTCTCCAAGTTCCAAGGTCTCAGCCTGTGCTTGATTGATTGCTTTAACTAGCAAAGTCTTCCGCTCGTTATATCGCTCCTGCCTTTCCTCCAAACCAACAGAGTAATCTTTCTGAAGTGTCACCACCTTTTCAAGGGCCGACGTAATCGGACGTTGGAAGCGGTCCAAACGCAGCTTGTCAAACGGATTACGCAGCGTGGGATCACCCAGGGCCACCTCATCGGCCAAAACCATCGCAAGCTTTTCCTGCTCGCTATTCAGGAAGTCACGATACGCTGAAAATTCTGTTTCTTCGCAGATGGAAGGTAGGTTGAAACGAAATGAATAGAGAATCTTGGTTTGTTTATTCTCTTCCCTTAGTTTTTCGATATCTGCACAAGCAGCTTTAACTCGCCTGATTGTTTCTGGAAGACGGTCCTGTGTATTTTTCACCATCTTCAACCCTTGTTGGAGATCTTCCTTGTGCTGTGAAAGGATTTCGGCATTTCTTCTCTCAATCAAGCTTGCCCTCAGATCAATAATCCGCCTGGCGAGTTCTGCATTCTCGAAATGTTTCAGCTCAAGTTCTGTTGAGTTTCGTTCGGGGTCACTCAGCCTTTTTTGCAGATCTTTTCGGCATTCAAGCGTCACTTGACTAATTAAAGTACCATCAAGCCCGGCATAGATCGGCACATCCAAGCCAGCCATAAGCATCACGCATTGTTCAGTTGATTCCGAAATCAATGGCTGAAGGTCGCTG
This sequence comes from Pseudovibrio sp. W64, assembly GCF_001623145.1. NCBI lineage: Bacteria > Pseudomonadati > Pseudomonadota > Alphaproteobacteria > Hyphomicrobiales > Stappiaceae > Pseudovibrio > Pseudovibrio sp. W64. Next base: position 40,777 of record NZ_LMCI01000008.1, on the reverse strand, counting down.
TTAAAATTCCAGCCTTTGTCGCCAAACAGAGCTGTAAGTTGATCATCAGACACTTCAGGAAGAGGATTGCAGCTCACTAATAGAGCGCATGACAATATAGCTACTGCGCTCAAAGTTGCTTTTGCTGAATGCTTCAAAATCATTTTATTCATAGTCCTTCCAAGAAAATAAGTCTCATTTCGCGAATAAAAAACGCATTATGGAGGCGCGGTGGTCACTGCAAGCCTTCCAACAAGCGCTGCAGGCGAGCACCATCAGGGCTATCCAGCAGCGTGACTTTCTCTTGATTGGCTTTGCCCGGATTGGTGATCATATCGAATGAACTTGTGATCTGAGTACCACCATCAACCCTGCTGAAGCGCAAAGCAGCACGGGCACGTGGAATGCCATCGCTGTAGGAGGCATGCTGCTTTCGTTCCGTGCTGTTTGGGGTGAGGATCTGTTCGACCACAACAGTGTTGCTGGTCTTGCGGATCACCTTAAATCCTATGCCAGCAAATGCATCGATCACAGCCTTTTTGGCTGCTGGAACAGATTTTTGTGTCACCACCCGAGGTGGCTGTTTTGATGAGACGGGAATGGATGTTGTTTGGCAGGCCGCTAAGAGCATGGTTGCGGCAAGAAGAACGAAAAGCTTTTTCATGGAAATCTCCGTTTGAATGATCCATCAAGTTGCGATGGGTGGATTGGTAAGTGATCTGCAACAGCGCAGAGCTTGGGACTGAGTGCGGCTGAGTGAGAAATGACACCCTAAGCGAGCTAAGAACGGCCAGCCGTTAAGGAGGCGAGATCCTCAAAGTTGCCTGAGCGGTCTATGCCGCTCATAATTTGGATGAAGGTTTTTGAGAGCACAGTGCGCTGTTCTTCATTGAGATTTGCCAGCAGGTTTTCAGCTGCTTGCCTGCGGGACTTGACAAGTTCATCAGCTTTTCTTTTGCCCCCGGCCGTGAGCTTCACCTTAACTTGACGGCCCTCACGCTTCATACGCCGGACAAGCTTGCCCTCTTCTAACCGGTCGACAAGCGTTGCCGTTGCGGATTGACTGAGACAGACTTGCTTTGAGATGTACGCAAGAGAGGGCGCTGCTTTTCTCCGCAGAAGTAGCAAGATTGCTGCGCAATTTGCTGGAAGCTCCCCATAGGTTTGCACAACTGCATCTTCTAAAGCGGTGCTGACTTCACAAAGCTGGTCGGCAAGATACTTGGCCTGCACTATAAAATACTCCAAATTCAAATTTCAAAACAATGAGGTGTTGTTCGTTCCCAACATCGCTCAGATCGGTTCATTTCTTCCGTCACAAAAACGGGGGAGAGCGCTGTCAAGGATCGACCCTGAGGCGGGGTATCTCCCACTGGAATGCACTTGCAGCTCGTGTCCTTCTTGCATGACTTTTGGGCCGGATGTGCCGGCGCAAAAGTCCTGCAGGAAGGATGGGGAGGCCTCAGGGTCGGGGAGCAGTAGCTCCCTTGTCCTTGACAGCGATCGGGGGCACAGTCCCATTTTTTTTGAGAGGTGCTTATTCATCCAGATTTGCCTTGCTGAGCAGGCCAAAAACAGACTTTTGAAGGTGCAGATCCCCGGCTTTAGCTTTTGCCAGACAGCCGCGCACAAAGCCGCCATAGGAGTTGATGGTGGTGGCCGGATCGGTGCTGCGGCGCTCGGCAATCACAATCAGCGTTGCGGCCGCGCTGCTCCCAAGTTTGCTGCACGCCTCCTGCCATGCTGGTTTTGAGATCCCAAGATATCCTGCTGCCAGTGTTGCGGCCTCGATGACAGAATCCCAATCGGCACCACCGCTCTTTGAGGCATTGCGGATCATATCGCGCAGCATGGGACTGGCACAGGCTAAAACCTGTTTGAGCGTGATGTGCTCGATACCGGAGCTCAGGAGCACGGCTTGTGCTGAAGGCGGTTCAAGACCGGGCAGGGGAGGCGAGTTGGACCTGTCCTCATGTGCAATCGGGTGTTGACGTGCTGGAGCAGCACTTTCACGCTCGATCTTTTCAAGAGCCCTTTCCGCGTCAGCGGTCAAAGCAATCTTCAAGTCATTGCCGGCAGGCAGTGTCCGCTCACTACTTCTTTCGTTAGAAAGTGTTTGTTTTGTATTGCTTGTATTTATGTGTCGGAACTGGATTTCCGACCTGTCGGAAGTTTTCTTCCGACCAAAGGTGTTTTGAGGTTCGGATTCCGCTGCTGGATCGTCCTCGATCTGGTCAGTGGAAGAAGCCTCACGCACCTCATGAAACGCTGCGATCAGCTGCAAGAACTGCTTGCTCCATTGCAACAGCTGGGTGATGGTCAAGCGTGCCTCGATGCGGCGCGGCAATGACAGCAACAGCTTTTGCGCATCCCCTGCAGCTGGATGGCCTGGATGCAATGTCAGCCGCTGTCTTAAGACCTTTTTGTGAAGCAGGAGCGTTGTCTTTTGCTGTTTCCAGACAAGGGCGCGCTGCTCCAGTTCTTGCGCCATGCAGTACAGGCGCTTGTAACTTGCGGCCAGAGGGGCAAGATTGACACCAAACGCCTGCAGGAGCTCGCCACCAGCTGAGCGATGGCCGAACCGGCGCAGGTTGCCACTGTCATGCCAGCACACAAGACCGGCACGGTTTAAGGCCCGCTCGATGTTGAGCACCTGGCGCTCGCAGATCGAGCGCTTGTTGGCGGTCGCGCTCACCGTCAAATAGACAATCGGATTGCTGCCGCTCTGCCAATCCTGATCGCGGGTATAGCCCACGAGGAATTCCAGGTGCGCAACTTGTGTTGCGGTCAAACCAAGCTCGCGTTGCAGCTTCTTCACCAGCGAGAGCACATCCCATCGGCTCACACCGACCGGCAGGCCTGCAAAGCTTCTGGCCGCGACTTCTGCCTTCTCATTCTGCTGGCGCGATGTGTTGCCGATTCCAAACACTGCCGCTGCCTCATCTGGCATATAGGCATCAATAAACATTCCAAAATTCCGTCTTCACCGGAAGCGTTGAGCTAAATTCAGAGTGAGTTTTCCTGTTCGCAAAAATTATTGCGTTCTTCACTCTTGCAATTTATGGGAGGGCAACATAGAAATTCAGGTGCTAATCTTGGTTTCTATGTTGACCTCCCCTGGTGGCCTCTGGCTTCCAGGGTTTACTTTTTTATAGGGCAGTGCCCTGATTGCTTTTGTCCTTGAGATTTTCATTAAATTTCATTCAATTGTTACAAACCCCTTTTCGATTTAAAAAGTACAAGTTTAATCAACTTGTGTGTTACACACATGTAAAGACTGATTTCTGATCAATTATTCATAGGACTTTCGAATAGAGCTATGGATTTCCCTAAGTCTTCGAGTAAACTAATCTCATTCTTACTTATTAATTGAGCATCACTACATTATTGATAATGCCCTCCTTTACTTGAACACATTAACTATACTTGAGTTAGTTGTGAACAAAGATGGAACATGCCCAAGTTTCATTGAGAACTCCCCCAGAGTTTTGTAAACTAAAACCAATGGAGGGACATTCAAATGCGCAGAGTATTCAGACACATAGCTATTGATTTGAGCTGGTTTATTTCGTGGGCCGTGATTTCGGCTCCAGCTTTTGTAATCTTGTTTTATGCTTTGATCCCGGTGACTTCTGCCATTAACAATTATGACTTGCTGCCGTTCCATGTCCCTCACGTCAACGAGCTGTTTGTTCTTTGCGTCCAATTCACGCTCATCCTGTTCCTGGCTTCGATACCGGGCATCTCTGAATTCTTTGATGATATCAGGTTGGGTGCGCGCCGCTGTTCGCAGCGCGAGCTTGATCAGATCGAATCCGCTTTTGCCTATCTGCAACACAGCGCCGATACCAAGAACATCAAACTGCCTCACATTGTGTGGCGAGTGGTTGACGACAAAAGCTACAATGCCTGCGCTTATGGCCGCAACCGGATTGCCATCCATAGGGGCGCTCTTTTTGATACCAAATTTCGCGAGCACGGCCTTGAAGAACTGGCTGGGCTTCTTGCTCACGAGATAGCTCATTTGCGGTATTGGGACACAAAACACGCGGTAATATCGGCTGCAATCTTCACGCCGTTCAATGTGCTTTTGTTTTTTGCAAATCTCTTCAAAAGTGTACCAATCCTCAATCTGGTCGTGATGTTCTTCTTCTTTCCTTGCAGCCTGATTATCGGGATCGGAAATCGTATCCCGGCCCTGACCTCTCGTATGGCTGAGTATCGCGCCGATGAGTTTGCTCAAATGCTGCTTGGAAAAGACTGCATGTGTCAGGTCTTTAACAGCATAGGCGATGAACGGGGCGGCACGAACATCATGGCTCACTACCTGACCTCCCATCCCCCGACTGAACTGCGTCATAACAATTTGCAGCTGCGATCTGATTATCGTGCCCAATTCAATGCTCCTCCCTCTGAGGATCTCCTCGCCCGCTTCCGCAAGCATTAAAATGCCTTGCCAAACATAGTCTTCATCCTGTCCCTCTTGCCGCTAGCACCACCAGCAAGTCGGGCAGGGCGCTTTATCTGTCCCGGCCTTTGTCTTTGACCTTGTCGTTGTCAGGCCGCTTAGCCTTGTGCTGCTTTTGCTTTTGCAGTTTCACTCCAAAATGCTTCTCCAGCAGTCCTGGTTGTCGTCTTGACCCAAGTCCCATCAGGGACAACATGGCCTCTTCCCCTTTAAGCATCTCGATGGCCGCATGATTGAGCTGGGCGTAATCCGTTAGAAACGACTTCCAACTGTGTTTGCGTTTGCGCTTGGGTTTACTGAGCTGATCGGTGAACTTCTCCCAAAGATCGGTTTCCCGGTGCCGGTCATAAAGCGGCCTGCGTTCATAGCGGTCCTTGCGCTTAGCCTGAGAGAGATCTTTCTCCGCTGCCTGATAGGGGCCGAACTTGTCTTCCAATGCCTTTTTAGAAAAGTCACGGTGAACCGTGCTGGCTTTTTCCGAACGCGGGCCGTCCAGCTCCTTGAACACCAGGCCATTGCCGCGCTGCTTCAGTTCCAGCGAATACGCCGCGATGCCCTCATGGAACTCCGGCCATGTCTTAGAGCTTTCACGGATCTTCAAAAGCTCTTGCTTGTAATCCTTCACATAAGTGGAGAAGGAGACCTCATAGGTGTTGGCCTCATAATCCCTTGCCTTTGGATTGGTCTTCTCCAGCACCTCGCCCTTGGCGTTGGTGCGGGTCAGGCCGTATTTCACTTCCATCTCAAGACGGGTGCGCTCCAGAGCGTCAAAATCCATATAGGGCGTGTGGACCTTGTAGGTTTTGGGATGAATCCGATTGATCGCCACGTGCATGTGGTAGTTGTCTGTATTGGTGTGAGTGCCGATGATGCGCTCATGCTCTTCAAAGCCAAGCGCCTTGGCAAAGGACTTTTCAATGTCCTTCAATGCCGCCAGCTCGGGCACTTCTCCTTCCGCAAACGAGATCACCAGGTGATAGGAGCGGTCGCCCTTCACACGGGTGTTGTGCTTTTGCGTGTTTTCAATCTCGACAATGGCAAGCTCCAGTTCGTCTTTGGTGCTTGCCAGCTCGCAATTTTCAATCCAAAGATCGCCCAGCTTCTCATTGTCTTCCTTGGCAGCAGCCACATAACGCGCCAGCGCCTTAAAAGAATTCTGTCCGGATTTACGGTCTATCTTGTGTGCAATCATGGATCAGAGCGCCAATACTTTTGCTTTGAGCGCGCTCTGCGTGTCGCGAATGTCGTGCAAGAGCTTTTCCATCTCGCCGTGATTGGCCCTGAGCGCCATATCGGCCAGACCAGCGTTCAAAAGGTTGCCCAAACGCGCCTGGTCGTGATTGACCTTTTTCAGCTCATCAATGGCGGTTAGTTTTGCCGGGTCCGGATGGGCAACGTTTTCATAAACGTAGGCAACGTAATGACCGTATTTCCAGTTCAGCTTTTTGGCCCGCTTTTTGATGTCAGCAATCACGCTGAGCGGCATGTAAAGGTTGAACGCTGCCGTTTTCTCATTCTTTCCTCTTCCGAACTTAAAGCCTGTCTTGTCGATTTTCATAAGCTCATCTCCTGCTCAAAGCTTTGCTGTTTAGATTTTGTGGTATCGATCTGAAGCTCCTGCGCGTTTCCCAGCTTCCGTGCCAACCGGACTTGCGTAATGAACTGGGAGGCCGCTCTTTCTTCGCCGCGCGCGGTGGTCAGATCGTTCCAATCTTTCAGACCTTTGGCTTTATCAGCCTTGTTAAGGGGAGGGCGCACCACATACCCGCCAACGGCCTGCGCGGCCTCAATTGCTTTCTCCATTCCCTTATTGGGAAGAGGCTTTTCGCGTGTGGTGAGATGATGGTCATCATCAGCTGCAAACAGCATGGTCACGTCTGGGAATTTGTCACGCAGCGCTGTGGCAACCTTGACCAGGTTGTCAGCATCAAATGTCACGATGACTGGCTTATTTGTGAGTTTGTGAACGGACGCACCGGTCGCGTAGCCTTCTGCAAAGATAAGCGTATCTCCCTGTCCAGGCTTTTCCGCATCGTTTAAGTAACGCTTTGGATCAATTGCATGGAACAGCCCCTCTTTGCGGCCATGCTTGAGATAGTGTTTGCCTTCACCAACAAACTGCAGCGAGTGGATTTTAAGATCCGTATCACGTAGCGGAATGACCATGCGAGCGTCTTTATCCAGCTTCACACCAAACCCGAGGACGTTTTTTCGTTTCAAGTACTCGCAGTTTGACGGCTTGGCCCAGTCGGTCATGTTGGCCCATATCCCATAGGCTGTCTTCGCAGCTTTTTCCTGATCCAGCCTGCGCTCATTATCCCGGTTTCTTGATGCCTTTTTCCCAGCTTCAATGGCCCGCTGAATTTCATCTTTGGAAAGGTTAAGGTCTTCAAAAACCCACCTTTCTTGCTTGCCTCTGAAGTTGTGCAGCATCCCATTTGGAACACCACCTTCAAGGAAACCTCGATAAGAAGCACTCTTGTCTGGATCACCGTCAATTTTTACCCGGTGCCACTTGCCATCCATCTGTGCCAAGCCGCCAAGAACGACGTTCTTAGACCTTAACCATTTGCTGAACTCCCCTTCCGGATCGCGCTTTTGCTCAGCCGCAGGCGCTTTGCCTTCAACCGACCATTTCATCGTTGCCTTCGCGATTTCAGCGGTCGGCGCAAACCAGCTCTTAGCTTTGCGATCAAACCTGGCACCAAGTTTCTTAGCCTCCTCGCGCTCGTCATAAGGAACGGCCAGATAAGTCCGCTCGCGCTTGTCCCGGTTTGCAGCCTCACTCACATTTCCTTGCTTAAGCACGGGTGTCTTGGATCGGGCAGGGGCTTTGGTCTCACGTTGTGCCATGGTGGATCTCCTCAGGGTTTAAAACGACAGAAAGAATGAGAACTTTTGAGCTCATGAGCCGCCAGCCTTGCTATCAGTGGCCGGGCCTTCAGCAACCCGGCTGAGGGGGCCAAGAAATGGATTGCTCTGAGTTGCAGTCCCGGATTTGCAAGTCTCAGCCTCAAAAGCTTCCTGGATCACCTCTGGCGCGACCTGTTTATCCATATCTGGCTTGGGTGAGGGCTCTGGCATTACAGCTTGCGCAGGCGAAGTCGGTCCATCTTCAGCAGGGTGAGCACTGTTGCCGCTCTCAATCTGAACTCCGGCTTTGACGTTGCCAGAAGGTTTCAGTTTGGAGCGGGCGTTCATCACCTCATCAAAGAAATAAAGGTATTGCTGGCCCTTGATGGTTGGTTTACCGGCTGTGAACACCAGCACCTCACCTGGGGCAGTAACCCTGCCGTCTTCATCGTATTTGAGACCGGGGAGCAACATGCATTCATCGGGTGTCATCAAAGGCCGTGAGGTCTCAGAAACACTTTCCGAAAGACTGGCACCGCCCCGCTCTAAATTCTTTGACACCGAACGCTTGCGTTGCACCACCGTTGTCTTGCCGGTCATGTCAGACAGAACACGAGCCGTCTCGATCTTGTTAGGTGCATAGGCGATGCGCACATGGCAGTTGGAGATGATGCTCTCATCACGGGTATAGGCGCTTTGAAGCTGGGTGATATCCTGCGTGATCAGGAAAGCTTTGAGGCCATAACCTGCCATGAAGGCAAGCGAGCTTTCAAAAATGTCCAGCTTGCCGAGCTGGGGAAACTCATCCAGCATCAAAAGCATGCGGTGCTTGTAAAGCGTCTCACCCTCATTATGGGACATTTTGGCTGTCAGGCGCGTGAGCATCTGATTGAGGATGATGCGGATAAGCGCCTTCATGCGCCCAATCTCAGCAGGCGAGAGGACCAGATAAACATTGGTCGGCTGATCCGCGTTCATCAGATCATGAATGGTAAAATCACAGGCCGATGTGTTTCGCGCTATGATCGGATCTGCAAAGATCGCAAGTTGAGCCGTGGCCGTGGACGAGACACCTGAGCGTTCATTGGCTGCCCGCTTGCGCATGCGTGATGCCCCGCGCCGGACTTCCTTGTCAGCACCCTCATTGCCGTGCTCATAGCCCTCCATGTCGAGCAACAGCTTTTCAAATCCGTCCTCGTCCTTTTTCTTGCCCTCCGCTTTGGCTTTAACAAGCGCATCAAGCTTTTGCTCATCATCACCGGCTTCATCATCACCGACTGACAGGAAGTGGAGCACATCGGCCAGATTTGCCTTGCGCTTTTCCTCATTGCGTACCCGGTAAAGCACATGCAAAATGGCCGTAGACAGCCACGAAAACCCTTCCTGTTCCCAAAAGTTTTGAAGCCCCTTGCCGGAGGTGTCGATGATCATCTTGGCAACGTTCATGCAGTCACCAATCTGGAAATCGGTGTCGATGCGGATCTCTTCTAAGGGGTTGTAACGGGCAGAGCCTTCGGTTGCAGTCGGCTCAAAGTAAAAGACGTTCTGGCCTTGCGCCGCTCTCCAACCCGAAGTCTTCGCGTAGTTCTCACCCTTGATATCAAGGATGATGGTGCTTCCAGGCCAGGTCAGCAGGGTCGGGATGACCACGCTGATGCCTTTACCGGAACGGGTCGGGGCAAAGGCAAGCACGTGTTCAGGTCCGTCATGGCGCAGCATGGCCGCGTTTTTGAACTTGTCTTCCAGACCACCAACCACAACGCCTTTGCCGCGCAGATAGCCCATGCCCTTGATCTCGGCATCTTCAGCAAAACGTGCCGTGCCATGCAGCGAGCCTGAATCGCGCTCACCAGAGACCGTTTTGTTACCCGCCTGTTCCATGAGGATGCGGCCGACAATCATGATGATGATCATGGCGACAAATCCGCCGCCAAACGGGATCAGGATCTCATGGGGGAGTTCATTGGTCTCAATGTAAAAGGCATAAAGCCATTTCCACCACTGGGCATCGGTGGGATCAAACGCGAGCGTGTAATACCACCCTGCAAGCGTGACGGCGATGAAGGCAAATATGGAGACAAGAGCAACAACGCGAGGGAATACATGCATCACTGAGGTTTCCCGTCTTTGAGGATGTAACGGTTGTTTTTGACCTCGTAAATGTCAGTGACATGACGCACTCCGCGGTCAAAACGAGTGATATGGAAGACCACATCAACCAACGTGTCGAAGTACTCGCTGACTGGCTTTGTCAGGTTCATGCCTGACATATCGATGTTGTGCTGGAACCGCTCAACCACCATCTCAGCACGGTCAGCGTGGATCGTGCACATCCAACCCTTTGCGCCGGTGTTAAGCGCGTTCAAAGCTGGAAAGGCATTTTCAGTAGAGATCTCTGAGAAGATGATGCGATCTGGAGAGATACGCATTTTGTGATTGAACAGTTGCTCCCATGTTCTCAGGCCTGCGCCTTGTGAGGCTTCACGAGCTGCAAACAGCGCAGATCCATTCCAGAAGCGCTCAACTTCCAACTCCGGCGTGTCTTCACATGACACAATGCGCTCTTGGACAGGCAAGAGGCCAAGCAGTTTGTTCAGGAATGTTGTTTTGCCAGTGTTGGTGGAGCCGGATATCGCAATATTCCAACGCTTCTGCATGGCTTCACCAATGTAGTCGATGATCATTTGGCTAAGCCCCAGATCTTCGAACTTGATCTCATAGGGATGCTTACAACGCACCGCCATGGAAAGGCCGTTCTGTGTGCTTGGCCCAATCAGACACTCAAAACGATGGCGCTCGGGAAGTGACACGGAAAGATTGGGGTTTGAACTTTCAGAAAACTTCAGGCCGTTGTAGTTGGCAAGCGCCTGACATATGCGCCGGATCTCGGTGAAGCCGATATTTGGCGTCTCGATCTGCTGCAGGTCTGACTTGCGATGTTCCAGAATGAGTTTCCGAGGCCGCATCTGGCGCAGCTCAACTACATTAGGATCGCTGTAGAGCTCAGCTAAAGGTTCCATAAGCTTCATTATCAGTCGATCAGACATAACTTACCCGTTCACCCTGAGAATGACCTCTGGGAGTTGCTTTCAAGCCCTTGGCGTTGGTTGCGTTTTTAAACTCTAATCAGGTCTGGCAGGTACAAAGCCCGTACCTGCCAGACCCTTTGGTGTCAGCTAAGCCCTAGCAATACTCACGGTCATTCGACCTTTTGCCGTCTTTACGCACGAGGCTCTTAATGAGCTTTGAGCTCGAATGGTCTTTCCAGCTGGTGTATTCCACTTTTCCATCCGGATACGTGATCTTCGTGCGGGTCCGATATTCCTCTCTCTCATACTCGTTGGTAATGAAACCACGCGAGCATGTAGGAACACCCGGATTATAGTAGGTGGTTTTGCGTTTGGTTTTGCGTTCCGTAACACGGGTACAAACATCGCTGACAACACCAGATCCGGCACCTGCGGTTTTGACATAATCAGAACCATCAGGCCGCTCATACGTACGCCTTAACGTGGATGGGACTGTTTTGTTACAGCCATCAAACGTTGCATCGCCAGCACGAGGTACTTCCTCTTCATTTGTCAGCGAATAAGCAACTTGCTGTGCTCCGGACAACAGTTTCTTGCTGGCAATAGTATGGTTGGTACCTGCAACTCTGATCCAAACATCAGAAAGAGGTTTGGCTTTCAGTTTGGCATCATTATTCTGCCAACCGGTTGTTTCTACATTGTGATTAAAAGTCTTGTCGCCCTTCTCACAAGAACCAACATAGTTACGATCCGGGTTGTTGTAGTAGAACCGCTGCAGACCGAAGGAGTAACCGGATGTGAAGTCATGAATGAAGTCACTTGGCGTCATGCAGCCTTCAGTGGTTGATTTACATTGATAGCCTTCCGCGTATGGCGTACCAGCACCCAAAGCAACTTCATGACGTGTTCCATCTGGGCGTTCAAAAACATCGGTCAACCTGGTTGGAATGAAACCGTAACAACCTTCAAAATAACGACCACCCGGCTTCTGCTCACTCTCTTCACCCAATGAAGTGTAAGCAATTTCCGGCGCACCTGGCAGCAGCATGTTTGACGCCAGCGGATACACCTGACCGGCCACATTGATCGACACATCAGAAAGCGGCTGAGCAACCTTCTTCTCGTCATCATACTTCCACGAGGACAGCTCCACATTGTGGGTATAGCTTGTTCCGCCCTGCTGACAGGAACTCACATAAAACCGGTTCGGGTTCTCATAATAATGCCGCTCAAGGCCATAAGAGACACCAGCTGCAATATCGTGATTGAACTCGGCCGGATTGATGCAGCCTTCTGTGGTGGATTTGATCTCAACGGAAGCATTTGAATCGGGCGTACACTGGTCAATGTACTGCGCAGCGCCATTCACTGTGATCTGCGTGCGGTACTGAGGAATAGCCCTGCGCCCGCTCAAATCCACCATAGTCTGGCAGATATCGACGCCATTCTTCTTGAACACCTTCTCATGCGGATAGGTGTTTTCTGTGACACTACAAGGAGAGGCCTGGAAGAACTGCTCGTCCTTTTGATAGATCCACATCGCCATTTCAGTAGAAAGTTTATTGCCGAAATCATGACGAACGTTACAGCCATCTGTGACCTGCGCCATTTTGATTGGCTGGTAGAATTGGGAGCGCTCACAAGTGCGTACTGTCTGCAGATTGTTGTTGCCATCGGTGTAGACCAGTGAGGTTTCAATATAGGCCATGCCATTTTGCAGATCGATATCAATCGGGCAGCTGTCATCCTCGGTAATAGAGAATGTTGTATCTGGATCAGGCTGACAATCAGAAAGCTGGATGCGCTCCTGCTGGCTGTTGACGTAATATTCCAGATATTGCGGCTTTGCGATCCGGGCAGTCACATCGATCTTATCGTCACAGGTTGCCCCGCTCTTCTGGATCGTGAAATTGGTCCCGCTGTCTGAACACGCGCTTTCCTCAACCACAATGCCTTTTTTGAGCGTCTGGGTCTTGCTTTGAACCCGCACCTGGCCCTGATTGCGGTCAATGACTGGCGAGCAACCCTCAAAGGTCACACGGATTTCTTCCAGGTCTTCCTCAGGAGCGTCTTTTTCTTCCACCTCTTTACGATCAGGTGTCTCATAGCCGTTTTGTCCTGGCGTCTCCCCACCATCAGATGAGCCTGACCCAGCACCGGACCCGCCATTCTCATCGCGGTCAACATCCTCGTACTTCTCGTCGTCTTCTTTATCGTCCTTGTCTTTGTCGTCCTCAGGCTCTTCTTGCGCATTGAGCTTTTTAAGCGCTGCGATCAGCTCTTCTTCATTGCCCGATACATCAAGTGTTTCTTCCGGATTGATGGCATCCTCTTCAACATCGAACTGAGAAGAAAAGTTTTCTGCATTGAGTTCAACAAAACGCTCACCCTTCGTCAGGCGTGTGAGCACAGCTTGCCCGATCTTCTTCCCATCATGCATGACATATTGGGAGAAGCCTTCTGCGCTCACACCTGATACTGACACTTCGTCTTTGTTGACCCCCGCGGTGAACTGCGGGGCCTTCTTGATCTGCAAGGCAAGCTCAACCGCTTTGCCCTCAAAAATGGGTGTGGTCTGCTTCACGGCAACGGCAAACAGCTTTTCACGAAGGGCAGCGGTGGCCTGCGCTGCACTCGTTGTTGGCTTGTCTGCCCCGACCGCCTGCGCGGCGGGTGTTGGAGGGGCCGCTGTTTGGGAGAACCCGGCTGCTGTACTTGTCAGCAACATGGCCCCCACCATTGAAAGTCTTAAAATATTCCGCATCAAAATAACCTCACATTACTGCTGGGTAGGTGGAGCCAGGTACCAGTCATATTCAGGTCTGATCTGAACTCTGGTGCCCTGGGAAATACGGATGACCGGCCTTAAATTGACCGTGTCTTCCATAAACTTTGCCGACAACTCGCCAACGTTCTCCGAGATGCCTGTCAGGGCAGAGGCAATCGTGTCGGAGCCCTCTAAGCCATAGGCAGAAGCCATGGTGACGGCTGATTCAACGCCTGCGCCAATGGCAACGGTGGTCACAGCAGTGCCATACTTCTCCCACCAGCGATTATCGACGTGGCCGGACATGCCGCCATAGCCCTGCGCATCGCCAACCTTGGCTTTGAGCTGATAGATTTCAGCGCGGCTTTCAGCCATGAGAACACGCTCACATTGGAAGCCGATACGGGTCTGTCCAACCTTCTTGGCGCTTTCATATCGGCAGATCATCCGGCTTCCTTTTGGAACCAGAAGATTGGCCCCGTGATAGCCGTAAACGTCCCTGCTCACCTGAATGACGACCGTGCCCTCATCAGCAAGCTGGCTGTTAATGCCGGTTTCCATGATGCCGGTGATGTAGCGATCAGCCGTCACAATCCGGCTGTTATCAACCGCACTGGTGGAGATCCGGCCAGACGCTTTGTAGGTGCTGTTTTGCGGGTCAATGCCTTCCGGAGGACTGAAGGAACCGGATAGTCCACCTGCAGGAGGTACGTTGAGCGCCGCTGTGCGCGTTAGACCTTCATCAAGACCTGGAACATTGCCCTCTAACCCGTTTGCCAGCACGCCTTGCGAGGTGATGTAACCTTGCGTCCCAAAGCGAGCAGCTCTTGCAGCCTGCAGCTCCAGCTCGAACGGGCTTGGCTCAATGGGTTTTGGAGGCTCAACGATCTTCTCGACCGTGATGTATTCTTTCTTGATGATCGTTCTGGGCGGCGCGTCCTTGCTGACTTCCTTTTCAACCACGATGGGAGGAGCCATGATGATACGCGGCGGCGGCGGTGCTGGCGGTATCACCGGCTTGGGAGCCGGTGGCCGCTTATATTCAAACACACCATCATCATTTGGCGGCAAACCACGAGAGAGAACCGGCTCAGGGACACACGCCCCACCAAAACTCAATCCAACCGCAAGGAATAACTCACATACACTCATGTTAGTTACCCTTGTACTGGATACACATGTAGGACTGACCGGATTTTAAGGTGATGAGTTTGCTGGTGTTCTCAATGATGTATGCCTTGCCGGACACGCGGGTATTGACCAGTTCATCAATCCCATCGACCACCACATACGCGGTCGGCAACTCCAGATCATTCCATTTGTCGCCGTAAAAAATGTAGGTGAAGTGATCATCACGCAGCACCAGTTCAGGCTTTAACGAGTTGTCAGATCCCCAAAGCTTGTATTCTCCCCAGCCGCGCAGTTTGGAGGGGTCGATGTTGGCGCGTTTGACATAATCGCCTGGCACCTTCTTCGTCTCGCCGCCCTTGGGAGTGTAAGCAGGCATATTCATCAAGGGCACTGGCGATCCCCCTGCTGCAACTTCGATCAAAGCCGATTGCACCAATCGGTGTTTTTCGATCTTGAATTGCAGATCCGGAATATGCTTTGAATTGACGGTTTCTGCACGCAGGTAAAAACTGAACACTCTGCCATCTTCAGCATAGACCTGCAGGGAGCTGTCAACGCCTGCTGCCAAAGGCTTGATGACCAACGTGGTGTCATTGCGCACTTTGGTGTCAAACAAGTTCACATCCGCCACATCCGCGTTTTTAATCTTAACGTCTTCAGGAAGCTGGATCACGGTGAGCATGAACTCGCGAAGACGGACCCGGTAAACGCAGGTTCCGCATTCAACCTGCGTGTGAACGCCGCCATCCTTGCCAGCCTTATCCCAGGCCTTCTGGATCTGGCCCAATGGCACGGTCGTGCGGTTCAGGGGACCAAACTGGCCGCGCCGCTGCGCAGCTGCTTGTTTGAGCGCATCCTGCGGCACACTGGCAGCAACATTTGACGCTACCTGCTGACCCTGCGCAACCCGCTGGTTTGGTGTTTGAGGACCGCGGTCCAATGAGGTCTGGGCAAGAGCGGTGTTTGAAACAAGTAATGTGACAAGAAAAAGAGAAATACGGGGGCTCATGTGGTCGGTCTTTCCTGAACAGCCAATTTTAAAATGCGAATGCCGAGGGGGTTCTCAAAGCGCTCCACGCTGGTGACTTCTTGCGGGCGTGTGGTCATTTCCACATAGGCGCGAAGTCTGGATTGCTCAGGCTTTGCCCTGCCGATCCTGTCTGTTTGAATGAAGTCAACGGCGTATTGGTAGATCCCGCCATAAGCATCGACCTGGTTGGCGCTTTCAACGGTGATTGAGCGGTTCAAACCATCTTCAATCGCTTCATCGATGCGGCCTTCGTTTTCTTTCAAGAACTGACGGTAAAAATCCTGATCGGAATACGTGGCGACTTCCTGAAACCGTGAGCCTTGAGAGATACCATCAACGGCGAGGATCTGCGCCACATAGCGACGAGCCATTTTCTCCAACATCAACTCAAAGCCATCGACCTCGACAGAGATCGGCTCGACCCGGTAAATCCGCTCATCTGCCGGATCGACACGTAGCAGCGCGATTTCCGTCGTCTTAAGAGGCAGGGCAACCGCAATGGCCTGCAAGGCCAACGCCAGACACACGCCCAAAACAACATTGAGACCGGCTGAGATCCTGAACAGCGTCACCATGCGCCGATGGGCGCTTTTATAGGCAAACGGATCTGCATCCAGCACCGCCTTGCGCTGTGCCTGGTCTTTATCAGGAACGCCCACATCAGGCGCGTTGTCCTGAACAGGGACCGCAAGTCCTTGATGCAGTGCCCCCTTAGGCTCGCTCTTTCCCTTGTCTTGCCGCCTTCTTTTAAACATGGGCCGCCTCCACCCACTCAAAGCTTTGCGGCTGGTAGTCCAGATCTACGCAGGCACAGGGCGAGGGACGCATTTCGTCCGTATCAACCGGGGCGTAGGGCATTTCTGCATTGGAGGCGCAGCCAGCCAGAAACAGAGCCAGAAACAGGCCAGGGGAAAGCGTGAAGAGGAACGGTTTGCTCATGATAATTACTTCTCTGATTTCAGGGCATCGGTTGCTTTGGAATTGGGATTGCCGCCAGATTGCAGGCTCATGTCAGCGGCTTTGTCACTGAGCGTGGCATTACTCACGCCAAGCGCTGCCTTACCAGCGCTCCAGCCGCCTTTGGCTCCAGCAGCAATGCCTTTGCCGTAAGCCCCGGCTGTTTGAGCTGCCCCGCTCATCATCGCACCCGGAGTGGCGGCATTGAGCGTCACTTGTGCCAGTGTGCCGGCCAGTGAGGTTGCTTCCTGCACCAGCGCCACACCCGACCACGCGGTCAGGATCACAAGGATGTAAGCCTTCCAGGCGGTATCATCTAAAACATCAGAGCTGATTTGCTCACCACCCGGCATAAGATTGCCGATGCCAGTAATAATCAGCTTGAACACCAGCGTGACTGCAACCAGCGTCAGGATTGAGGTCAAAAGAGTGGAGACCCCGGAGCCGATTTTCTCACGGCCAAAGGGAAATGCAGCCATGGAGATCACATAAGGAGCCAGCAGGCACACCATCATGATCCGGAACAGGCCAATTGCCACATGGACCACGAACACAATCATCATGATGATAAAGGGCAGCATCAGCGCGGCGACAAAGAGCACGATCCCGAACTTTTCTAACCACCCTGCCCCATTCATCATGGTTTTTGCCATTGCAAAGGGCTGGGTAAAGGCAGCTTCCAGCTCGGTGACAAGGCCGGTGATGGCATCCGCGCCACTGCCAGCCCCCATGAGCGCACCTGGGATACCGAACATTAAGGTCGTGGTCGCTTCATAGATCATTCCGGCAAGGCCGAATTTGAGGGCCGTGAGCACGCCAAAACCAAAGAACAAGAACACAAACTGGGAGGCGACCCAGGTTAAATCCGTGGTGGCTGTAGCCAGTTTAAATCCCTGCCAAACCGCCCATAAACATGCTAGACTGGCAAATATTACCAGCATCGGCTCATAGGCTATTTCCATGTATTTATTGACGAAAAATGACCCGCTCTCAACATACTGCTCAATCAAGGGGCAGCTGATACAACCGTTACTCATGACCATCTCCCTCGTCGGATTTATTGGTGCGGCCCAGGCTGCGCCCGACATCAATCATTTGAAGGGCTCCATTGTTCTCAAAGGCTATGGGGCCACCAATATTTTTGATGGGATAAAAGACACCAGATTCCTTGATCTGGCTTACGTCAAATGGGCCTGGAACAACCTGAAGAGCCCAACCGATGTTGCGGCCGAGCTTGCCAAATATGAACCTGACTACAAAGCCTTTGAACAGGCGGCGAAGGCCGAGTTCAAACCTCGCTGGAAGGTCAAATACATGAGTATTCCAGACAATCAGTGGACTAAGGCCGGACGAGAACTTCGGGCTCAGGTGGACCGGGAGGTGTTTTTGCAAAGCCCGGATCAGGACGCTATTGCCCGCTACCACGATCTGAGCCTGTTGGAACTTGCATGGGATGGAAAAATCTCCGGTAAAGCCCCGTGGCACCCTGAAGATTGGGAAGCCTTTGAGCGCTTTTACTGCGAAAAACACACCCGCGTTCTTGGCTTCGTCATGGACGGCTGCGCCATTCCCAACTGGCACAGGCCCGATCCGGGCGCGTGGAAAAAGGTTGGTTATGAGCGACTGAAACGCGAAGGCAGGCTTGAATTCCTGCAAAGCAACTGAGGAATGCGTCTGGGAGGTCATGAGGAACCTCCCTTTTTCTTCATGTCGTCCTTTGCCAGCTCGCTTTCCAGCGGAACGCCCTGAATAATGGACTGAGCCGCAGAGACTTTAAGAAGCTGGGCTAGCAGCTGATTGGTCTGGGACTGGCTTTGCAGCAGGGCGGAATTAACTTCAATCAGCACCTGCAGACGTTCATTGACCGTTTGTGCCTTTGCCCCCTCGCTTTTGAGCTCTTGCGCCGCCCCCAGAGTTTTAACCGCGTTTTCCTGCGCCATATCAGCCTGCGCCAGCCCTTTAAACGAGGCATCGGCCACCGTACTGAGGCGGGCCTTTTTAACACTGTTCTGGGCTTTTTCTTTTTCCGACCATGGTATGCTCTCTATGTCTTTGGGATCAGCCACCAGACCGTTTTGATAGGCATCAGAACGCGAGCACAGCGAGCCCATATCCATCTCGTCAAAGCTCACATCCGGCATCAGGCTTTCAAAGTCGGGAACCAGGCAGGAATTGTCAGACACGATCTGACCGGTAATGTCGCTGAAGTTGATGGAAGGGATCGAGATCGAGGAGACCTCTCCGATGCTTTTAAGCGTATTATCGATCCCTGCCCGCACATCCTTGACCACATCAAGCTGCTCTTTGAGCGTCTTGATCTGTTGTTTCATCTGCGCAATCTGATTTTTGGCCTCTGCCACAGCCTTCACGTCAAATACGGGCTGGGTCGCAAAACCTGGAGCGCTCATCAGGGCCAGTGACAGAGCAATGGCAAGCGCGGCAAAGATCAGTCTTTGTGTCGCTCTCATTGCCCCACCTCAACTGCTGGAACAGTCTCGGAAAGTTTAATGATACTTCCCGCGTCCACTCGCTGTGGTTCCATCACAGGTTCTAGCGGCACAGCGGCAGGCTGAGCGGCCAACGCCTCCCTTTTGAAGATCATCTCAGGCGCAGCCAACCGGTTTGCCTCTCGATCAATGATGACAGGAGGGTCTATAATGACAGGCTGCGCAGTCAAAGAGGTCGCAGACAAAGGCATAGGCGTCACAGATGCAACCAGATGAACAGCCCCCTCCAACCGGGACAGTCTATTTTCCATGTCGCTTTCATCGGACCCACTGAAGAGGAATGATCCCAGAGCAAAGCAGGTCAGGCAGGCCGCCATGACAGCACCCCACGAAGGCCGGTACTGATAAAGATCTTCGTCTACAAGATCTTCATCAGTAGATCCTTCCTCCTCAACGCCTTCCTCGTCTAAGCCGTTGTCGTCACAAAGGTTCTCACCCTCATAATAATCACCAAAAGAATAGTGATCGTCCAACCGATCAGCCTGATGGTCATAGGAGTGTTTTGAACCTGTCCCGTTAGATGCATTCATTTTACTTTGTTCCCGCCGCTTTGATGATTAAGTCCTGCATGTGCCGTTAGACATGAGCGAGCCATTGCTCGCCCCACACGTCCTGAATTTTGCGAAGTTCAGCCATTGGCCCGGTGCCTGAGCGATAAAACCGCAAGGCATCCCCAAGGCCGGACAGGTCCACATCAATGATGGTGCTCTCGTTGAAGCCGGAGGCCAGATCACGCTTGACCAGAAGAACCTGACGGCCGCCTGCCAGATCCACCTCACCGCGAATAAAGGCGATCTGATCATCGCTCAGATTGAACGGCTCAAGGGCTTTATCGCTGCCACCACAGCCAGCCATGAACATAAGGTTCGGGGCGTTGTTGACGATCTTGGCTGAGCCTTCAAACTCCACCAGCGCTTCCGGGTTCTGGAAGGCCAGCCCGACAACTCCGCCCAGTTTGCGGTACTCCATGAACATCTGCCCGACGAGATGACGGAAGCCTTCATTGCGCAAAAGGTTGGCCGCCTCATCGACAAAGATGGAAAAGCCTTTGTGGTTGACCTTGGCCGCTTCATAAATGGCGCTGGAAATATGCGTGACCAGCGCAGGACCAAGCAGCGGGTCTTTAAGCGGCTCGGTCATATCAATGCCGACCAGATGGCTTTGCTCCAAAAAGGTGCGGATGCTGTCATGGGGGGCGTTGAAGATATGGCTATAAGCCCCCTCTCCAAGCCGCTCATCCTTCACCCATCTGGTGAAAGCGCGCTTGATATCGGAGTTTGAGGGAAAAGCGGCTTTGAAAATACTGTCGAACGTGCGTTCACCCCGATCCATGACACTTGCAAAATCGAGCACGTCATTGATCTGGTCATCCATCTCCTGCACATACTGATCACCCAGCATGATCCGCATCATGGTCGCAGCCCGCTGGCGAGCGCTCTTATTGTCAAGATCACAATCAAGCGGGTTAAGGGAGAGCTGGTCAAAGGACTGGTACTGTCCGCCCATGACTTCGCTCATGAACCGCGCGCCCTCCAGACTGTCAAAGACATAGTTGCGCACGCCTGCAAACTTGGCGATCCCGCCAAGCAGATGCATGATCAAGGTGGATTTACCCGTGCCGGTCGGCGCAAAGATCAGGTAGTGCCCTGCAGCTTGAGGTTTGTCTGCAATATGGAACTGGAAGGAATAGTTCTGGCCTGTTGGCGTCTTGAACAGACGCAAAGGACGGTTCCCGAACGGGGAGGAGTACATGCCTTCAGGAGAATATTGCAGCGGCCAGAGCGCGGCCACGTTATAATCCATCAGTCGCAGTTTGCGCACCAGTTTGCCCCGTCCTGGCAGGCGGTTAAACCAGCAATTGGCAGCTGGGGCCGTCTCGATTGTATGTTTGACACGGCGGGTGTTCAAAATCGCCGAAATCTGATCGAGCACCTCATCCAGCTCTTCTTGTGTACGCGCTCTGACGGTGAACTGAAGCTGGGTCTGGAACATGGTGTTCGTGCTGTTGGTGAGCGCTTCAGTGGCGTGCGAGAGCTCTGTAACCATGGCCCCGGAGGTTAAGAAGCTGTTGAGCTGCTCTGCCTTCTTGCGGGTGTATTCTAAAATGGTCTTTTCTGAGCTGAGCGGTACACAGACCTGCATGACTTCCAGCTCTGCAGACAAGGCCAGCACCCTGGAGATCATCAGGCCCGAGACACTATCTGGATACTCACTCACGCCAATGGTTTTATGAATGTGTTTGAGCGGGGTTTGGGTGAGGATCGTCCCGTCTTTGTTGATGATGAGATCACAGGCGGGCAGGTTGGCGTTGATAGACCGGCTGACGCGCTTTGCATTGTCCGGCATATGTCCGCACACCAGATAGGTTAGGAACGCGGTTAATTCGCACGGCTCATCAAGGTCCTTTGCCGCCTCAACCGGCGTGACCTGGTAGTTCTCAAACCCGTTAAGAAGCGCCTTGCAATGCTTGTTCAAAGTTTCAAAGGTGGTTGCTTCCAGCAGGATATACCAGCTCATGGAGTAGGCATGTTTGTAAAGCTCCTGCTCTGCTTTGCCGATTTCAGCTAAGGCCGGAGAGGGCCAGTCCGCCTCAAAGGAAATGTCCTTGAGCCGTTTGACGGCCATCAGGCGAAACGCTGATCCGCTTGATCCAAGCTGGTGCAGGATGTTGCTGCGCTGGCGGGCAAGCGTTTCCTGCTGCGCAAAACTCATAGTGTCGTAGGAAACGCCTTTGAGCCGGAACACCCGGAACAAGGTTCCATCTTTAAGGGCAATGGTGGTGCGGTCTTCAAAAAGAACGTCAAAGTCCAGCTCATCTGCAAGCCAGTCCTGCTCAAAACTGCCCTGCCCATCCTGACGCAATACCTTATTGGCGAGCATGGCCGCGCCGCCTGCAAATCCCAAGGTCGCTGCTGTTGAAAGAAGGAGGCTCATTTTGTCTTGCCCTTTGTCGTTGTCTTTGAAGACCCGCCGACGATGAGGCTGCGGGCTTGATTGCCTTTGAAGAAGGTGTGAGGCAGCAACAGTGTTGCCTCACAATGTGCATCCTTGCGGCGCAAGGCGATGGTGAAGGCAAGGGCTGGGGGAATGGAGAAAATGCACAGAAACATGACGAGCGGCGGATCAATCACCAGGGTTAAGATTGCGCCCACAAAGAACACTCCACCCAACGCAAGAGCTGCAAACAATGGCGGCATGCCAAAGATGGTCGAGGGTGACTGAAGGTGCCGATAAACGCCGTTCTGCACTCGCATACCCGCCCCCTTAGGCTAGATTAACAAGGGCGCGGATAGCCGTTGGGGCGGCTACAATGATGATAGCTGCGATGACGTAGTTGACCAGTCTCTCCCAGCGCATGCTGCCAGACATGGCCGACCAAGCACCGAAGGCCACCACACCAAGGCCAACGACAACAGCACCGATCTGAACCATGCCGCTTTCAAGGAAGCCGAATGTTGTAACAACTGGGCTTGCCCAGTCCGCGCCGGCAAAGGCGATCGTCGGATTTAAAAGCAGAACAGCAAAGACAACGAGTTTGACCTCGCGGGTAAGAAGCGACTTTGAATTCTTAGATGAGTGCATGACAAACCTACTTCATGATCAGATAAAGGGCTCCAACTGACATCCAGTTCAGAGCGGTGAAAAAATACAGAGGCGATGAAAAGCGTTTGATTTTGGATGTGAGATCGCCAAGCTCGTTCGAGAATTGAGCCTGCTGCTTCAAAAGGCCCTCAATTGAGCTCGCCTCAACGTTCTGGCGGATTTGTCCGAGCGTGTCGCTAAGACGCGATAATTCGCTCTGCATCTGCTCAGAAAGGATCTTTGCGCTCTCTCCAACCAGTGCTTTGAGCTTGTCTCGTTCGCCGGATTGTCGGGTTTCAACCTCGGAAAGGAGCACGGACAAATCCGAGGTGAAGACCTCAAACAGCGAGTAGAGCATCCAGATCGGATCGTCCGATCCCATGGACTGACCACCATGTTTTTTGGCGATCAAAGCACGAACATCTTCAAGCGAGGAAATCTGAGCACCCTCCAGAGGGGTTGACACTTCCGATTCTATAAAGTCGAAATTTGCCTGATTTTGCTCCGAATCGGGTGTCATAGCCGCCATCACATCCTCACCCACGCTTACAAGGCCATGTTTTCGAGTTGCGTGGAGACGTCAGACCAGACCTTTTTGAGCCTTTGACGGGTCATAAGACCGAAATTTTCGTCCAAAATGGCCTCAGAGAAGGTCTTTCGGCGCTCAATCATGGCCTGAATGTCGTGGTTGAAGGAAGAGCCGGTGCGCTGCGCTAAAGTAGGCACAGCGTATATCCGGTCCTGATTTTCCTTAAACAACTTCAGCTCTTCAAATGGCTTACCGTTCTTCTCCGCCCGTCCAGAGTATTCGTTCTTCCAAAGCACAATTTTTTGCTTTGGGAATACTTCAAACAGTTTCTCAATGCAGGACAATGTGGCGTCGATTGCCCCTCCTCCGCTAACCACGGAATGGATGGCAATCTCGCATTCATGATCATGCAGGAGGTCCAGCACATCGTTCTCAGCCAGGTATTTGACCAGCGGTAAGAAGGTGGTTGCACCCGTATCAATGACGAAATGTGTCTCATCATCTGATTCGATTATGCCCTCAACAATGGCGTCAAAGCTGCGATGATCGATCTCTGCGTTATCCATCATCTTTATAAGGTTACAGTTGAGTGCCTTATAAGATGATAGAGTAGGGTTTACTGGATCGGTATCAATGGCAATAAGATTCCGTCCTTCTTGCCGAAAATACTCACAAAGCAGAAGAGAAATAAAACTCTTACCGGCTCCGCCTTTTCCTTGCATTACAAAGTTTACGTATCTCATGTTTGCTTAAACCTATCAGTCGTAATCTTTAATGGAATCGGCCATGGTGAACCGGTTTGTACCTTTAGGTTGAGATGGAAGGAGCGGATCCTGGGGTGTATTTGACCCGCTCCCTCCTGTTTTGGGTGGTGGTACAATGGCACTTCCTGGAGCCAATTCAGGCTTAAGGTTCAAAGCCTTAGCCGCATACTTATAAAAGGTTTTCTTTGCCATATCGATCTTCCCTTCATCACGAAGGGCCTCGAAGATCGTACGAGTAGACACACCTCTCCCGATCTCAGCCTCGACATGCGCACGCACAAGTTGAAATTGAGCTCGAGCATCTCCCCATGGAAGCGCCATTGTTTGACTACCCGCCTGTAAAACGGGTATCCCTGATGTTTAATGTTTGGATAAAGGAATAAGACGCATCTCTGCCCATCGCGTTTCGAGACGAAACACGCTAAGCCTCACATCCAATAGCGGATATGAGATGAGCTGCGACTGATTTTGAGTTGTGGGTTCTCCCTATGCGAGTGCCAAGATATGTTTGGTACTTGCAAGGCTCTGACGGTTAGTTTTTCCAGAACTTCATGACCGTCAGAGCCGCATGCCATTTTGCTATGGCAGCAAGTAGTGACGTGCATAACGCATCCTTACAACTTTATCTAGCCCTTTTTTGGTCACGATTTCCCAAAGTAAAGCCTTTGTTTTTACTTAAATTTTTACCCATAATATAAAACGGCAGAAATCTGAGGGTTTTGACTCAAAGTTGAGGGAATTCCTTCAGCGTGTTTTCCACAGATAAACTCAACCACAAGTTCCTTTAAATTTGCGCAGCAAAAAGCGTTGAGCACGACAGTGCGAATAAGCTCAATTGTACGGGTTGGGCTCAACTCGTGGAATTTCCGCTAACCGGCTCCGGTTAGCATATCTTGCCAACTTTCACTCGGGGGAACCTTAGAGAATGTTAGAGATATTTGGAGAAACTCGGAGAACCCACTTGCGAAACGGAGAAACTCGGAGAAACTTAGAGAATTCACCACGCAAACTAGGGGATTCTCAGCGAATGTCGGAGAAACTCAGAGAAACCATGAAAATTCCCTGATGATTGAATATAACTGCATAGTTATTCAGCTGATGCAGGGAATTTCTGTCAAGGCGACATGGAAATGAAAACGAAAAATCCGTTACAGCAGCAACAATCACCAGAGCGCGGAGCAAGTGCGAGCTTGCAAAGCTTGCGCGTGCTTCGCGCGACAAGGCGCTTTGTGATCTGTGAGTGCAACGAGCGATCGCAAAGCGCCGCACGCCCCGAGCTGACAAGGCGAGTGCGAGGCATCGTGTGCCCTGCAAGGGTGCCGATGCCGAGTGCTCGCCTTGTCAGACGGTTGGCAAGAAAAATGAGCGCAGCGCCAAAGCTGGAAGGAGGAGTGGGATCGGCAGATCCCGCGTAGCCTGGAAGGTTTGGAGCAAGCCCAAAATCACAGCCACTCTGCACGGCGATGCTATTTGATTTTTAGGGAGTTTCGGAGTAGTATACCGGAGTGGCAGGGAGAAAATCCCCCTGCCGTTTTCTGACTTACTTAAAAGAGACACGGAGACTCAGTAGCCAACTGTTCCGTGTCTTTTTTATTTTCAGCGTGACAGAAATTGGTAAAAACCACATCTGTTCACCCTCCGGTTTTAGGGCAAGGCTGTTGCCTCAGTCGGGAGAGCCTATCTTTCCCGATGCGCCGGTTGGCTCAGCGCCGCTGCTTTTGCCCCAAAACTCTCAACTGCTTGTAACAGATACACCCCTTGGTTGCTATGGGTGATCACTCAAGGGCTGAGTGATCCCGCGCTTTTTGTCTGTCTTCAGTACACGGCCCATTCAACGTCTTTGCATTCAATGTGCTCGTGTTTGTACCGCTGCCCCATACAGTCCATCGCCTGAAGGCTCCACGCCCCTTCCTTCGCAAGGCGGGTGGAAAGCTCCTTTATCACCTGCGAAAACTCTTCAGCTTGAATGAAGACAAGATTGCCAGCGTATCCGGTTGAGGCAATCTCTTCACATACCGGACTGATGAGGCAGGCAAATTCTCCCATGCCCGGATCAATGTCGAACTCATGGAAATAATCGTGCTCGTTGCCTTCAGCTTCACACCGGTGCTTGTAGGTGTTGTCGTTCCAGTCCCGTGCACTTACGGACCATGAGTAATCGCAGTGGTAACGCTCAGAGAGGATCGCAATCACCTCTTCAAAGGTGTCCGCCTCGATGATCTCCTGATAGTCAATATCAGCTTCCGCGTTCCATCCCTCACAACAATGCGTTCCGCTGATGGTGCAGGCAAACTCACCCTGTGACAGGTCCGCTTCCAGCCGTTGGAACACCTCGAACTCATCATCCAAATCATCTTCCTGCTGCGCCTCATCATCCAACATCTGAAAGTACAACTCTGCTTCAGGGTCATGCTGGCGATTTTTGAACTCCAGCTCTTCGCGCTGGTGATCGGCGGAGCTGACAAACAAGTCAGAGAGGAACTCTTTCAGGGTCGTCAGGCTTGGAAGATACAACATGATTTGTCTCCGTCTTGGTGTGGTCCGTTTCTATTTTCCTTGCCAAGCAAACGGGTGAGCGGGAGCTAGTGAGGAGAGAGGCTGTCCACATTCTCCCGCAGCCCATAAGGCGAGGAAGATTGTGGGCAGGCGAGTGACGATCTAGCTTTCGTGAGGGCGCAAGCCCTAACATCTGCCCCTCAGGTCAAAACGACAGAAAAGAATGAACAGACGTGCGGCTTGCTGGAGGCTGGCATGTGGCCCGTGCGCGGGGCGCTTGCCAGCCTCCAGCCCATTTTAAGAACATGTGTGGTCTGGTTTGCAAGCGCGAGCTGGGCTCGGCAGAGCCCGGTGAGCGTTTGTGAGCCAGATCGCCCCGCATCAAGACAAACTATATTTAACCTGCCCTGACCTTCAAACAGAGGAAGGGCGCGGAACCCGCCCCCTTCTCTTCCATTCCCTCCTGCTGGCCCTCCCTGTGGCCCTCACTGTGGCCTTGCCTCTTATGCGGCGAGCTGCTGAATTTCTTCCTCCAAGATATCCGGTGCCTGATACTGGGTCTTCAGGCATTCAGGAACCCAGTTTGCAATCCGCTCCTTGCCCTCACTGGAAAGACCATTGCGATCCGCCTCATTGTTAAACAGCCCATGAAGGCAGGATACTTTGTCGCCTTTCTTCATATTAGCGAACTCTGGTCCTACTGGCTTGCCGTCAATGTAGCTCTTGACCGCATCCAACTGGCCGGACTTAAGCCGCTTTAAAAACTTATTGTTCGGCGTCCATGTCTTGCGGGCATCAAGACTGACGGTGTCAGCCACCAGTTCAACAAACGGCACGTGCCCGCTGACAAGGGCGATACGAGCCGCAAAGGACCGCGCAACGGCCTGCGTGAGAAGGGTTGATTTTTCCTGCTCGCTCTTCAGGCGGAAGGCCGCAAACTGTACTGCAACATCTTCACCATAAAGAGAGGTCTCATTCGCAAGGGTCAGTTCTTCAGGTAGGTTCTGGCCGTGACCTTCAGCCTCATTGCGCCATGTCCCAGACTGGATTTTACAAGGCAGGTCGCCCTCATAGCTCTTGGTGATCATGGAAAAGATCGCGATATCCTTTGCAAGTTCTGCCTCATTCAAAAGAGCGGCCTGCAGGGCACCTGTGCGGATGGCGCTCAAATCGTCCATCAAGGCTTGGGAGTACTCTTTGCTTTCTGGCTCCTGAGACGTGCCTGCGATGATTTGAGAGCCCTTCAGCACACCAGCGGCAATCGCTGCATCCTGATCTTCTGCCGCAACATAGCCTTTCTCTGCTCTCAAGTCCCCATGATAGCCGATGCCAACAAAGACCCCTGCAACGCTCTTTTGAGCTGGGAGGAACTGCAGCTCACTCAGTGCTTCCAGTTCTTCCAACTCTTCCGGTGTGGCCCGCTCTTCATACTCCGCTTCGATAAGAGCCTCTCTGCGCTCTTCCTGCTCCTCGCTTAAGCGCACATCTTCAGCATAAAGCCGCTTGAGGCCCCGCAGTTCTGTATGCTCTGGCAGTTCGATACTGGCTGTTGCCCACTTCCAGCCCTGTGCCAGAAGCTTCTGGCGGGCTTCTTCAAGCTTAGCGGTGGCAAGCTGTTCTAAAAGGTTGCTGTCCAGATAATAAACCTCTTCCCCAAACAGGTCTTCGCGGATCGCTCCCCCTGCAGCTTCATAAGCCTCACGGCCAACAAACACCGCTCGGCGGTCGTTGCCCTCTCCAACCTCATCCATCAGACTGCGCTTGATGGTGTGCGGCTGATCTCCGCCCCATCGCTCATTCAAGCGGCCAAAGATCTCTGCTTGCTTTTCCTGATCATTGGAAACCGTATAAGCTGCCGCGATATCAAGCGTGATCTGTCCAGCTGCCAGCGCGTCAAGGATGCACTGCGCCAGTCCTGCAAGGCGCAAACGTCCTTTGACGTGGCGCACGGTCTGGGCAAACGCGATTGCGATACTATCAGGTGTGTGACCTGCTTGCGCCATGGTGCGGTATGCTTTGATCTCTTGCGCCGGATTGAGGTCTTTCCGGGCGGTGTTCTCGGCATTGGCCCACTGAAGCGCCTGCTGCTGCGTGGCCGCGATGCGCACGGCAACGCTGTAGTTTGGAAGGATATCCTTGCTCTCTTGCAGGACTTGCAACGCACGAAGGCGGCGACCACCAGCAACGATGCCGATGCTGTCCCCTTCAGCAAAGCCCACAAGGTTCTGAATCAGGCCACAAGCCTTGATAGACTGAGCCAGCATTTCAATCTCGCTGGGATCAACGCTCTGGCGAGGGTTCAGTGCTGACAAGGTGAGCTTTGAAACTGGTACGTTGGAAAACAGTTTGCCGTTGGTGGTCTTGGTCATGATGTTGTCTCCGCATCGATAAGGTCCGTTTTTCATTTTCCTCGTCAACAAAACGGGTGAGCGGGAGCTAGTGAGGAGAGAGGCTGTCCATGATCTCCCGCAGCCCTGGGGGCGAGGAAAGATTGTGGTCAGGGGAGCGACGATCTAGATTTCGTGAGGGCGAGAGCCCTGCTGCAGCGCCTCAGGTCAAAACGACAGAAATGAATGATCAGAAGTGCGGCTTGTTGGAAGCTGGCATGTGGGGGGTGCGGCCACCGCTTGCCTGCTTCCAGCCCTTCAGCAGACATGAGTGAGCGGGATTGTGAGGGCACTGTGGGATCAGCCGATCCCGCTGTGCGCTTGCAAGCCAGATCGCCCCGCTCTCAGATCACCGGAGCCGAACAGCTAACCAGAACGAAAAAAGGGAGCTTGCGCTCCCCTCCTCTGCCGCGTTCCTCACACCTACTCGGGATCGTCATGAGAGTAGGCATACAAGCTCTCATCAATCGGCCCATCACAATCAAAGAGAATGTGGGAGCAGTCCTGCGCCCATGCAGCCGTGAGGCAGCTAAGCAAATCAATGGGAAGCTTCTCGCCGCTGTAGTCGTAATCCTTACTGGCAGAGACAAACAAACCGTTCATGAGGTTGCCACCATAGAGCGGGAAGGTCTCAGGCGTCTTCTCGCTAAGCATTGCAAGCGTTTTGGGTGATAGATGAGCGGTCGATAGATCGAGAACAGATAAGACATTCGAAGTCCGGCTCACAGGTTGTTCCTGCCGCTGACCTGGTGCCTTATCAATTTCACAGACAATCGCACTTGGATCTTCAAGATAGTGATGAGTGGCTTCCATGTGCTGATCCATCATCTCAAGCATCAAAGATGGAAGCTCTCTGCCAAAATCACAGCCTTGAGGGCTGTCGTCCGGGTGAAACATCAAGTCTGCTTTATGCAGTTCAATCAGAAAGGTGATTGCGGTTAAAGAGCAGGTCGGCTTTGTGAAGTTGTACATGAAGTGTCTCTGGATCTGTGCGTTAGAAAAGGCTTGGTTGCTGGTAGCCGGTCGGGCTTAGTTCAACTTGCTGGCGATGGGCTGCGGCCTTACTGGAGAGCTTGTGTGTTGGGATGTGAGCAAGACTGGCCGTTGTCTGCTGCCACTCGGCAAGCCCTGCCTTGCTCATATGGCGCAAAATCGCCTGCTTTAGCTCAGAATCGGTTTCACTGAGGCGCATGAGAGCTGCAACGACAAAAGCTCCATCATACATTTCAAAGCAATTATCAAAGGCGCGGCTGTCTTCTCCAAGGCAGAACCCTTCCCGCGCATAATTCACCCGCTGCTTAAAGGTCGTGTTTTGCGGGTTGGTCAGACGCTTCCAAGCCCTGGCACAGTAATAATCTCCCATATCATCAGCCTTCCGCTCATTGGCTGGCACATGAAACGCCTTGCATCCCTCGCAATACCAGTTTGGTGCATCTTGCTTCGTTTTCATATTCTCAGATCTCCTGTTCAAACTTGCCCCGTGTCCCCCTCAAAAGAGGGAGAGTTGGGTGGTTGGGGCTACGTTGGAGAGTGCGGCAAGAGGAGGAAGGCAAACTGGTTCCACGGGCACAACAGGAGGTGCTGGAACTGGTGTGGCAGTGAGCTGGACTTCCTCTACCGGACACGGTGAAAAGTCGATCAGGGCCACCTCACACAGCGGGGAAACATCTTTCCAGCTTTTGCGGTAGACGGCGGTATCAATCCCCACGCCGGCCGTCATTTCAAAACCCTGTTTAGCTGCAAACTTGCCGCCTGCGCTGGTTGGCGTCAGGCAATGGCACTGCACACCAGAATAAGCAAAGCTGGCGGAGTTCTGAGGAATGATAAATGTTCCCTCATCTGCAAGTTTTGAGGCAATATCTATGACATGGTGCTCAAACAACCCGCCTTTATAGCTTGGGCCATTGCCTGAGCGCGGCACCTTGCCAAAGGGCGGATTGCTGATCGCCTGATCAAACCGGCCAAGGTTGAGCTCTTCCCACTCAAACACATCAGCACAAATCCAGGTCGCTTCTGGAAGCAGTTTCTTTCCAACGGCCACATAAGCGGGGTTGCGTTCAAGGCACACGATTTCCGGCGCTCTGCCGTTGCGCTCCTTTAAGCGGTGGTAGACTGCAAAAGACAGCATTCCAATGCCGGCACAAAGATCAATGATCCGGTGGCCGCCACAGTCAAATGAGAAATCAAAAGCCAGATCCCAAGGGGTGAAAAACGCGCCACGGGAACCGTTTTCAAACTCAGCGCCTTCATGCCAGTTTTGAAAAACAAAATCCTTGTCGTTCTCGGTGAGCACGTCTTTGTTAAGGAGTTCCACTGCTTGTGCGTGGCGCTTTGCTTCTGCTTTGGTGAGTTTAGCCATTGTTCTTGCTCCCTGTGAGGTCCGTTTCATTTCCCTTGTCTTTAAAACGGGTGTGCGGGAGCTGGTGAGAAGAGAGGCTGTCCATGATCTCCCGGAGCCGCCAGGTGAGGAAGATTGTGGTCAGGGGAGCGACGAACTAGCTTTCGTGAGGGCGTGAGCCCTTGCAACTACCCCTCAGGTCAAAACGACAGAAAAGAAAGAAGAAAGTGCAACCCAGCACGAAGGACAGTCACCGTATGGCAGAGACAGACTGCCTAAGGCACTTAGCAAGGCTTGGCGCTGAGGTGGCTCTGGAAGAGACAACGCGGCTCCTTTGCCGCGCTTAGTGGTGTGGTGGTTTGGCTCTGTAAGCGCCGAGAGGCGCGTTGATTGGCCTGACCCGTCAGGGGCGTGTCCAATTACCAATCAAACCAAAGCGATAGTGCCAACTATGACACTAAGGCCATAGAAACTTAAACAACCCCAGACTTTCGGGCGTTTCCATCATGGGTTGATATGATCTGAATAGCGGGCTTAATTTTGCTCCCTCTTCCCAAACATAATTTCCCGCAACTCATCACGGGGGATATTGGCGAAGGCATCGAGTTTCGATGTCTTCGGCTCTAACAAACTGTAAATCGCGGCACGTGAAACGCTGAAGGTTGCCGCTATCTGTGAGATGGTCTTGCCTGAAGCCTTCATTTCAACAGCTTCAAGCTGCTGCTCTTCGTTCAGCTTAGACGGTCGCCCCTGCTTCCTCTTCGCCTTCTCAATCGCCAATGCCCGCCGCTCATCATCCAGCCCGCGAGCGAAGCCAACAAACGCCGCCATAACCTGAAACACACCTGGGTTTTCCAGTGTGTTTAGTCCCTCACGAAGCACCACCACATCAATGCCTAGCACTTGACATTTAGCGAAGAATTCAGCTAAATCCCGTTGATATTCCGCGATACGATCCAAAGAGCAAAATACCAACACATCACCCGCAACAGCCTCTTGCATCAGCCCAACAAGCTCAGGCTTCAGGAAGGAGCGCCGCGAAATTCCCTCATCAACGTGGAAGGTTTCGCAGTTTGCGGCTCGCAACTCTTCCATCTGGTCATCTCTGGTGTGTTCGGTTTTGTCGGTTCTTATATAGCCACGTATCATTTCGAATACCCATGTGTAGGAAAAAATCAATTTCAATTGTTTTACTACATCTCATCAGTGCGTATTAAAAGATTGCAATTACATATTTTCCGACATCATCCATTTTAAACGCCCGAGTACGTTTGCGGCACGATAGCGCAAAAAGAGGTATGGTCTGTGAGTAATAGAGCCTCATTCTGAAATGACGCCCAATGATCCGAGTTGCCTGTCAACGCGGTTCGATTTCATAATTGAAGTCTGGACTTTGCTGACGTTCGCTGCGGCGTAGAGAACTGGAAGTGAGTATGGCTACGTCAGGATGCGTCGGGCCAAGAGTTGCCATTCGAGCAGTTCAACCTTAGATTGAGATAACTCGTTTAGATAGGGCCACGAACGTCTTGAAGAGTGCTCCATGGTTGTTTCTTGATCATTGGAGCCTAATATAACAGAAGTTCGTTGCCTCCATAACAGTCACCCATCAGCTTGCCAGTCTTCGCAGGTGCAGCATATCGTACCAGCATTAAGTTATCGTTGATGTTACGAAAGCTCTTCCAGAATTGGTACAGTATGCATGTGCGCCTCTATTGCCAATCTTACATTTTTACTCATTGGCATGTTCACGGCTTCTCGCTCCCAATGCTCCCGAAAGAGCTGAACCGTCTCCTTTGCAGCATCAATTGCCATTTTTGGTGGGATTGCGGCCTTGACCGCAAGGTGTGTCAACTCGTCGACCGTAAAGGCTGAGAACACCTTGGCACGACTTATTTTCATATTGGTTGCGTCTCCCGGAATATAGGGCACAGTCGCAACAAAGTCATAGGCGGGTGCCAGCGAGACGTTTCGCCTGTTGGGATAAATCAACGACCAATTCTTCATATGCATGTCGGCGTTGCCGATCAGCATATTGAAGGTCAGGCGTCGTATATATTCCATGATGTCGTTATCATTACCTTCGGCTGCGATCACCTGTGCGATATTTCGGAAGCTGCCACTGCCGTATTTGTCATCGGGGTATAGCCCATAGACTTGCGCGAAGTCTTCAATATGCACACGCGACCCATCAGAGAGACGATCAAAGCGTTCGATTACAAAGGCACGGCCTCCGATCTTATCGATGCCTTCAGGAAGGTTTTTAATTGCATCGATGCTAACCAGGTCAATTGCGGGCACATTCAGGCCTATTAGGCTTGCGAGCTTCATCATCGAAAACTCGTTCTCAGGTACACCATTGTATTCGCGCGATGGCAACTTGACGATCCAAGAACCGCCAACGCCAGAGGCGGGTATAGTAAGCCCTCCACTTGCTTCCATCACGGCTGAGAACTTCAGTTGAACGCCAGCCAGAGAGAAGCGTAGCGCGTTCTCACGCTGATGATCACCATGATTATCATCACCACCACCCGCATGGGGCGGCCCAGCTTCGCTATCAGCGGGGGTGATGGTGATTGCACCTGGTAAATCATGACCTAGCGCCCAGAGTAGATAATATTCACGTTCTGGGTTCACGCCTGCCTGCTCTGCTAAATACTTCCGCAAGTGTCCTTCCGGCAGAAGGTTTGAGAAGTAGGGCATAACGCGCTTCTGGTAAGGGCGAAAATCCGTAAGGATCTCACCGTATTCATCTTTGAAGGAGAGTCCTAGTGTCGATCGGTCTTTATCTGCGATATATTCTTCCGTAAAGGCAAAGATGGTGCGATCTCCGCCAAGGTTAGTTAACGTACCGATCAGTTTGTCATAGAGTTTCACGTTCAAAACTGAGGCATTACTCATCTTCGTCTCCATCAAGACGGTAGGCGGGACGCGGCTGACGTATCTGATTACCGTCAGCTGCACCATGAGCGAGCATGTTACGTAATTTGTTTATCTGCAGTAATGCTTCTTGAAGAGCTGAGGTGCTGCCCAACGTCTCAATCACTTTGAGGTTCTCTCTGACACTACGCAGTACATCGGTGCCCTGGATAAGGTTTGCGAACTGCCGCAGCTCTCGAAACTGACGTTGCAGATCCTCGAAGGCCGAACTATCAATCTTGAGTGTCTTAATGTGCTCGATCTCCTTGGCGATCTGCATAATTTCTTTGCGCACTTCAGGCTTGGCTTGCGGCGCGTTGTTAACGCTGCGAGTAATTGTTCTGACAGCTGGGGCTACCTTGCGCGGAATGAGTGCGAGTTCCAGATCGAGGGCGTTGGCTATAGCTGTAAGGCTGGAAAGCGTTAGATTCACTACACCACTCTCGATCTTCGAGATGTGTGACTGCGGCACGCCTGCAAGCGCGCTAAGCGCACGTTGACTAAGGCCCTTCCTCTCGCGTGCAGCCTTCAGGTTAGCCGCTAGTTTTTCAATTTCATAATTCATCTGATACATTCCTATATATCAAATAACTCTCTTGATATATAGGAATGTATCAGATCGGAAAATATTTTTCAACTTCTGATCTAATAAAGTATATCTATAAGTAATTTCGATATACTTTATTAGATCAATATCCTGTAGAAATCCAGTGTTTCTGCCGATAGATCACTCATTCACTCATTCAGCAGCAGTTCTGCTAAATCGTCCAGTTTGAGCTTAGTCGCCTTCCAGTTCGGATCGTATCGATCCAGCAACGCATAGAATGCAGGGCTGTGATTGTGCTCTTTGTGGTGACACAACTCATGCAAGAGCACATAGTCGATACAGTCCCTAGGGGCCTTCACGAGAAAAGGATTTAGCTGAACGGTGCCGTCACTTGAACATCCTCCCCAACGCTTCTCTGTCTCCATGAAATAAAACTGCGGACGCTGGTTAACCCAAGGCAGGCGCTCTCCAAGGACTTCTAGCCTTTTACCAAGATAAGTCTGCGCACGGACCTTGTACCACCCCCGAAGGCGTCCTCTGATCACCTGAGGATCAACACTCTCTGATCTTACTTCAATGCACCCACCAAGCAATTTCACGCATCGATCAGCCCTCGGAACTTCAAGTACTTTAAGCTTGTATCTGCGCCCCAGATAGAACGCAGTCTCTCCACTGACATACTTACGCTCCAGAACATGCTCATGGCGTCGCTGAGAGTCTTTTACATGTTCGAAGATCCAACGCCCCCGCCGACTCACGGCAGCCTCTATGGACTCCTGAGAGGCTTCGGCAGGCGCTTCCACAATCACCCGTCCGTCTGGTTCTACATGGATTGTCAGTTTTCGCTTCTTCCCCTTAGTGGGTTGCACCACGTAGGGTATACGCTCCGTTCCATAGACCAAGACATACTGGAAAGCATCAGAAGTCATCACGGTTCACGCCCTTACGGGTCTTATCCAGAATCTGATCAATCAGCTTGTTTGCCGTTTCCAGACCACCATACTGCTTAAAGAAATGTGGCAGGAGCTTCTGCTTAATCTGCTGGTAGATTGCCTCATGAGACAATGTATTTGCGGCAACAGCCTCATTCACGATTGTATCGATATGGAGGGCTTCATTTACAAAGTGAATGTCGCCATGGTCATCTAATCCCTTGTCCGCTACAGCAAGTTTGAAGATACCGAAATAAGCTCGTTGATGCTTATTGCCGCTGATAACCTCAGGAATGTCAGGAGCAGCACCCTGGTTGATTGTATCCTGTAGATCTTTGAAGAGATCATACTGCAGATATGGGTGGTCGAAGTTTGCTTCCGCGTCTTCGATAGCCTTACGCAACAGTTCGGAGAAGACAGCCTGAGCATAGGGATCATCGTCAAGATCCTCTTCGATGGTCTTGCGAACCCTGCTGGCGATCGTATCGGCCTCGTTCTTTGCCTTTTCGTCGCTCCAGTCCTTCGGGTCGTCGCCATCCTCTGGAAGTTCGCCCATCTTATTGACGTCGAGAATACCTTTTGGGTCGTGCACTTTGACGCCAGTGACTTCCCGATCCACCAGATCCCGAATTTGCTTCTCATAAGCTGAATAGTCCACGGTCTCCTGAGCATCCAGTCGCGCTTGCGCACGGATCTCAGTGAAGAACTTCAGGTCTTTCTTGTAATTGTTGATTGTAGCATCTGGAAATGCAGGATCTTTGAAGAATGAAGAGGTTGAAAGGGCAACCTTCAAGCACATCCCGAAACTGGTGAGGGCCTCATAGAAGTCTTCGCGAACTTTCTGGGATTGATCGTAAGAGACACCAGCCTCATCCGTCACCATACGCGGAACAAGCACCTGACGGAAGGCTTCGCGGTCCTGCTTGTTTTTCACGCCAGAGAAGATTGCACGGAGCTTTTTGTGCAGGTCTGGCAAACGCTTGTACTCTCCATCAACACGGGAGTATGTTCCTTCCAGATCTTCAGGATCATATCCTTGTACGGTCTTGGCCGGCATTGCCAAATTGTTTTCTTTTGGTTACCCAACTCCAATGAAGGTTCCGAGTTCCTTTTCCCGCCTGAAAGACTTCCGTTTTCCTCGTGAGGTCATCGCCTATGCCGTATGGGCGTACCATCGTTTTGCAATGAGCACAGCTGACGTTGAAGACCTTCTCGCCGAACGCGGTGTCGTTGTCAGTCCGGAAACTGTGCGATTGTGGGTCAACCGCTTTGGCCGCCATTTCGCCGACTGTGTTCGCACAGACCGTCCGAAACCAAACAACATGTGGCACATGGATGAATGTGTGATCACCATCGGTGGAGTGAAATATTGGCTCTCGCGCGCGATCGACGCCGATGGCGACGTCCTTGACATTCTGGTTCAACCGTGCTGCAACGCCAAGGCAGCCAAGCGATTCTTCCGTAAGCTGGTCAAGCAATTTGGCAAACCACGGGTCGTGGTGACTGACAAGCTACGCAGTTACATCCAGCCGATCCGCTCGCTGGTTCCGGATGCCGATCATCGGGCCCACAAGGGATTGAACAATCGGATAGAAAACTCGCATCGTCCAACCCGAAGGCGGGAGAAGATCATGGGCCGGTTCAAGTCGCCTCAACAGGCACAGAGGTTTCTGTCAGCCCACGACCAAATCAACACCATCTTCCGTCCTCGCCGGTACAAACTTTCCAATCAATCTTACCGCCATGCAAGGTCTGATGCATTCGCCCTTTGGGCTGACTACACAGCTGAAATAGCTGCCTAAAGTCGGCTCAAATTGCCCCTTAGCAACTCATCCAAAACAATTTGGCAATACCGCAACTGCACAGAATATCGTCAGCAGTT
This sequence comes from Pseudovibrio sp. W64, assembly GCF_001623145.1. Taxonomy (NCBI): domain Bacteria; kingdom Pseudomonadati; phylum Pseudomonadota; class Alphaproteobacteria; order Hyphomicrobiales; family Stappiaceae; genus Pseudovibrio; species Pseudovibrio sp. W64. The sequence goes on along the minus strand of NZ_LMCI01000008.1, from coordinate 3,683 downwards.
TAACATTGACCTTCATTAGATCAGATTTTTTCATGTGTGACCTCAATGAAATGCATCTTGTTAATATTATGAGGAAGAAAGATATTTCTCGCAACACCAACCCAACTGATGGGCTTGCAGCGAGGATCGCTAGATATGTCAGCAACACACCGTCAAAGCGAATTTGAATTTGTGGCACTTGTCGCTCTGACCACATCGCTTGGCGCGCTGTCGATTGATGCAGTTCTACCTGCCTTGCCCGATATCGGCGAGAGTTTTGGAATGGCGGATGGAAACGCGTTGCAACAGATCGTCGGCGTTCTGTTTCTGGGGATGACCATCGCGCAACTGGCCTATGGCCCCTTGTCGGATCGCTACGGACGCAGGCCCGTGCTATTCATCGGCATGGCTATTTTCGTGCTAAGCAGCCTAGCATGCATTCTGGCGGACAATCTGGCCATGATGCTGGTGGGGCGGTTCTTTCAGGGCGTTGGGGCCGCCGCGCTGCGGATCGCACCAATGTCAATCATCCGCGACCGTTATGAAGGGGCAGCAATGGCGCGTATCATGTCCCTGACCATGGCGGTGTTCATCATTGTGCCTTGTGTCGCCCCGATGATTGGGCAGGGATTGCTCACGATGGCAGGATGGCAGGCGATCTTCTGGTTCATGGTGGGAATAACATTGGCTTCGAGCGTCTGGGTTTGGCTTCGCCAACCTGAATCGCTTCCGGTCGAGCGCCGCAGTGCAGGCGGCCTCGCCCCGATCCGCGACGGGCTGCTCGCAACGCTGTCGAACAGAACCACCCGCACTTACACAATAGCAAGCGGGCTGATCATGGGGGCCTTCATGGCCTATGTTATGTCAGCTGAACAGATCTATCGAGATGTCTTTGACGCGGGCGATCTGTTTTCGATCTACTTTGCGATCGGCGCAGGATTTATTGGTATTGCCAGCCTTGCAAACGCTCGTCTTGTTGAAAGCTACAGCCCAGAACGCGTGTGCAGGATGGCCCTTTATGGAATGATCCTGTCCAGCGGGTTGGCATGTGCCATCTCACTGATTGCTTCTCTGCCGCTCTTTGCGTTCCTTGTCTTGATCTCGGTTGTTTTCTTTTGCTTCGGTTTAACGATGGGCAACATGAATGCCATTGCACTTCAACCGCTTGGGCATGTCGCTGGATTGGCGAACTCTGCCTTCAGTTTTTTGTCTGGCTGCATTGCAATGATCATTGGGTCCGCAATCGGTGCTGTCTTTAACGTGACCGTAACCCCTCTGCTTTTCGGGATATTCGCAACCAGCCTGCTCTCGCTGCTCCTTCTGACATTTTCAGATCGCATACCCGCCCAGATGAGCGCAAAGCCGACAGTCTTAAAAGGAATCCAAAATGACACTTGATTTCACACCCTATCGTGCAGCGAGTGGAATGGTGCCTCGCATGATCAAATGCATGTATCGCCAGCAGTCTCGCACAATTGCTTGTCCCGACTTGCCCCGCTTGGATGGAAAGACCGTTCTTGTCACAGGAGGCGCGTCGGGTGTGGGAGAGTTCGTATCACGAGGCGCATTGGCGCGGGGAGCCAAGGTGATCTCTATGTCGCGCGGCGTCTCTGAAAGCAAAGGCGCATTGGACAACGTGCTGCAGATCAAATGTGACCTGGCTGATCTTACATCCGTCAGAGACGCCGTTGATCAGTTGAACGGTCAGAAGATTGACATTCTGTTTTGCAATGCGGGCGTTGTCATGAAGGACCGCAAGACGACCGCTGACGGTGTCGAGATGACCTATGCGATCAACGTCCTTGGGCATCACCTGCTGTATCGGCTGCTGACAAAGCTCGGCCTATTCGGCGACTCCCCCCGGATCGTGATGACCTCTGGTGATGCATATGTTGCCGCCAAAGAATGCGTGCCGAACCCGGGAAAATTCAGCATGAACACTGTCTATGGCGGCAGCAAATTGGGCAACTTGTGGCAGGCATTCGAGCTGACCCGGCACTACCCCGAAATCCATGCGGCGGCTGTACATCCCGGTGGAATCATGAGCGGGTTGGGCGACATGAACCCCAAGGGGATTGCACTTTGGCTCCTCAAGAAAGTCGCCATCAATGAAGAACAAGGGGCGCAGGCGTCTCTCATTGCGGCAACGCAAGATCTTCCAACCGGTGCCTACTGGCACAACGTGTGCGGGATCATGGAGCTCCCCAAAGGGGATGCCGGCCTAGACAGCCAGAAAGCGGCTGACTTGTGGGACCAGCTAGAAGCCTTCTGCGCTGACTACCTGGCCTAAAAGGCCCCAAGCTGCAAAAGTGGCCAGGGCATTATCAACCAAAGACAGCTATTTCGCTATATTAGGCTATTTATGCTATCCTGTGTCAATCGTGAGATGAGAGGTATGCATGTCAGAAACATTGTCTTTAGTTCTGGAGTCCATTCGTACTTTAGATGATATGGTTCTGGCTTTTCAGAGCGAGGACAAATGCCGTCAGCTTGTTGAGAGCATGGTATGGCCTAAAGGGCGGATTTGCCCTGCATGTGGCTATAAGCATTCGATCTCACTTGCTGATCGAGATAGTGGCCGAGGACGATTACGACCAGGCTTGTATCAGTGCTCAAACAGTCATTGTCGCTTCCAGTTTACAGTCACCATGCGCACGCCGTTGCATGCTACCAAGCTCCCGTTGCAGATCTGGTTGAAAGCAATGTGACTCATTTTACAGTCTGATAAGGGCCTGTCTTCCGTACGGCTGGCAGAAGCTTTAGGTGTTAGTCAGCCAACAGCCTGGCGTATGGGGCACGCTATTCGTTTGCTGACCGCGCAGGAGCATTTGCTGGATGGCACTGTCGAAACAGATCACTTTTATCTAGGTGGCAACCCTCCGAAAAAGCGGAATGTACCGCCTCCTGGACGTGGAAGAAAAGAGAAGAAGAAAACCGCTAAAACACCAATTCTTTCAATGGTTCAGAGGCCACAGTCAACAGAAGTTGGTAGCCCTGTAGGTCATGCCCGCGCAAGTGTCGTTGCTGATCTTTCAGCCGTGGAGGCAAGTCGTGTCTTTGGCCAGGAACTGGACCTGCAAGCGAACTTGATGAGCGATGACTGGACAGCCTTTGCAGCCCTTGGTCACAACTTCAGCGACCATCAAACAGTAAATCACTCAAAGGATGAATATGTTCGCGGAGCGGTACATATAAACTCCAGTGAGGGTTTTAGCTCCAGAGATCAGACGAACCGTATCCGGTGTTTTTCATCATATCAGCACGGCCCATGCTGATCTTTACATGCATGAAATTGGCTTCCGTTGGTCACAACGTGTTGTAAAGGGGCAGGCTGTCAGGCAAAGCCGCAATGGCAAGAAAAAACTTAGAACCATATGGTCACGTGCTCCTCCTGCCCTGCAAATCGCAAAACTGCTGCGCAATGCTGTTGGGCGTCAAATGCGATGGACCCAGCAAGGTGGTATTTCCGTCAGATCCGAGATAGCTGTCTTTGGTTGATAATGGCCAGTGGGCGTTACGAAGAACAACAAGGGAACATTGAAATACATTCACCCACGTTTAGTGATTTTGAACTGGTAAGATGCGGACTTTGCTGACGTCCGCTGCGGCGTAGAGAACTGGAAATGAACATGGCTACGTCAAGATGCGTCGGGCCATGAGCGGACCTTCGACGACTTCTATCAAGGGTTGCGCGAGTCTTTGCA
>NZ_LMCI01000007.1:66905-133176 GCF_001623145.1 Pseudovibrio sp. W64 | reverse complement strand
GTGTCTTTCAGGATAAGAGGCGATGTTGTCCATATCAAAATGCCCGGGCAAGGCACGTAGCCAATGCCAAAGACTCATTTCTAACAAGTAGCGCGGGTGTTGCCTGCTGCCTTGCTCTTCCCGACCTTTGGGAATTCTCGTTTCACCACTGTATGGGAGGCCATGCGGTGCTTTTAGTGCTTGCAAGTTCAACTCAGAATGTATGAGTGAGAAAGAATGGAGCAACAACAAAGCCCCGGAAAGCGGGGCTTTGTTGTTTGATTGTCCGCTGTGTTTAGCGTGGCAGGTTGGAGGAACCTGTCAGGAACTCATCGATTGAACGAGCGGCCTGACGACCTTCGCGGATAGCCCAGACCACAAGGGACTGGCCTTTGCGCACGTCACCTGCTGCAAAGACCTTTTTGATGGAGGTCTTGTAGTCTTCGGTGTTTGCTTTCACGTTGGTGCGTGGGTCCAGCTCCAGATCGTCACCAGCTTCTTTGACGTAAGTTTCCATGTTCGGGCCTGAGAAGCCAATGGCTGCAAGAACAAGGTCTGCTTTGAGAATGAACTCAGTTCCTTCAATCGGAACACGTTTTTCATCCACACGAGCACATTTTACGCCTGTTACGTGACCGTCCTCATCACCTACGATTTCGAGCGTTGCCGCGGAAAACTCACGTTCTGCGCCTTCAGCCTGAGAGGTTGAGGTACGGAACTTCGTTGGCCAGTATGGCCAGAACTGGTTCTTATCTTCCTTCAGTGGCGGCATTGGACGGATGTCCATCTGGGTTACAGACAGAGCACCCTGACGGAAGGAGGTCCCAACGCAGTCAGATGCGGTGTCACCACCACCGACAACAACGATGTGTTTGCCGCCAGCCCAGTATGGCTCTTCGCCCGATACATCTTCACCACCAACGCGGCGGTTCTGCTGTACGAGGAAAGGCATCGCATACATCGCACCTTTGAGGTCCATACCCGGAATGCCCGGATCACGCGGACGTTCTGCACCAGTGCAAAGCAGTGTTGCGTCGTGACGTGTGTGGATCTCTTCAAACTCTACATCTTTGCCGATCTCGCAACCGTAGTGGAAGGTTACACCTTCTCCTTCCAGCTGTTCTACGCGGCGGTCAATGTAGTGTTTTTCCATCTTAAAGTCAGGAATACCATAGCGCAGCAAGCCGCCAGCACTTGATTCACGCTCATAAACATGAACTGTGTGACCAGCGCGAGCCAACTGTTGAGCAGCCGCCATGCCTGCAGGGCCAGACCCAATAACCGCAACAGTTTTACCTGTCTTGGTGGCTGCTGGTTCCGGCTTGATCCAACCTTCCTTAAAGGCGCGATCAGCGATTGCTTGTTCAACAGTCTTAATCGCGACCGGAATGTCTTCCAGATTCAGTGTGCATGCTTCCTCGCAAGGAGCAGGGCAAATACGGCCCGTGAATTCTGGGAAGTTGTTGGTTGAATGCAGATTACGAGCAGCTTCTTCCCAGTCCCCTGCAAATACCAGATCATTCCAATCTGGTATTTGGTTATTTACTGGACAACCGGCAGGACCGTGGCAAAACGGAATGCCACAATCCATACAACGAGCTGCCTGACGCTCCACTTCCGGCTGCGAGAGCGGGACAGTGAATTCGCGAAAATGGCGGATGCGATCTGATGCCGGCTGGTAGTTTTGTTCCTGCCGGTCGATCTCCAAAAAGCCAGTTACCTTACCCATGTCTTCCCCTCTTATTCCGCAGCCGCGAGGCCCAGACGCGCTGCTTTCATTTCCTGAAGCGCGCGACGGTATTCAACCGGCATAACTTTCACAAACTTCGGACGCCAGTTCTCCCAGTCATTCAGAATATTCTGAGCTTTGGTGGAACCAGTATACTTCACGTGGTTTTCAAGAATGAGACGCAGACGTTCGTCGTCGTGGCGTGTCATGTCAGCTGACAGATCCACACGTCCTTTGTACTCGATGTCGCCACCATGGTGATGCAGCTTTTCGAGCAGGTCATCTTCTTCTTGCACGGGCTGAATGTCTACCATTGCAAGGTTACAACGGGAGCCAAAAGTACCATCCTCGTCCAATACGTAAGCAACACCACCGGACATACCTGCTGCGAAGTTACGGCCAGTCTGACCGATTACAACAACAACACCGCCAGTCATGTATTCACATCCGTGGTCGCCAACACCCTCAACAACCGCAGTTGCTCCGGAGTTACGAACTGCGAAACGCTCGCCGCCAACACCACGGAAGTACACCTCACCGCTGGTTGCTCCGTAAAGAACGGTATTCCCAACAATGATGGAATTTTCCGGCACGATGCGGGTGTTTTCAGGTGGGCGTACGATAATGCGACCACCTGAGAGGCCTTTGCCTACATAGTCGTTTGCATCGCCTTCAAGATCGATCGTCACGCCCTTGGCAACAAAGGCACCAAACGCCTGACCAGCCGTACCTGTCATCGAGATATGGATGGTATCGTCTTTGAGGCCTTTTGCACCGTAGCGTTTAGCAATCTGACCAGAAAGCATTGCGCCAACGGAACGATCAACTGACTTGATCTTTGCCGGGAACTCAACTTTTTCTTTGCTTTCCAGTGCTGGCATCGCGTTGCGAATGAGTTCACGGTCCAGAACTTCGTTGATTGGATGTTCTTGAAGCTGTGACCAGCGGCTTTGTTCCTGGGCCGCATCTGGACGATAGAAGATCCTTGAGAAATCAAGGCCTTCAGACTTCCAGTGATTGATTGCAGTTTCTTTGTCGAGCATGTCGGAGCGACCGATGATTTCGTCCAGTTTCCTGACGCCGAGTTCTGCCATCAAGCCGCGAAGTTCTTCCGCTACATAGAAGAAGTAGTTGATGACGTGTTCCGGAGTGCCTTTAAAGCGTTTCCGCAGAACCGGATCCTGGGTCGCAATACCAACCGGGCAGGTGTTGAGGTGACACTTACGCATCATCAAGCAACCAGCTGCGATCAGCGGAGCTGTTGAGAAGCCATACTCATCTGCACCCAGAAGAGCGCCAACAAGTACATCACGGCCTGTGCGAAGACCGCCATCAACCTGTAAAGCGATACGGGAGCGCAGACCATTGAGAACGAGCGTTTGCTGGGTCTCAGCAAGACCCATCTCCCATGGAGAACCAGCGTGTTTCAAAGAGGTGAGTGGGGATGCACCTGTGCCACCATCAAAGCCTGAGACCGTGATGTGGTCTGCGCGCGCTTTGGCAACACCTGCTGCAACTGTTCCAACGCCAACTTCAGACACCAGCTTGACTGAGATATCTGCCTCTGGATTCACGTTCTTCAGATCGTAGATCAGCTGCGCCAGATCTTCGATTGAGTAGATGTCGTGGTGCGGAGGAGGTGAAATCAAGCCTACGCCCTGTGTGGAGTGACGCGTCTTTGCGATCACTGCATCCACTTTATGGCCTGGCAGCTGTCCGCCTTCACCCGGCTTTGCACCCTGAGCGACCTTAATCTGGATCATATCAGAGTTGACCAGATATTCGGTTGTTACACCAAAGCGGCCTGACGCAACCTGCTTGATCGCAGAACGCATTGGGTTGGGAGATCCGTCCGGCAGTGGGTTGAAGCGTTCGGCTTCTTCGCCACCTTCACCAGTATTGGATTTGCCGCCAATCTTGTTCATGGCAATCGCAAGCGATGTATGAGCTTCGCGAGAGATTGAGCCGAAAGACATTGCACCCGTTGAGAAGCGCTTTACGATGTCTTCTGCGGACTCAACTTCATCGATGTTGACTGGACGGCGTCCCAGCTCTTCTGCTGATTTGATGCGGAACATGCCACGGATTGTGTAACGGCCAGAGGCTTCGTTCACTTCCTTGGCGAACTCCAGATACTTTTCAGGCAAGTTGTTGCGTACTGCATGCTGAAGTGTGGCGATGCTGTCCGGGGTCCACATGTGGTTTTCGCCACGGGTCCGGTACGCATACTCACCGCCAACGTCCAGCGAGCGACGCAGAACAGGAATATCCTCAAATGCATCGTGGTGACGAACAACAGTCTCTTCAGCAACTTCTTTCAGGCCGATGCCTTCGATGGTTGTTGCTGTACCGAAGAAGAATTTTTCTACAAATTCTGAATTCAGGCCAACCGCGTCAAAGATCTGCGCACCACAGTAAGACTGATAGGTGGAGATGCCCATCTTGGACATGACTTTGAGCATGCCTTTGTTGATGGCCTTGATGTAGCGAGAGACAACTTCATGCTCATCCACTTCCTCAGGGAAAGACCCTTCAGAGTGCATTGAACGGATTGTTTCGAATGCGAGATAGGGGTTGATTGCCTCTGCACCATAACCGGCCAGAACGCAGAAGTGATGAACTTCGCGTGCTTCACCTGTTTCAACCACAAGACCCACTGAGGTACGAAGGCCTTTGCGGATCAGGTAGTTATGGACAGCAGCTGTCGCCAATAGTGCAGGAATTGCAATACGGGCACGTGAGATTACGCGGTCAGACAGGATGATGATGTTGTAACCACCATGCACAGCCTTTTCAGCGCGAGCACACAAGCGCTCCAGAGCATCTTCCATGCCCTCGGTCCCCTTCTCAGCAGAGTAGGTGATGTCGAGGGTTTTTGTTTGGAACTGATTGTCTTCGATGTCACCAATGGCGCGGATCTTTTCCAGATCAGCATTGGTGAGGATCGGCTGACGTACTTCCAGACGTTTGGAGGTAGAAAGACCTTTCAGATCAAACAGGTTCGGACGTGGTCCAATGAAGGACACGAGGCTCATCACCAATTCTTCACGGATCGGATCGATCGGTGGGTTGGTTACCTGCGCAAAGTTCTGCTTGAAGTAGGTGTACAGAAGCTTGGACTTGTCTGAGAGGACGGACACAGGTGTGTCAGTACCCATAGACCCCAGTGCTTCCTGACCAACGGTTGCCATTGGCTGCATGAGAAGCTTGATGTCTTCCTGCGTGTAACCAAAGGCTTGCTGACGGTCGAGAAGGGTTTCACCTGCAACCGGCGCGCGTTCGCGCACGGATGGGAGGTCTTCAAGAACCATCTGCGTGCGGTGCAGCCAGTCTTTATAAGGGTTTGCCGTGGAGAGCTGGCGCTTGATTTCTTCGTCAGAAACAATGCGGCCTTCTTCCAGGTCAATCAGGAGCATTTTGCCTGGCTGGAGACGCCACTTCTGGATGATCTTCTCTTCAGGAATGTCGAGAACACCTACTTCAGAAGACATAACCACGAAGTCATCATCAGTGACGATGTAACGGGCAGGGCGTAGACCATTACGGTCAAGCGTTGCGCCAATCTGACGACCATCTGTGAAGGCTACCGCTGCAGGTCCGTCCCATGGTTCCATGATAGAGGCATGGTACTGGTAGAAAGAACGACGGTTTTCGTCCATCAGTGGGTTGCCGGCCCATGCTTCCGGGATCAACATCATCGCTGCGTGTGCAAGGGAATAGCCGCCAGTGGTGAGGAATTCCAAGGCGTTATCGAAGCATGCTGTGTCAGACTGACCTTCGTAAGAGATCGGCCAGAGCTTATTGATGTCATCACCAAATGCCGGAGAAGACACAGACGCCTGACGGGCTGCCATCCAGTTTACGTTGCCGCGCAAGGTGTTGATTTCACCGTTGTGCGCAACCATACGGTATGGGTGAGCCAGATCCCATGACGGGAAAGTGTTGGTTGAGAAGCGCTGGTGAACCAACGCCAGCGCAGAGATAAAGCGCTCATCACGCAGATCGTCATAGTAAGCGCCAAGCTGGTACGCGAGGAACATGCCTTTGTAGACGATGGTGCGGCTGGAGAAGGAAACGACGTAGAAGCCTTTTTCTACGCCCTCAGATTTCTCGCGCACTACGTTGGAGATCACTTTGCGCAGGATAAAGAGGCGGCGCTCCAGAATATCGCCATCAGTATTGTTTGGTAGAGTTACAAACAACTGACGGGAAACAGGTTCTGTCGCTGCAATATCCGGTGCTTTCGACAAAGAAGAATTGTCGACCGGAACATCACGCCAGCCTAATACTTCTAGACCTTCATCAGAAACACATTCCGCAACGATGCTTTCGCACTGCTCGCGGAGCTTTTTATCTTGTGGAAGGAAGAAGAACGCAACGCCGTATTCGCCAGCTTCTGGAAGATCGAATCCGATCTTCGAGCATTCTTCTTTGAAAAACTCGTGTGGGACCTGGGTCAGCATACCTGCACCGTCGCCCATCAATGGGTCAGCGCCAACTGCGCCGCGGTGTGTCAGGTTTTCAACGATCTGAAGGCCGCTTTGTACCACGTGGTGAGATTGTGCGCCTTTGAGGTTAGCTATAAAGCCGACGCCACAGGCATCGTGCTCTTTGGCTGGATTGTAAAGCCCCTCAGTGGCAGCAGTGCGGAGTTTTTCCGTAACGGTGCCTGTGGTGGTAGCTCGGGTTTTCATAGGTTCCCCCCCACTCATATGCATCGTGTTTCCTCCTTTTTCTGCCATTTTTGGCCTCACTTTCGCTCATCTCAATGTGACCGGTTAAGGTCACTTCCTCGTTCGGGTCGCGGGGAGGTCTTCCTCGCGGCTCGTTCGAAGCCCCGGCACGGCTTGCCCCGGATCTGTCGAATGAAGCACGGCCTCTTTATACATAGGGCCGCCCATTCGGAGTTTCCTCCGATCTATCTTACCCCTTTGGCGAGTGCATTGCGATATGTCCGCATGGCACACATTTGGGGGAGAATGTCGCGGCGTTGGGAACGCGCCTACATCCTTCTCTTTTGCGTTGTGTGGATCTCTTAGGTGGATCGCTTGGAAGCTGTCTTCCAGATTGTCATCAACGCATGCGGGATAATAAGGACAGCACTCCTGTCCTTTTCCGCGTCGCGAACATGCCAGATTTCAGAGGGTAGAGCAAGAGCGTTTCAGAAAGTCTTTATTTCTATTCTTTTAATTTTATTAGGCCGATTGTCGCATCGGCATCTAAAACTCAAGTTAGATGCAATAATATTTCAACTATTCACGAACCTGTGAGGACGATGATCTCATTTTATTGATTTAATCGCGTGAAAATAACATGTGTTTGATTTCCCATTGATCGAGTTTTTTGTCAGAACTGTCTTCAGAGGCGAACCAAACCTGTTGAACACATCGCCGAATTTCAATTTGAGGAGTTTTGAAATGTCCAAAAAAACGTTGTCCGCTGCTGTACTTGCAACCGCTGTTACTGCTGCTGTAGCTGGTGCAAACATTACTGTTGCTGAAGCTGCTTCTAAAGAAAAATGTTACGGCGTTTCCCTTGCTGGTGAAAACGACTGTAAAGCGGGCGCTGGCACCACTTGTGCAGGTACTTCCACTGTTGACTATCAGGGCAATGCTTGGACCCTCGTACCAACCGGTACATGTGAATCCATTGAAGTCCCAGGTGACCGTAAAGGTTCTTTGACTGAACTTTCCCGCGATCTGCCTCACTAATCGCTTTACTTTACAATATACTGCGTTGCACCGGGGCGGGTTTTTCCCCTCCGGTGTTTCTTTAAGAAGAAGTCATAATATAGAACGAGGTACTGATATGTGCGCGCAAAGAGTCAATGCAAAACTACCTGCACGAGGTGGCGTGGGCTTAAAAGCTGATCATTATCATCGTATTCTCAATGACAAACCTGATATGGGCTTCTTCGAAATTCACGCGGAAAACTATATGGGTGCCGGTGGTCCTCCACACGGTTACCTTGAAGCGATCCGGCGTGATTATCCTATCTCTCTTCATGGTGTCGGGTTGTCTATTGGCGGAGCTGATCCGCTGAACAAAGAGCACCTTGCTCGCGTGAAAGATGTCGCTGATCGTTATGATCCGGGCCTTTTCAGTGAGCACCTGGCCTGGTCAACACACGACACCGAGTATTTCAATGATCTTCTGCCTCTGCCTTACACTGAGGTGACATTGCAGCAGGTCGTTGACCATATTGATGAAGTGCAGACCTTCCTTGGTCGTCAGATGTTGCTTGAAAACCCAAGTGCTTATGTGATCTTCAAGGAGAGCACCTATGAAGAAACTGAGTTTCTTCGCGAGATTGTAAAACGAACTGGCTGCGGATTGCTGCTGGACGTGAACAATGTCTTTGTTTCTGCGACGAACTCTGGTGGTTCTCCTGAAGATTATGTGGACCGATTCCCGGTTGAGCACGTTCAGGAAATTCACCTTGGCGGGCATGCACCAGAAACAGACGAGCTGGGTTATCCTCTTCTAATCGATGCACACGATCGTAAAGTTGCTGATCCTGTGTGGGCGCTTTATGCGCGGACAATTGACCGGACTGGTCCTCAACCGACTCTTATTGAGTGGGATGCGAATATTCCGACCTGGGAAATTCTCGCTTATGAAGCTGAACAGGCGGATGTGGTGATACAATCTCACATTGAGACGCAGGCTCAAGCCGCTGAGAAGCGGGGTGATCATGTCCCAAGCGCCTGATAGCACTAAGGAAAAGATTGCGTTGAAAGGTTTTGGCGTTCCTTTGCAGGATTTGCAGTCGAACATGCAAGGTTTTGACATGTTTTCGGATGGGCTGATGAATCCAGCTGTCCCTGTGCCCGATGGGGTTGTAGGGCGTGATGGTCATCCCTCTGAGAAGCGTTATGGCGTTTATCGCAATAACGTAATGGCGAGCTTGGTTGATGCGATGGCTGCCAACTTTCCAGCAGTACATGATTTAGTTGGGCGCGATTACTTTCGGGCACTTGCTGCGGAGTTCGTTCGTAAGCATCCGCCAGAGCAACCGGTACTGAGTGAGTTTGGGGGCAAGTTCTCTGAGTTCATTGGCGCGTTTCCTCCACTTTCAGACTATCCCTATCTAAAAGATGTTGCTGCGTTGGAATGGGCATGGCTGCGTGTTTACCACGGGCCAAATGCGACGCCTGTTGCACCGGATGTGTTATCCAAGATTGATCCAGCAAAACTAGGGGATGCGGTGTTTACCCCTATCCCTGCACATAGACTGATTTACTCCCGTTTTCCGCTTAGCGAGATCTGGAAACAGAACCGCTTGGAAGATGTGGGAGGCATCACTCCAGAGGCTGATCAAGTGATTTTGATTTGCCGACCAGATATGGACGTGACACTGACCGGATTGGCTCAGGACGTAGCGGCATTCGCTGATTTACTGTTCTTTGGCAAGACATTGGGAGAAGCTTCAGAAGCAGTTTCATCCTCTTACAAATTCTTTGATCTGTCGCAGGCATTGGGCTGCCTGCTGAGCGCACGCGTGTTCGCGAGCGTGGACGTCAAAGCTTAATATTGATTGCGAGGGGCCGGGCGGTAAGGCCCCCGAGTGGTGGAAAGCACCAGAGGAGGAATCCGATGAGAATGCTTGTAAATTTATACCAGGGCGTATTTGGCTGGCTGGAGCGCGTAACTGAAGGCTGGTTTCTCGGCTTGTCTGCGCGCTTTCTTTTCGCGGGCGTCCTGTTTATGTACTTCTGGAATTCGGCGCTGACCAAGTTTGGTGATGGTGCGCTCGGGTTCTTGTTTCCTTCAACCGGTGCATATGCGCAGATCTTGCCGCATATTACCGAGGCGGCTGGATACGATATCTCTCAGATCCCGTTTTTCCCATATGGCCTGATTGTGCTTTTGGGAACTTGGGGTGAAGTTATCATTCCGGTACTGATTGTTGTCGGCTTGTTTACTCGTGCCGCAAGCATTGGTTTCATTGGCTTCGTGATTGTTATGTCCATTGTGGACGTGGTTGGTCATGGCGTTGATATGCCAACAATTGGTGCACTGTTTGATCGTCATCCGTCTGCTTTGATCTTTGATCAGCGCGCACTGTGGATCTTCCTGGCAACTGTTCTTGTGATCCGTGGTCCTGGCGTCTTCTCGTTGGACTGGGTGCTGGGCAAGTGGTTTGGCATTCACCACGAAACTGGTGTTTCAGACACTAAGAGCCACGCATAAGGTTACACTGAGAGCCTGACAAACCTGCGGGTTTGCGTATAGTTATTAGAGCGTATCACTGTTGAAGTGATACGCTCTTTTTCGTTTGCGTATATGACTGGAGCATGCGCACTCAGAACTATGGGAGATCGTGTTGCAGATCATGTGCTTGAATGGTTGGGGAGGGACGCTCTACTCTGACTTGCTGCCGTATTTATCTCAGGCTGTGCCTGATGTTCTTTGTCTGCAAGAGGTGGTTCATACACCGGAAAGCGATAAGGACTGGCTGACTTATAGGGATGGTGATCACATCTTACCTCAGCGGGCAAATTTCTTCCGTGATGTGTGTGCGGCACTGCCTGAGCATGTTGCCGTCTTTTGTCCTGCTGCTCAGGGTGTGCTCTGGGATGAAGAGCAGTCTATCTCATCTCAATGGGGTCTCGCCACGTTTGTGCATCGTTCCTTTCCCATCGTTGGTCAGGTGCAAGGATTTGTGCACAAAATTTACGCTGCGGCAGGTTATGGAGACCATCCACGCTCTCGCAGTGTGCATGGAGTTCGTGTTTATGATTATGCAACAGATCGTACTGTGAGCATCACCCATATGCATGGCCTGCGTGACTTAAATGGTAAGAAGGACACGCCAGAACGCTTTGAACAAGCGAAGCGGTTGCTCAATATTTCGCAGGCGGTTTCTGAGCCCGGTGATCTAAGAGTGGTATGTGGAGATTTTAATGTAGAGCCTGGCAGTGAGACCATTCGTTTGTTGGAAGACGATGGCCTTGTTGAGTTGGTCAATCATTATGAGATCGAAACCACGCGGAACTCCCATTACAAAAAACCGGGAAAATTTGCCGATTACATGCTGATTGATCGGGTTGAGGAGATTATAGACTTTCAAGTGCTTCAAAAACCTGAGGTTTCTGATCATTGTCCGCTTGTTTTGACACTGAAAACGGATGCTCAGAAGGATCAACTGCACAAAGACTCTGTACAAGTGCTGTTGACCTAGAGAGCTTATGGCGGAGAGCTGCGCCCTATAGGCCAAAAATGGCTTGAGTTCCCTCGGTTTGTTGTTATTCAAACCCTATGATTTTTGCGAGTGACAACTGGGCAGGTGCGACGAGTGCAGTTATGACTGCACTTGCGAACCATACAAGCGGCTTTGCCACCGCTTATGGGGTTGATCCATTGAGCCGCTCTATTGAGCAACAGTTCAATGATCTCTTTGAAAAAGAAGTTGCCGTGTTTCTGGTTTCTACAGGAACAGCAGCCAATTCGCTGGCGCTTGCGACCTATGCGAAGCCGGGCGGGGCAGTGTTTTGTCATGAAGATGCACACATCAATGTTGATGAGTGCCATGCTCCGGAATTCTTTACGGCTGGCAATAAGCTGATTGGTATTGGTGGCGAACATGGCAAACTTACGCCTGATGCGCTGCGTACAGCGATGGACAAGGTGCCGGATAATAATCCGATGCATGGCCGTCCTGCTGCGGTATCCATCTCTCAGGTGACAGAGTTTGGGACCATCTACCAGCTTGATGAAATTCAGGCACTGGCAGATGTGGCCCATTGCCGGAATGTGCCGTTGCATATGGATGGCGCCCGTTTTGCGAATGCGTTGGTGTCTCTGGATGTCTCTCCTGCGGAGATGACATGGAAAGCCGGCGTGGATGTTCTGTCCTTTGGCGGTACCAAGAACGGTTGTTGGTGTGCAGAAGCTGTTGTGTTCTTCAACCCTGAAGAGTCTGAGGGCTTTGAATATTTGCGCAAGCGGGCTGCTCAGGTCTTCTCAAAGGCGCGCTTTATTTCTGCGCAATTTGAAGGTTACCTGAAGGACGATGACTGGCTGGCTTCAGCGCGTCACGCTAACGCGATGTGTATGCGTCTTGCCAATGGTATGCGCGATATTGAAGGCGTGCGATTGCCGATCGAACCACAGGCCAACGAACTGTTCCCAGTGTTCACCAAAACACAGGTGGCACGTCTGGAAGCTGCTGGCGCGAAGTTTTATGATATTCCAGCGGATTTCGTCTCAGAAGATGAAGTGTTCCTTCGCTTGGTGACCTGCTTTGCGACCACACCAGAGATGGTAGACGAGTTTCTGACGCATCTGCGTGGGTAATTGCGTCAAACAGCCTGTATCGCGATTGCATCTTATGATTGCGGTGTGGAGCAGAAGGGCATAGAATGCTGGTCTGCGGAGGGATATAAATCCGCAGACCAGCGGGGCACCTGCAAGGGGTTAGCAAGGGTGTTAGAGGCTAACCCTTGCGGTGTCAGTCCAGTGGGTTCAAGGCAAGGCCTTAAGTGAACTAACCTACCCTTCTTATTTTGCGTGTAACTTACCACTCGATAATTCTTAAGTGGCTGTGTGGTCGTAGGGAACGCAGAAATTCCAGAAAATAGAAACAGATGCAGAGAGAGTATCTCTGTGTTTGCTGACACGCGCATAAAAGAACGCCCCGCTGGGGCAAGCGGGGCGTTGATTGTGTCTGGCCCTTACTGGGGGGAGAGGCAGCCAGACAAATCCGCATAGGAGGATTGCGGAGGAGGAACCTGTTGATTTGAGTGAGATTGATTGGCAGGGGCGTGCCAATCAATCTTGGAGAGACATTGGAAAATCTAGAATGTTACAAGGGTGGCCACTCGCGAGGGGGAGTTTGGGAGGAAGGTTCCTCGCGAGGGCTTTGGGTTTTGAAGGCGTATTCTTATCTGAAAACCGGTTTCCGTTTTTCAGGAATAGGCATCAGTGGGCTACTGTTTCACCTTCAATTTGTTTGTGTTCTTTTTTGTCTCCAGCCGTGATGTTGATTTTGCGCGGTTTTTTTGCCTCAGGAATTTCTCTGATGAGATCAATGTGGAGCAATCCGTGCTCCAGACTTGCGCCAATCACTTTCACATACTCGGCGATCTGGAAGCGGCGTTCAAAAGCGCGGGAGGCGATACCTCGGTAGAGAACTTCTTTTTCGTCGCTTTCAGGCTTTTTCTCGCCGGAAACAGTCAAGACATGTTCTTTAGCTTCAATCGTCAGTTCATCTTCCTTAAAACCGGCTACTGCCATGGAGATGCGGTATGCGCTCTCTCCTGTGCGCTCAATGTTGTAAGGAGGATAGGCTGAGCCCTGTTGTTCCGTTCCTGAATCCAGCATGGAGAAAAGACGGTCGAAACCAACAGTGGAACGGTAGAGGGGGGTAAGATCGAAATGACGCATTTTATGTGTCCTCTTTTGTGTGACCAACTGGCCATCTGAGCAACGTTCACCATTCGCCGCAAAGCGCGCAGACGATGAAATTTCCTTTTGCTTACAGTGCCTTCCCGTTCGTGGCGAAGGTTCTAAGCGGTGTCAGACCCACTCTGTGGCGCCTGTGATTTTGAGATGGGGACGGGGCGAATAAGTTTCAAGAGTTTTTTTCAAATTAGGTGTTTTTGCTGGAATGATGCCCGCATTTTCAGATTAACAGAACCTGAACAGGCGCTTCTGATCCCGTACATCCGCGCCTTGTTACGTTCTCCTTGTATTCAGGCAAACCCTATTGCCGACAAGGAGAGAACAGATGAATGCTTTGAAGAAAAAAGTAACCGGACTGGCCGCTGCAGCTGTTGTTGTTCTGGGAGTTTCTGGTGCGGCGGCTCCGGCAAATGCAGGCGCTCAATTCACCTACGATGGACCAAACGTAAGCGTTCAGGTCACGCAGGCTCACTATAAGAAGAACCGTCATTGGGGACATGGGCAACACCATGCATTGAACAAGAAGCAGGTGAAACGCCGTCTACGGGCCTGGGGTTACCGGAACTTCAAAAAAGTAAAGCGTAAGGGCGACGTGTATATTGTAAAAGCCAGCTGGCAGGGGCAACACCGGGCACGTCTGGTTGTTGATGCCTATAGCGGCTGGATCATCAAGTACCGTTATCTGGGGTACTAAGAAGCATTCCCGAGATCTTAATCTGTTTATCCGTCTGACCTGCCTCTTTGCTATCAAGGCAGGTCTTTCGGTGTTTAGGCTCTAGTATGCTGTCTCTTTAATGCGCCCGGGATAAGCCTTGTCATAGGCGTCGCCGTCAAACTCCACTTTTGACAGTGCTTGCGCCATTTGTCCGGCAGTTGGAACCGTTTTGCGGTCTACCTTCGCATCTTCCGTCCATAGGCCTGAGCGGTAGATGGCTTTCTGACACTGGTAGTAGATGGTTTCGACTGTGACAACCATGATAGATTTCGGCAGTTTACCTTCTATCTTATGAGCTTCCAGCCGGAATGGGTCTGCAGAGATTTTGGCTTTTCCGTTGATGCGGATGGTTTCACCGACACCAGGGATCATAAACAGCAAAGAGACACGTGGATCCTGAACGATGTTACGCAAACTATCGATGCGGTTGTTGCCGCGACGGTCTGGAAACTCGATGGTTTTTTCATCAATGACCTTTACAAAGCCTGCAGGGTCCCCACGTGGAGAGCAGTCGGTGCCTTCTTCAGAAACAGTTGTGAGTGCGAAGAAAGGAGAGGTTTCGATAAAGGTTTTGTAGTGCTGAGAAATATAGCCGACTTCTTTATCGATAGAGATTTGTTTCGGGCTTCCATAGAGCTCTTCGAGCTGAGCTAGGCTGGTAATCTCGTGGGAAACAGATGTTAGGTCTGTGTCTTGCATGTAAATATCCTTGTTACCGCGTACTGAGATGGAAAAACTTCCAGAAATTGCGGTTGCGGCCTGTTGCTTGGAAAGGCTATCAAATTGAGAGTGAGAGAACTAGAGGTTACGCGCTGATGGTACTGGTCAACACGGATTTCAATCGGGTTCCAGAGGGAACGGAGTCTGGTTTTATCCAGACAGAAGACAACGTGAAAATCCGTTGGGCACGCTGGGCTCCGACCGCGTCTCCGCTCAAGGGGACTGTGACTGTTGTCCAAGGCCGTACCGAGTTTATTGAGAAATACTTTGAGGTTGTTGAGGAACTGCGGGCGCGTGGGTTCTATGTGGTGGCTTTTGATCTGCGCGGGCAGGGTGGTTCTGAGCGTTTGTTGAAGAACGAGCGACGTGGCCACGTTGAGAGCTTTGATGAGTTTGCTCTGGATTTGCACGCTGTTTTGGACAATGTCTCGCTTTCTGATTGCCCTGGGCCGCACTTCCTTCTGGCGCACTCAACCGGTGGCGCTGTGGTTATGCATGCTAACCGGCGGCTGAAGACCAAGATTGACCGTGCGGTGCTAACAGCTCCCCTCGTCGGCCTTGCGATGAAGGGGCGTATGGTCAAGATGGCAGGTGCGCTTGCCAAGACGCTTGTCTGGGTTGGCATGGGGAACGCTTTTGTTCCCGGCGGCAATGACAAGATCCTTGTCGACTATGACGGCAATACGCTCACGTCTGACCCGGATCGCTTCAAGCGCATGAATGCTATTCTTGAAGAAGCGCCTCAATTGGGGCTGGGTTCTCCGACGGTGAGCTGGTTCCGTGCTATGGGATTGGCGACAGAGCGCTTCAGAGAGCCTGAATTCCAGATTGAGTTCGGCGTGCCATCCTTAGTCATCGGCGCGGGAAAGGATCAGATCGTCTCGACTGACGATGCAGAGGAAGTCTGCCGCTCTTGCCCAGGTATGAGTTTTCTGGAAATTCGAGGATCTCGCCATGAGATTCTTATGGAGCGAGATCCTTATCGTGAGCAATTCTGGGCTGCATTTGATGCGTTTATTCCGGGAAGCGCGGACTAAACAGCTGCTTTTGCCAGCTTGGTGAGTAGCTCATCGTGGAGGCGCTTGTCGCCTGTGGCAAGCACCTGTCCGCCGTCTGCTGCATTGCCTCCGGTCCAGTTAGTGACGAAACCGCCAGCGCCTTCGATGATTGGGATGAGGGCAAGGATGTCGTAGGTGTTCATGCCGGTCTCAATGACTGCATCAAAGCCTGCTGCTGCCACCATGGCGTAGCCGTAACAATCTGTGCTGTAGCGGGTGAGGCGAGCTTCTGCGCAGATCGTGTCCCATACCGGGCGCTCGACTTCATTGAACAAGGCTGGCTCGGTCGTGGTGATGATTGCCTCTGACAAGGATGCGCAGCTGCGGGTTTTCAGGGTGCGCTTGCCGAGCGGACCAGTCATGAAAGCTTCGTTGCAATCGCCCCAAAAGCGCTCGCTGTTGTACGGCTGGCTCATAATGCCTTGAGATGCTTTGCCGTTGGTTCTGAGGCCAATCAGTGTGCCCCACAACGGGGTGCCACAGATGAAAGAGCGTGTGCCGTCAACTGGATCAAGAACCCAGACATTCTCTGCCTCTTCGCGGACCTTGCCGTATTCCTCACCGATGATGCCGTGATCCGGGCGCTCTGCTTCCAGAACCGCGCGGATTGCTTCTTCTGCTGAACGATCCGCGATAGTGACTGGATCAAAGCCTGCTTCCAGTTTGTTGTCTACCTCGTAGCCACTGCGGAAGTGCTGCATGGTTTTAGCATCCGCGGCGTCAGCAAGTTTGTGAAGAAAAGCATAATCAGGACTGGGAGAGGTCATATCAATTTATCCGGTAGGAGCAGTCAATTGCATGCGCACCATAGTCAGGATTTAGAAAAGTGCAAATGTCTATGGCTCTGAGACCGGTTTTAGTTCGTAAATGCTCTTGTTGAAACCATGCGTTGGTGTCTACGACTTACTGCTAAACTATCGTGTGAAACTCATACCAACGGCTATGATCCCTGAAAAATCAGGGTGTTGTCTCAAGGATACAAACTGGCCAATTCGTATAGGAACAGCCCGATTACGGAGCTGAATGCTTGACGTGTTTGCGATGCGATGCGAGTTTTATTGCAGCGCGACATTCAGTGTCTGCGCCGCCCTTCGCGAAGGGCGTTTCCTCCCTAGACTAAGGGCCGCCTCCAGATGAGAGCGGCCTTTTTTTTGTCTGGTTGTTAATGTTCTCCGTCGTAGGGAGGTGCAGGCAAGGGGAGAACAAGGTGCCGAATTTTTTTGAGAGTCCGTTTAAGGGAACCCCGCTTCAGGAGCAGGTGACCAATCCCAACATTATTGTTGGAAAGCATTCCTACTATTCTGGTTATTATCACGGCCACAGCTTTGATGAGTGTGCCCGATACCTACGCTCAGATGAAGAGACGCAAGACAAGCTGATAATCGGTGCGTATTGCTCTATCGGTTCAGGGGCAGCGTTTATGATGGCCGGTAACCAGGGACACCGTCCTGAATGGGCCACAACGTTTCCATTTCACTATTTTGATGAGCCTGCTTTTGAAGGAGCTCACGACGGTTTCAAACCTGCAGGTTCAACATGTGTCGGCAATGATGTCTGGATTGGTTCTGAAGCGATGATCATGCCGGGCGTGCAGATCGGTAATGGCGCATTGATTGGCAGCCGTGCAGTCGTGACTAAGAATGTACCGGCCTATGCTGTTGTGGCCGGTAATCCTGCAACAGTTGTGCGCTCCCGCTTTTCTGAAGAACAAGTTCAGATGCTATTGGAGATGAAATGGTGGGATTGGACAGATGAAGTCCTGAAAGGGGCCATGCCTCTTATGTGTTCCTCAGATATTGAGAGGCTTTACGACTACTGGCTTGGTTTTTAGGCAGTATGGACTGGGGCTGCAGGTTATTCTGCAGCCAGAGTTTCTCTGGTAAAGCTTTCCGTTACCATCTCGACCAAGGCAGTAATGAACTCCATCAGGTCTTTGCGCAGGTCGTGGAAACCTGAGTGTGGCTGGTGGGTGTGCTCATCCATGTAGAGTGCTCGGTTGATCTCAACCTGCAGCGCGTGCACGCCGCGTTCTGGCTTGCCGTAGTTTTCTGTGATGTAGCCGCCAGCATACGGGCGATTGAGAGCTACGTTATAGCCCATGTTTTGCAATAGTCCGACTGCACAGGATGAAAGCCAGGCAGAACAGCTAGTCCCGAACCTATCCCCAATGACGAAGTCGGCTTTGGGGTCGTGGTTCTTGTTTGAGTTGGCGGACGGCATTGAATGGCAGTCTACCAGGACTGCGAGACCAAACTTGTCCTGTACGTTGCTCAAAAGGCCACGCAGGGTGTTGTGGTAGGGCTTGTAGACTTGCTCAATGCGATCCAGCGCTTCTTCCGCCGGAATACGCGTGTGGTAGATTTCTCTGCGCTCACCCACAATGCGGGCGATAGTTCCAAGACCTCCTGCAACACGCAGAGAGCGCGAGTTGATGTGCTTGGGGAGCTTGCCTTCAAACATCTTTGGATCGAGCTCATAGGCCTCTCTGTTCACATCAAGGTAAGCACGCGGGAAGTTGGCTTTTAGAACCGGTGCACCTAGCTGCTCGACATCCTTGATGAGAAGATCGACAAATGCATCCTCGCTTTGTCTGATCTGGGTGGTGTCCAATCGAGAGGCTTGAAGGAACGACGAAAGGTACGCGCGCCCGGAGTGGGGGCTGTTAAAAATAAAAGGGACAGAATGTTCATCTGGGGAGAGTACCTCAAATGCGGGTACCTGAACTCCGGTGTCAAGCGCACTGCTGTAGTTCGCTATCGCCTTAATCTGATGATCTTCCAAAACTGTCACAGAGCCTACATTCCTTAATCACCGCAATCCCGCTCACTATAGAACGAGATCTGCGTATGGGCTAGACATTAGAAAGTTTGCTTATGAAATAGGCAAGAGATGCGCGAGTTTTTGCGTAGTTTGAGGGGGCGGTGTGGCGCTGGACCCTCAAACTACGCAGAAGTCTCTTTAGAAGTGAACCTGTTTCATTTGTCCCTATTGTTTTGACAGGTATTCCCGAGTAGTTTCCTGTTCCTAACAGCGTACAGTATTCGGAATCTGTCGGATTGCGAGGGGCGAGTGCGTCTGACATATTCTATTTATTTACGGGAGTGCTCTGAAAAGAGAACCCCGTCGCTGCACCTGGAGTTTTAAGGTTGTCGAACATGTCTCGAATTCTGCTCGCGGAAGACGATAATGACATGCGCCAGTTCTTGTCCAAGGCACTTGAGAAGGCTGGGCACACTGTTGTTTCCTTTGATAATGGAAAGAGCGCATACGAACGTATTTGCGAAGAGCCCTTTGCCCTATTGCTAACTGACATTGTGATGCCAGAGATGGATGGTATTGAGTTAGCTCGTAAAGCTACTCAACTTGATCCGGACCTGAAGGTTATGTTCATCACAGGATTTGCTGCTGTTGCGCTTAATCCTGATTCCAAGGCACCTCAGGATGCAAAGGTTCTTTCCAAGCCTTTTCACTTAAAAGATTTGGTACGCGAAGTGGAAAAAATGCTTGTTTAGTTAGTTTTGAGGGGTGAATGTGGAAAGAGATAGCAAATTTCCATTTTTGGACTTGCACGTTCTCAAAATTCCTCTTATACGCCTCTCCACCGCAGCGTTTAAGCGCTGACGGACGAGCTTCTTTGAAAGTTTCGGGCGTGTAGCTCAGCGGGAGAGCACTACGTTGACATCGTAGGGGTCACAAGTTCGATCCTTGTCACGCCCACCATTTTTCGTCGGTTAACATCGTTGATGTATATCCGGCGGAGCGGGCCTCGATCTTGGTCCTGCGCCGCTTCGTAAGAATGCAGCGCGGCGAGATCAGAGGTTGTACTAATGAGGCGCTTAGCGCCTCTTTTCACTGGCGGATCGTGGTACTTCAGGATCCCTATAAAATTGACCCTAACCGGGGGTAGGATAATGAAGATTAAGAATTCTCTTAAGGCACTCATGGGCCGCCATCGTGATAACCAGATGGTACGCCGCAAGGGTCGTGTTTACATCATCAACAAAAAGAACCCACGCTTTAAAGCACGTCAGGGTTAAGTTTTCTGCGCTGATTTAAACTAAAACAGCGCGAAAAACCCTTGGTTCTAAGAGTTGCGAGCCGCATGGCAAAAGTGAGATGCTTTTGCCATGCGGTTTTTTTTGTTTGCTCGCCCAAACAGCTCCGTCACAGGGGCATCGACGTTTCCACAACTTCAGCTCTCCGGTTTCTCGGTAGGGGGCTCTTTTCCACGACAATCTGACAGGTTGAGGCGTTGTGTTGGCTCTTGTGGTGCTGTCGCGCTTGCGTGTTTCCTGCTGCTTGTGGTGGGGGTGGAGCGTTTAGGTGCTTCTGAGCGTGTTGTGGCTGTTGTGGGTCCCGTAGAGGTTCAGGTCACTCGTGGACTGCCAAAGGGGCATCCTAAGCTCAATACCGGCCCTGAGGCTGCTCTTAATGGTCCTGCTGGCGGTCCTGCTCAGATAGGGCGGTCTGCACCCGGGCATGGTGTACCCGCTCACTACACGCGTGGGCAGCTTCTGGATGCCTTGTTCCTTGAACTGAGGGATGCGGATACATTGGGTAATGCGCAATCGATCTCACGGCGCATACACAGCCTCTTCATGCAGTCTGGGAGTCATACGCTTGATCTGCTTATGATGCGTTCTGCTAAAGCTATTGAAGGGAAAGAATACGGTTTAGCGCTTGATTTGCTGGACGCGGTTGTTCGTTTAGATCCCGGATATGTGGAAGGGTGGAACCGCCGGGCGACCGTATATTTCTTGAAAGAGGATCTGGGGCGTTCACTTGCTGATATTGAGCAAGTGCTTCGGATCGAGCCGCGCCATTATCCTGCGCTCTCAGGTTTTGCCATGATCCTTCGGAAAACTGGAAAGAACGATAAGGCACTTGAAGTGTTTCAGCATGTGCTGAACATCTATCCGTTGCTGGAGAATGCTCAGGACGCTGTTAAAAGCTTACGTGAGGAGCTGTGGGGGCAGTATCACTAAGCTTTCAAAGACTACTGGTTCTTAGTCTAGTAGGCGGTTTACAGCTCTGGTGATGCCTGATTTATATTCTGCGTAGTTTGAGACCGTTAGAGAGAGCCCCTTGGCGAGGGTGTAGAGGATGAAGGCGTCGTCTTCTGCCTGTTCTTTGCTTCGGTTCTCATGCGTCTCCAGGATCACATCCGCAATTTTGAGCATGACCCGAGGCATGATGCCTTTACC
The DNA here is from genome assembly GCF_001623145.1 of Pseudovibrio sp. W64. Lineage (NCBI taxonomy): Bacteria > Pseudomonadati > Pseudomonadota > Alphaproteobacteria > Hyphomicrobiales > Stappiaceae > Pseudovibrio > Pseudovibrio sp. W64. Next base: position 112,365 of record NZ_LMCI01000007.1, on the reverse strand, counting down.
AACGGCAGACATGACCTGCTCACCCATCTGAACCAGCTCAGCGCCGTGGACAGAATTTCTCATCAGATCGACATGCTGACCTATGATCGTGTCCAAAGCGCGTAGGATGCGAGATTTGGAATCATTGGTCTTTTCTTCAAGAATATCCAGTGCCTGGAGTCCAACCTCTTCAGAATATTCCTCGATTATGGTCTGGAACAACTCTTCCTTACTTCCAAACTTTTTGTAGAGCGATTGGCGTGAGAGGTCGACCGCGCTTGCTACGTCACCGACTGAGGTCTTTCGGAAGCCATATTGAGCAAAAACGCCCAATGCCTTTTTTTTATCAAAGTTTGTTTTCATGTTTACCCAGTTGACAATTTTAGTAATTATTGTCAACTTTATTATGCGGCACGAACAGGTGCCGCGCAGTGGAGAATTTAATGAGCACAGTGAACAAGAGCAGCGCAGTATCCAACTGGACTGCGGATAAACTGCCTTCTCTTGAGGGTAAAACTTATATCATAACAGGCGGTAACTCCGGTATTGGCCTTGAAGCGGTAAGGATGCTTGCGAAAGCGGGTGGTGATGTTGTTATTGCCTGCCGGAATGCTGAAAAAGGTTCAGCTGCCCAGCAAGCGTTGCGAACTCAGGCGAAAGGAAGAGTAGATCTGGTCCAACTGGACTTAAGCGATCTCTCGTCTGTTCGCCATGCAGCGGAAATCGTCGCTTCACGATACACCAAGATTGATGCTCTCATCAATAACGCTGGTGTTATGCAGACACCGGAGTTGAAGAGTGTTGATGGGTATGAGTTGCAGTTTGCGACCAATCATCTGGGGCACTTTCTATGGTCAGGCTTGCTCAAACCTAATGTTGAAGCTGCAAAGGGTAGATTTGTTGTAGTTGCCAGCCTTGTGCACAAAATGGGGAAGATCAACTTTAACGACCTGATGATGCGTGAAAATTATGCGCCTATGAAAGCCTACTCACAAAGTAAGCTGGCCACTTTGATGTTTGGGCTGGAGCTTCAGCGACGTCTGTCGGATGCGGGGAGTGCTTCATTTGTAGCTATGGGGCATCCAGGTTACTCAGCCACTAATTTGCAGAGTACAGGTCCGACAGGTTGGATGAGCATGGCGTACAAGTGGATGATTAGCATGTTCGCGCAGTCTGCTGAGCGAGGTGCATTGCCAACGGTGCTTGCTGCGGCTGGAGTGGAAGTTGAGCCGAATGGCTACTATGGCCCGACAAAGCGCATGGAGACTGTTGGACCGGTTGGAAAAGCGCAGATAGCAAGCCATGCGCTGAACCCAGAGGTTGCTCGCCGTCTTTGGAGTGAGAGTGAATGGCTCACAGACTTCAAGTGGGCGTTTTAAAGCAAGGCTGCATTTTGTGAAGTTCGTTGCGTTGGAGCAAGCTCATTTAATCGATTGAAAGAAAAAAGCCCGTGATACGAAATCACGGGCTTTTTATTGCTTTAAGATGTGTTCTTTGACGACTTAAGCGTCTTTGGAACCCACGAATGCGATACGCAGCATGTTTGTGGAACCCGGGGTGCCGAATGGAACACCAGCGGAAACCAGAACGCGCTGACCTGGCTTTGCAAAACCTTCGGTGTTTGCAAGGCAGCATGCGCGGTCGATGAGGTCTTCCTCAGTCGCAGCATCCTGATTGGCAACACAGTGCAGACCCCAACCGATGGTCAGACGACGAACTGTGGAGATTTCAGGAGAGAACGCAATGATTGGTGTTGCAGGACGTTCGCGGGATGCGCGCAGTGCTGTACCACCAGATGCGGTGTAGGAAATAATCGCTGCCAGATCCAGAGTTTCAGCGACCTGGTGAGCTGCTGCAGTGATTGCGTCAGCGCCGGTTGCTTCTGGTTCTGTACGTTGAGCGTGGATGATGGAACGGTAGTTTTCGTCCTGCTCAACTTCCACGGCGATTTTGTCCATGGTTGTAACGGCTTCTGTCGGGAAGTCACCTGCAGCTGATTCAGCGGAAAGCATCACTGCGTCCGCACCTTCAAACACTGCATTTGCCACGTCAGAAACTTCTGCGCGGGTTGGCACAGGAGACGTGATCATGCTTTCAAGCATCTGCGTTGCAACAACAACTGGCTTACCAGCTTTGCGGCATGCGCGGATCATACGCTTCTGAAGGCCTGGAACCTGCTCAAGTGGCATTTCAACGCCAAGATCACCACGGGCAACCATGATTGCATCGGACAGCTCGATGATCTCAGAGAGACGATCAATTGCCTGAGGCTTCTCGATTTTTGCCAGAACGCCAACGCGGCCCTGAGTGGTGTTGCGAACTTCGATGAGGTCTTCTGGGCGCTGTACGAAGGACAGTGCGACCCAGTCAACTTTTGCATCGAGAGCTGCAAGAAGATCTGCGCGGTCTTTTTCGGTCAATGCACCAACAGGGATCTCTGTATCTGGAACAGAAACGCCTTTACGGTTGGAGATCTTACCGCCCACTTCAACAGTGGTCACGCAGCGCTGTGGAGACGCTTCAGTTACACGCAGGCAAACTTTGCCATCATCTACAAGAAGGCGGTGGCCAACTTCGAGGCTGCCAAGAATTTCTGGGTGTGGGAGGTATACGCGGGATGCGTCACCTGGAGCGTCGTTTGCGTCTACAACAAAGGTTGCGCCATTTTCTAGAACTGGCTTTGCGTCATCTGCGAAAGTGCCAACGCGCAGTTTAGGACCCTGTAAGTCAGCGAGAATGCCGATTGGACGGCCTACTTCTGCTTCTACTTCGCGGATGCGACCAACCAAATTGTTGAGAACTTCGTGGGAGGAATGGCTCATGTTGATGCGGAAAACATCTGCACCTGCAAGCCATAGCTTTTTGATTGCTTCTTTTTCGGAAGACGCCGGGCCGAGAGTTGCTAGAATTTTGACCCGTCTATTACGCTTCATCGTCCACCTGTTCCTTGCTCTACCGGCTCCGTCAGCTGGACCGTCCAGCTGCTTTGCTCGCCTGTATCTATTTCAAAGAAACCTGTTCGCTCATAACCGCGAGCGACACAGTCTTCTATACCGCGAATGGTGAACTTTTTTTGACGTACACACATATACGCCTTGCCATCCCATTCGCCATTTTGATCCGTTTGTACTGCGTACAAGTAATAGTAGCGTGACGCCAAGTCCCCGGACACCAGTGTGTCGCAGGTGTTTTTGTCGATGGTCCACCATCCTTCGGTGATCCAATCGGCGCCATCGCGGTAGCCTATTGCGATGTTAACTGTGCTTTCGGTCTTATTGCATGCACGAAAGTCCGCTTTAGCAGAGGGGATCTGCTGAAAGCTCAGAACTCCAAAAGCAACACAGGCAAGAGCCAGTGAATTTTTCCGAAAACGGTTTATTACAGCAGATGCGAAGTCGTTTCTGGATGTTCTCATAACAGTCATATGTACAGCTACAAACGGCAGTTTAATGCGTTCAGTTGATGCCCTTGTCAACGTGGTTCAGCCCATGGCCGACGTGATTTCGAGCACGACTAAAGGGTAATACAGGTTGTTCTGAGTAAAGAACGTTGCCCCAGCTCACCATTGACCATGCAAAAACGGCAGGATGATGAATTGGCTTAAACCCGACATGTCATGCTTTGGTTGCGCCACCCTTACTCTGGATGAGTGTGGACGACCCCCGTCAACATTTGAAATATGATCCAAAAGTCGGACCTTACCTCTAGGAATCTGAATATCTTTATTGGCCTGAGTTCTACATGGAATCAAGCGAAAAGCCAAAAAACAGTGTTACCTCCCACAGTTCCTCCCTTTTTTGGCTGTGATTTTTTGAAAGATAAGACAAAGAGATAAACATCATTTCGGACAATTGTCCGGTTTGGACCGCTCAATAATGAGCATCAGGAGATTAGCAAAACTCGTATTACGTAGCGGAGCCGAAAGTTGTTTCTTGATGCTGCGACACTTTGTCGGGTTTTGATTGAGGCAAATGTTCCGCTGAATGGAAATCTCGAATTTGTTATCTTAAATTTCCGAGTGAAGACTTTTAGTTAGCAGGCTGGTTCGCTGATATATTTAGCTGGCGAATTTGTCGCGCAGATTTATCTTTGGACAATTGTGAGTATGTTTTGACTGCGGTATCAATGCGTACGTAGCGGCACTTATTTTTATGGCAACCTGTAGGGGCTACCTGACAATGAATGTCAGATAGAGAAAACAGGCCACAATGCTAAGGTGAATTTCCGTCAGGTGAGTGCCAATAGATTGTGCGGCAATTGAGGCAACTGTTTTATATTCCCATTGAAATTCAGTTCATCCCCCAGAACCTGTAAAGGTTGCTGAAAAGAGGTCGTGAGCGGTTGACCCGTGTGCTCAGTTCTGGCAGCAAGACAACAAGGTTAATGGTGTTTCGCACGAACGTAAGGTGGATTTCATATGTCAGATGCCGGTGGTGTAGCAGCAGATCAGCTGCGCGCATTTATTGAACGTATTGAACGTCTTGAAGAAGAGAAAAAAGTTATCGCGGATGACATCAAGGATGTTTACGCGGAATCTAAGGGTAACGGCTTTGACGTGAAGGTGATGCGCAAAATCGTTTCTTTGCGTAAGCGTAAGCCGCATGAGCGTGAAGAAGAAGAGGCAATCCTCGATCTTTACCTGCATGCGCTCGGCATGGCTGGCCCAGTAATGGAAGACGCATAAGCGCTCCAACTGGTGAGAGCAGCGCGTGTGTATGCGCGAGCTGCTTCTTAGCACGAATTCTGAAAGAGGCTCCTTACTGCGGTGAGGGGCCTTTTTTCGTGGTTTTGGAGTGGTGAGAGGTGCCCGAGCGGGCAGTGCTGATTGGCTTTGCTGATATAGGCTGAGCTAGCTGAGGGCAGGGGAATGCTTTCACGGCATTTAGATGCCGCGCTGCCGAGCATTCATTACAACGTGATGCCTATCTGGAGGAGACTTTCATCTCGCCTGTGTAGATTGAGTCCAGCCATGCGATTGCTGATCCGCGGTTGATCCGTTTGCGAATTGAGCGATATGGCGTTTGGGTCAGAGCGTCCTTTAAAACCGTTGTTACAGGGCTCATCAGAACTGCCAGTTGGTTCTGGTCTGGATGCTGCATGGTGATGGTACGACGGTTTCTTGCTGTCCATGTAGGATCAAGCATCAGCACTGCGTTTGGCTCTGGAGCTGAATGGAAACCTACCAACGGTGATCCGTAGACCGGGGCCTTTGTCACAACAGTCTGTTGAGCTGGTTGTGATTTCGGCATCAAATCTGGCAGACGCTGCTCTGCGAAGAGTGCCTGTGCGGAGAGCGCAGTTTTTTTGTTGAACTTGCTCTTTGGTAGATCTGCAGTCGCGGCAGGAGAGGCGTAGGCAAGCTGTGCGCCTACAAGAGGACGCAGGCTGTCAGGTGTTTGCTCGCCAGTTGCTGCAATGATCGCTGCAATGCCATCCTTTGGTGTTTCCACTTTTGGTGGAATGACTTGAGCCCGCTTTTGAGCTGCAGGGGTGGCCGCCGGCAAAGCGGCGACCTGAAGGATTTGTTGCGGTTTTATGCGCGGACGAGCGGAGGCAAACAGATTGAGATTCTGCTCCGTTGGTGCAGGCGCAACCTCACTCTCATCCTGTGGCTTTGCATATGGTGTTGCTGAAGCCAAAACAGCAGGAGAAGCTGCTTCTGGAACCGGGCTTGCTGCTGGCTGAGTTGCTAGCAATGCCACTTTAGGCTGCGGAATAGCGTTGAACTCGGTTTCTACCCGGCGGCTTGGATCTGGCTCACGCACTTTTGGTGCTTTTGTTGCCGGAGTTGGTGCCGGTTTGCTTTCTTCGTTACTGCCTGAATTGCTGAACAGGCGGGAGAAGAAGCTTCCGCCACTGTTGGGCGAGCTTGCCCGGGCACTTGCTTTTGAAGATGACGTGGAACGACTGGCAACGCTGGTTGAGCGGCCTGAATCTTTCCGTTTTACAGCAGCAAGTGTCTGCTTGTAACGCGCCATTGGTTTTCCATCGGAAGGGACATGAATGGTGTCACCCTTTGGAAATACCTTTGCCAGTTGAGAGCGACTCATGCGTGGCCAATGGCGTACAGAGCCGGTGTCCATGTGAACAAACGGCGTGTTTGAGCGCGGGTAGTAGCCAACGCCGCCAACATGCTGACGCAAACCAAGCGCACGTAGTTTGGCTGTGCTTACACCGGGAATGAAGAAGTCCATTGCGCGGCCTCTGGTGTGCTGGCTGTTTTTAGCCACACCGCTGGAGCGCTTACGGAGCATATTGTTGGTTTTAGGCGACCGATAAGCGGAGACAACATGGATGTACTTGCTTGTGCCTGCTTTCTGGTAAACTTCCCAGATGAGGTCAAACAGTTCAGGATCCATTTTCGTTGGCTCTTTTTGGCGCCAATCCCGAAGGAAATTGTTGAGCTTGCGAAGGCCTTCTTTGTCATAGCGGCCATTCCGCTTGAAGGTGATTTCCGCCCGCTCTTTCGTGTGGGTGAAGTACAGCTTGAGCGTGCGTGTGCTCGCACTGGCCGAAGCAATTGAGGTGAGGAAGAACGCACAAAGAACCGCTGCGACCAGCACTGAAATGCCAGGCAGACGTTTACCAAAGTCCGAGCGCCCGAATGCAATCATGTCACGCAATTGAATCTCGCTTTCGCGTTATCGGCTAAAACCTTACCCCAGAGCCCCACCTCTTTATCTAGTGCGGACAAGGTTAATGAGCCTTTACTTTAGTTACAATTAACGCGAACTAGTGACTTCACGGCAACAATCCAAGTTTTTTGCCAGAATCCGCTATTTACATGCGACAAATGCGCGCGAATCCGCACGCATAAGTCGTCATATTACTGTGGATACATGTGGATAGTGACAATTTTAAAGATTCAGAGCGTCGATCGTCGCCTGGTTATGTCCGTAGATATCCGGACGTCTTTGCAGCTTTCCAGCTTCATCCACAAATGCGGTGAAGTAGGAGATATGCACCGGGATATCCCTTTGCAAATTCACCTGGGTCTGCTTCTTGCCGACAAGTGAGCGGATGTAATTACCTGTCATCGTGTTTTGCGTGGCCATCAAGGCGTCAGCAAACTCAAACGGGTTCTGCACGCGGACACAGCCGTGTGAGAAGGCGCGCTCAGACCGGTTGAACAGCGATTTGGACGGTGTGTCGTGCAAGTACACGTTGTGCTTGTTCGGGAACATGAACTTGATTTTGCCTAGCGCGTTGCCGCGTCCCGGACGCTGACGGATGCGGATCTGCTTGAAGGTCACGGCATCCCAGTTCACACGGCGAGGATCAACGATCTTGCCGCCATACACGATCTCGTAGTTGCCCTTTTGCAGGTAGCTTTGTGGGTTGCTTGCGCGCAGTTCCGGCAAAAGCTCTTTTGATGCGATGGAGTATGGGACGTTCCAGTATGGATTTACGATCACATGCTGCATCTTGTCTGAAAAGACCGGTGTTTTGTTGGAGCGTTTTCCAACAACGACGCGGGTTTCATAAAGAACAAAGCCATCCATGTTCAAACGAACCATGAACTCTGGAATATTCACGCGCAGATGGGTTTCGCCCAGCTCGCGCGGCATCCAGCGCCAGCGTTCCATGTTTGCAATAACGTCATTGATTGGGTCACCGCTAACGCGCCCATTGAGGGCAAGCAGTGTGCGTGGGCCAACCGCGCCATCTGGATGCAAGCCGTTTGCAGCCTGGAAGGCTTCAACGGCATAAGCCAGATCCTGCGTATAGACGTTCATTTGAGATTCAACTGTCGGAACACTCAGGCGTTCGCGAAGAACGGCAACGCGGGAGCTTTTTACTCCAACTTTCAGGACTTTGCCGGCTGGAATGACAACTTGCTTTTCAAGGCTGCCATTTTCAGTGTGTTCTCTTAGTTCGGCAAGCTGCTTTTTCAGCGCTTTGTATTCTGGATGCGGAGGGTTGAAGGCCGCAAGAGTTTTTGCCGGAGCAACCGAGTGCGCTATGGATGTCAGCGCTTCAATCGGGTCTGGCCTTTCCGGACGAAGGGTAATGTCCTCGGAAATCGCATAGGGGCTGACGCGGCCAGCCTGGGCATCCTCTGCGTATTTGAGGATCGAGTGGGTCAGCTCAAGTTCTGCTTCCGCGATTTGCTCTGGGGTTGCTTTGCCATCTGCATTGAAGCCTGCTGCTGGCACCGGGTAGTCGGCGGCGTGCAGGCCTTCTTTATCGGCTGATTGCAGAGTTTCCATAACGGACAAAGCACTGGTGGAGAGCTTGCCTTTCAGGATCCAGGCGGGCTGGAAGCTTCTGTTTTCGTAGAACAGTTTTGCGGCAGCTGCTTCGCGTTTTGCATGGAAGTTCTGGCGGCGGTGTTTTTTGCTAAGCGCCTGCTGAATTTCCTGCGCAACAGGATTTGACTGAGCGAGGTTTACTTGCTCGAGCTGCTCGTCAAAATTGTCAGGAATTGCGGCTTGCGCAGAATACATAGTTGACGAAAGCGCAATAACTGCCCCTGCGAGCAATGCTGATGTGCTCGTTCTACCAAACATTTATGACTACCCACCTGATAACTCTTTGATCTTTATAGGCACAAGAAGAGTGCCTCAAAAATTAAGAGTGTTGTTTTGCCCAAACTTATATTTATTACGCATATACACTAATGCGTTTTGAGATAGCACGACAGCGTGATGTTTTAAATTCAAGGATCAGTGATATGAACTTAAACCCACGGTTTTTTGTTAGTCGCTATGCTTTATCGATTTATTGAGATGCACGCGTGCCTGTGGCTTGCGCGAGGCTTACTCATTCGCTTCCAACCATCCTGCAAACTAAGCTTTAGTGCGCAGTTTTGCTTTCCGGAGTTTCTTCCAGACCATATTCCTTCAGCTTGCGATAAAGCGTTGAGCGCCCGATGCCCAAACGCTTGGCAACCTCGGTCATGCGGCCTCCGTAATGGGAGATTGCTGTCCGGATCATTTCCTCTTCAACACTGATGAGCGTACGCACGTGGCCCTCGCCATCGAGTGATCGCATATATCCAAAGGGAGGTTGCTCCGCGTCGAAGGCTGAAACGGCCTCGACCTGAAGAAATCGTTCGTCCTGCTGTTCCTCCCATTTACTCGCTACACTTAGGGATGAAGAATAGACGTCAGCTTGCGGTTCTTTGTTTCCGGCAGGCGGTGCTGCCGCGTAACTCATTGGCGTATCAGTCGCTTGAGCTATTTGCGGGAAGTCATCGCATGTCAGGCTTGGACCATCGCACAGGACAACGGCGCGGAATACTGCGTTTTCAAGTTGGCGAATGTTGCCAGGCCAGTCATAACTCTTAAGCATATTGACCGTGTTAGATGTGATGCCCGTGACTTGAGGCTTGCTTTCTTCTGCAGCAAAACGCGCAAGGAAATGACGGGTAAGCTCAGGAATATCCTCACTACGATCTCGTAGGGGAGGGATCCAAATTGGGAAGACGTTGAGGCGATAATACAGATCTTCCCGGAACTTACCTTCTTTTACCTGATCGATCAGACGTCGGTTTGTTGCTGAGATCAGGCGGAAATCTACTTTTATCGGTTTGCGCGCACCAACTGGGTCAACTTCCCCTTCTTGCAGCGCGCGCAGGAGTTTTACCTGTACTTCCAGTGGGAGCTCGCCGACTTCGTCTAAGAAGAGGGTCCCGCCGCTGGCTTCCTGAAACTTGCCCATGTGTTTATCGACAGCGCCGGTGAATGCACCTTTCTCGTGACCGAAGAGAATGGATTCCACCAGATGATCTGGAATAGCGCCGCAGTTTACGGTGACAAACGGCTTGGACCGGCGCTCGCTGGAACCTTGAATAGCGCGCGCAATCAGCTCTTTACCAACACCAGACTCGCCTTCAATGAGGATCGGAATGTTGGAGGAGGCAGCTCTTTCGCCCAGCCGCAGGACACGATCCATCGGCTCAGACCGCGTGACGATATTATCGAAGGTGAGGGTGCCTTCTGTGTGCTTGCGGATGCGGGTGAGTTCACCTTCCAGCGTCGCAACTTTGAGTAGGTTGGTGATGGACACCTGCAAGCGCTCAGGACGGCTTGGTTTTACAACGAAATCCTGTGCACCAGCACGCATAGCTTCAATGACAGTTTCAATGCTGCCGTTGGCTGTTTGAACAATGACAGGTACTGCATTCTTAGCGTCGCGGGTTTCTTTCAGGACCTGAAAGCCGTCCACTTCTGGCATCATCAGATCAAGGATAACCAGATCGATTTCTGATTGGGCAGTTCCTGTAAGGATTTCCAGCGCTTCGCGACCATCGACACAGCTTTTGGAGCGGTATCCGAACCGCTTTACGGCTTCTTCCAGCAAGCGGCGTTGGACCGGATCGTCATCTACGATCAAAATGCGCTGTGCCATGGGAAATCCCTTCAAATCGATTGGGCAGTAATGCATAGTGTGCCAATTCAGGTCATCCTGCACCCAATTTGGTAAACAAATTGCTCACTTCATTTTGGGGATCTTGTTAAAAGACGCCATTGCATGTGTAAGGATTGGACGCATATTAAAACAGTGTACTGCAGAACTTGTTTTGCAGACCTCAGGTTTCTTTTCTGGCGCAATGCCATCCCATAATCGGACGCTCATATGACACTCAAGCACGTCACTCCATTTTCCATCACCTATCAAAGCGCTGATGCAGCCACGGCAGGCTCTGCCCTTGGTGAACTGCCGGAGTGGGACCTTTCAGTTTTTTACAGCTCTATTGATGATCCTGCGATTGATCAGGATATGGCGCGTGCGAAAGAACTGGCAGAGCAGTTTGAAGCAGACTGCAAAGGCAAGCTTGCTGAAATTGCAACACGTTCTGGCGATGAGCTCGCCGAAATTGTGCGTCGTTATGAGGAACTTGAAGATCTGATGGGGCGTATCGGCTCTTTTGCCGGTCTGGCTTACACCAGCATCACAACAGATCCAGCTCGTCAGAAATTTTATGGCGATGTGCAGGAAAAACTGACGACTGCGAGCCTTCATATGCTGTTCTTCTCGCTTGAGATGAACAAGATTGAAGACGAGGTTCTGGAAAAAGCGCTGAACTCTGAAAAGCTGGCGTATTATCGCCCCTGGCTGGAAGACCTGCGCAAAGAACGCCCGCATGAACGTAGTGAGGAAATTGAACAGCTGTTTCATGAGAAGCACGTGACCGGTGCTGCCGCCTGGAACCGGTTGTTTGATGAGACAATTTCTGGTTCTCGTTATGAGATTGATGGTGACGAGCTTTCTATTGAGCAGACCTTGAACTTGCTGCAAGGACCTGATGGGGACATGCGCAAGAAGGCTGCCGAAGCGCTTGCAAAAACGTTCGGCAAAAATCTGAGCATCTTTACGCTGATCATGAACACGCTGGCGAAAGATAAAGATACTTACGACCGCTGGCATAACTTTGATGACATTGCTGACAGCCGCCACCTTGCCAATCGTGTTGAGCGTGAAGTTGTTGATGCGCTGGTTGATGCAGTCCGCGCTGCTTATCCGCGTTTGTCGCACCGTTATTATGCGATGAAAGCCAAGTGGCTTGGCGTTGAGAAAATGAACTTCTGGGATCGTAACGCGCCATTGCCACAAGCTGATACGCGCGATATTCCATGGGATGAAGCAAAAGGCACGGTTCTGGACGCTTATGCGAAATTCTCGCCGGAACTTTCCGAAATTGCAGAGCAGTTCTTCGATAAAAACTGGATTGATGCTGCATCTCGTCCGGGTAAATCACCTGGTGCGTTTTCTCATCCGACCGTGCCAAGCGCACACCCGTTTGTGCTGATCAACTATCAGGGCAAAATCCGCGATGTGATGACACTGGCGCATGAGCTTGGACATGGTGTTCATCAGGTTCTTGCAGCGCCAAATGGTGCGCTGATGGCGCCGACCCCGCTGACACTGGCTGAGACCGCTTCCGTGTTTGGTGAGATGCTGACCTTCAAGGACCTGCTTGCAAAGGCTGAGACACCTGAAAAACGTCAGATCATGCTGGCTGCCAAAGTGGAAGACATGCTGAACACGGTTGTGCGCCAGATTGCATTCTATACCTTTGAACGTCAGTTGCATGAGCTGCGTAAGGAAGGCGAGCTGACCGCTGAGCAGATATCTGCGATCTGGATGGGCGTTCAGGAAGAAAGCCTCGGTGAGGCGATTGACCTAGAAGGCGGCTATGAGAACTTCTGGACCTACATTCCGCACTTCATCCATTCGCCGTTCTATGTTTACGCCTATGCCTTCGGTGATTGCCTCGTGAACTCGCTCTATGCGGTTTACAAAGAAGCCGAGGATGGCTTCCAGCAGAAGTATTTTGATCTGCTGAAAGCGGGCGGCACCAAGCACCACAGTGAACTGCTCGCTCCATTTGGCCTGGATGCAACCGACCCGGCCTTCTGGCAGAAAGGCCTTGCCGTGATCGAGCGCTTTATTGATGAGCTGGAAGAGATGGATAAGGCCTAAGCTAAACTGAGTTTGATATTTTTAAGAGGCGGGGGCTATTGCTCTCGCCTTTTTTTGTTGCGCGTTGGCGAGGGAGTTTTCCCAAGCTTACTTAGGTATTCAGTCAGATCTCATGGGCGCTGGCGCTCAATTTTTGGTTTTAGACTGATGCTTTAATATGGGTGAGTGGAGCGGAATCATGCGCATATTTATTGCAATGCTGGTAGTTGCATTCACCCTGAGTGCTTGTGGGGCGTATAAGCCCACCAGTAATCAATCGCATCTAGATAAGTTCCCGATAGATAAGACTAAGAATTATTTGATTTGGCGCTATGGCAGTGTTGAATCCGATCTGGCTTCGGTTTTCTGCAAGGTGAACGCTTCGGGTGAGGTTGACGATTGTGAAAATAAAGAAGCAAGCAATAAAAATAGGCTGACCTTTGAGGCGTTTGAAGGGCTATTTGGGTCTTATCGGGTCACTTTTAAGTATGATGACGACTACTTCCTGATGACTTACGCTGTGTCTGCGCGTTCTGGCAAATATGCGTTTGTCTCTGGAGACTCTGGTCAACGAAGTCGTATTTTCAAGATTGGTGATGCGACATTTGTAAGCAATTTCAAACCCGGCACGGTGACAGTTGTTCCCTATGGGTGGGAGCATCGGCGGAGCGCGTCTGACCTGAAACGTACTGTCGAAGCTGGCCTGAAACAAGCTTTCGGCGAAAGAGCGAGTGTACTTGATGTGCAGGTTGCCCGCAAAGTTCCAATCGATTGTACCAAAACTAGTAGTGGTTTCTGGGAGGGGACTGAAACTAAGTGCAAGTTGAAGTGATTTTTGCGGTCCGATCGTTCGTTGCTTGGAGAGGCTCTATGAGATTTAAAAGGATACCATTGCTTCTGACAGTGATCGTGCCTCTAAGTGCGTGCGGAGGCGGCTTTGATGCTGAAGACGTGGCATCGGAGACCGACTTGTGGAACTGGTCGATTTTTGAGAAGGCTTGTATTTCATCGAGCGCGAAGGGACGAGATAAGTATCTCAAGGCTGAAGGATGGAAAGTTGTTTCCTCTTCAGGTGGTGATCTCCCATTGGTTTCGATCGCTGAGAGCCGGAATTTTAATCGTAAGACTACGAAAGCGTATCGCTCTCGAAATGGCGACAGTGTGCTTGTTCTTGGAGAGTATAAGTCAACAGATGCAACTGAAGCTTCTCCAACATGTTATTTTGCTACAAGTATGAAGTACGGCTCTGTCAGGTTTTTTGACGATAAAATTAAAAGCTATGTCTTTGATGGTTATAAAAGAGATGCGGGTTCTTTCTCAAAGAGCGTAAGGATTTCTGGAGGCGTCAATCGAACCAGCTGGATTAATGAGTTAGAGACAGCCTCCGATGGAAAGCAATTATTTGACGTTGCTGGTGTCAGCTTTGTTTCAGGTGCGCAGGGAAGCATGGCACCTTCACTTGTTTTGCGCGTGAATAAATAACTCAGAGCATCAGGGCCTGCTCGGCGAGATCAGCCCGCTCTCGCCTCACTGATCTACTGTTGAACGTCGGCTCTTCCGCGGACGGACATCATGGTGCCCGATAGCGTGGCGACTTTCTTTTCACTGCCGTCTTTGCTTGCGTAGGCAGTGGCGTTGACGAAGGTGATTGTGCGGCCTGGTTTCTCGACCTTTGCGCGGAATACAAAATGCTCACCTGCAGCAGGGTTCATCAGATTGGTTTTGAGTTCGATAGTAAGTACAGCAGCATCTTCATCCATCAGAGAGAAAGCTGCGTATCCGGCTGCGCTGTCGAGGGCTGTGGTGACGATGCCAGCATGGAGGAAGCCGTGTTGCTGGGTAAAATCTTTGTTGTACGGCATGGTCAGCTCGACGATGCCGGGTTCTACTTTGGCGATTTCAATGCCCAATGAGGTCATGGCTGGCTGGCGGGCAAAGCTGTCTCTTACTTTCTTCTCATAGCCTGCAAACCGAGGCGTAAACTCACTCATTTTATCTCCGAAAATGTCTATCTGAATATGTCAGGTGGCGATTATGCCAAGTCTTAATGCGTTATGTTCGAACCACAGCGAAGCATAAGGAGAGGCGAAATTGCCCTTGCATTGGGCAGAGAGAGTTCCATCGTCGCGGAGGAAAAATGTACTTTCGATGAAATGCGCTTGCCTGTCTGGGGTGTCGAATTCCAGGTAACAGGCTCTGGTATTGGCTAATTCACTTGAAGGCACAGTCACTCGCAAACCTCACTGGATTATTGAGAGGAGTGTAGAGGGAACTGAGTAGCTTACTGAAGCTCAACGTTTGTCGGAGTTATAATATGACTTTGCTGGATCTCTTGTTTGCTGCTGACCCTTTGCCCACTAGCGGTGTTGGTCTATCAGGATAGGGTTTCCATCCGGATCAATCACAGTAAAGCTTGCCGGACCAGATGTGGTCTCGTCTGCTTCTTGTCCGTGAACTTCAATGCCATCAGCTTTCAAGCGCTTTTGGAGTTCCCTCACATCGAGGAACTTATCAAGGGCTTGTGCTTTCTGATCCCATCCTGGATTGAAGGTGAGCATGTTCTTTTCAAACATTCCCTGAAACAGCCCGATGATTGTCTCGCCATTTTTCATGATCGCCCAGCCATCTGTACCATCACAACCGGGATCGCATGCGAAGCCGAGCTTTTGATAGAACGAGATTGATGCTTTAATGTCTTTAACCGTCAGGCTGATTGAAAATGCACCCAGTTGCATGTGACTTCCCCCTCAAGAACCACTTTGAAACGTCTTAGATGCTCAGCATAAGGAAAGTTTTGCAGAGCTCAAGTTGGTCATAAATTAGTATGCAACAGATGCCACCCAAGGGGGATTTCCATTCTGGATTTGATTGTGTTTCGTTGCAGACAAGTTGACTGAAAATTACAGGTTCTTTTTTCGGGTGATGAAGAAATATTCATAGTGCGCATAGCAGCGTTGAATTCTCTAAAAAACGCGTTTTTTCGGCATTGCCGGAGCTTTCTGGCATTGTTCTAGGGAGCCTGTCCTGCTACATCCTGCGACAGAATTGTAACGCATACGAGGACTGGCATGATCCCGCGCTATTCGCGTCCTGACATGGTCGCTATTTGGTCTCCTGAAACGAAATTCCGCATCTGGTTTGAGATTGAAGCTCATGCTTGTGATGCTCTGGCAGAGCTGGGTGTGATCCCAAAAGAGTCTGCTGAGAAGATTTGGGAGAAGGGTGGTCCAGCTACCTTCGATATTGCGCGGATTGATGAGATCGAGCGTGAAACCAAGCACGATGTAATTGCGTTCCTGACGCATCTTGCTGAAATCGTTGGTCCGGAAGCACGCTTTGTGCACCAGGGCATGACCTCTTCTGACGTTCTGGACACCTGCTTCAACGTTCAGCTGGTTCGCGCTGCAGACCTTCTGCTGGCCGACATGGAAAAGCTGCTGGCCGCTTTGAAGCGCCGTGCTTATGAGCACAAAGACACCGTAACTATCGGTCGTTCCCACGGTATTCATGCTGAGCCAGTGACCTTTGGTCTGAAGATGGCGCAGGCGTATGCTGAGTTTGACCGTTGTAAGAAGCGTCTTGAGCTGGCTCGTGAAGAGATCGCGACCTGTGCTATTTCCGGTGCGGTTGGCACATTTGCAAACATTGACCCGCGTGTTGAAGAGCATGTTGCTGAGAAGCTGGGCCTTGGTGCAGAACCTGTTTCCACTCAGGTTGTTCCTCGTGACCGTCATGCCATGTTCTTCGCAGTTCTGGGTGTGATTGCGTCTTCCGTTGAGCGTCTGGCGACTGAAGTTCGTCATTTGCAGCGCACAGAAGTTCTGGAAGTTGAGGAGTTCTTCTCCAAAGGTCAGAAGGGTTCTTCTGCGATGCCGCATAAGCGGAACCCGGTGCTGACCGAGAACCTGACTGGTCTTGCTCGTATGGTTCGCTCTTACGCATTACCTGCGATGGAGAATGTTGCACTATGGCATGAGCGCGATATCTCGCACTCTTCTGTTGAGCGTATGATCGGTCCTGATGCGACTGTAACGCTGGACTTTGCTTTGGCGCGCCTGACAAACGTTATGGAAAATCTGATGGTTTACCCAGAGCGTATGATGGGTAACATGGATCGCCTTGGTGGTCTGGTGCACTCACAGCGCATTTTGCTGGCACTGACACAGGCCGGTGCGTCTCGCGAAGACAGCTATCGTCTTGTTCAGCGTAATGCGATGAAGGTCTGGGATAGCTATCAGGTTTCTGGCGATGCGAAGGTGGACTTCTTGACTGAATTGCTGGCGGATGAAGACGTTCGTAAGCATCTTTCTGAAGAGCAAATTCGTGAGCGCTTTGACCTTGGTTACCACACCAAGAATGTCGATGTGATCTTCAAGCGGGTCTTTGGCGAAGCCTAAGGCGTCCGTGCACAGCAGTGGAGGGGAAGATGAAGCTTTATGGTCTGCGGATTTTCGTGAGTGATATCGAAAAGGCCAGGGAGTTTTATGCCGAAACGCTCGGCCTTCCTCTTAACTGGGATATGCCAGAGCTTGGCGCGTTTGGTGCCAAGCTCGACAATGCAGAGCTCATCATCGAGCAGGCACACAACGAGGAAGACCAAGAATACATTGGTCGTTTTCTCGGTGCATCTCTTCAGGTTGATGACATTGTTGATACTTATGAGCGCCTTTGTGAAAAAGGTGTTGCCTTTACCAACCCGCCTGAAAAACAGGTTTGGGGCGGAGTTCTTGCACATTTTCATGATCCGTTTGGCAATGTTTTGACACTGCTGGGCGAACCTCGCTGACAACATGGTCCTTCTTGGTCTTAATGGGACTAATGCCGTTCAGGAGTCATGACTATGAGAATTGCGGTTATCTCGGACATTCACGGTAACCTGCCTGCTCTGGAAGCTGTTCATCGCGACATAAAGCGGAAGTCGCCAGATCTGGTGTTTAATCTGGGTGATTGTGTTTCGGGGCCGTTGTGGCCAGAGGAAACAGCTCAGTACCTCATTGCGGAAAACTGGCTGACTGTGCGCGGCAATCATGACCGGCATTTGGTGGACCATGTCCAATCCAAAATGGGGCTAAGTGATGCACATGCTTATTCGCTGCTTTCTGACGAATCCAAAGCGTGGCTGAAGCAACTGCCAACGCAAATGGAGCATGTCGAGAATGTGTTCCTGTGCCATGGGACGCCGTCAGCTGATAATGTTTATCTCACCGAAGAACTTTGTGGGGATCACACCAAAATTGCATCACCAGAGTATGTGTTAGAGCACGTTGGAAATGTAACCTCACCGCTGGTTGTTTGTGGGCACTCCCATGTCCCTCGGGTCATCTGGTTGGAAACGACCGGACAAATCGTGATGAACGCAGGCAGTGTTGGGCTGCCAGCCTATGATGATGACAAGCCTCATGCACATACGATGGAAGTTGGAAGCCCCCATGCGCGGTACATGATTGTGACCCGGGTTGGGACACGGTGGTCCTTTGAAGAGCGGATGGTGAACTACGATTGGGACCATGCCAGCAGAAAAGCTGCGCGTAATCAACGTGGAGATTGGGCTGGCGCTTTGAAAACTGGGTATTTTCGTCCTATTAAGCTGCCAGACTTTTTAGCACGACCACGTATTGAGGAACCTTATGAAGATTTCTGAGGCGGACATTCTCATTGTCCCCGGCCTGCATGGCTCCGACGCAAACCACTGGCAAAGCCGTTGGGAAACAAAATTCTCCACTGGTCGGCGCGTTGAGCAGAGCAGTTGGAGCAAGCCAGACCTTGAGGAATGGGTGAATGCCGTTGTGAAGGCGGTCGAAGAAGCCACGCGCCCGGTGGTGCTTGTTGCGCACTCTGCTGGTGTTGCTGCAGTGATTCACGCTGCACCTCGTATCAAGAATTGGGTGAAGGGTGCTTATCTGGTTGCGCCTGCAGATGTAGATGATACCTCATGTGTGCCGGCTGAGTTGCATAGCTTTGGTCCGTTTCCAACTTCCCCATTGCCGTTCCATGCCAAGGTTGTGGCAAGCCGCAATGATCCTTATTGCACCTTCGAGCGTGCGGAGCAGCTTGCCAAGCTCTGGAATGCACGTTTGCAGGATGCTGGTGAAAGTGGCCATATCAATTCTGAGAGCGGTCAGGGGCCGTGGCCAGAAGGCATTATTTCTTTTGCTCATTTCATGAAAGAGCTCGGGTAATCCGTATAGGTTGAAGAACGTCCTCCTTCCGGTGCATGTTTTGTATGGGGAGGGCGTTTTATGTCGCGATTTGCACATACACCTTATGATGGCTCTAAGAGACCGTTTACCGTTGGGCTCGAGCCTCTTGATTTGAGAGAGTGGATTGAGCCTGATGAGTTTTTAGCTGCGCACCTTGATGAAAAAGAGCGGCTCATCGCTGACCCTAAAGCCTTCGTGTTTGCTGCAGAGGCGGATACTGAGGCAGCACAGCGCGAAGTGGCAGACCTCCTTGTTGCTCATCTGCCTGCCCAGTTTCCTAACATTTATGAGCTTCACTCTGATCACTCTCTTATCGTGAAGAATACAGGGAAGTGCGTTGATCTATCGTCCTGTTCCGAGGCGCCATTACTCGCGATTTCCCGCCTTGTGCAGGAAGATCTAGTGCTGATGCGCAAAGGTTATGACGGGTATAGGCTTGTCGCAGCGAGCTTGTGTTTTCCTTCCAGTTGGTCATTGGCGGAAAAGTTTGGCGGCTCTATGAGTGCGATCCATGAAGGGGTGCCGGACTTCAATGGGCACCGTATGGGGCTCATGGTTCAGCGTATCTTTGAAAGGCTGGAGGTAGATAAGCCAGTTTGGCGACTGAACTGGTCTCTGTATACGGACACGGAGCTACACCATCCGGTTTCAGGTTTGCGCGATGAAGTTCTCTGCGAGCCCGATCTGGCATTTGAACAACTCTATGTGCGCGTCGAGAAGCAGACATTGAGGCGCCTGCCGGACAGCGGCGACATCCTCTTCACCATCAGGGTTCACCACGATCCTGTTCATAGCCTACTAAAACATCCGGATGGTGACCAGCTGGCCCAAGGCCTAAAAACACAGTTGCTTGGGCTGACCGCAGAGCAGCTGGACTACAAAGGCATCAAAGCGCATGCATCAACTATCGCACAAGCGCTTGATATGGTTGCAGAAGAACGTGTTTAAACTGGTTGAGACTCTGGCAAGTAATGGCTTGGTGTGTGGCCTGTCAGTTTCTTGAAGGCGTTGCTGAAGTGGGCGTGGTCGAAGTAGCCCAGGGAGTGGGCCAGATCTGTCAGGTTGAGGTCTTGCCCTTTGTTGATAGCGTCAACAGCAGCCAACATGCGGTAACGTTCGATCACCCATTTGGGATGAACGCCTACGTGGCTTTGGAAGAGGCGTTGGATTGTTCTTGGCTGGAAACCTGAAGTTCTGGAGAGGTCTTTCAGATTACTGACCTCGTCCGTTGTCGCGATGGTATCGACGAGTGCACGGGCATCCTTCGCTTTAGATGTCAAGGGATGCTTATGTGAAGTCAGGAGGTTGTCCATCTGAACAGCGAATGCGGTTGGCTCATCTGCAGATTCTAGCTGTGAAACTAGTTTTTGTTCGGAAATGTGGAGAAACGGCTCGATGTTCTCGTGGGTGTTGAGGAGCGAAGAGGGGTTGTATCTGAAAAAATCTGCGAAGGCTCCTGGACGAAACTTCACGCCAAACACCCGGCCTTTCTGCTGCAAGGAATAATGGAATACGCCTGTGTTGATGCCAAACACGCCTGTCGTCTGCAAGGTGTCGATGACAATATGTTGAGATGGGTGGGGCAGGTTAGCTTGCTTATATGGAGGCTTGCCTCGAAGGTCCCATGTGACCAGCCAATAGAATTCGATGGCATCTTGCAATGGTTCAGCTGGGGTGAGCCAGTCCAGATTGAAGTGCTGGAGGCTGCGTTGCTGGTTTAGCAGTCCGCTGATCTGAGTTGAGGTGTCATCCTGATTTGGCATAGGCGTAAAAGATAGCAGCTGTCGCGCTTTTACAAGCCCTTCTGATTTTGACGCAGTAGGTATTCCGCTCTGAATGCAAGGAGCTGAACATGGCAAAGATTAAATGCACCTACAAAGTTGAAGAATGGAAGGAAGAGACTGCAAAAAAACTTTCCAAGATGAGCAAGATCACGTCGGTTCGTGCTCATGGCCCCGTCAGCGGAGAAATTGTTGGGCAGGTGAACATGTTTTACCTTCTGGCCTATGTAGCTGAAAAAGAGGGCAAATACTCAGGGTACACACAGGTCTCCGGTCGATACGGTTCGCGTGAGGGCACGTTCCTCGTTGAGGAGAACGGGGTGTTTGCTGCGCAGACTGTTCGCTCTTCGATGACTGTGGTGCCCGGTTCCGGGACTGGAGGATTTGAAGGCGTTTCTGGTCGGGGGGAGTTTGTTACCTCTCATGGTAACGCCGTTGAGTGCAGGCTTGAGCTGGAGTTTGTGGAGAGTGTTGAGCAAGCCTGAGCAAAGATGTGATTAGGTAATCTCCAAAAGTGCCCTTGGGTTCTCTGCGTTTTCTGCTAGGTTTTGCAGTGCACTATATATTGCAATAAGAGTGTGAGCCGCAGGAACCCCATATGCCTTCATCTCGTGACCGGGAAGCAAACAGAATGACCGCCCGCCTTGGCCGCTATGCCAAGGTTGGTGGAAATATGAGTGGCATTGCAGCCAAGCTTGCAGCTGGCAAGCTCTTCGGCTGGGATCAAGACCCTGCGAAGAATGCAGCTTCCATCGCAGAATCCCTTGGCGAACTCAAAGGACCGTTAATGAAAGTGGCGCAGCTTCTTTCAACGATTCCTGATGCCGTGCCTCCTGAATATGCAGCAGAACTGGCGAGCCTTCAGGCAAATGCACCTCCCATGGGGTGGGCTTTTGTTAAGCGACGCATGCGGGCAGAGCTTGGCCCGGGCTGGCAAGGCAGGTTTGATAAGTTTGAGAAGGAGCCTGCAGCAGCGGCTTCTCTTGGTCAGGTGCACAGAGCGTATGATCAGGATGGGGCGATGCTGGCCTGTAAGCTTCAATATCCGGATATGGATAGTGCGGTTGAAGCTGATCTGAATCAGTTCGACATGTTGCTTGCTCTGCATCGACGATTTAGGCCTGCGATCGAGACTTCTGAAATTGCGAAGGAAGTTGGTGACCGATTGCGGGAAGAGTTGGATTATCGACGGGAAGCGCGGCATTCAAAGCTCTATGCCAATGTTTTTGCTGCAGATGAGCAGATCCAGATTCCAGAAGTGTTTGAAGATTTGTCAACGCGGCGGTTGCTTTCCATGAGCTGGCTGGAAGGACGTCCGCTTCTGGCCTATCGACAAGAAAAGCTGGAGGCGCGTAACAAGATTGCGCAAGTGATGTTCAAGGCATGGTGGCACCCGTTTGCGCATTATGGTGTGATCCATGGCGATCCCCATCTTGGTAACTACACGATCTTTGAGGATGGCGGAGAGCCGGCTGGTGTGAATTTGCTGGATTACGGATGTGTGCGCATCTTCCCTCCAGATTTCGTGCAAGGCGTGGTGGATCTGTATCACGGTCTGCTTGAAGATGATCAGGACCGCGTGGTTGCTGCTTATGAGACATGGGGTTTTGATGGACTGACGACTGAGCTTATTGAGACTTTGAATATCTGGGCGAGTTTTATTTTTGGCCCGTTGCTCAGCGATAGAGTACGCTCGATTGCCGATGGTGTTTCTCCAGCGGCTTATGGGCGGCAAGAGGCGTTTCGTGTGCATCAGTCCCTCAAAGAGCTGGGGCCGGTGAAAATACCTCGTTACTTTGTTTTTATGGACCGGGCGGCTATTGGGCTTGGATCTGTATTCCTTCACTTACGAGCTGAGCTTAACTTCCATCAACTGTTTAATGAGCAGATTGATGGGTTTGAGCTGGATGCGTTGAGTGCCTATCAAAAGAACCAACTGGACTTATGTGGTTTGACTGGCGAAGATTGAGGCACATACTCAGGCCGTTGGAATTATCCCCGGCACCTAGGTTATTTCCAGAGCGGTTCTTTAGGGAAGTTGCGTCACCGGACCATGTGATGTTAAAGACTCGTATCAGGAAAACTACTTGTTTCGAGGGGGAAGCATGGCTGACGGGAGCGCGTCTGTTATGGACTATGAGGAACACGAGAAGACCTACAAGAACTTTATCAACTTCTCAAAGGTTGGAATTCTTGCAGCTCTCACATTTGTACTCGTTATTGCAATGATTGGATTTGGTGGTACTGCCGGGACGGTTTGGGCAAGCATCACTACAATCGCAACAGTGATTGCAGTTGGCGTTGGCATGGCGTCTGGTGACAGATCGCACGTTGTACCGGGAATCGTATTCCTGCTTGCTTGTGTGGTAACAGCTGTGCTGACAATCTAAGAAACCTTCAGGTTTCAAAGGTTTTGAGAATCGCAGGAGCAGTGTGCTTCTGCGATTTTTCGTTTCAACCCCGAAATTTGCCAGAGGCGCTGCCCTTTTCTGATCATTATTGAAGAATAGAGCCTTTAGTAAGAGTTGTTCTGAGTTCGGGTATCATATGTCTACTGCGCAAACTGTTCGCGTTCTTCTGCGCTGTTCCTTGCTGCTTGCAATCTTTATCGTGGTTGCAGTTGTCTCATCACCATCTCATTCTGCCTCGACTGATCTTGGTTTCTCCCAGATCCTGAAGGAAGAAGGCGTTTCTGCGCGTGGTAGCAACTACGAGATCGTGCCGCCGGTGTTGCGGAATGGGACATTGCTTGTTTACAGCCTCAGGGTTCATGGCAAGACTTATAAGGTGCGTGGTACGGCGACATTGAAAAAGCGCATCAATGAACTGCATGCGCTGAAGGGTATTCAAGAACTGGATACGGTTTCTCAAGCGGGTGAGGGCGTTGTGACTGCCGTTGCCAAGCCTCTGACATTTCTCGGCAGTCTTGTAACCTCTCCCAAAGAGACACTGAGTTCCACTGCTGATGGCGTCGGCCTGTTGCTGAATGGGACTGTGAACACCATTACTGGGAATTCCGGAGCGACTGCTCCTTCCAAAGAAAGTGGTAAGAAGACTTCTGCGGTTGAGAGTGTTGCTGCGGCTGTAGTAGGGCGAGATAGAGCCCGGCGCTATATTGCTGTTGCAGCGAATGTAGACCCTTACACGACGTTTCCTCCACTCTCTGACGCGCTTGATAAGGCTGCCTGGGCCTATGCGACTTCCAACCGCCTGACCAATCTTGCAACTGTGTTTATTCCGGGTGGTGTTGGGACGGCGGTTAGTGGAGTTCTGGCGACAACCAACTTCAGTGAGGCCCTCAAGGCCAGCCCGACCGTTGCTGATGAGACGATGCGCGAGATGCTTGGTGAGATGGCTATTCGCCAGAGCAGCACACGAGCATTCCTGAGCGCTACGTCTATGACGCGCGGTGAAAAGATGATTTTTGTCGCAAGCCTACACTCTTTGAAAGGTGTTCGAGGGCGAAGTGATCTGGTTGATCAGGCAAGCCGGCAGGGGCTTTCTCAAGAGGCGGGATATTATTATCTGTTGGGTCTGATGATGATCGCTGATTATCATATTGATACAGAACGTCTTGCTTCTGTTGAGCTGTTTGAGGGAATTCCGATTGGTACGACCAGAACGGGGCGTAAGGTTGCCTTTGTTGCTGGTGACCGAGTTGGCTGGAGTGTTGATCAATCAACAACCACACTCAATATCGCAAGCCGTGTAAATCAAACCCATTCGGGCACTGGAGCGAGTGAACTGCGCGTGTTGGGATTGGTTCATCCGACGTTAAAAGCGGAGCTTGGTGCGTTGAACTGGGTTATCCGCGAAAAAGCTCCACTGGCTACTTTCAAAGAAATTGACGTAACAAGCTGATTAAAAAAGTGTTTGGGGTGAGCTCTGAAAGTGTCACCCCAAAACCCAAGGGGCAACATCCAAAATATCGGTGCTTATGGTGAGAGCGCGCTGGCTGTGATTTGGCCGCGGTTCACACTCTTTCATGATCGAGGTGGTCCATGAAAATTGCCGATATTCTTGAACAGGCTTCTATGCCGATTGCTTCTCCTGCTTATCCCAAGGGGCCATACAGGTTTATCGACCGCGAGTTTTTTGTGGTCTCCTATGAAAGTGACCCTGACGCTATTCGTGAAGCTTTACCTGAGCCTTTGGAGCCGGATGGTTCCAACACGGTGATGTTTGAAGTGATCCGTATGCCCGATTCTGCTGGATTTGGAGATTACACCGAGTCTGGCATCGTGATTCCAGCCAAGTTTGGAGATCACCCTGTGAACTTCACTCAGCAAATGTTTCTTGATGATACTCCGCCGATTTTTGGTGGGCGTGAGATCTGGGGTTTTCCGAAAAAGCTAGGCCATCCAGAGCTGAGTATATCGGGAGCAACATTGACCGGCCATTTGGTTTTTGACGATGTGACGATTGCTATTGCGACCATGGGGTACAAGTACCAGCACCTACTTTATGATGTTGAGCATGGTACGCAGTGTCACCCTGATGCGATCCTCAAGAAGCTTCAGAAAACTCAGGTGAATCTGAAACTTATCCCAGACGTTGACGGCTCTTTGGCTATCGCTCAGTTGGTTGCTTATGAGGCGTCTGATGTGACGGTGAAGGGCGCGTGGTCTGGTCCGGCGAGTTTGCAATTGTTCCATCATGCCAATGCGCCAGTGGCTGAGCTGCCAATGCTTAAGTCACTCGGCGGTGTTCATTTTATTACGGACCTCACGTTACCTTATGGCCGGGTAATGTATGATTACCTGAAACCTTAAGTGATGCGCTATTTCGGAGGTGCTGCATGCGAGGCCACTTCAGGATCTTTGAGTATTTGATTGGCAGCTTATTCATGTCAGCTCTGCTGGTCTCGCAGGCCGCCGGGTTTGAGCTGAAGCCTTATAAAGATGAGCTGTTTGCTTATCCGCGGGTTCTGGATCAGGCGATGGACGGGGCGTTCCTGCGGCTTGATTATCAGATCCAGCGTGATTTGCGGGACCGGGATGAAATACCAGAGCGGCGGGTTGAAGGCAGATATGTTTCCAGCAGGCCTTCCTGGTATGTGCGGGAGCGCTCAGTTGTGCTTGCGGGTAGTAAGCGTAAGCATATCCGAGTTGGGAAACCTGACGCTGATACCAAGCTGTTGCTGCTTTATCTACATGGTAAGGGGGGCAATCGAAAGCAGGGGAATGCTGATTGGACGTTTGGTGGTAACTTCAATCGCTTGAAAAACCTGATGGTGCGCAATAATGGCGTTTATCTGTCTCCTGATGTGAAGCTCGAAAGCCCCAGAGGCACCCAGGAAATTCGCGAGCTGATTGCGCGATACCGGACAGAAGCACCACAGGCCAAAGTGATTGTGGCCTGTGGTTCCATGGGGTCACAGGTCTGCTATGGGCTTGCGGATCAGGCCGGTGTTGTTGGGCCGCTATCCGGCCTCATATTATTGGGTGGAGCGACGGATCGGCGATTGTTGACCAGTGAAGCCTATAAAACAGGCGTGCCGATTGTGTTTGGCCACGGTAGTGCTGACAGGGTTTACAGCTGGGAGAAGCAATATCAGTTGTTTAAGGCAGCCATTGGCAAAACCCAGCGGTATCCGGTGCGCTTTCGACTGTTCGAAACGGGCTCTCACGGGACGCCCATTCGCATGATTGACTGGCGTGATGAGATTAATTGGATGCTGTCGATATCTTCGGGAACAAGGCAATAAAAAAGGCCGGAGTATCCGGCCTTTAGAAGCGATTTGTTTGCGAGCTTAAGCTTGCGGAACGCCTGAAGACGTTGACAGGCGCTGAGAGCCTTCCTTCGCAATCTGGTTTGTCGAAGAAATCTGCAGAGCTCTGCTGTAGGACTGGCGTGCTTCTGTAATCTGCCCCAGTGCTTCTTCTGCGCGGCCACGGTTCGCCCAGGCAGATGCGGACTTGCCGTTAAGCGCAATCGCTGCATTGAAATCTTTGAGTGCAGATTTTGGATCGCTCAGAGAAAGGTAAGTTACACCGCGCGCGATCAGAGGTGAATATGCGCGGGAGTTCAGGCCAACAGCCGACGAAAAGTCATTGAGAGCTGCTTCTTGCAGACCTTGTGCCTGATAGATGAGGCCACGGTTGTGATAGGCCTGCGCATCGCCGGAATTTAAGCGAATGACTTCGTTGTAATCACGAAGCGCTGCTGTGTTCTGACCGATAGAACGGTAGGTGTTGCCACGTCCGTTCAGGGCCTTCACGTAATCTGGTTTGATGGAAAGTGCTGAGCTGTAATCCTGAACTGCCTGAGACGTGTTGCCCTTGCGGCGTTCTACCAAAGCTCGGTTTGCGTAAGCCTGATAAGAGTTTGGTCTCAGCTGAAGAGATTTGTTGAGGTCCTCAATGGCCTGATCAAGGCGCCCAGCTTTTGCGTATGCAATGCCGCGCTTGTTGTAGGCGTCGGCATCGGTTGGATTTGCGTCAACAACAGCACTCAGACTATCGATGTTGGAGGAAGAGCCAACAGCTTTGTCGATGGGCACATTCTGATAAACAAGGCCAGATGAGTTGGATTGGCATGCTGCAACGCCAAGTGCGAGCAGACACGCACAGATGCCTTTAGCCAGTTTATTGTTCACGAGAATGTGCCCCATTCTTAAAGAGTCCTTGCAATGACACGATAGCCTACACTTTAGTGTGGCAAAAAAAGGTCAAATGAACCAGCAAAAACAACAAACGGACCAACCGATTTACCGGTTAGTCCGTTCTGAATTCTAGCTTCGGTCCGCTCACACGCTTTTCGTCAAACATAGTTGAGCCTTAGCTGTGTGATGTCCCGAGTGCCGCCGGATTAACGACGACCTTTGCCGACCAACAGGCCTTCACGCTGAGCGCGCTTGCGAGCCAGTTTGCGAGTGCGGCGGATTGCTTCTGCCTTTTCGCGAGCCTTCTTTTCAGATGGCTTTTCGTAGTGGCCACGAAGCTTCATTTCACGGAAGATGCCTTCACGCTGCATCTTTTTCTTAAGCGCTTTAAGCGCCTGATCGACGTTATTATCGCGAACGAGAACCTGCACGCGTTTATCCTTACCTTCGAGCATTCTGGATTACGTATCCAGAACGACATAGATGAAATGATTGATAGCAACACTTAGCGCATATGCACGGGTCACAAGAACTCCGTCGCCGCTGATGCGTCGCTTCTTGACGGGGTAACTAACAGACTGCGTGGGGGCTGTCTACCTCCTTACTTGAGAATCTATGTTAATTTATAGATGGGAAAGGGGGGAATACCTCTTGTGGGACAAGGCAATCTCAGCAGCGTTTGCTCATTTTCTTCAAAATGGCGCATTGGCACGCTCGTGTGTGAAGTAAAAGATAAGTAAAAAATGCTTTCAAAATGCATTGTAACTTCATCTGTAAAATTATTTTGAAAAAATACAACCCTTGATTGCGTATGGTTGAGTCTCTCTTTTGCCGCTGAAAAAAGTCACAGGAGCTTTTCTGAACAGTGGAAATCGAGGTGGAAATTTGAATGGAATTTGCTTCAAACGTCGTTCGTCATGTCCGACTTCGAAACTGAGTCGAGAGAGGCCATCCTACTCGCGAGAGCTGTGAGTGGAGGGCTCTCTTTAGATCCACGGAACGATCCCTGAGAAAACTCGTTACTCTAGTTATAGGGAAGGGGTTTATACGTGGTGATGGATCATGCATACTCTAGTGACCTCATTTGGGTAATCGACCAGAAGAAAGAATAATGTAATGTGCCGCTGGCTTGCGTACCGTGGAGCTCCCATTTTCATGGAAGAGCTGATTTCAATGCCCAATCATTCTTTGATTGCGCAGAGCTTGCATTGTGCGGAAGCCAAGGTAAACACTAATGGTGACGGCTTTGGGATTGGTTGGTACGGTCACAAATCAGAGCCGGGACTTTATCGTGATACGCAACCTGCGTGGGGTGATGAGAACCTTCTGAGTATTACCAAGCACCTCAAGTCCTCTTTGTTCTTTGCTCATGTGCGCGCATCTACGGGCACTGCGACCTCTCGTTCAAACTGCCATCCGTTTGCTGTCGGCAAATGGATGTTCATGCATAACGGACAGATTGGAGGGTATGATGATATCCGACGCCAGATTGAGAGTTTGATCAGCGACGACTTTTATCGTTACCGGCAGGGTACAACGGACAGTGAAGCGCTGTTTCTTGCCATGTTAAGTCATGGTCTGGATGTTGATCCTGTGGGGGCCGTGCAACAGGTGTTCACGAAAACACTTGAGATTATGCGTTGCAATGATGTCATTGCTCCATTGCGTGTAGCGATGGCCTTGACTGATGGTGAGCGCCTTTATGCTGTGCGTTGCTCTAGTGATAAGATTGTTCCAAGCCTGTATTACCGCTTACATAACAGCAACTTGAGTGTTGTCTCTGAGCCTTTGGAAAAGGGCGGGCAAGGTTGGTATGAAGTGCCTTGCGGACACATCATGGTCTATGGCGGTGATAATGCGCCTTGCTTTATTCCTCTGGACATTCCTGAAGAGTTTTGCAAAGTAGCGTAATCGACATTTTCACTAGCGGTATTGCTTAGGCAAGAAGCCACTGGGACTTTGTCGGTCTGTTTCTATGATAGGAAGTTTCCTCCCAGCGAGGCATTGCGGTCAATTGCAGGACCCAGCCTTGTTTATGTTCTTGAGAGGCTCAAGTTCTGGAGGGGCTCCATGCCCTTTTCTTCAGGAGCTTATGATGACGCGGGTTGAAAGCACCAGCGTTGCCAAACCCACATCCATGTCTGCATGGTGGGGGGAGTCCAATGCAACGCTTATTTTGGGATTGCCTTTGATCGGTGCGCAACTTGCGCAGATGGCAATTAATGCCACCGATGCATTGATGATCGGTTGGCTTGGCGCAACAGAGCTGGCAGCATCCGTGCTGGCTTTGCAGTTGTTCTTTCTGACATGGCTGGCAGGACTTGGGTTCTTGCAAGCCGTTATGCCATTGGCATCCAGAGCCGAAGGTAAAGGCGACGTGCGTAATGTGCGGCGTGCTTCGCGCATGGGCCTTTGGATTTCGCTCATTTATACGACTTTTGCGATGGTCGTGCTGTGGAACGGTGAGAGTCTCTTGCTGGCTCTTGGGCAGGACGCAGAAGTTTCTGCCATTGCTGCGGATTATCTGCGCATTGTGCAGTGGTCGATGTATCCATCTCTTTTTGTGGCGGCGCTGCGTAGCTTCCTTACCAGTATTGAACGTTCGCAGATTGTTTTGTGGGCGACTGTGGTGAGTGCTGTGGTCAATGCACTTCTCGATTATGTGCTGATCTTTGGCTATTACGGCTTTCCTCAACTTGGCATTCTAGGTGCCGGGATTGCGTCTGTAGTGACTGCGTTGGCATCCTGTGTGATTTTGATTGCCTATGTGTTTTGGGAAGAGAAGTCTCGCAAATATGAGGTGTTTGTTCGCTTTTGGCGTGCTGACTGGCCTGCGTTCTTCGAAATCCTGCGTCTCGGCTGGCCGATTTCCCTCATGTTGGTTGCTGAAGTGGGACTGTTTGCAGCTGCCGCTTTGATGATGGGGTGGATCGGGACACTGGAGCTTGCTGCTCACGGTATTGCGGTTCAGCTCTCTGGTATTGCGTTTATGATTCCGCTTGGCTTTGCAAACGCTGCTGTGGTGCGTGTTGGTATCGCATCTGGCCGTAGTGATGCTGATGCTATTACGCGAGCCGGTTGGGTCGCACTGATCTGGTCTATTGTTATTGGCCTGCTTGGTGCGGTGTTGTTTGTTGCGATCCCTGACACGCTGATTTCCTTCTATCTGGACACCAGCAATCCAGACGCAGCTGATGTGATCCGCCTCGGCGTGCCGCTGGTCTTTATTGCAGCAGTGTACATGGTTGTTGATGGTATTCAGGTGGTTGCTGGTGGTGTTCTGCGCGGTCTTTCCGATACGCGAATACCAATGGTGATTGCGGTGATTGGTTACTGGATTATCGGTGTGCCGCTTTCCTACGTGATGGCGTTCACCTTTAACTGGGGTCCAGAGGGGATCTGGGTTGGTTTGGCCAGTGGTCTCTTTATCACCGGCATCCTGTTGCTGATCCGGTTCCAGAAACGCGATCAACTTGGTCTGGTTAGGCTAGGATAGTCTGGTTTAAATAAGAAAAAGCCCCCGAAGATGAATAGATCTTCGGGGGCTTTTTCTTTGTAGGATGACGCGATCAGGATTTTGGAGAGAGGCGGTTGATGTGGCCCATCTTGCGGCCTTCCCGTGTCTCTGCTTTACCGTAGAGTGTCAGACGAGCGTTTGGCTCCAGCAGTGCTGATTCCCATGAGTTCACATCATCACCAATCAGGTTTTCCATGATGACGTTGTGTGCTCGGGTTGGCCTGCCAAGTGGCCAGCCTGCAACAGCGCGAACATGCTGTTCAAATTGAGAAACCGGACAAGCGTCTTCTGTCCAGTGACCTGAATTGTGAACGCGTGGCGCTATTTCATTGACCTTCAGCTCTGTAGCCTCGCCGTCTCTGACGACAAACAGTTCTACACCCATCACTCCGATATAATCGAGCGCAACGGCGATGCGGGTCGCCATATCGATGGCTTCCTGAGCGGTTTCTGCCGGGATGTCTGCAGGTACGCTGGAGGTCTTCAGAATGTGGTTCTTGTGGTAGTTGTCCGCCGGATCATAGCATTTGACCGTTCCATCCAGGCCACGAGCGACGATGATGGAGATCTCTTTTTCAAACGGGACGATGCCTTCAAGGATAGATGGCTGATTGCCAAGCTTGCTCATGGCGCCTTCGATATCCTCAGGTGTACGGATCATGATCTGGCCTTTGCCATCATATCCAAAACGGCGCGTTTTCAGTACACCCTGACCGCCCAACTCCATGAGCGCAGCTTCCAGCTCTGCCTGCGTGTCGACTTTTATGAAGGGAGCGACCTTTGTTGCCGCTTCTTCTGAAAGGAATGTCTTTTCTGCCAGGCGATCTTGGGAAACTTTCAGTGCACGTGGACCGGGGCGAACTGGAACAAACTGCTCCAGAATGCGGGCTGTCTCGCCGGGGACATTTTCGAACTCATAAGTGACGACTGAAACGCTTTTCGCAAACTGGGTGAGCGCCTTTTCGTCTTCGTAGGCCGCAATAGTCTTCTTTTCTGAGACCTCAAAAGCGGGGCTGTTTTCATCCGGGCAATAGATATGGCACTTCAGGCCTATCCTGCTGGCGGCTTGCGCGATCATGCGGCCAAGCTGGCCTCCACCCAAAATACCAATCGTGTCGCCAGGACGTAGTGTGGAACCCATTTCGAAAACTTTCCAGATGTTAGGGGCCAGATGTTAGGGGCGGCTTGATACAAATGAGGCGCCTGCAAGTGGGCGCCTCTGAAACTCTTACTCTTCCGGGTTGACTGGCTTCTCGGCCACAGCCTGACTTTGCTTTTCGCGCCAATCATCCAGGTTGGCAGCGATCTCCGGATTGTTGAGTGCCAAAACAGCAGCTGCCATTAATGCTGCGTTGACAGCACCTGCACGACCAATGGCAAGAGTGCCGACCGGAATGCCTGCTGGCATTTGAACGATGGAAAGGAGACTGTCCTGTCCCTTAAGGGCGCGCGACTCAATTGGAACACCAAACACTGGCAGCGGTGTCATGGATGCAGCCATGCCCGGAAGGTGGGCTGCTCCGCCAGCGCCAGCGATAACAACCTTGAAGCCCTTCTCTTTTGCTGTTTTGGA
This sequence comes from Pseudovibrio sp. W64, assembly GCF_001623145.1. Taxonomy (NCBI): domain Bacteria; kingdom Pseudomonadati; phylum Pseudomonadota; class Alphaproteobacteria; order Hyphomicrobiales; family Stappiaceae; genus Pseudovibrio; species Pseudovibrio sp. W64. The sequence goes on along the minus strand of NZ_LMCI01000007.1, from coordinate 80,303 downwards.
AAACTCTACCAGACGGTCCGGGGTGCGGTGAGCTGAGACGATGCGAGCATCATAGGAAACTCCCAGTGCTTCTAGCGTATCTGCAGCATTTTTCATGGTTGGCCAATCGGATTGGCTTCCCATGATGATAGCGACTTCTGGCTGGTCTGTGCGGTTCATAAAACGGGCACCCTCTGAGCGTCTGGGAAGAAAGCGCGGATTATAGAAATAACACGGCGTGTTTCAAGCCAATTACAACAAGAAATGCCAATAGTATACGAAGGTTAGAGCTCTGCCTCTAATTTAGGCAATAATGTCAGGTAAGAGCTGTGTTTCCAGTACCTGAATCTGGTCTCTTAGCATCAGTTTTTTCTTCTTTAAGCGTTGCAGCTGGAGAACATCTGCCCGTCCCGTTTCAATGAGCGCTTCGATGGAATGATCAAGATCCCGATGCTCCTGTCGCAACTCAGCGAGCTCGGAACGCTTGCTATCCTGATCGAGAGTATCTTCCGTCATCGTTTTGTCCTCACATGACACATATCGGTCTGTGTGCAACGAGACCCATCATTGATCAAATCTGGTGGGGCGCGTTGTCGCAATTCACCGCTCGGCAACAGTATACCGAATGTGCAGCGGTGATGAACAAGAGTCTCTCGATTTTTACAGGAAGTGTTGTCTCATGACGGATTTACGCAGCGTATATATAGGGTTGAATACTTAGTGAAGTTCTCTTTTGAGTGGAATATGAAACCCATTAAATTTACTGGGTCATTTATAAGTTCCCTAAGTTTTTCATGAATTAGCGATCTCGCGTTGTAGAGGCCCCAAAAAAACAGCTAATCATAGTTCGACAACTCAATAAAATGGTGCCATCATCCACCTGTAACAGAGACAATGTAGGAGGATCAAAACCTATGTCCATCCGTGAGCATTTGACTGAGCTGGAACGCCGCCATGCTACCATTGAGAGGGAGCTGGAAACAGCCAAGCACCATCCTTCGATGGATGAGATCGAACTAGGCAATCTAAAAAGGCAAAAGTTGAAGCTTAAGGATGAGATCTCGCGAATACGAGTGACAGGGTAGCTTCCTTTTTCTTAACCGAATAGAGAATGCGTCGCTTTTAGCGGCGCATTTTTTGTTTGGGGTCAGCCGATCTTTTTTGCTTCTTCGCGCAGTACGAACTTCTGGATCTTGCCTGTTGAGGTTTTCGGCAGGTCTGTGAAGACAACAGTTCTTGGTGATTTGAAGCTGGCCAGATGCTGTTTGCAGTAGGTTACGATATCGTCTTCCGTCACACTGCTGTTCTCTTTCAGCTCCACAAATGCACAGGGAGTTTCCCCCCACTTGTCATCGGGACGGGCAACCACTGCTGCTGATGAGATTTCCGGGTGTTTGTAGAGGACTTCCTCGATCTCAATGGATGAGATGTTTTCACCTCCTGAGATGATGATGTCTTTGGAGCGGTCTTTGAGCTGGACGTATCCGTCTTCATGCTGAACGCCCAAATCTCCAGAGTGAAACCAACCGCCGTTGAAGGCTTCCTGTGTTGCGGAGGGGTTCTTCAGATACCCTTTCATTACAACATTGCCCTTGAACATGACCTCGCCAATGGTTTCTCCATCAGCAGGGACTGGCTTCATGGTTTCGGGGTCGAGAACAGCGAGATCCTGCAAAGCGACGTAATTGACGCCTTGTCTGGCTTTCAATGCTGCTTGTTCTGATGCTGGAAGTTCATTCCAATGATCATGCCATTCGTTGACGACGGCTGGGCCATAGACTTCTGTCAGCCCATAGAGATGGGTAACATTGAAGCCTTCCTCTGCCATCGCTGCAAGAACAGTTTCAGGTGGTGGTGCGGCGGCGGTGAAAAACTCGACATCATGGGTGAGTTTGCGCTTTTGGTCCTCGGGGGTGTTGAGCAGCGTGGACATCACGATTGGTGCACCACAGAGGTGCGTGACTTTCTCATCTGCCAAGGCATTCCAGATAGGGGCTTGTCGTACTTGACGAAGGCAGACATGCGTTCCGGCAACGAGGGATAAGGCCCATGGGAAACACCAGCCATTGCAGTGGAACATTGGCAGTGTCCAGAGATAAACCGGTTTTTTGCCCATGGCTGCTGTGATGATGTTTGCTTGCGCGAGAAGATAGGCACCACGATGATGATAAACGACGCCTTTCGGGTTTCCTGTTGTACCCGACGTGTAGTTGAGTGTGATTGCATCCCATTCATCCGCGGGAAGTTGCCATTCAAAATCAGCGGAACCGCTGGCAATCAGCTCCTCGTACTCCAACTCTCCAATTGCGGGCGTTGATTGAGGGAATTCTTTGTCGTCGTAAAGCACCACTTCCGGCTTCACCGCTGCCAGCTCCAATGCTTCGGTCATGACTTTCGAGAACTCACGATCCACGATTACGAGCTTGCTCTCTGCATGGTTTAGCTGGAATGCGATGATAGCGGCATCGAGGCGGGTGTTGAGTGCGTGGAGAACGGCTCCAGCCATTGGTACGCCGTAATGAGCTTCAAGCATGGGTGGTGTGTTGGGCAGCATGACAGACACGCAGTCATTCTTGCCGATACCTCGCTTTTCCAGGGCGCTCGCGAGTTTAATAGAGCGCTCATAGAACTCCTTATAGGACCTACGAATCTTGCCGTGAATGATGGCTGTGTGGCTTGGAAAAACTTTTGCAGCTCTCTCCAAAAAACTGAGTGGGCTTAATGGCGTGTAATTTGCTTCAGTTTTTGGGAGGTCTTTGTCGAAATATGATGTGTTTGGACTACTGTTTTTCATGAAATTCCCCAGGCATTCAACTTCCGCTCAAGAGAACTGCGAAGATCCGTTGAACTGGCTATCAGCTTTCCCAAGATAGTTATTGGCTCCGATGAAGAGCTTGGAATTAAGAGTGTCGCATATTTTGATATATCTGAGTATAGGCGCAGGGGGTAGTTCAGATGACTTAGATGTTAGTCTGAGGATCTTCTTGTTATTAGACTTTCATCTATAAGTATTTTTGAGATGTTTTGTGGATTGGTGTCGATATATTCGGCGAATTTAAATGCGGTGGTTGCAACTGGCGCCTTAACTTAACGGCAAAGGTGAAATCTTGTTGCGTTTTTGGGCAAGACAAACGCTCGCGACAATTTGCAACACCTCAGAAGTCTTCCCCGTTTGCCTTTCGATTTGTAATGTAGACCTGTCTGATAAAAGAATAAATCGCGACCCGTTTGATACGGCGAGTGATGAACAAGCAGGGCTCGCATGACCGTAGTGACACCAAATCGACAGGGGAAAATCGCCTTATTCTTTGGCGTGGTTTTCTGCGCGATTACCGTGGCTCTGACGGGTTACATTTTCACCCTCGGACCACAGCGATCACAGGATGCGCAGTGGTTTGTTTTGTTGGTGGCGTTCCCTGTTCTGATCCAGCTGTATCTCAATCGTGCAGTCATTTTGAATCACTTCCGTGATCATTGGTATCTTTGGGCCATATCGACAGCTGTTTGTCTGGTTGTGGGGCTCCAACTCAACTTCGGTCAGCTCAATTCGACAGGCAGTATGGCAGATCAGCTGCGGACCTATTTCTTCTCGTGGGTCGAAGGGCAGCCGCCAAGCTCAGAATATGCAGGCAATCCATCAGATGCATATAATGCAAAGCAAGTTCGGTATCGGATTGTTTCGCCTGCGCGTGGTGATCTGGATCTGACCGATCCCTCAGGTTTCTTTCACAACCGAGTGACCTGGAAGACAATGCCGGATGCCGCTTTTGAGGTCGACGGGCCGTTTGGTCTGATCAAGCGCGTGCTTTATGATGGCTTGGGTGAGCGCGACTGATACTCAAGTCGCTGATGGCTTATCTACGCCCTATCTCTGCATAGTATAACATGTCTTAAAAGCCTGATGCGCCGTCCCAAATCAGCTTGAGTGCGATAACAAACAGGGCTGCATACGTGATCTTGTAGAACAGCTCTTTGTTGATGTGTTTTACGATCTTGATTCCCGCCAGTGTCGCCAGAGGGGCGAGCGGTAGCAATACAAGAGATGTCGCGATGTTTTTGGCGTCAAACTGACCAAGGGCGAAGTAAGGCAGCACTTTTGAGAAATTTACGACCGAAAAGAAGATGACTGCGGTACCTGCCATGACTGGTGGTGCCAGTCTGAGTGGCAAGACATACATTTGAAATGGGGCGCCGCCTGCGTGGGCGATGAAACTGGTGACGCCAGAAACTGTACCCCAGAACCCTCCTAAAAGAACATTCTGCGGCTTTGGCGGTTTGTTGGCTTTGTTGTTGAACCAATAATCGAGCACAAAGACCAAAGCGATTGCGCCAGTGACCAATCTGATGTGGGTTTCAGAGATGTAGGCTGCCGCAAAATAGCCGATCAGAGTTCCTGTCAGGCCAGCTGGTATAAGAATGGCCAGTGTTTTTCTGCAAAAGATTGCCCGGTAAGAGAAAAGACCGACTGCGTCCATGACCAGCAGGATCGGGAGGAGTATTCCTGCTGCCTGCACAGGTGGAATTGCCAATGACATAAGCGGCACACCGACAAGGGCGAGGCCGCCTCCGAATCCTCCTTTGGCCATGCCAACAATGAAAACAGCAGGTATTGCACAGAGGTAGAAGAAGGGATCAGTAATTGGCAGCATGATTTGTTTCCCGCAAGGGTGCAGGCAAGTCCTTTTTATTTAAGAGAAAACTAAGAAATAGGCGGGTTGAAAACTATATGGTCATCTTTAGTTATAAGCCGATTTTCTAATATAGCAAAACTTGCCTTTAGGGCATTCAGGGCTCAGTCTTAGCCGAACCTGTGGACAGGTACTATGCAGGGGTGCATGGGAGGAGAGCAGCTATGACAAGCCGATACCACGACATCTACAATGGATGGAAAGAAAACAAAGAAGCCTTCTGGGATGAAGCTGCTAAGGGCATTGACTGGTTCTCGCCCTACACCAAGACATTCGATGCTTCGCAAGGCACATATGGACGATGGTTTGTCGGCGGTGAGTGCAACACCTGCTACAACTGTGTTGATCGCCACGTAGAGCATGGCCGCCCAGGACAGCCAGCGATCATTTACGACAGTGCTGTTACTGGTGAGAAGCGCACCTACACGTATCTTGATGTGCAAGAGCAAGTGGGAGCTATGGCAGCGCTGCTGCGTGAAAAGGGCGTTGAAAAAGGCTCTATGGTGCTGATCTATATGCCCATGATCCCTGAAGCGACGTTTGCGATGCTCGCCTGCGCGCGGCTTGGTGCGATCCACTCTGTTGTATTTGGCGGTTTTGCGGCTCAAGAGCTTGCTGTTCGTATTGAAGATTGTAAGCCTCAGGCTATCATCAGTGCATCTTGCGGCATCGAGCCGGGGCGTGTGGTTGAGTATAAGCCGCTGCTGGACCGCGCCATTGAACTGTCCTCCCATAAACCTGATTTCTGTTTTATTCAGCAACGCGAGCAAAAGGTTGCTGGCCTCATTGAAGGCCGTGACTTTGATCTGGGCGCGCTGATGGAAACTGCGGTGGCCGAGAAGATGACCACTGAATGTGTTCCTGTTGCTGCGACTGATCCACTTTACGTGCTCTACACTTCCGGTACGACCGGACAGCCGAAAGGCGTGGTGCGTGACAATGGCGGGCATATGGTTGCCCTCAAGTGGTCCATGGAAAACCTCTACGGTATTGATCCGGGTGAAGTGTTCTGGGCTGCGTCTGATGTGGGTTGGGTGGTTGGCCACTCTTACATCGTTTATGCGCCACTGCTTCATGGGGCCGCGACTATTCTTTATGAAGGTAAGCCGGTTGGAACACCGGATGCTGGCGCGTTCTGGCGGGTGATCTCAGAGCATTCCGTGGTTTCACTGTTTACCGCACCGACCGCTTTCCGGGCGATCAAGAAAGAAGATCCGGAAGGTAAAGAGCTGGCGAAGTACAGCATTGCTGGCCTGCGGTCGCTGTTCCTTGCAGGAGAGCGAGCTGATCCGGATACAATTTTATGGGCAGAAAACCTGCTCGGTGTACCTGTCATCGATCATTGGTGGCAGACAGAGACTGGCTGGTGCATCGCTGGTAACCCTCTTGGCCTTGGTAAGCTGCCTATCAAGCTGGGTAGTTCCACTGTCCCAATGCCGGGATATGATATGCATGTGCTGGATGACGAAGGGAATGAGCTTGGAGCGGGGGAGCTAGGCAATATTGTCGTGAAGCTGCCGATGCCGCCGGGATCGCTGCCAACTCTTTGGAATGCTGATGATCGGTTCAAGGAAGCGTATCTCACAGAGTTCCCCGGCTATTACAAGACGGCAGATGCCGGTCTTATGGATGATGACGGTTATCTCTTCATCATGGCTCGTACCGATGACATCATCAACGTGGCCGGGCACCGCTTGTCTACGGGTGGCATGGAGGAAGTTCTTTCTGAGCACCCGGATGTGGCTGAGTGTGCCGTGATTGGGATTGCCGACAATCTCAAGGGCCAGTTGCCATGTGGTTTTGTCGTTTTGAAGAGTGGCGTTGAAAAACAAACTGCTGTGATTGAGAAAGAGCTGGTTGCTTTGGTGCGCGAAAAAGTTGGTCCTGTTGCTGCCTTTAAGCTGGCGATTACCGTTGAGCGCCTTCCCAAAACGCGGTCTGGCAAGATCCTTCGAGCGACCATGCGGAAGATTGCAGATGGCGAAGAGTTCAAGATGCCAGCAACAATTGATGACCCTGCTATTCTCGAGGAAATTGCTGAAGCGATCTCTGTTCGTGGGGTGGCATCTGTTAGCTAAATTCAGAGGAACTAAGCAGTTTTACTGGAGAAGTGCATCGACATGTTTAGGCTTTGAGATTATGGTCGGCGAAATTTCGGCATTGCCAGAGGTATCTTCAAAGTGAAACTAGAGAAGAAAGTTGCGATTGTAACCGGTGGCGCTCAAGGCATCGGTTACGCTATTGCGCAGCGTTTTTTGCAAGATGGCGCCAAAGTCATGATCTCCGACTCCGATGAGCGGGCCGGTGAAGCGGCTCAGGAAGCTCTTTCCGAGTTTGGGCATGTGGCGTTCTGCCATTGCGACGTCAGCGTTCGCCTTGATGTGCGCAATATGGTTGCAAACACTCTGGATGAGTTTGGCGACATTGATGTGCTGGTTAATAACGCTGGCATTACAGCAGCTGGTGATTTTCTTCAGCTTTCTGAAGATGATTTTGACCGGGTTTTACGTGTCAACTTGAAGGGGGCATTCCTGTGCTCTCAAGCTGTTGCACGGCATATGGTCGAGAAAGTTGAAGAGGGCGGTTCTGCTGGCTCAATCATCAATATCAGCTCCGTAAACAGTGTTTTGGCGATCCCTGATCAAGTTCCTTATACGATCTCCAAGGGTGGCTTGAACCAGCTGACGCATGTTTCGGCTGTGGCGTTGGCAAAGCACGGCATTCGTGTAAACGGTATTGGGCCTGGTTCCATTGAGACACAGATGCTCAAGAGCGTTGTGCAGGATGCGAGCAAGATGGAAACGGTTCTTTCCCGGACGCCGCTTGGTCGTTTGGGACAACCTGCTGAAGTGGCGAGCATTGCTGCGTTCCTCGCTTCAGAAGATGCAAGTTATGTTTCCGGGCAGACCATTTTTGCTGATGGTGCGCGCATGCCGCTGAACTATACAGTGGATGTGAGTGAGCCTGAGTAAGCTTCGCAGATAGAATTGAAAAAGCCGCGCTTGATGCAAGCGCGGCTTTTTTTATGAGTGTTTTGTCTGAAAGCCAGATACGCTTGTCTGGAGTGCGCTCTAGCTTGCTTTTTCCTGAGAGTTGAGCGCTTCTGCTCCAATCTCAAATTGCATTCTGGCGAGTTTTGCATAAAGGCCGTTTTGAGCGACCAGTGTGTCGTGGGTGCCTTCTTCCACGATTTTTCCGCCGTCCATCACAACGATACGATCTGCTTTGAGGACCGTTGCCAGACGATGTGCGATAATCAGTGTGGTTCGGCCTTCCATAAGCTTATCGAGGGCTTTTTGGACAATGGTCTCGCTTTCGGCATCCAGTGCGCTGGTGGCTTCGTCCAGCAGCAAAACAGGGGCGTCTTTCAGAATGGCACGAGCGATCGCTATGCGCTGTCGTTGGCCTCCAGAGAGAGTTACTCCGCGCTCGCCAATGAGTGTGTCATAGCCGTTTTTCATGTTGTTGATGAAGTCATCAGCCAACGCGAACTTCGCAGCTTCAACAATTTGCTCTCTGGACGCGATCTCTTTGCCAAATGCGATGTTTTCTGCAATTGAGCTACCGAAAATAGCGGTGTCCTGAGGGACCAGAGCGATGTGCTCGCGTAAGTCTCTTGGATCAGCAGAGTTTAGTTCGATGCCGTCGAGTGTGACCTTACCTGCAACCGGATCGTAGTATCGCATCAAGAGCTGGAACAGCGTGGACTTGCCTGCGCCACTTGGGCCGACAATAGCAACTGTTTCGCCCTTCTTGACGGAGAGGTTCAAGCCCTCCAGGACGCCAGCTTCTTTTGCTGTTGGGTAATGGAAGTCGATATCATCAAACTCAAGCTCGCCAATGGCAGGAGAGGGGAGAGTGACTGGATTGGCTGGTGCATTGATTTCGGATGGGACATGCAACAGTCCTGTAATGCGGTCTGCTGCGCCAGCGGCTTTTGCCAGTTCGCCCCATACCTGAGAGAGTTCGCTCATAGCCCCGGCAGCAATGATGGAATAGATGAGGAACTGTGTGAGCTGACCGCCACTCATACGGCCATCAATCACGTCCAGTGCGCCAACCCAGAGTACTGCCACAATGCTTGAGGCGATGATCAGGATGATTGTAGCGATCAGGAATGCGCGGGCGCGGGTGGCAATGAGAGCAACTTCATAGGTTGTCTCGATATCTCCTGCAAAGCGATCTGAAACGCTCTTTTCATTGGTGAAAGCCTGCAGTGTGCGAATGGAACCAAGTGCTTCTGTTGCATAAGCAATTGCGTTTGCCAGAGTGGATTGCGCATGGCTGGTTCTGTTGCGAACCGCACGGCCAAAGCCAAGCAGAGGCAAGACAATGAGTGGGATCGCAAGCAGCACAAACAAGGAGAGGCGCGGGCTGGTGATGACCATCAGGGTCGTCGAACCAGCGAACATCAGCAAGTGTCGAAGAGCAATAGATGCGCTGGCTCCGAATGCTGACTGAATGAGGGTTGTATCGGCTGTCAGGCGCGAAATGATCTCACCGGACTTTGTTTTGTCGTAGAATGAGGGGGATAAATAAGTGAGGTGACGGAACACGTCAGAGCGTAAGTCCGCTACGACTCGCTCACCAATCATCATGACCATGTAGTAACGAAGAGAGCTGGTGAGGGCGAGTAGCGCGATTACAAAAATAATGACAATGAAATAATCGTCAATCAAGTTGGGGTTGTCGCCGGTAAAACCGTAGTCAACCATGTAGCGGACGGCAATTGGCAGTACCAAAGTGAGGCCAGCTGCCGCCAGCAGAGCAAAGGTTGCCAGAACCAGACGGGCTTTGTGCCTTAAAAGATAAGGGAAAAGTGTTGCGAGTGGACGCAAGGTCTTTTCCCGATTGTTTGAGTCCTGCTGGCTCATGCCACCCCCGGATATCTGCGAAATCATTTAAGTTTATCGTATGATGCAGTAGATGTGTCCCGATAGTTTTAATTGCAAGCGCTTTCTCTGGTTTTCTGCGGGCTGTACCCTCTTGTTTCCTCGGTTTGGATGGGGTATAGACGCCTTCACAATTGTGCCGTTCTTGGAAAAGCGCGGCTTCTTTCTACCGATGCTTCAGGCCAGCCCTAAGCCCATCTTTTGATTGAGGCGGCTCAGCCGTTGCTGACAGGACAGTTTAGTCATGAAACAGGACATTCATCCAGATTACCACACCATCACTGTAAAACTCGTTGATGGTTCCGAATTCACCACCCGTTCTACTTACGGTAAAGAAGGTGACACCCTGCAGCTCGACATCGATCCGAGCTCCCACCCAGCATGGACTGGTGGTGACCGTCAGCTCATGGACCGTGGCGGTCGCGTGTCCCGCTTCACCAACAAGTTTGGTGGCTTCCTAGGCAAATAATTGCTCTGAAGTTTGCGAAATTAAAAAACCCGAAGCGTTTGCTTCGGGTTTTTTTGTGCGCGTTTGAGGAGTGCGCAGGGTTGCTAGCGGAGTTTGGCGCTAGCGAAACTTATCAGGCTATTTAAACGCTGCTGTGATTTGAGAGAGCTGATCACCTACTGGATTGGAGGTGTTTGCCGCTTGCTCGCGCAGGAGCTCCTCCTTGAGCATGCTATCGACGTGCTTGATGCGTCTTTGCAGGTGGAATGAGGTCTCGATCAGGGTGCGAAGTGTTTCAGGCAGGTCTGGCCAGGCCGGGTTCTGCATTTCCTTGGTCGCATTATCGACGCGGATCTTGTTTTTCTCATTCTGAGCTTCTGCTTGTACAATCTCACCGTCATTTACTGCCCGTTGCAGCAGAAGCCAGGAGGCCATCTGCATGAGGCGGGTGGTGAGGCGCATGGACTCGGTTGCGTAAGCGAGAGAAGCGGCGGAGCCAAGAGCTTTGCTCTGTTTTCTTCCCGGACCATCAAGATAGGATGCAGTGTCTTCAATAAGGCCCATCCCTTCGCGGAAAAGCTCCGTGAAGTTTTGGGAGGACATGAGCCGTTGAGCGAAGTTGAAGGTGTTCTCTGGCCCTGTTTCAGTTTTGAATTCACCCATCTTAAAAATCCCTTCAATAACTGCGTTAGGTTTCTCTCACTCGCGTCCTTTAAAATCCCAGTCTGAAACAATTACGGCTCGAAAATTGAAGTGAGCCTTTTGGAAAGAATAAAACTGTCTCGAAATGGAGCAAGAGATCTTACTTCAATCTGAGCGGAGCAAAGCCCGTGCCAACTCATGGTTGTGAATAGAGTGATTAAACCGGGGCAGGGTGTTGCCTGAGCAGAAAAAAAAGAGCCGCATCGGTGCGGCTCTGAGGTGTTTTAACAGGGAGGCGTCAAGCAGAGTGAATGTTCACTCTGGTTCCAGATCAACTGGAATAACTAAGTTCTAATTTAAAATGGTTAACGATACGTAAACTATAAGTATCCAATTCATTTATTTGCAATTTGTAGCTTGCATTTATATGAATTTGAGTAAGTTTTTGTTTTAAACTTTGTTTTATTACTTAAAGAAGCTTTCGGCTGATGAGTTGGCGCTTGATTTTGTTTCGATCTCATTCTCAACGCGCACGATCTCTGCCTTAAGCTGCTCAAGATGCTCAAGATGCTCATTTAATTCGTGGATTGAAAGGTTCGTGAGGGGCTCTCCCACCATTACCCCGGAGGTTGCTGGGCGAGGTGTGTCATCATCATCGAATAAACCCATAGCGTTATGTACTCCTTGTGTTTGCCTTGGGGTATTCTCGGTATCAAAAGAGCGAGAATTCACCTTTGGTGGGGTAGACGGGCACTTGTTGACTACTATTCTTTACCTAATTGAGAAGGTGAGCAAGCAGCAGTTTCGCTATTTGCAAAAATCGAGGCAGCTTATGACAATAGATGATCGTTCAGCACAAATGAAAGCCGTTGTAATGAACGGTGTCGGAGGTTCGGAAGTCCTTGAAATCGCAGAGGTTGAAGTCCCCAGGCCTGGTGTTGGTGAGGTGTTGATCAAGGTTCATGCGGCGGGGGTAAATCGTCCGGATGTCATTCAGCGGACGGGAGCATATCCGCCTCCTCCTGGGGCTTCTCCTTTGCTGGGATTGGAAGTTTCTGGTGAAATTGTGGAGTTGGGAGAAGGTGTTGCTTCTCACAGCTTAGGGGAGCGGGTTTGTGCGCTGACGCCGGGTGGTGGGTATGCGCAGTATTGTGTTGCGCCTGCTGCGCATGTTCTGCATGTGCCTGCGGGGATATCTATGGAGGAAGCTGCCGGCATTCCGGAGACTTTCTTTACGGTGTGGTCCAATGTGTTTGACCGTTTGGGGCTTCAGTCTGGTGAGAAGTTCCTTGTTCATGGCGGGTCTTCCGGGATCGGGACAACGGCTATTCAGTTGGCAAAGGCCTTCGGCGCTGAGGTGTTTACGACGGTCGGGTCTGATGTGAAAGCGCAGGCTGTTCGCGAGCTTGGGGCGGACTATGTGATCAACTACCGGACGACCGATTTTGTGAAAGAGATTGGTAACATTACAGCTAAGCAGGGGGTTGAAGTGATCCTTGATATGGTTGGTGGTGATTACGTTGAGAAGAACTGGATTGTTGCAGCAGTTGATGGACGTATCTGCCAGATTGCGACGCTTCATGGGCCTTCGGAAAATGTCAACTTTAGCCGATTAATGATGAAGCGGCTGACGCACACCGGTTCAACACTGCGACCACGGACCAACGCGTATAAAGGTCAGATCGCTGAGGCTCTTCGTGAGAAGGTCTGGCCATTGCTGGAAACCAGCCGCGTCAAGGTGGTTTTGGATAAGGTCTTTGATATCAGCGATGTAAAGGCCGCGCATGACAGGATGGAAGGTTCCGGCCATATCGGAAAGATCATCCTCAAGGTTGGCTAGGGAAAGTGCATAGGCCGGTTTTGAATTCTCACAGGTTTCCTAAAGATGGTGGAGGCCCGTGTTGATCTGGTTTGCTTTTGGGAAAATGTGAGCGTATAGTGCGCTCAAGTTTCCCAAAAACTCTTATGGAATTCGGCTTCGCCACCTTTGATTAGGCTGTGGAGCACTCAGGAGGGATTTATACAATGTCCAACGCGCCGCTTATGCCAAAGGCAACAGCCGTATGGTTGGTAGATAACACCGCTCTTGGCTTTGATCAGATTGCTGCGTTTTGTAAGCTGCATCCGCTTGAAGTGAAGGCGATCGCTGATGGTGAAGCTGCTCAGGGCATCAAGGGTATGGACCCTGTTCTGGCAGGTCAGCTGACCCGTGACGAAATTGAAAAAGCGTCAAACGATCCGCGCTACCGTATGCAGATTTTCGAGTCCAAAGTGCGTGTTCCAGAGAACAAGCGCAAAGGTCCTCGTTACACCCCTGTTTCGCGTCGTCAGGATCGTCCGAACGCAATTTTGTGGCTTGTACGCTACCATCCTGAGCTGCTTGATGCTCAGATCATGCGTCTTGTTGGCACAACCAAGCCGACGATTGAAGCAATTCGTACGAGAACGCATTGGAACTCTGCGCATCTTGATCCGATGGATCCTGTTACTCTGGGTTTGAGTTCTCAGATTGAGCTGGACATTGAAGTTGAGAAAGCTGCGAAGAACGCTCCGAAACCGATTGAAGGTGAAGAGCCGCAATCCCTTCTGCCTGTTGATGAAACAACAAGCGAAGAAGCAATGGCTGCTGCGTTTGCGACACCTGCGCCGAAGACCCGTGAAGTTGAAGAAGCCGTGGATGCAGATGCTGTGTTCGCGAACTTCAAATCCACTGGTGACGGTGATGAGGACGAAGACGAGCGCTAGAGCC
>NZ_LMCI01000007.1:0-66893 GCF_001623145.1 Pseudovibrio sp. W64 | reverse complement strand
CGTATTCTTATCCGAAAACCGGAACCACTTTTCGGGAACACGCTCTAAGAGCGTCTTTAGAGCGAATTCTTGTCGTTTGATTGAACTTAATCAAACGGAACACGCTTGGAAGGGGCATAACTCTAAAAGAGCTTGCCCTGCCTTTGTTGGATAACATGAAAAGCCGCTGCCTGCTGGGGAGCGGCTTTTTTCGTGTTTGCGCTGCTATGTGAACCTTTGCGTTATTCTGCGTTTTTTACGTTCTGACCGCGTTGCTGTGTTGATTGCGCTATACAGGTCGGAATGGCTTACATTCGTTGGCTGAACGCTGGCCTCCTCCAACAGGGAAGTTACTCCCCTTGTTGAGGTTTGAGGCTATGATGTAGCATCACTTCATTTCCTGATTGTTTGGATAGTTGCTCTTATGCGTAGATTGCTTGGTGCTGTATTTTCATTGCTTATTGCGAGCGGTTTGTCGTTTGCCTCTGACCTGAAGAACGAAAACCTTCTGGTGGGAATGCCTGAGGGCTACAAGGTTGCCTTTTCACAAAACAAGAATGGTCTGCTGGTTTCCGAGATGATCCCTCGCGGACAATCTCTGAAGAACTGGAAGGATATGGTGACCGTTCAGATTCATTTTTCCCGGCGAGTACCAATGAAGGTACTGGAGAAGCAATATACGCAGGTGAAGAGTCCTATCTGCAAGCAGCAAGATGGGCGCCTCGTGAGAAGGGGGCGTGAGAATGGCTACGAGTTTGACCTCTTTCTTACCAGCTGCACCACCACACCAGCTTCCAAAAGTGAGACAGTGCTGACCAAGGTTATTGTGGGTAATGACAGTACCTACTTCACCATCAAGTCCTGGCGCTCAAAGGTGAGTAAGGCAGAGATTGTGAAGTGGTCGCGTTATCTGTCCGGTGTGAAGGTGTGTGATAGCCGGATTGAGGGTAGAAAGTGTCCGTGAGTAGGGTGAGGTGGGCTTTGAGTATCAATTAGGCGGAGGCTGGCAAGAAAGTATCTTTTGTGAAAGCCTGAGCGTAAGAAGTCAGCGGGCTTTTGAGATCTTCAGTTTTTCTTGCTTCGCTCGATTCTTGGTGGATTCTTCAGAACGCGTGAGAGCTTTGGCTATGGCCTTTAAACTCATCCCCTTTGTCGCCAGCAAATGCAGCTTCCGAATTTCCTCAGGGGTCCATGCTTGGCGGTGGCGTTCAAAACGATCTGCCATTGATTTAGTCTACCTTATCATTGTGTTGAAGCTAACATAAAGCATTGTCGTGCTTATGGTGCTAGTACAAAAACGATCAATGAGTGTGTGACGTCAGTACTTAAGGGATAAATAAGTCAATTTGACCTGAGAGTGTTGTAGGTGAGGCAGCCATTCCATCACAACTGCTGCGCTACACCCATTATGTTTTGTCTTTGCAAGCTTGGGCAAAAAAGCGCCATGCAATTTGAACACGCTTGGGAAGATGTTTTCTGGGCGCGCGCAGTAAGAACAATTTAAAGGGGTCAGCATCTTCTATTTGGTCTAAATGGATCAGCTGACCAGTTCTTAGTTCATTTTCTACAATCACTTTAGGCAGAAAAGCGATACCCGCGCCGCTGATCGCTGCTCGTTTTAAAACAAAACTATTATTGGCACGCAGCACGACGTTTGGCGCAATCCACTCCTGCCCCTCGCGACAGCGCAAAAACCACTCAGAAGAACTCTGAGGGCTATCGAACACAAGAGCTTTATGGCCTTTCACGTCATGGCTTGTTTCAATTTTGGGAGTACGGGAAAGGTAGTCTTTTGAGGCGCAAAGTACTCGTGGCACGAACGAAACTTGCTGTGTAACAGCTGTACTGTCTTCAAGGGCTCTGGAGACCCTAAAAATGATATCAACATCCTCATTCAAGACATCAGAAAAGCTATCAGATACAACTATGTCCAGTTTTATGCTCGGATATTTCATCTGAAACTCAGAAATGTGCTCAGCTATAACATCTTGAGCAATTATTGAGGGCACATTGAGCCGTACAACGCCCGTGATGGCCTTCGAGTCTGCACAAAGCTTGTCCTTCAACCATGTCAGCTCATCAGCAACAATACTTGCGGTTCGGTAGCATTCCTGCCCGGCGTCTGTAAGACGCAAAGCACGGGTTGATCGGATCAATAAGCTAGCGCCTAAAACAGCCTCTAACCGGGTAACCTGCTTGGCAACCCAGGCAGGTGAGATATTGAGAATGCGTCCGGCAGCTGAAAAGCTTCCAGAGTCAACAACAACCCGAAAAATACCGAGTAGATCTGATAGGTTCTCGCTTGTCATTATGTGACGAATTGGAAAAGGTGATTAGTCATTGCATCCAATTAACATACTAACAGGAAGAGGTATACCCGATTGACTACCAGCAAACGGAGATACCATGACCTACTCTCAGTTATTTGAAAGCGCAAAACTTGGGAAGCTAGAGCTACGCAACCGAACTCTTGTCGCTCCAATGACGCGCGTCAGTGCAAGTGCTTCAGGCTGCGTTGGCCCTCTTATGCAGCCGTATTATGAGAGATTTGGCAAGGGCGGCTTTGGAGCAATCATTACCGAGGGTGTCTACACTGACCAACACTTTAGTCAGGGATACGAGTTCCAGCCGGGGATCACTGATAAAACGCAAGCCGCAAGTTGGGCTGAGTTAATCAAAGGCGTGAAGGCAACAGGCGCAAAAATAATTATGCAATTAATGCATGCTGGTGCCCTGTCTCAATATAATCGCTTCTCTAATGAGACACGTGGCCCTTCCCCCGTACAGCCTAAAGGTCATCAAATGGAGTTCTATCGGGGTTCTGGTATGTATCCTACCCCTTCCGAAATGACGGTTTCTGAGATTAAGACTGCAATTTGCGGTTTTGCAGACTCGGCTAAACGTGCTCAGGAAGCTGGTGCAGATGGGGTCGAGATTCACAGTGCCAACGGCTATCTTTTGGATCAGTTTCTAACCGATTACGCAAACCAGCGTGGTGACCAATACGGCCAAGGCATATTTGAACGCGCCCGACTGACATGCGAGGTTCTAGAAGCTGTTCGTGATGCTGTCGGGGGCAACTTTACGGTTGGCGTACGTCTATCACAGAGCAAGGTCAACGACTTCGAGCACAAATGGGCAGGACAAGAAGACGACGCAAAGGTTATCTTCGAGGCGGTTGAAGCGAGTGGTGCTGATTACGTGCACACTACAGAATTTTCTGCTCAGGCCTCGGCATTTCAACATGGAGTGTCTTTAGCTGCACATGCAAAAAATCTTACCGGTTTACCTGTGATCGCGAATGGCGGCCTGGGTGATCCTGTAATCGCAAAAAAAATGATCCTGCAAGATGAGTGTGATTTTGTGGCGATTGGTAAAGACGCGCTTGTTACGCAGAATTGGCCTGTGAAAGTGCAAAAGAACGAAGCACGGCGTCCGTTTGATTTTGAAATGTTCACGCCTCTGGCTGATCTAGAGACAGCGAATGCTTACTTTTCTGCCTGTGCCGAAATCTAGTTTAGAACATTCTCTTTACGGCATCTCTCCACAAGAGGGGTGCCGTCAGTTCCTTGTGGTCAGTTGGGTAATTCCAGATCTCTCATAAGGGTGACTGTAAAAGCCTTTGGGTGTGCCTGTTTCAACCTCAGTGAGAAGTACTTGGATGACCTCTTAGACCCTCACGTTACAGTTTCATCTTGCGTAGCAGAACTATTAGGATGCAGCGAATGTCGGCGTTATTCGCACATCGGTTGTTCAGTGGCCCTGAGGGGCGGCAGTTTTGCATCAATAAAATCTAACTTATTGCTCAAAAAAACAGGCGCTTGAGGGATGCTCAAGCGCCTGTTTTTTGATCTATCTGTATCGCCCTCTACCGCTGTGTGAGTTTTAGCTCGATGCGGCGGTTTTTGGCGTTGGCCTCATTGGTGGTGCCTTCTTCGAGGGGCTGGAACTCGCCGAAGCCGGCGGCGACCAGGCGGTCTGGTTCCACGCCTCTGGCGATGAGGTATTTGACCACCGAGATTGCGCGGGCGGCTGAGAGTTCCCAGTTGTCGCGCAGGCGACCGGTGCCGGAGAGTGGGCGGGCATCTGTGTGGCCGTCCACGCGCAGTACCCAATTGATCTCTGATGGGATTTGTCCCTCAAGTTCCAAAATGGCGCTTGCGAGGATATCCAGCTGGTTTTTGCCTTGCGGGTTGACCTCGTCATCACCGGAGGAGAACAGCACCTCGGACTGGAACACAAAACGGTCGCCAACAACTTCAATATCAGAGCGCTGGGCGAGGATTTCGCGCAGGCGGCCAAAGAAGTCTGAGCGGTAGCGTGAGAGTTCCTGCACCCGTTGGGCGAGGGCGACGTTAAGCCGTTTGCCAAGGTCCGCAATGCGGGTCTGGCTTTCTCTGTCGCGTGTTTCTGAGGCGTCTAGTGCGTCTTCCAGTACGGCGATCTGGCGGCGCAGGGCGCTGATCTGCTGGTTGAGCAGTTCTACCTGTGCCAGAGCCTTATCGCTGATCTGCTGTTCGCCTTCCAGCTTTGCGCGCAGGGATGCCAGTGCGCCACCTGCCTCGTCAATCTGGCCGGAGCGTTCGTTGAGCAGGCCCTGAAGACGATCCCGTTCTTCAGCGGTCTGATCCAGACCCAGTTGCAGGGAGGAGATGGTGGATTCCAGATCTCCAACGCTCGCCTTTTCCAGCGCCAGCAGCTCTGTGAGCTCTGCGATTTGCTGGTTGAGGCGGTTGAGCACCTTATCCCGGCCAGACAGCTGCTGGCTGAGGAAGAACTGCGCAATCATGAAGATGGAGAGCAGGAAGATGAACACCAGCAGGAGCGCGGACATGGCGTCCACGAAACCCGGCCAGTAATCCTCTGAGTTGTTTTGAGACCTGCGTGTGCGTACACCAGCCATGCTTTATTCCTTCTCCCGCTCTACCTCTGCGGTGAGCGTTTTCAGGAAGCGTTCAATCCGGCGCTGTTGCATGGACTGGGCCTCGGCCCATTCGCGCATCATCTTCTGCTCGGAGCGCACGTGCTGGACAAGGCCCTGAATGCCTTCTGCCAGTTTGCTCATGGCGGCGTTGGAATTTTCATCCGGCTCAGCGCCTTTTGTTTCCATGGATTTGCGCAGCTTGTCGAGCGTGATGCGCAGGTCCGCAGCCATATCGGCAGATGTGCCGTTGCCCAGTTCGTCCGGATCGATATCCGTCAGGGTGGAGAGCCAGTCTTCCAGCTCCTGATAGAAGCGGTTTTGGGCCTGTCCTGCCTGCAGGTCGAGGAAGCCCAGAACGAGGGAACCGGTCAGACCAAGCAAGGAGGAGGAGAACGCGATGCCGAGGCCGGTCATCTGTGCGGTGATGCCGGAGACCAGATCTTCAAACAGCACGTTGGCATCGCCGCCTGCCGCGTTCAGCGTGCTGACGGTGGTTGCCACGGCGCTCACGGTTTGCATCAGGCCCCAGAAGGTACCGACCAGACCGAGGAAGATGAGCAGGCGGGTGAGGTAACGTGAAATCTCGCGGGATTCATCCAGGCGCATGCCGATGGAATCGAGCATGGAACGCATGGTGGTTGGCGAGATGGTCATGTCGCCTGCTTTGTTGCCAAGCAGAGTTGCCATTGGCGCCAGAAGGATTGGCGGGCGGCGGACCTCAAGGCGTGGATCGCCGAGGCGGAAGCCGTTAACCCATGATACTTCCGGGAAAATTCGCAGGACCTGCCTGAAAGACAGAAGTATACCCAGTGCTGCGACGCCTACGATCAGGCCGTTCAATGCGGGGTTTGCCATGAAGGCTGCGGTGATTTGCCCGATCAGGACAAAGGCGATGAAGCCTGCCAGAACCAGAAAAATAATCATGCGCCACAGGTAAACCTGTGGGCTCGACAGACTGTAGGGATCGTAGTCGCGTGCCATTATCCTGCGTACATCTAAAGCAAAGCGGCTTCTCTTTGTCTGGTCAGACCAATCAAGCAGAACCCGCTTTAAAGTTAATGATGTCTTTAGATAACGCGATTTCCGGTTAATAGGAAACCGCAAATCGCTGCGATTGGGCAAGAAAAGCGTAAGTTTTTAAATAAGTCGCATTTTTGTGCGCGTGCTGCCGTGTTTTGGGCGGGATGTGGTCATGGTGGGGCTTTGGGCAGACCACTTTTCTTCGCTAAGATCGAGAATAGAGTTTTATTGCTTTGGAGACTGCATCTTTACCTTCGAAAAGATCCCCATTTTCTCCAAAAAACAGACCTTTTAGATCTGGGAGCATGCTAAGTGGAGATAAATCGTCAACTGGCGTTCTTGTAAGTCGCAAAATACCCAGCTTAGGCAAACTACTCAAAGGAGAAAGATCTCTAACTTGAGTTCCTGATAAGTTTAAGATCCGAAGACGAGGTAAACCTGAAAGTGGGGCTAAATCACTTATGTTGGTATTGGCTACTGATAGAGTAAAGAGCTTTGACAAAGCTTCAAAGCCAATCAGATCATTAATTTTACTTCCAGATACTGTTAGATGTCGGATATTCTCATTACCTAGCATCGGTGAGAAATCGTCAATTTCTGTATCAATGAAGTTCGCCTCTTGAATAGCGGTGTGGCTTCTCAGAGCCCTTATGTCGTTCAGTGGGCTTCCTTCTGTATTTAACTCCTCCAATTTTAAAGAATTTTCGATGCCTGCGAGAGAGGTAATTTGAGTTTTTTCAACTCTTAAGAATTTTAGCTCTGTTGAGTTGCTTAGAGAAGTTAAGTCTTTGATTGGCGTGTTTTTAACCCAAAGTGAGCTCACATTTTTAGATGCTAACTTTGGAATGTCACTAATTTGTGTATCGAAAATTACGATGCTTTGAAGCGCTGTCATTTGCTCAATATGAAGCTCACTAATGGGCATTTTTTTTATACTTAGGTGCCTTATTTCTGATAGTTGCGTCAACGCAGTCGAAGGGAAATTGTTAATCTGCTTAAGTTCTAAGCGCATAAGTTCTGTGAGCCGACTGATTTTGTCGAAGTCAGGCGCTACTACTGATGAGAGCTTGAGCGATTTTAGTTGTTTTAATGACGTGAGAGCTTCAACACTTTCAACTTTTAGGTAACTTATTTCTAGCTTCTTGACTGGGAGGCTTGTTACAAAATCAAGCGAAATTGTACCTTTAAACGTAAATGCGCCCCTTATTTTTAGACGCTTTAGGTTTTTTAGTCTCGAGATATTCAACAGATCTTGGTCGGACGTTTCTATTTTAAGATCTAGAGCTTCTGTCTCTATTGCCACACATTCCGAACCAATATCTATGCAAGTCTGCTCTGAATAAACCTTAACAGATAACATAAGTCCTGCTCCGACTAGAGCTAGGAGAAGAAATTTTGGCATGGCTGCGCTCGTAACAATTTGCAAATACAGTGGTATTTGGCCGGAGAGGGATCACATTTCACTTTGAAGTATATAGAAGTTGTCGCAGACTTACGATTCTGGAGTGTCTTTTTCAACTTCTAATTGCTTTTGCAAATCTGCGGATCTGGTTCTGTTTGCTTAGATCCTCAAACGGCTCTCATGTCTTACTTCATGTACATATTGGCGAGTAAGCCGCGGGGGACGCTTTATACTGGTGTGACGAATGATCTTGCGCGGCGGGTTTATGAGCACAAGAGCAAGGTTGGGTGTCGTTTTACTGCGAAATTTGATGTTTCGAAGCTGGTCTATATTGAGCAGTTCATGGATGTGAGTGACGCGATCCGCCGGGAGAAGCAAGTGAAGCGGTGGCGCCGGATTTGGAAGATTGATGCGATTGAGGGTCTGAACCCGAAGTGGGATGATTTGTACTTGCGGTTCAATCATTAGACGACAGGTTTGTGGGTATGGATCCCGGGTCTACCCTGCGCTTCGCCCGGGAAGACACCGTGGGATACTGTCGGTGGTTTATTGTGCTGCTCTGGTTCCTGTGTCGCACTTCGTGAGTGTGGGATGACAATGGGAATGCTGCTGGTGGTGAACTGACTTTCTGCAAAGAAAAAAGCGGATTGCCTGAGGCAACCCGCTTTTTAACTGAGGATCAGTGCTATCTCTTAGAAAGAGTAGCGCAAACCTACGTTGAACTGGTTCTGGTGAGCGGAGTAATCGACATCGTCGAATGCCTCTGCCTTGAAATTGTATTGGAATGAGTATTCAGCGAGCAGCTCAAGATTTTCAGAGATTTCGTAGCCAACACCTGCACCCAACTTCGTAGAGAAATGGTTGGTTGTTTCTTTGCCAGAATCGATGCCATCGTCAAAGTCGACTTTTATCTGCGAGAAACCAGCACCCAAGCCGATATATGGCGTAAAGGCGGTTTCGTTTTTGAAGTCGTAGTATGCGACTGCCAAAATATCCCAAACATCAATATCTGTATCATCTTCGGAGAATGCAGCGTAGCCGCTTTCCAGACCGACGCGAACATTGTTGGAAAGGTATGCACCAGCGCCAATACGGCCGTTAAAGCCTTCGTCCCAGAGTGTCACATCGTTACCACCATCAATGTGTGCTGTGATGCTGCCTAAGGATAAACCGCCGGTGCCCTGAACGTACCATTCGGTTGCATTTGCAGATGTCATGGCGACTGTAGAAATTGCAGCAGCTGCAAGAGCGATCAAGAGATTCTTTTTCATTTTAAAACTCACATGAAATGATGAGAAAACATGATTGATGCATACAATATGCAACTCATAATAGAAATATATACGGATATAAAATCTCTGATAGTTGCATGATTACTACATCATTGTAGTGAGGTGGCTAATTGCATTTCCTCGCGCGAGGCTGACTGATTGATGCTCAGCCCGAAATGGGTGCCCTGCTGGTCTGCGGAGCTGTCATCCTTCTGCAGGCCAGTGCTTTGTTGTGGGTGAGGGCTACTTGTGGGTGGGGATGAAGTCGAATAGGTCCCAGCCGTCGGTGGTGGCGGTGATGAACTTCATGTTGGCGCCTTCCAGTACCGCACAGGTGAGGCGGCCTGAGGCGTAGGCTTCGGTGTCTACGTCAAGCCGGTTGGAGCGGCGGTCGATGTGTTCGACCGGGGTGTGGCCGTGGACGACGAAGACGCCGAAGTCCTCTTGAAAGTCGAGGAAAGGGCCGCGGATCCACATCAGCTCCTCAGCGCGTTGGTCTTCCAGTGGAACGCCAGGGCGAATGCCTGCGTGGACGAACAGGTAGTCTCCGCATTGGTAGTGGAGTGGCAGAGATTCGAAGAACGTTTCGTGTAGCTTGGAGAGGTTTTCCTTAAAGATGGTCTGCACGCTTTCCGCACCTGCCGAGCCCATGAGATCGTGAATGGAGAGGCCGTAGGAGAGCAGGGTTTCTGTGCCGCCCAGATCTTCCCAATGGTAAAGCGTGCCTGCGTCTTGCAGAAACTCCAGAAGCGAGGCTTCGTGATTGCCTTTCAGACAGACCTGGCGCGGGGTGCGGTGGTGGTGATCGACAAGGAAATCGATGACGCCCTGACTGTCCGGGCCGCGGTCGATGTAATCGCCAAGAAAGATGGAGACCGGGTCAGTGATCGGGCGGTTTTTCAGGTCGCTCTCAATGGCTTTGCCCATGACTTCCAGCAGGTCGAGCCTGCCGTGAATGTCTCCCGTCGCATAAACGCGTGTCCCTTCCGGAAGAGTTGGATGGGTGTTTTGCATGGTCGTCCCGTTCCAAATGCTTGTCTGTGTCGCGGTCACTGGTGGTCCAATCTACTTTAAGAAAACGAATGAGGAGCAAACCCACAGCCTCAATTTGTTGGCTTTGGGGCTGTGGGAAGTGGCCAAGTTGATGGGTGTTGAAAATTGGTTCAATGAAAATAGTTCGATATCGCACTTGTTTTGTGTGTGGTGTTATGTTTATAGTTCGATATCGCACTAAATGGAGTTGAACGATGAACCTTTCCAGACGCAAGATGATTGGCCTTATGGGTGGTGGTGTGGTTGTGGCAGCGACTGCCTCGGCTGGTGCATTTCTGGCGACCCGTCGTCCAACGCGGGCGCTGGCTCCCTGGGAGACTGCGGGCGCTTACACTGAGCCGCGGATGAAGGCGCTGTCCTACGCTTTGCTTGCGCCCAACCCTCATAACCGTCAGCCGTGGGTGGCTGAGCTGCGCGGAAGTAACATGCTGGCCATTTACCGCGACAAGAGGTTGAACCTGCCAGAGACTGATCCGCTTGACCGCCAGTTGACCGTTGGCATGGGGTGTTTTCTGGAACTGTTGCGCATGGCTGCTGCGGAAGATGGGTACGATTTGCAGATGGAGCTGTTTCCACTGGGAGAAGATGGGCCGGTTGCAACGGCTTACTTTGCGAAAGGGGGCACACCTGATCCGCTGTTTGCGCATGTTTTTGAGCGGCATACCAACCGTAACGCTTATAAGGATATGTCTGTTTCAGCAGAAGCGCAGGCGGTTTTGGCTGACTATGCCACGATCAAAAGCGGCAAGGCTGAGGTTGCGGCCTTGCGGAAGCTGACGTGGGACGCGATGGATGTTGAACTGACAACGCAACGTGTGATGATGGAAAGCGTTGATCTGATGCGGTTTGGTAAAGCCGAGATTGAAGCGAACCCGGATGGCATTGCGCTGAGTGGTCCGTTTTTGGAGAGCCTGATGCTGGCTGGGATGTTGAGCCGCGAAGATCAGGCAGATCAGACCAGCTCTAGCTTTCAACAGGGACGGGATATGATCCGGGATGCGATGAACGCGACACAGGCGTATGCGGTGGTCATCAGTCCGGGCAATTTGCGGGTCGATCAGATTAAAGCAGGGTATGACTGGATCAGGTTGCAACTGGCAGCTGTTGGATTGGGCCTTTCCATGCAGCCGGTTAGTCAGGCACTGCAGGAGTTTCCTGAAATGGCAGAGCATTATTCTGCGGTGCACGAAATGCTGGCCGGTCCTGGTGAGACTGTTCAAATGCTTGCGCGATTGGGGTATGGTCCCAAAATTGATCCCAGCCCGCGCTGGCCTTTGGAAACACGAGTACCGAATGTCTGACGATACCCCCTCCCAAGATCTGACGCCCTACTTTTCTATGTTTGTTGAGGTCGGGATTATAAACCAGATTGGCTCTGCGTTTTTGGAAGCGCGGCTGCCAAAGGGCCTTCTGGTTTCGCATTTCGGGGTGACCAGCCATTTGAGCCGCGGATTTGATGGGGCCACTCCGCTGGAACTGGCCCGGTCGTTTCAGGTTGCGAAAACAACCATGACGCATACGCTGGGCGGGTTGGAAAAGCATGGCTTCGTAGAACTGCGCCCCAACCCGGATGACGGGCGCTCCAAGCGGGTGTGGTTGACACCGCAGGGGCGGCAGTTTCGTGATGATGCTGTGCAGCAGCTGGAGCCGCTGTTTCAAAAGCTGGCCGAGCGGTTTCCACCTGAGCAGGTCTCTGCCTTCTTGCCGGGCATAAGTGAATTTCGTGCGGTCATTGACCAGCTGCGGGGTGAGGAGAAGTAGCAGCGGGTGTTGCTGCTCTTCGTGCCTTAGAGCGTGTTGCGTTTATATGTAGTCACGCACCAAGCTCTAACTCTTTATTTCTTGCGTACTCTTATCGGAAAACCAGAGCCGCTTTTCAGGAGCGCGCTCTAAGATGTTGCTCCTTTTACCAGCAACAGGCTGAGGCAAAGCCCGGTGAGGTATAGGCCTAACCCAAATGAAAGGTGGGCGATAAGACTTCTTATTCTTGCGATTGTCGGGGCTGGTGTTTTAGAGGCGGCAACTCCAAAACCGAATGCTGGTTGCATGAAGAAGAAGGGGAACCCCACTGAAAGCAGGCCAATTAAGAACGGCATCAGGATGGTTGGATTTTGAAGCCAGTTTGGTCCGGTCAGAGCAAGCAAAACGAGCGCAAATACAGCACCGATGACGTAATGAGCGATCCAACCGATGGAGCGTTCAAACGGCTGTGGAGGGCTCTGCATGATGTTCTGATGCTGGAAACGCCCGCGCAACATGCTTAGCATCCAACGGCCAACCAGTCGGTAATCCAGAGCTGGAATAGCGAAAAACCGAAGCCGGACCCAGGCGACCAGATCCATGAAAATTGTTGCGCCAATGCCAAGCAGAGCAGCATTGATCAAAAGACTTGTTGTGTGCACGGTTTTACCTTTCCTGATAGGGAGTTGGCGGCACCGTGCCACTTCAAGTCGACTTGAGGTCAAGAGAATTCTCTAGATTTTGATGGATAATATTTCTCAGGTTAACAGTGCTAGTAAGCCTGCTTTTTGGGTGTTCAGGAGGGTGAGAAGCTGGGTCTCATCCCGCGCGTGATCGCGGATTCCAAGTGAGGAGAGCACCAGATATTCTGCGAGTTGCTCAGCGCTGTGTCCCTGAAAGCTATAGTGCGCCAGCATTTCGGCACAGGCGGTGATGTTGGTTGCTTGTGCTTCCAGTGTGGCCGCTTTGCCTTCTGCATTGAACCCACCGATCATGTCTCTTGCATCAGGAGATGCGGTGATGACCTTGAAGGATGGGATGATGGAGTGCTTGTAGTAGGCGCTTAGTTTGTCCTCCAGAGTTTCCAGAGCGGACCATTCTTTTTGCACGGCTGCCAGAGACTGGTTAGAAAAGTGCCTGATGGAGGCGCACAGGATCTCGTTTTTATTCTTGTAGTTTGAATAGACTGTCTGGCGCGCAACGCCTGCCTCTGACGCGATGTCGTGCATGCGGGTGCGGTTTACGCCAAAGCGCATGAAGGCCCGCACGGCGGCTTCCAGAATCTTCTCTCGCAAATTTTCCATGGATGCATCTTGACAAAAAATGTCATTTTGTCAAGAATTACAAAAATACGAAAAATGTCATTTTGTAATTTGCAGAAGAACGCTTCCTACATGGACATGCAAAGCTTTGGAGCTGAAGAGGACATCGAGAATGGAAAGACGCGCCGTATCGCAGGCACTAGCTGCAAGCATCGTGACTGGCTTGGTGCCAGGGCATGTTTTTGCAGCCGCACAGAAATTGGAACAGAAGGATAGAGCTATGATTATTGTCACTGTTGAAGTTGAGTTTGAAGACAACCAGATTCAGCAAAAACTTGCTGCTGTTCAGCAGATGGATGCGGCAACTGCTGAAGAGGCTGGATGTATTTCCTACAAGTCTTCTCTGGATGCGACCAATCCGAACATCCTGAGAATCTATGAAATGTGGGAGAGTATGGATGCTCTTATTCCGCACTTCCAAACGCCACATATGGCGGCGTTTCAGGCTGAACTTAGCTCGTTAAAATCAAAAGGCATGACGGCAAAAGTCTTTGAGGTCAGCAAAGAACTGCCGTTTCCAAACTAACTGGCAGGCCATCTGGATCAGCTTACAGGCAGGATTGAGTTGCAAGCTGATCGGAAAGTGTCTCTGCTGGTGTTTCGAGCACTAGAGGTGCAGGAAGCGAGATTTTTCAGCGAGTTGTCTTGGCCAGAAGTAGTTCTGTTGCAGCTTTCACATGCTGTTCTATCTGCTGGTCTGAAGGGTGGGGCATTCCCATTAAGACGGAATCTCTGAATGCGAGCAGCATTGATGTCCATAACCGAACGGCAGTGTCTGGCGCAGTCAAACCCAACCTGTCTGCGAAAAACTCTGAGAGGTGCTTGTCTGTTTCATTTGGGCCGACCGAGAAGAAAGTGCTTGTTATTTCGGGTGCTTTTGCACTCTCTGCGACCAGCAAGCGGAATGTGCTCAGGTGGTTGTCGGTTAAATGCGCATGGATGAAACTTACACCAAAACCTTCCAGGGCATCCTTTGCGTCAGGCTTCTTTAGGTGATCGAAGAAGTTGTCTTCTGAATCTGAGCCTATGTGCGTCAAGGTTGCTTGAAACAGGTCGATTTTGGAAGAGAAATAGCGGTAAACTGTTTGCTTTGTGACCTGAGCCTGATCAGCGATCTTGTCCATGCTGGCCAGTATATAGCCCTCTGAGAGAAACACGTGTTGTGCTGCTTCCAGAATCGCACGGCGCTTCTTCTCTTTGTTTTGCTCGATCTTCCCCATACTTTGCCCTTTGCAATAAAATCATACTGATTGGTATGATTTTATTGACATTCGTGTGTGTTTGCATAAATCATACTGAGCGGTATGATTATTGAAGGTATACATCATGTCTTATCTAACAGGGTACACGTTAGACCAGAAAAATCTGAGAGTATCCGGAATTCTAATCACCCTGCTGGGTGCTGTGCTGATGAGCTTTGACCCGATCTTCATCCGGTATTCGGGTGTAAGCGGGTTTGATACAACATTCTTATTCGGGCTTTTTACAGCTATCTCAATGCCATTCTTTATCCAGATGCGGGATGAGCGCGGGGTGATTGGGGCGTTGCGGGCGAGCGGATGGCCAGTCTTGTTTTCCGGCTTATTGATGCTGGGGAGTGCTTCTTCGCTGGTGCTGAGTATCAAGCTGACATCGGTCGCCAACACTTTTGTTATCCTCAGTATCTCACCAGCATTAGCTGCTGCGTTCAGCTGGCTTTTTCTTGGGGAGGTGACGAAACGCGCAACGTGGATTTCTATCATTTCGATAATGATTGGAATTGCGATTGTTGTCTCCGGTTCGTTTGGGTCCGGAACCCTTATGGGGGATGTACTGGCAGGGCTGGCGGTGACGTGTTTGTCTCTCAATCAAACACTCTTGCGCAAGTATCAAGGTGTCAGCCGCATGGCGAGTGTTGGTGTTGGTGGCTTCCTGTTGGCGGTGGCTATGTTTTTTCTCGCTGCGCCGTCCACTTACAGCCTGAACACATGGATCATTATGGGCTTGATGGGATTGTTTACCGCTCCATTTGGTCGTGTCCTTTCTCAAGTTGCGACGCGCTATATCACAGCGCCTGAGGTTGGCATGTTGCTGATGATAGAGACGGTGCTGGCCCCTCTTTTTGCCTTCGGTTTTTTTGGTGAGATACCGCATCAGGAAAGCTTCATCGGTGGCACGATTATCGTCGTGACGATCCTTATTTACGCAGTGATTTCCGGCAGGGAAGAAGCTTAAGGAGCATAGTGTGACTGGAGAACTTATCTATATCGGGCATATTGAAACCCCGTATTTTGATGTTGAGGATTGCCCGAACAACATTCAGCCTGAAGGGCCAGAATGCAAAGTCATCCTGAAACATGATTATTGGGCAGGATTAAAGGGCCTTCAGCCGGGGCAGGCGATTATGTTGCTGTACTGGTTCGAAAATACGCAAAGATCTCTCATCCAGCAGAAAGGGTGCAGGCACTCAACTGATGACCTGATTGGGAGTTTCGCGCTTCGCTCGCCTCATCGGCCCAACCCTATTGCAGTCTCTCAATTGCCAATTCTAAGTATCGGAGATGGTGTGATTACTGTTCGGGGTCTCGATTGCCTGAATGAGACCAAACTGCTTGATATTAAACCTGCAATTTTGCATGAAACCGCGAGACTAAAGCCTTAGGAAGACCTTTTGCTTTGAGTTTACGCATGGCTGATAGGCAACGTGTGAGGAGAGCATCCATGCACGTTGCTTCTTTTCAGCACCTTTTATTGAGTTTGGGTTATTTTATTTCAATGATTAGAATTGTAGAGAAATAAAATATCAACTTAGCGGTGTGGTTGTGCTCTTCGATACACTTGTGCATCAACTGCTTCTCTAGGCTTGTCCTGTTCGCTTTTGCTTCATGCAGTTGTTTGGGAGAGCATTTTGGAGCGATGTCAGGAAACGGAATTACAAGACCTATTTGATGGCTTGGCGGCGGAGCTTCAATTGCCTGCTCTGGCGCCGAACGGAGCTGGGCAGGTTGCCCTTCACTCTGATGAACATCATCTTACGACAATGATTTGGGCGCGGTTTCAGGAACGGCGCTATGAGGTGCAGCTGGAAGCTGATGTCTTTCCAGAAAATGATCTGGAGATGCCTCAACTGAAAACTCTGTTGGCTCGTGTGGGCCAACTTAACTCCTGTGGCCTGATACTCGATGCTCAGCAGCGATACGCTGTGCGGCAACACCTCCTTTTGCAGATGACTGACCCGGTTGAACACCTGATGGAGGCTTTGAAGAGCTTTATTGGTGAGGCATTGCAGCTGCGCCATTCGCTGGTCAACGCCGGAGACGCAGAAAGCCAGTGGTCCTCAGAGCATATTTTGGTCTGAGTAGTTTGGGAGGGACGCCACGATGAGGAATACCGGAATATCAACGCAGGTCAGCACGGCCAGTTCAAATGTTAGTCAGGCTTCCGAGCAAACAGGGGTTAGGCCGGAAAGGGCGCGGTCCAATACTCAGTCTGCGAGGATGCCTTACCGGCTTTGTGCAGTGCCTGTTGCTGGTGGGCATGAGCGGCGGGCGCCTCAACAGCAGAGCAGGGTTTCTCTGGCAAGTTTTCAGCCCCGGCGTGTTCCTGCTTCTGGCGTGTCCGGGCAAAATGCACGGTCAGAAGCAGGGCAAGGTATCTCCTCCATGGAGCGAGCGCTGCTGGATGCTCGCCTTAAACTTCAGCCTGTTCAACGTGACTATCTGGGCCAGACGGCCCGGTTTGGTGACAAGGTTGCTGGTGTCGGTGCTGAGAACCGGATGCTGCAGGAGCTGCAGGCCTTTGCAAAAGACCCGAGCTTGCTGACGAAAGAACAGGCTGCAGAGCTGCAAAAGCAGCTGGCTTCTGTCTCGTTTTCTGACCCTGAGCAGGCTGAGACCAAGCAAACACTGGTTGATCACTTTAAGAGAATTGCACGAGGCGCGACGCCGAACCGGCAGACTGTGCGGGTTCTGCGTCCAGTTGTTGAAGATTTGCAGCGCCACATTGAGGACAGACAACCCGCGCTTGATCGGGCGTTGGGTGGTGGCAGGGCGCGGTCGCAGCTGCGTGCCAGCCAGAGCGTATGGAATGAAGTCCGGACCAAGCAGCTTTCTGAGGTTGCGGGTGGGCAGGACAAGGACGCCGGGTACCATCCCTCCCGTGTGACTGCACGAGGAGCCGCTGTTGAGGGCGTACAGACAGAGGGGCTTGTGAGGAATGTTCTGGGCAAGTTTCCTCACAATGTCACGCCGTTGATCAACGGAGCCGTGAATGGTCGTGCGGAGATTTTCCGTGGTGAAATCCCGATAACGGATGGCGTTGCTTATGGCCGCTTTGGGTTTACCAGCTTTTATTACGCTCTGGGGGCAATCCAGAGCCTGATCTCTGCACGCTCTGCTTACACCAGCATGAAGGCCGCAGATGCAGCGCTGGATACCTTTCACTCTGAAGGTTCCCAGTTTATTGAGGCGCAAAAGGACATTGCTGAAGTGGCTGCGCTGTCCCGCATGGTCAAGGATGTGCAGAAGGGCGGTGGTTCTCCTCTGACATTGTTGGATTCGTTGGCTCAGGCGGTCAAAGCAGGCAAGGTTTCTCAGAATGGACTTGGGGTTGCCCTGAACGGCGTGTTTCCGGATTTATCGCCGCGTGCGACTGCTGCTTTGGAGGCTTACGTCAAAGCTGAGAAGGGGACTGCTGGAGAGACTGAGTGTCTGACCGCTTTGCGCAATGAAGTGGCGCTGCATTACGGTGAGAGTTCCACCAGTGACAGCGCGCATTTGAAAGGTGGTCTAGATCATCTTGAGGGCGCGCTTAAGCTGAAGATGCGAGAGGCTGATCGGGCTCATAAAACACTGACCGGGCTTGTTGCCAATTACGGTAAAAGTGCTGAGCTGGCGAAGGCCATGCGAGATGACTACCACAAACAGATGCATGTGAGTATTTTCTCTGCAGAAGTGTGGGGGCTTGCCATGGTTGCTGATGGCATGGTGATCGCGGAAAGAGCTTTGACCTCAAATGTTGAAGGGGTTTCTCTGGTTACGACCGGGTTGGGTTATGCCGCTGGTACTGTTGGAGCAGGCGTTGGTGTGCTTGCAGTTGGCCTGTCGGCTTATGATGCCAGTGTCACGGCTATCAAAGCCTTTAAGCACCATCAGACCGGTAAAAAGGCTCAGGCTCTACATCGCTTGTTCGCGGAACGACAGGAAGTGCCAGTTTCAGGGCTGGACGGGTCGCGGAAGGTCTCACAACCGCGGGATGCAGAGCTGGCGATGATTACAAAGACCATCGCGAACAATCAGTCCAAAGCACGAAACACCAAGATTGGTAAGGCTGTTTTGTCTGCGGTTGACGGGCTTGGGTTTGCTGCGCTGACTGTAGGCGGCGTTGCGGGTGTTGTTGCGACGGCCACTGGCGGCGTTGTGGCTGCTGGCGTTGCAGCTGCGGCTGGACCGGTTGGGGCTGCGATTGGCGGAGCGTTTGTTTTGGGCTCAGTGGCCTTTGTTGCCACGCGGTTGATCAGATGGGGCGTGCACCATTATCAAAGCAAGCAGCTTCAGAAGGTGATTGCGGGTGATCAGCAAGCCATGCAGAAATATGCGCGGAAGCATAATATTACGACTGGGCAGGGTGGGTCTGCGCGGCGAAGTACCGTTGTTGTGGAGATTAAGAGACATGCCATTGATACGCTGACCAAGCACAGCACGAAGTTTGCTCTGCACCGGTTCCACCAGCGGCTCACTCAGGAGATTTTGCAGGTGGACAGGGCACACTGGGATCAATCACCCGCTATTGCTGTGATGAAGTGTTTCTTCGACGAACCTGCGCAAATTCAAGCTATCGCAGGCTTAAGTGAAGATGCTGCCGTGAAGGTGCTTGCGAAGAAGTTTCAGGTGCGGATGTAGGCTTTAGAGCTTGGTGCATGTTCTTATCTGAAAATCGGAACCACTTTTCGGGAACATGCTTTAGAGAACAACAAAAAAGGCAGCTTGCCGGAGTGGTCCGGAGCAAGCTGCCTTTTGGAATTCTTAGGCTTGGGTGCCGTAAGCTTTATGCTTTAGCTTTTGCCAGCAGTTCACGCATCTGGAGGTGTGTGAACTCGTTGCCTGCGATGATGGAGCGGGTTTCGAACATGTCGTCCTTGCCGTTGGCATCGGACACGAAACCACCAGCTTCGCGCACCAGCAGAACGCCTGCTGCCATGTCCCAAGGGTACAGACCGTTTTCCCAGAATGCATCGAGGCGACCAGAAGCAACCCATGCCAGATCCAGTGCAGCTGCACCAGCGCGGCGGATGCCTGCAACTTCGCCCATCACGTGACGGATTTCCTTCAGCGCGCGGCCATGGTCGCCAACGCCGATGAATGGAATGCCGGTGCCGATCAGGCAGTCAGTCATGTCTTTACGTGCTGCAACGCGGAGGCGGCGGTCATTACAGAATGCGCCAGCGCCTTTTTCTGCAGTGTAGAGCTCATCCATGATCGGGTTGTAGATCACGGCTGCTACGATCTGACCTGCGCGTTCCAGAGCGATGGAAACACCAAAGATCGGAATGCCATGGAGGAAGTTTGTTGTGCCGTCGAGCGGGTCAACGATCCAGCGGTGCTGACCGTCTGTGCCTTCGATCTCGCCGGATTCTTCCATCAGCAGGCCGTAGGTCGGGCGTGCTTTTTGAAGGTCTTCACGAACGATTTTTTCTGCTTTGTGATCTGCCTGGGAGACAAAGTCACCTGGGCCCTTGCGGGATACTTGCAGGTTTTCAATTTCGCCGAAGTCCCGTGCCAGAGAGCGACCAGCTTTTGTCGCAGCCTGAACCATTACGTTTAGAAGGGCCGTACGTGCCATTTTTTATTCACCGTTCCTGAATGGGTAATGAGGCAACCGTATGCTGCCTCATCTTTATTGCTTTAAGATTATTTCTCTGCGCGACGAACGTATTCAACAGTGTCGGTGTCTACAATGATCTTCTCACCAGAGGTGATGAATGGAGGCACCATACAACGTACGCCGTTTTCCAGAACTGCTGGTTTGTAAGAGGAAGACTGGGTCTGGCCTTTTACAACTGCGTCAGCTTCTACGATTTCCAGAGTGACGTGGGTTGGGAGAGAAATGCCGATTGGCTTTTCTTCGTGCAGTTCAACAGTCACGGTCATGCCGTCCTGCAGGAATGCTGCGCGCTCACCAACGAATTCCTTCTGGAGTTCGAGCTGCTCATATGTTTCGTTATCCATGAATACCAGCATGTCGCCTTCTTCATAGAGGAACTGGAAGTCTTTCTGCTCAAGGCGAACACGCTCAACGGACTCAGTTGCGCGGAAGCGTTCGTTCAGTTTGCGACCGTCGAGCAGGTTTTTCATTTCGACCTGAGCGAATGCGCCGCCTTTGCCTGGCTTCACGTGCTGAACTTTAACCGCAGCCCAAAGTGTGTCCTGGTGCATAAGCACGTGGCCCGGCTTAATTTCGTTGCCATTGAGTTTCATAGAACTACCAATCAGTTTGATAAGTTCAGAGTATGTCGCGTTCACTTGTATTGACGCGCCACATTCTTAACTTTTGTTTTCATGCGTATCCTGATCTGAGGTCCGGTTGGTCCTTGTCAGGGATATGCTTTAGCAAAGGCTGGCACGGATTGGCGCTGGGCCTAGGATCGCAGCCTGTCTGGAGGTCTGTGCAACATAATTTCGCGCGATTTTCAAGGAAAAAGAGCGGATGCTCACCGTGAACCTACATTCCGGTGCATATCCACAAGGTTAGTGCGGACAACCTTAGGGCTTTTTATCGCTTCTGCGTTTGGTAATCTGTTCAACAAAGACGACGCTGAGAACGAAAGTCGCCACCTTGCCCAGCCCAGCTATTGCGGTGGTAGCGCCAATATCAAGTAAGCCAGTTCTGACCATTTCACCAAATGTCAGAAATGAAATTACACCAATTCCTAAGGCTAGCGCCAAGCGACTGATGAATATACTTATTTGCTTCATGGGTTTTCTTTTGCGATTAAAGTGCCAGAGTATTTTAATCGCCTGACGTTGCGCGAAGCTGGGTGTTGGTAAGTTGATGGTGGTGTGTGTTGGAGTCTACCTGTCCTTCTATACTTAGACTGGAGATAATTTTACATAAAAACTCATCGGTTTTTCATCAAGAGGATTGCGGTTAAGCGTTAGCGAGCTGGCTGGAGAACTGGAGAAGCGCCGATTTTTATTCCAATTTCTGCCGCGCGTTTGCTGGCTTGCTCTTGCTGTTCCAGAGAAAGAGAATTGGAAATCGCTTCCAACTCACTGTCCAGAATGCCCTGACGGCCTGCGTGGAACTGCCAGGCAGAGGCTTCAATCAGATCAACCGGTCGCCCACGGCCATTGGCGTAGATGCGGGCGAGGCGGTTCATGGCGATTGGATTGCCTTTGGTTGCTGCACGCTCAAACCAGTCTGCCGCTTCAGTCTCATTCGGGACAAGACCTTCGCCTTTGAACAGCAGGGTTGCGTAGTAAATCTGCGCAGGGACCAGTCCGCGGCGGGCAGCACGGCCCATCCAGAAGGCCGCGCGCAGTGGATCGCGGATTTCCTCCGGGCCATCCTTCAAGTAGATGCCAAGTTCCAGCATAGCGTCGGCATCACCGGTTTCTGATGCGCGTTCCAGCAGGTCTTTGATTTGCTTGGGATCATTCGGGCGGACTTTGCCTTCCTGATGCAGGAGGGCGAGATTGTAGAGTGCTTCGGGGATGTTGACAGCGGCAGCTTTTTCCAGTTGCTGGGCTGCCTTGTCCTTGTCAGCGGTTGTGCCAGCACCTGCCAGATAGAGCAGGCCGAGGCGCAATGCTGCCTGTGGATCGCCATCATTGGAGGCGAGCTCATACCAGCTTGCGGCCAATGGCAAATCCTGAGGGACACCTCTGCCGGATTCGTAAAGCACACCGAGCAGCGTCTTGGAGCTGGTGATGCCAGCTTCTGCCTGACGGGTTGCCAGTGCCAGAGCTGTCAGATACCACCCGCGCTGGAATGCACCATAGGCCGGATCGCCTTTTATGGTCTCCGGCGTTGGAGAAACCTGCGGAATGAATGGTGCTTTAGAGAGAGGAGAGGGCAGCAGGATTGATCCGTTTGGATTATACGGATCAACAGTTCTTGCGCCTTGAGGTGTGGTTCCACCGCTCGGAGTTGTTTGTGCAACAGCCATGCCCTGTAAGCCGAGCAGACCGGTCACAGCTGCGACAGTTACGAGTTTGATAGAACCAGACAACTTCAAGATATCAGTCCTCAGCTTCCGCCAGTGTGTGTGTGGAGAGGATTGCATTGGCCTGCTCAACAGCTGCTTTTGGCCCTTCAGGGTGATTCCAGACAGCTTCACGTACTGCTACGAATTCAGCGCCAGTTTGGGCTGCGGTGTCAACTGAGGAAACTGAGGTGCCCGCCAGGATGACACATGGCGTTTCGAACACTTCAGACCACCAGTGCCCGTAGTCCAGTGATTTGCGATGTGGCTCTTCTTCCTGATTGAGTGAAAGCAGGCCGAAGAACATGTAATCGACGCCCATAGAAGCAACAGTCATTGCTTCGTGGCGTGTTTTGATGCCAGCGTGGCCGATGATGCGGTCTTCCGAGAAGGACTGCATGGCTTCTTCCAGATCCTTGTCAGAACCGGAAACGTGCAGGCCATCTGCGCCGGAGCGACCCATGATTTGGGTGTTGTTTTCAATCAGAACAGCAACTTCTTTGGCCTGTGCCAGTGGCACCAGACGCTTTGCAGCCGCCTGCAGGTCGCTTTCGTTTGCGTCCGGCATGGAGATCAGCAGGCTCGCAATGTCGCCACCTTCCAAAGCTTGATTGAGTTGTCCTTCGAATTCGTCGAGGTCAAAGGTTGGCGGTGTGACAAGATACAGACGCGGATGCACTGAGGTTGCTCCTGATAAAATTCCAGTAAAAAGAGATCATGGCGGTAGTGTAACCTACGTCAAGCCTCTGGCCCATTCATTGGGATAAGTTCTAAACAGCGTCTTGATCTCTTTTTCAAGAGGCTGTGTCAAATTCTAGGCAAAAGCGAGAATAAAACGAAAAGAGGGACCAAAAAGGCCCCTCAATCCATAATAATGTAAGAACTAACTGTCTTATGCTTCCAAAGCAACAACGCCAGGTAGTGCTTTGCCTTCCAGCCACTCAAGGAATGCGCCGCCAGCAGTGGAGATGTAAGAGAAGTCTTCACTTGCTTTTGCGTGGTTGAGAGCTGCAACGGTGTCACCGCCACCAGCAACAGTTTTCAGCTTGCCCTCTTTGGTGCGTGCTGCTGCATGCTGTGCTGCTGCAACAGTTGCTTTGTCGAATGGTGCGATTTCGAATGCGCCGAGAGGACCGTTCCAAACGAGGGTCTTCGCGGTGTCGATTTTTGCTTTCACAACTTCGATAGAAGCTGCGCCAACATCGAGCATCATTGCGTCTGCTGGGATTGCATCGAGAGCAACAGTTTCGTTCTTGGTGTTTGCTGCAAATTCCCATGCAACAACAGCATCTGTTGGCAGAACGATTTCGCAGTTTGCTTTTTCAGCTGCCGCCATGATGCGGATTGCTGTGTCAGCCAGATCGTGCTCGCACAGGGATTTGCCGACGTTCACGCCTTTAGCCGCGAGGAAGGTGTTCGCCATGCCGCCGCCGATGACCAGGATGTCTACTTTAGACACGAGGTTTTCGAGCAGGTCGATCTTGGAGGAAACCTTTGCGCCGCCAACAACTGCCAGAACCGGACGCTCAGGCGTGGAAAGTGCGGAACCGAGTGCTTCCAGCTCTGCCTGCATGGTACGGCCTGCGAATGCAGGAAGCAGCTTTGCAATGCCTTCGGTGGAACCGTGTGCGCGGTGTGCTGCAGAGAATGCGTCGTTTACGTACAGGTCGCCGTTTGCAGCCAGTGCTTTTGCGAATTCTGGATCGTTCTTTTCTTCACCAGCATAGAAGCGGGTGTTTTCCAGAAGCAGAACATCGCCGTCAGCCATTGCATCAATGGCGGCTTTGGCTACGTCACCGGTGCAATCTGTGGCGAAAGCAACTGGTTTGCCAAGCAGGTCAGCAACAGGGCCAGCAACAGGTGCGAGGCTCATCTCTTCGACTACTTTGCCTTTTGGACGGCCAAAGTGTGCGAGAAGGATGACTTTGCCGCCAGCCTCGGAGATTTCGCGGATGGTTGGCAGGACACGCTCAATACGGGTGGCGTCGGTAACGATGCCATCCTTCATTGGAACGTTGAGGTCTACGCGGACGAGAACACGTTTGCCGGAAAGTTCGGCATCGCTAAGAGTTTTGAAAGACATAAAAATCTCCGGAATTTCTGTCTGTGACCTTATACTGGTCGACTTACTTACAGAAAGACTTTGCGGAGTTGGTGATCAAATCTATGGGAGACTTCGCACTGAATGGTGCGGCTCAGGGATTGGATCACTCCGCACTGGTATATGTGAGAAAAAAGGGGCCGCTTAAAAGCGGCCCCTTTCTGATTAGATGAGCTTTGCCATTGCAACAGCGGTGTCCGCCATGCGGTTGGAGAAGCCCCACTCGTTGTCGTACCAGGTGAGGATACGAACCATTGTGCCTTCCATGACCTTGGTCTGGTCCATGTGGAAGATGGAAGAGTGTGGGTCGTGGTTGAAGTCGCAAGAAACGTTTGGCACTTCGGTGTAACCAAGAACGTCCTTCAGTTCGCCTTCAGCCGCTGCTTTGATTGCTGCGTTGATTTCTTCTACGGAAGTTTCTTTCTTCGCGATGAAGGTCAGGTCAACAACAGAAACGTTTGGAGTGGGTACGCGGATTGCAACGCCGTCCAGTTTACCAGCCAGCTCAGGCAGAACCAGGCCAACAGCCTTAGCAGCACCTGTGGAGGTTGGGATCATGGAAAGAGCTGCTGCGCGGCCGCGGTACAGATCCTTGTGCATTGTGTCGAGAGTAGGCTGATCACCGGTGTAAGAGTGAACGGTGGTCATGAAGCCTTTTTCGATGCCAACCAGTTTGTCTAGAACGTAAGCTACCGGAGACAGACAGTTGGTGGTGCAAGATGCGTTGGAAACAACCAGATCTTCAGAAGTCAGGGTGTCGTGGTTTACGCCGTAAACGATTGTTTTGTCAGCGCCTGCTGCAGGAGCAGAAACCAGAACGCGCTTTGCGCCAGCTTCCAGATGCAGGGAAGCTTTTTCTTTTGCGGTGAAGATGCCGGTGCACTCCAACGCAACGTCGATACCCATTTCACCCCAAGGCAATTCTTTAGGATCACGGATAGCGGTTACTTTGATTGGACCACGACCACAATCGATTGTGTCGCCGTCTACGGTCACTTTTGCAGGGAACTTGCCGTGTACGGAGTCAAACTGCAGCAGGTGTGCGTTCGTTTCAACCGGGCCGAGGTCGTTAATTGCTACAACTTCAATGTCGGTACGACCGGATTCAATGATTGCACGGAGAACATTACGACCAATGCGACCAAAGCCATTGATGGCTACCTTGACTGCCATTTAAGAACCTCTTTCGGTACGGCGCCTTAAAAAACGCCCTCGTTTTATATATTCGCCAGCTCTTGCCGGCCGTCTTCTGAGAGGCCTCTGGCTGAGAGGAGCCAGAAGCTTCATTTAGTCAGCTTTAGGCGTTATCGCTATCGCCAAGGCGCTTTTCTGCCTCTTGGACCACTGCATCGGCAGTAATCCCGAAATGCTCATAGAGCTCCTGGTAAGGGGCGGAGGCACCAAATCCTGACATGCCTACGAAACCACCATCAGAACCGACAAAGCGATCCCAACCCATACGAACGCCCGCTTCCACAGCGATCTTCACCGGACTACCACCAATGATGGCATTCTTATATGCGTCAGATTGATGCTCG
This sequence comes from Pseudovibrio sp. W64, assembly GCF_001623145.1. Taxonomy (NCBI): domain Bacteria; kingdom Pseudomonadati; phylum Pseudomonadota; class Alphaproteobacteria; order Hyphomicrobiales; family Stappiaceae; genus Pseudovibrio; species Pseudovibrio sp. W64. Next base: position 41,362 of record NZ_LMCI01000007.1, on the reverse strand, counting down.
AAGAGTTCGAAGCTCGGGACGGAGACCACACGGGTCGCAATTCCCTTGCCGTCGAGCTCTTTTTTCGCGTCGACTGCGATCTCAACTTCGGAGCCGGTTGCGAACAGAGTAACGGTCGCTTCTTCTTCACAATCAGCGATGATGTATGCGCCTTTGGCACACAGGTTTTCGCTTTCGTAGTGAGGACGAAGGGACGGTAGGTTCTGACGAGTCAGAGCCAAAACGCTTGGATTATCAGCGGCTTTCATTGCCAACTGCCAGCATTCCAGGGTCTCAGTGATGTCCGCTGGGCGGAAGAACTGCAGATCTGGGATACAACGTAGAGCCGCGAAGTGCTCCACAGGCTGGTGTGTTGGGCCATCTTCACCCAAACCGATGGAATCGTGGGTCATTACGTGAATGACGCGCTGCTTCATCAGGGCTGCCAGACGCAGAGACGGACGGCAGTAATCGGAGAAGATCAGGAAGCCACCAGAGTAGGGGATAACTCCGCCGTGCAGGGCCATACCGTTCATTGCTGCAGCCATGCCGTGCTCACGGATGCCCCAGTGAATGAAGCGGCCGGAGAAATCGTCCGGAGTGACTGGTGGTGTATGTTCGGTGTTGGTGTTGTTGGAACCAGTCAGGTCAGCAGAGCCGCCGATGGTTTCAGGTACAGCACCTGTGATCACTTTCAGAACAGCCTGGGACGCCTTACGGGTCGCAATTTTTGGCTGGGTGTCTGCAAGCTCTTTCTTGTAGGCGTCGATTGCTGCGTCGAAGCCGGATGGCAGATCGCCACGGCAACGGCGCTCAAACTCGCCACGCTGCTCAGGGTTTGCTTCGTTGAAGCGCTGTTCCCACTCTTTGCGAGCGTTTGCGGAACGCAGACCTGAGATGCGCCATGCATCGAGAACGTCGCTTGGGACCTCAAACGGCTCAGCAGACCAGCCAAGAGCTTCGCGGGTTGCTGCAATTTCTTCAGCGCCCAGAGGAGCACCGTGCACTTTGTTGGTGCCGGACTTGTTTGGAGACCCGAAGCCGATTGTGGTTTTCGCCGCAATCATTGTTGGCTTGTCACTCTTGCGAGCTTCGGTCAGCGCTGCTTCGATTTCTTCCGGATCATGACCATCGATTGAGATGGTGTTCCAGCCAGATGCTTTGAAGCGTGCAATCTGATCGGTGCTGTCTGACAGATCTACGGAACCATCAATGGTGATGCCGTTGTCGTCCCAGATGAGGATCAGTTTGTTCAGCTTGAGGTGACCTGCCAGAGAAATAGATTCCTGAGAGATACCTTCCATCAAGCAACCGTCACCTGCGAGAACGTAGGTGTAGTGGTTTACGAGATCTTTGCCGAAACGCTCTTCCTGCAGACGCTCAGCGATGGCCATGCCGACTGCGTTGCCAAGACCTTGACCGAGAGGACCAGTGGTGGTCTCGATGCCTGCGCCATGACCGTATTCCGGGTGGCCGCATGTCCGTGCGCCAAGCTGGCGGAACTGCTGAAGCTGTTCAATGGAGAAGTCTTCGTATCCCAGCAGATAGAGTGTGGAATACAGCAGCATGGATCCGTGCCCTGCGGAGAGCACAAAGCGATCGCGGTCTGCCCATTTCGGGGAGTTCGGATCAAACTTCAGAAACTTGGAAAACAGGACCGTTGCGATGTCAGCTGCACCCATTGGAAGTCCTGGGTGGCCAGATTTTGCTTTTTCAACGGCATCCATTGAAAGAAAGCGTATCGCATTCGCCATGCGAGAGTGCTTTTCGAGATCGGTCATCTTATTCCCGCTGTCGACCCGGCAGGGCAGCCGGTTCTTTACTAATAGCTAGTGTAAATTCGATGACAGTTGCCATAGTCTTTGCCCCAGACTAATGCGAATTGGCAGTTGTCCACGAACGAATAACGGAAGGAGACATAGCAGGTCAGAAAGTTGAGTCAATGAAACTGAGCTCTTCTGGTGCCGTTTATTGCGTAAGTTGAGCGCTTTTGAAATTTGAATAGCATTTGTCAACATAAGTTATGTTGCCAAGGTCTCTTTAATGAGTGAATTTGCTTAGCGTAAAATGCGTGTTCATTAGATTTTTATGGTGGCGAAGCTTGTATTTTGTTCACGAATGTTGCGTCGGGTAATTTTCCGAGTCGAAGGCCTTTGTAAGTTCTGTAATCACTGATAAATGAGATGGTTCTCGCATATTCCTAAGATATGATGTGAATAAAGCTCGACGATTCCCTCCAGCTAATGGATAATTGTCTTCCGCTTCCCTAGACGGGATTAGGTCGGGTTGCCATCTCCCAATGGTAACTGATGTTTTGGTGAGTACGGATACAGGTAGATGTCAGAGGTGAAGATGGATAGTGGGCAAGATCTGGATCATGCGCTGGATCGTATTACTGCCTCCATCACGAAGCTTGAGGGGGCGATTCATCGTAGGACGTCCCGTGACAAGACCCTTGATGCGTTAGAAAACGACTTGCAGAGAATTGGTGAGGATCGAACACAGCTGGCATCAAAGCTTGATCAGGCCGAGGCGCGTGGTTCGCGACTTGAAGATGTCAACAAAGATGTTTCCCGCCGCCTTGTTGCTGCCATGGAATCCATTCGTACTGTTCTCGACGGACAGGAGAGCTAAGATCAATGGCGCAGATTACAGTTACAATCAATGATCGCAGCTTTCGCATGGCGTGTGATGATGGTGAGGAAGAACGGCTTCTCGGTCTTGCTCAGCGTTTTGACGACAGCATCAGTAGCCTGAGAGAGAACTTTGGTGAGATTGGCGATCAGCGCTTAACCGTGATGGCGGGCATCATGGTGACGGATCACCTTGCCGAAGTTGAGCGGAAATTGCGTGCCGCCGAAGGGCGTATCGAAGAACTCGGGAAAGCTGAGGCTTCTGTTGAAGAGCGTCTGGCTGCGCAAGAGCAGCGTTATTTGAGCCGCATTGAAGAGCTCGAAAAAGAGCATCGTGAGAAAGAAGCCAGAATTGTTGCGCGCCTGCTGGAAAGCGCAGACAAGATTGAGCAGCTGAGCACTGATATGGACAGCGAACTGCGCGAAGACGAAAGCGCGGCTTAAGACCTCTTTGTTTCTTCCTTTATCTCGCCTGCCAGTTGGTCCGCTATAGGGCCAACAACCACCTGGACCGAGCCTGCAGCAGGTTTGATGACACCGTGAACACCGAGTTGCTTCAAAACTGCTTCATTGATGGCATCACTATCTACCACTTTCAGGCGCAACCGGGTTGCGCAGGCATCTATTTCCAAAAGGTTGGCTGAGCCACCCAAGGCTTCCAGATAAGCATGCGCTTTGCTGTTTGTTTCGGTTGGGTTGTCCGCTGTGTTATCCGTTTTTGTAGTTTCACGACCCATGGTCTTCAGGTCAAAAAGCTTAATAGTTGCCACGAACAGAAAGTAGTAGATGGCGAAGAATGCAGCTCCAACCGGGATTAGCAGGAGCGGTTTTGTGGAGATGCCGTAGTTGATCAGGTAGTCGAACAAACCTGCTGAGAAACCAAAGCCCAGCTTCACACCCAGCACGTTCATGACAACCATCGAGACGCCTGTGAGGATTGCGTGGATCACGTAAAGTGCAGGGGCCAGGAACATAAAGGCAAACTCGATCGGCTCAGTTATTCCGGTCAGAAATGACGTGAGCGCCATGGAGAGCAATATGCCTCCTACGACTTTGCGATTTTCTGGCTTTGAGCAATGGTACATGGCAAGGCATGCGGCGGGGAGCCCAAACATCATGACTGGGAAAAAGCCGGCCATGTAGGCTCCGGCGGTTGGATCTCCTGTGAAAAAGCGGTTCAGATCGCCGGTGACAACATCTCCTGAGGCGGTGATATAATCACCCAGAATGAACCAGGCGATGTTGTTCAGGATGTGATGAAGGCCTGTGACGATCAGCAGTCGGTTCAAAGCGCCATAGAGGAACAAGCCCACATCACCCATATGCGTAATTGTGTTTGTGAGGGAGATTAAAGCCCTGTCGAACCAGAGCCAGCCATACCCAAAGAGGGCGGCGACGAGCAGTGCGGCGACGCCGGCCACAATGGGAACAAAGCGGCGGCCTCCAAAAAAGGCGAGGTAGTCGGGAAGCTTGATATCCCGGAATTTGTTGTAGAGCAGGCCTGCCGTAATACCCATGATGATCCCGACCGGGACTGCAATACGGCCTTCCATCTTGAGAGCTTGTTCTGGACTGAGCCCTGCCAATTCAACAGCGCCTTGTTGTGCAACGAGGAAGCCGACCAAACCTGCCAGAGCTGCTGCGCCGTGGTTCTCCTTTGCAAACCCAACTGCGATACCTACGGCAAACAGCATGCCCAGATTGGCGAAAATTGCACTTCCAGCAGAGGCAACGAAGGGAAGATTAAGAAGATCGGCTTGTCCAATGCGCAGGAGGATCGCTGCGACCGGCAGCACTGCAATTGGCAGCATCAAGGATTGCCCGAGCTTCTGAACGCCTGCAAATGCATTGTTTGACATTCAACTTTCCTTCCTCTCGATAAAACCCAGGGGCCTTGAAGTTCGGCTTCCTCTTCATGTGTCCTTATTTACGCGGAAACTATGAAGAAGCTGCCGAACGTGCCCTTGCGTTATGAAGGGTTCTCGGTGATCGAGTTAATAGTCTTGAAAAATTACCCGCATACGGGCTGGCGATACTTGTTTATGACAGTGGGTTACGCTTGATTTAATGGGAAGGTTGGATCTGAGGGGCTGGTAATTTTGTTCGCTCTGGCCTATATCACCCATTGCGTTGCTGCGCGGTTCGTCAGGAGACACATATCCCCGGGGCCTTACGCATTCCTTTGGGAGCTGTTCCTTCCCTCGCTCGTGGGCTTGGGGACACGGCGCCCACCTACATAGTAGGTTCTCCGGGATTGCACACTCTCCAACGGCTGTTGTGGCGCGCTCTTATCTTTTTGTTTTCCTCTCTCATTTCAGTGATGCTCTCTTGCTTTGCGATTTTTCGCAGGCTGCATCATAATGCGCGTCGTTCATGCGTATTGTGTTCCGATAAGTGATCCAGTCCTTTCGGAAATGCGCCATTCAATAGAAGTGAGGTGCGTGTTGACATCCCAAGACATCGAGAATGATGAGTGCAAGCTGGCCAAGCGTGAAGTCCGCAAAGCAGGACTTGCTGCGCGGGCAACTCTATCGTCAGTAGAGCGGATTGAGCGGTCGCTTGATCTTGTCGGATATGTTGGTGAGCTTGGGGTGGAACCGGGATCGGTTGTTGCCGGGTTCTGGCCTATTCGTGATGAGGTTGATCCACGTCCGCTGATGGATGCATTGGCGAAGAGTGGCTGTTCTTTGTGCCTTCCTGTTGTCATTGGTGATGATCTTGAGTTTCGCCGTCTGGATAAGGGCGGGCCGCTGGAACCGGCGGGTTTTGGCAGTATGGCACCGGGGCCTGAGGCAGAGGTTTTGCACCCCAATGTGGTGCTGGTGCCACTCTCTGCCTTTGATGGGGATTGCAACCGCATCGGATATGGCAAAGGTTTTTACGACCGTGCATTGAGTGATCTGGAAAAACTTACCGATCTCACTGCGATTGGGGTTGCATTTGCGGTTCAAGAGGTAGAAGAGGTTCCGATGGAACCGCATGATCGTCAATTGGATGGAATCCTGACAGATCATGGGCTTCTGAAAGCTGGTGATTAGAGTGATTTGTCAGGCACTGGGCCTTTCTGCGATTTGCATGAAATGCTCGAGAGCTGGCGGGTCTGCTTTGGTCCAAATGATGTGCGCGTATTCTTTCATTATAAAGCCTTAGGTCTGGAATACGTGGCAGGGCATGTCTCGCGTTTAAATGCAGTTACGCGTCATGTTCTACGGTTTGTTTTGTGCGTGTCCTGATAGAAAGCCGAGCGGGCATTTCGGGGATACGTTTGAAAGGGTGTATAAATGCAGCTGCTGTTTCTTGGGGATCTTGTTGGGCGCGCTGGTCGCAACGCTGCGACTGATGAACTGCCTCAACTTGTTGAAGACAACCAATTGGATTTTGTCGTTGTGAACGGCGAAAACTCCGCAGCAGGCTTTGGTATCACCGAAGAAATTCTTGAAAATGTGCTGGATGCTGGTGCTGACGTTGTTACCACTGGCAACCACATTTGGGATCAGCGCGATACGCTTGTTTATATTGAGCGTCAGAACCGCTTGCTGCGTCCTGCAAACTATCCATCAGGCACGCCGGGTAAGGGCGCTAACCTTTACCGCGCAAGAAATGGTGCTGATGTGCTGGTAGTGAATGTGATGGGCCGCGTTTACATGGATGCACTGGATTGTCCGTTTGCTGCTATCGATAAAATTCTGGCTGATTGCCCGCTGGGCGCTATGGCTGATGCGATCATTATTGATATGCACGCCGAAGCGACCAGTGAAAAGCAGGCGATGGGTCACTTCTGTGATGGCCGTGCGTCTCTGGTAGTTGGCACCCACACGCATGTTCCGACTGCTGATCATCAGGTTCTGGTAGGCGGCACGGCCTATATGTCCGATGCGGGTATGTGCGGCGATTACGATTCTGTTTTAGGTATGGATAAGGAAGAACCAGTCAACCGCTTCCTGCGCAAAGTGAATGGCAGCCGTTTTACACCTGCATTGGGTGAGGCAACGGTTTGTGGTGTTGCTGTTGAGACGGATGATCGCACGGGTCTGGCCAAGCATGTCTCTCCGGTACGGATTGGCGGGCGTTTGTCGCAGATTATCCCACCATTCTGGCCAAGTGCAGCAAACGGCTGAGCCTGAATAAACATCATGCTTACACGATAAACGACAGGTACGAGTAAGGTCGCGCCTTATCTCGCGGTTTCTTGCTCTGGATTTTGTCGTGTAAGCGTCTTATAAGCTTTCATCAAATTTGCTCGACGTTTTGGCGACATGCGTGTCGGGGCGAGCGCTGTCCAGGCTATCAGCGGCTTGGTGAGCGCTCCTTTGAGCTATAAGTTTTATTTGCAAACACAAGCCGGGAAGACCTATGGCCGGACATTCAAAATTCAAAAATATCATGCACCGCAAGGGACGTCAGGATGCTGTGCGTTCCAAGCTGTTCTCTCGCTTTTCCAAAGAGATTACCGTTGCTGCGAAGATGGGTGATCCTGACCCGGACAAAAACCCTCGCCTGCGCCTTGCTGTGCAGAACGCGAAGGCCCAGTCCATGCCGAAGGACAACATTGCCCGCGCGATCGCAAAGTCTCAGGCTGGTGAGGGTGCTGATTATACCGAGATTCGCTATGAGGGTTATGGCCCAGGTGGCACCGCGATTATTGTTGAGGTCCTGACTGACAACAAAAACCGCTCTGCTGCAAATGTGCGTTCCTACTTCACCAAATACGGTGGATCCATGGGGGAAACCGGTTCTGTTTCCTTCATGTTCGATCGTGTTGGCGAGCTTGTTTACAAGCCTGAAGCTGGTGATGCGGACACCGTCATGGAAGCTGGCATTGAAGCCGGTGCTGATGACGTTGAGAGCGATGAAGACGGCCACACCATTATCTGTGCCTTCGAGGATCTCTCCGACGTTTCCAAGGCGCTGGAAGGTGCGTTGGGCGAAGCTGAGTCTGTGAAGACCATCTGGAAGCCGCAGAATCTTGTAGAAGTGAACGAAGAAAAAGCCGGCACCATCATGAAGCTGATGGATGCGCTGGAAGATGATGATGACGTGCAGAATGTCTTCTCTAACTTCGACATCTCAGAGGAAATCATGGCAAAGCTCGGCTAAGCCTGTTTTCTGATTAAGCTTTAAAGGCGGTACGTTTTGCGTGCCGCCTTTTTTGTTGCGTGCTTGTTTTGTGAGGGTGCCCCTGATTTCAATGGAGTTGGCTTCGTTCGGGCTCTGTGAAACCTTTTTGCGACCATGATCAGGGTTGAGGCAGGTTGGTGAGTGAGGAAAACGACAAGGTTCGCGTGATTGAACATGCCATTGGCTCGGCATGGCGGCTGCATTTGCTGGCGATTGCCTATGCCGCTCTGCTGGTTCTTGGTGCCGTGCTGGAAACGCCTTCCGGTGTTTGGGAGGAGAGGGCGCCGTTGGTGGCGCGGGTCTACGGCTTTTGTGTGCTCAGTGCGCCGTATGTGCTGACGGTGGCTGGTCTACTGACAGCGCTGTATCTGCGGCAGGCGGTGAACATTGCCCGGACAATGAAAGAGCGCTGTCTGATTGCGACAGCTGCTATTCTAACCATGCCGATCAATGGTTTTCATAAGGGAGAGTGGTGGGTATCCCTGTGTTCAGTCATTGTGACTGTGTTCCCACCTTTGCTCTACATCGGCCTTGCTTTGCTCGGGCAGCCCCTCTCCCTTATCGGATTGGGGCTTTGTATTGGTGCATACTTGTTTTGCCTTTATCAAAGGCAGATGCTGCTCATCGCTCAAAACAGCAACTTCCTTCAGGACAGAATTTCCGAGCTTGTCAGTATGGCGCAGATCGTTACCGGCTCAGGTAAGAACGAGGACGCCTCCTGATTGATTAACCATCGTCGATGATGGATTCCAAATGCTGTAGTGGCAATGCGCCGTTTGCTTTGAGTGTGCGGATTGCAAAGTTGGAGCGTACATCTTCGACGCCGTCCAGTGACATCAGGAAGTCAGAGAGGAAGACGTCGTAGGCTTCCAGCGTTGGGACAACGATCTCAGCAAGGATATCAGACTGACCTGAGACCAGATGACAAGATACGACCTCTGGCTGAGAGGTGACGCGCTCGATGATTGACATGATCTGCGCTTTGCTTTGTTTGCCTACGCGCATTTCAACAAAGACCGTCATGCCAAGACCAACAGTCTTGCGGTTCACGGATGCCTGATAGCCGTTGATCACGCCGCTGTCTTCGAGGTTTTTGACGCGGCGCAGGCATGGAGATGGGGATAGGGCAACTTTACCTGCCAACTCTACGTTGGTTAGGCGACCGTCCTCCTGAAGATTCTTCAGGATTTCTAGGTCAATCTTGTCGAGCGATGATTTTGGCATAAATCTGGTTTTTTCGTCTGTTTATAGGGATATTATTGCGGAAACTAAGTTGTTTTTCTTTGTTTCGCAAGATGTGTCGGTTGTTCTTGGCTTCTTGTGGCCGTTATCAACGTGTGTGTATGGTCTTAGATCATCTGAGAATTCCATCCAAAATTGGCATGCTTGTGATGGCGGCTCCCAAGATGAGTGAATAAGCGAGTGCGCGGTACGAGCGACCGCTTGATAGTGAGAAGCCTTTGGCTCCCAAATAGATGCTCAGGCCGTATGCCGGGCAGATCAGGAGTGAGAGGAGCAGCAGCTCCTGTGTGATCAGGCCATTCCACCAGAACGCTGCAAATGAGCCGAAACTGGTGAAGAAGAAGTAGGTGATCAGGTTGGCGCGAATGACGCTGACGGGTAGGGGGCCAGACATCCAATAGGTGATGACCGGAGGGCCAGCCAGTTGTGTCATGCCACCGAGCAGGCCGGAAACTGCGCCAACCCCAAAGGAGGTGCGCTTGTTGGGTGCCTTGGTGTAGCGCCATCCCGAAATCAAAATGATTAGCAGGAGGAGTACCACACCGGACAGAACCCAGCGCAAAACGTAGGGATCGGCATTCGTGAGTACCCATGCGCCGATAGATACGGTGATCACTGCCCCTCCTGCTGCTGGAAGGACGGTTCTCCAGTCGCAGATTTTGGTGGCTGAGACCACCATGGGGAGTGAGATTGTTGCATCGACCATGAGAAGAGAGGCTGCGGCCAGCTTTGGTTCCATAATGGCGGAGGCAATGGGCATGTAGATCATCGCGGCTCCGAAGCCCGCAAACCCACGGGTCAACCCGGCGAGCGCTATAGTTGCGCACACCATCAAGAAGGCCGGGGATTCTAGTCCTGCGACGTCTGGGAGCATATATGCCTCTGCTGAGAAGGTCGGTTTTAGGCTTCCTAGTTGTGCGGACTATAAGTTACGAAGGTGCCTTCCTCCAATCGGGACAATTGGAGGAATTGTCGAGAATTTCTCAATTACCCTCTGGAGGACATCGCAATTTGCCCTTTAGCCTTGTGAAACTGCGGGAAATTGAGTGAGGCAGGTATGGCTAGAGGTCGTGGAAGAATGGCAGGGAAACGACCGCAGCGAGGAAGATGATGCCTTTTGCGGCCCATTTGAAATACGTAAGTGGTGCGCTTTTGAAGGCTTTCGCACCAAACATAAGACAACCCAGATAGATTGGACCTGCGATGATCAGGACTGGGATGAGTTCTTTTGTGAAAAGGCCGTTGTAAGCGTAGGAGGCATACGCGGAGACGTCAGCTATCGCGATAAACACGATCATGTTAGCGCGGATTACGTTTTGTGGATGGGGGCCGGTGGCCCAAAGTGTGTAGATAGGGATGGATGGCATCTGGCTGAAGCCGCCAAGCAGGCCAGAGAGTGCACCGACACCGAGGTTCTGTTTACGGCTGGGTTCCTCCGAATAAGTCCAGTTGGACATGAGGACGGCCAGCAGCGCGAGCACTACGATGGATATGCCCCAGTGCAGAATAAAGGGTGGTGCGTTGGCGAGGATCCATGCGCCGACAGAGACAGCCAGGATCGCTCCAATGGCGGCAGGCACGACGCTTTTCCATCGGCACAGCTTGGTTGCCGGGAAAATGAGTGGCAGTGCGATGACGGTGTCGAGGATGAGAAGTGTGGCGGCAGCGAGTTTTGGGCCGATGACCAGCGCAGCGAGGGGGATCCAGACCATACCTGAGCCAAACCCGGCAAATCCGCGCATCAAACCTGCCAAAAGGATGGCTCCAGCCACCAGACACAACTGCAAGGCGGAGTGTGCAGACAATGCTTCAATCATACCGGGTCCTTACCTGCAGGATTTGCAGGAACGCGTGGATTACTCCTGAATTTTAACGGATTAAGCGATTGGTTGAGGTTACCGGCTAGCGTCTTCGGAGATTTTTCGTTACCGGTTTGTTCTATGGATCATTCAATTCGAATCATGGGTGTTGACCCTGGCCTCAGGAACACTGGTTGGGGCATTATTGATGCCAAAGGTAATCGCGTCAGCTTCATTGGAAGCGGCACGATACAATCCAACAGCAAGTACTCCCTCGCAGAACGGCTCAAGCAGTTGTACACTGGCTTGCAAGAAGTGATTGAACGCTATGATCCTTCCGAGGCTGCGGTTGAGAATACGTTTGTGAACAAGGATGCCGGAGCTACGCTTAAGCTGGGGCAGGCGAGGGGGATCGCTCTGCTTGTGCCATCTCTGCACAATCTCGTGGTTTCAGAATATGCTCCGAACCTGGTGAAAAAGACTGTGGTGGGAACCGGGCATGCGGAAAAAGAGCAAATCCGTATGATGGTGAAGGTGTTGATGCCGAAGGCGACGTTTAATTCGGACGACGCGGCGGATGCACTGGCGATTGCGATCTGCCATAGTCATCACCGGGGTAGTGTAACGGGCCGTCTGGCCGCAGCGGAGGCGCGTTTGAAATGATCGGGAAACTCAAGGGTGTCGTCGACAGTTACGGCGATGATTTTGTACTGCTGGATGTGCAGGGCGTTTGTTATCAGGTGCATTGCCCTTCTCGCGTGTTGCAGCAATTGCCGCGTGTCGGCGAAGCTGCTGTGCTGGCCATTGAGACCATGGTCCGTGAGGATATGATCAAGCTCTTTGGTTTTTCCGAGGACAGTGAGCGTGAATGGTTCCGCATTCTCATGACCGTTCAGGGTGTTGGTGCAAAGGTTGCGCTGGGCATTTTAGGCATCATGCGGGCGACTGAAGTGGCGAACGCGATTGCGCTGGGCGATAAGACTGCGATCACACGGGCGCCGGGTGTTGGCAAGCGCGTTGCTGAGCGTATCGTGACAGAGCTGAAAGACAAAGCGCCTGCCTTTGCCTCTGTTGAAGATGACACCATTGCTGTTTCCCAAAGCGTTGCGGAAAATGTGGCGTCCCGGCCTGTGGCAGATGCTGTCTCGGCTCTTTCCAATCTCGGCTATCAGCCCGCTCAGGCCTCAGCCGCTGTGGCAGCTGCTGTAAAAACAGCAGGTGAAGATGCCAGCGCTGAAAAACTTATTCGCCTCGGCCTTAAGGAACTTGCGTAATGAATGAGGGTGAGGATCGCCTTGTTACTCCTGAAATTCGGGGCGACGAGATTGACAGCGGAACGCGTCCGCAAACGCTGGATGACTTTACCGGACAGGCGCAGGCTCGTGAAAACCTGAAGGTTTTCATTGGAGCAGCGAAGGCACGGAGTGAAGCGCTGGATCATGTGTTGTTTGTCGGGCCTCCAGGCCTTGGTAAGACAACGCTGGCGCAGATTATGGCGCGTGAACTTGGGGTGAACTTCCGGGCAACTTCCGGCCCCGTGATTGCAAAAGCGGGTGATCTGGCTGCGCTGCTGACCAATCTGGAAGATCGGGATGTTTTGTTCATTGATGAGATCCACCGTCTCAACCCTGCGGTTGAAGAGGTGTTGTATCCGGCAATGGAGGATTACCAGCTCGATCTCATCATTGGTGAGGGACCAGCCGCGCGGTCTGTGAAGATTGACCTTGCCAAGTTTACTTTGGTGGCCGCAACGACCCGTATTGGCTTGCTGACGACACCGTTGCGTGACCGCTTTGGCATTCCTGTTCGACTTGAGTTTTATACTCCGGAAGAGCTGGAGCTGATTGTGAAGCGCGGTGCGCGACTCTTGGGAATCGGTATGAGTGATGCGGGTGCACGAGAGATTGCCAAGCGCTCCCGCGGGACACCGCGTATTGCAGGACGTTTGTTACGCCGTGTGCGGGACTTTGCGATTGTTGCCGGGGATGCTGAGATTGACAGTGGGCTTGCTGACCGGGCTTTGCGGCAGCTGGAAGTGGACAGTGCTGGCTTTGACAGCCTCGATCGGCGTTATCTGAAGCAGATTGCGCTGAACTTTGGTGGCGGCCCTGTTGGAATCGAGACGATTGCAGCGGCTCTTTCTGAGCCGCGGGATGCGATTGAAGAGATTGTTGAGCCGTATCTTATCCAGAATGGCTACCTACAACGGACACCGCGTGGCCGAATTTTGACGCCAATCGCTTTCAAACACCTTGGTTTGGCGGTGCCGGACAACCCGAATGCACCTCAGATGGCTCTTTTTCAACACGATGAAGACTGACCTGCAGATATGAACACCAAAAAAACTGAGGCAAATTGGCCCGATCTGACAGGGCGAGTTGACGGCAACGAACATATTTTGCCTGTGCGTGTGTATTACGAGGACACCGACTTTTCCGGCGTCGTCTATCACGCGGCTTATCTGAAGTTCATGGAGCGTGGCCGCACTGAGCTGCTGCGTATGCGCGGTGTGCATCATCATGAACTGGATTCAGGCATGCATGGGGAGCGTCTGGCGTTTGCTGTTCGCCATATGGATATTGATTTTCTCAAGCCTGCACGAATCGATGATGTGCTTGAAGTTCATACGGATATCAGTGAGGTGAAGGGTGTCCGAATGTTTATAAGCCAGAGAGTTATGCGTGGTGACGAAGTTTTGATCAAGGCGCGTGTGACTGCTGTGGCTATTTCTGCGGACGGGAAACCACGCAGATTGCCCAAGGATCTAGTCGCCCAAATGAACGGCGAATAAGCGCGATAATCATCGCGAAAAATCACCAATATTCATTCAAAGTAAACGGGACTGGAAACCTTTTAATCCTTCAGTAACCTTAAACAGGTCTTTTCATTTATGCCTTCAATGCTGGCTGTAGTCGAAGTTTCGCCAAATTCGACAGGCAGGAAGGCTGCTAAATGTTTAATAGACTGGTTGTGTCCATGGCAGGGGTTCTACCGTGGACAGGTCTTTGGGTTATCAGGGCAAGAGGTCCTTATTACATGAACTCTAAGGTGATGAAACTCGTTGTGGCCATGAGCGCAGCGGTGGCTTTGTTGACGCCATTGGCTGCAACGGCTCAGGACGTGCAATCTGTTGAGCTGGGTGCAGCTCCGGGTTCGGGCTTGTCCTACATTTCGTTGTTTCTGGAAGCAGACATCGTCGTCAAGATTGTAATGATCGGTCTGATCGCTGCTTCTGTCTGGAGCTGGGCGATTATCTTTGACAAGATTGTTCTGTACGGTCGCTCTCGTCGCCAGATGAACCGTTTTGAGAATGTGTTCTGGTCCGGCCAATCTCTCGAAGAGCTTTATAAGTCTTTATCCTCCCGCGCGAATAACGGCATGTCCGCATTGTTTGTGGCTGCGATGCGTGAGTGGAAGCGCTCTCATGAAGGGGATAAGCCTGCGATTGCCAGCCTGCAGCAACGTATCGACCGCGTGATGGATTTGACCATCTCCCGTGAAGTTGAGCGGCTTGAAAAGCGCTTGCTGTTCCTTGCAACGATTGGCAGTGCGGCTCCATTTGTTGGTCTGTTTGGTACGGTTTGGGGCATCATGAATGCGTTTACGTCTATTGCAGCTTCCAAGAACACCAACCTTGCCGTTGTGGCTCCGGGTATCGCCGAGGCGCTGTTTGCGACCGGTTTGGGCCTGATTGCAGCTATTCCGGCGGTTATTGCTTACAACAAACTGCAGAGCGATTCCGGCAAGCTTGCCGCGCGTATGGAAGGCTTTGCAGATGAGTTTTCCGCTATTTTGTCCCGCCGCATTGATGAGCGAGGATAACCCATGGGTATGAGCACTGGAGCAGCTGGTGGTGGTGGTCGTGCAGGTGGCAGACGTGGTCGCCGCAGGCATTCTCACGCACCGATGAGCGAGATCAACGTAACGCCGATGGTGGACGTGATGCTGGTACTGCTGATCATCTTTATGGTGGCAGCTCCCTTGCTGACTGTCGGCGTGCCGATTGACCTGCCTGAAACTCGCGCAAAAGCGATGGAAGGTGATACTGAGCCGATAGCGATTTCGGTGAAGTCTGATGGGGGCGTGTTCATTCAGGATACTGAGATCCCTATTGATGAATTGATCGCGAAACTCGGTGCGATTGCCGAGAATGGTTACAACGAACGTATCTACGTGCGTGGTGATCAGGATGCCGATTATGGAATCATCATGAAAGTTATGGGTCGCATCAATGCTGCTGGATACAAGCGCATCGGGCTCGTCACTCTAGAGGAGCAGGGTTAACCGGGAATGCGTGCAGGCCTTATCGCATCGCTAGTTGTTCACGTGGTCGTGCTTGTTGCCGGAGCGGTTTCGCTTAACTTCGGTAAAGAGCTGACCACTGCCCCGGTGGATTCACTGCCCGTGGATCTTGTGCCTGTGAGCGAGCTGACAAAGCTGCAGCTAGGCACAAAAGAAGCGAAGGAAATCAAAGAGGCTGCGTTGCAGCCGACCAAGAAGCCTGCAGAAAAGCCAGAGCCGGAGAAAAAGACCGGTGAAGCTAAGAAAGAGGTGAAGAAGGTTCAGGAAGCGAAAAAGGAAGTGCAGCAGGCTGAAACACCGCCGCCACCACCAGAACCAGCTGAGCCAGAACCAGCCCCAAAGGAAGTGCCAAAAGAGAAGGCTCCTGCGGAGACTGCAGAACTTGGTCCTGAAGTCGAGAAAACAGAAAAGCCGAAGCAGGTCGTTAAAGTCCGTCCACGTTCTAAGCCAAAGCCTCCAGCGCGCCCTAAAGCGCCGAAGAAGGAAGAGCCGAAGAAGAAGGAAGATTTTAACTCGAAGATGGCGGCTTTGCTGAACAAAACGAATGCGAAGTCGAGCGGGACTGCAAAGTCCGCAAAACCGGCTTCTCTTGGATCCGAATTGGGTCAGACCAACGTGAAGATGAGCCAGTCTGAACTGGATGCGCTTCGCGGACAGGTTGCCCGGTGCTGGAACCCACCTGTGGGTGCCGCTGGTGCTGAAGATCTTAACGTTCGCCTAGAGTTTAACTTGAGCCGTACCGGTGAAGTTGAAGGGCAGATAAAGGTTCTGAATTCCAGCAGTAACCCGACATTCAGAGCTGCTGCAAGCAGTGCAGAACGCGCGGTCTATCGCTGCGGTCCGTATTCTCTGCCAGCAGCTAAATATGATGCATGGAAAACCGTCATCTTGAATTTTGATCCACGCGATATGCTTGGATACTAGGTATTGAGATTGAAAGGAGCTTAGGTCTATGTCCTTTGTGATGGGGCTTAACCCAATGCGTACAACAGGAATTAAGCAGCTGTGGCGTCATGCGTGTCGCCTTGTGGCTGCTGCTGTTGCTGTTGCTGCGATCTCTCAACCTGCATATGCCCTGATTGAACTCGATATTACTCAGGGCAACGTTGAACCTATGCCGATTGCAATTTCTCCCTTTGCAGGTTCCGGCTTGCAGGAAGACGTGGCAGGGCAGATTTCTCAAGTTGTTGCAGCGGATTTGCAGCGCTCGGGCTTGTTCCGTCCGATTGATCCGACAGCGCATATCCAGCAGGGAATGAATGTAGGCACCATGCCGCGCTTTGGCGATTGGAGAACCATTGGTTCTCAGGCTTTGGTGACTGGTTCTATCGCGCAGCAGGCAAACGGACAGATCCGGGCAGAATTTCGTTTGTGGGATGTGTTTGCCGGTCAGCAGTTGATTGGCCAGCAGTTCTTCACCACACCGGAAAACTGGCGCCGTCTGGCACACATCATTTCCGACGCGGTTTACCAGCGTTTGACTGGTGAGAAAGGCTACTTCGATACCCGTGTGGTCTTTATTGATGAAAGCGGTCCGAAGGATGCGCGCCGTAAGCGTCTTGCGATCATGGATCAGGATGGGGCGAATGTGCGCTACTTGACTCGTGGTGATGATCTTGTGCTGACACCTCGGTTCTCTCCTGTCTCACAGGAAGTGACCTACATGTCTTATGTGGGCGGTAATCCGCAGGTTTACCTGTTCAACATTGAAACTGGACAACGTGAGGTTCTTGGTAACTTCCCGGGTATGACGTTTGCTCCGCGCTTTTCACCTGATGGTCAAAAGGTCATCATGAGTTTGCAGCAAGGCAGCAACGCCAACCTTTATCTCATGGATTTGCGTACTCGCCGGACAACGCGTCTGACCAACACAGCTGCAATTGACACCAGTCCTTCTTTCTCACCAGATGGAAGTCAGGTGGTGTTTGAAAGTGACCGTGGAGGTTCTCAGCAGCTTTATGTGATGAATTCTAATGGAAGTGGAGCAACGCGCATTTCCTTTGGTCCGGGGCAGTATTCTACGCCTGTGTGGTCGCCGCGCGGTGATTTGATTGCCTTTACCAAGGTGCATCAGGGGCGCTTCATGATTGGCGTTATTCGTCCGGATGGCAAAGGGGAACGTATTCTCACCGAGGGCTATCATAATGAGGGGCCTGCCTGGTCTCCGAATGGACGTGTGTTGACCTTCTTCCGTGATACCGTGGGTGAGCAGGGCGGTCCTCAGGTCTGGACGGTTGACCTGACCGGCTATAATGAACAGTTGGTTCAAACACCAAACTTTGCTTCAGATCCAGCGTGGTCTCCGTTGCTCGACTAATCAAAAAGCTGAGCCCCTAATTTCTTGCGGGAATTTGGGGGCATTAGCACTTCATTAACCAATAAATTCAAGTTACCCTTAACCAAGTTGGTCTAGGGCTTTTTTAACCCTCGGGGTTTGAGGGACAGGAGATTCTATAAATGTCAAAGACGCTGTTCGCGCGCGGAGCGCGTTTCGCCGCTGTGGTGGCTGTGTGTCTCGTCGCAGCAGCTTGTTCGCAGACACGCCCTGAACTAACCAGTGGCAATAGTTCTGTTGCAGCTGGCTCTGGACAGGACTTCGTTGTGAATGTTGGGGATCGTGTATTCTTCCTCAATAACCAGAGCTCCATTGATGGTTCTGCTCGCGCAGTGCTGGACAAGCAGGCTCAGTGGCTGCAACACTATAAAAACTACTCAATTACTATTGAAGGTCACGCTGATGAGCGCGGCACCCGCCAGTACAACATTGCACTGGGTGCGCGACGTGCAGCTGCAGTTCGGGAATACCTTGTTGCAAAAGGCATTAGCCCAACCCGCATCAAGACTCTTTCCTACGGTAAAGAGCGTCCGGTTGCCGTTTGTAATGCGGCTTCCTGCTGGAGCCAGAACCGTCGTGCTGTGACAGTTCTGAACGGTCAGTAATTGAGTTTGACACGCTGAAATATGGAAAAGGCTTCTCTAAATTGGGGGAGCCTTTTTTGTTGAAACTCCTGCAAACTTGTAGGAGAACGGAAATTGGTCGGGGAGAAGCCGCAAATAGGAGAGAAACACTGAGTGTGTGCCCTATTTTCGTCTTTTCCTCTTGCCAAGAGATGAGAAATTCCGACCCGGCCCCTGTAGGGTGTCTCAGGAGATAATTGATGGCTCTTTACCGACGTATTGCAACAAGCTTTATTGTTCTTGCGCTTGTAACCTCTACAAGTTTACCAGCATCTGCGCAGCTTTTCGGTTCATCTAAAAATGATGAAACCGCACAGAACACTGCTCGCCTTGGTCAACTTGAAGAGCAGGTTCGCTTGCTGACTGGCAAGGTTGAAGAGCTCAATCACAAACTGCGTCTGACTGAAGATGCACTGCGCCGTTCTCAGGAGGACGTTGAGTACCGCCTGCAGCAGTTGGAAAATCCGGGGCAGACACCTCGCGTTGTCCAGCCTCCTGTTGTTCAGCAGCCGAGCACGACGGCTCCGACAAATCGGTCTCAGCAACTTTCTACGCTGAATACGCCTGCACAGGGAACGAATAGCGGTCCGTTGGATCTTTCTCAGATTGCACGCGGCAACAACGCTGCGCCTACCGGTTCCACACCTGCACCAAGTTCTGGCTCTCTTCAGTTTTCTGGCAGCGTAAATGAACTGCTGAGCGGTGATCCGCAGTCGGACTACAATGCTGTTTATGGTCTGATGGTAGGTGGTAACTACCCTGCCGCGACCGAGGGTTTTGACACTTTTCTTGGCATGTATCCTGATCATGAGCTGACTGCAAATGCGCAGCACTGGCTTGGCGAAAGCCTGCTGGCTCAGCGTCAGTATGAGAACGCTGCACAAGCTTTTCTAAAAAGCTATACTGATTTTCCTGAGAGTGAACTGGCTCCTGAAAGCTTGCTGAAATTGGGGACTGCCCTTACAGGTATGGGGAATGCGCCCGCTGCTTGTGAGACTTATGAGCAGCTTCTCGCCAATTTCCAGTTTGCAGCTCCTGCTGTGCTGGAGCAGGCCAAGGTTCAACAAAAACGTGACAACTGCCTCTAATCAAGTTGCTCTCTTTTCTTCCGACGAGCTGAATGAGCTTTTCGGAGAGTATAAGTCTTTCCGCCGGATCGCCGTTGGTGTGTCCGGCGGTGCTGATTCTATGGCCCTGCTTTACCTGTTGAAGCAGTGGACGCAGGAACTGGGGTTTTCTGCTCCTGAACTTTATGCTTTCACAGTCGATCATGGTTTGCGTGCTGAGGCTGCCAGCGAAGCTGCAGGTGTTGCGCAGTATTGCCGACGCATTGAAGTGCCGCATGAGACCTTACATTGGATTGGTGAGAAACCGTCTTCAAACATCCAATCGGAAGCCCGGGATGCGCGCCATGCTCTTTTGCGACAGGCTGCTGAAGACCACGGATGTGAGGGGCTCTTTCTAGGTCATCATCTGGAAGATCAGGCAGAAACGTTTTTGACGCGTCTGGCGCGGGGCAGTGGGGTTTATGGTCTTGCGTGTATTCGTAAGGACCGCGAGTTGGATGGATTTCAGATTTGCCGTCCACTGCTCGAAATCAGCAAGGTTCGGCTCAAATCGCTTTTGCATTCTGCCCAGGTGCCATGGTTTGAAGATCCTTCTAATGAAGATGAGCAGTTTACGCGTGTAAAATTTCGGCAAGCGCAGCAGGAGCTCGACGAACTTGGGCTGACTGCGGCTAAGCTTTCCGACACGGCGCGACGCATGGCCCGTGCTGCTGATGCGATTGATGTTTGGGTGGATGAAGTCGCTGAGAAATCCTGCACGTTTCATAGTGCAGGACCCGTCCGTTTTGACAGTTCGTGTCTGGAATACATTCCCGATGAAATTGGCTTGAGGCTGGTTGGGCGGCTCGTCCGCTACATTTCCGGTGCTCCTTATATGCCGCGCCTTGCCAAGCTTGAGGGGCTTTATGAGACTCTGAAAGCAGAAGATGGGAGCAGGGCAGCTACTCTAGGCGGGGTCCGGTTCGCGCTGGCGAAACCGCATGACGAATCTACCTGGTTCTGCTTTCGAGAAGCCGGCAGGGCTGGCTTGCCGGAGATTGAAGTTAAGCCGGGAGATGAGGGAATATGGGATGATCGCTGGCGTTATAAAGCGGCGCATTCTGCAGAAAGCTTCAAAATCACTTATGTTCAAAAAGAGCTTTGTGGAGATTTTGAGCTAGAAATTCCTGCTAACTGGCTGAAAACAGCATTTCTGACAGCTCCGCTTATTGTTTTTGCGGGTGGGGTATCCTACATGCCTTGGAAGAAGATTGGTCGAACAACAGCTGATGCTGATGTAAGATCGAGGACCTACGGGATTTCGATGGTTCCAGTGAGCAGAACATTTTGAATAAATCTTGGTTTTGCTGGCGTTCTGTTAAATCTATGCATTTATGCTTTAGAGGAATGCAACTTGAACGTCTGGGCTGGTAAAGTCGGAATTAACGGAGCATCAATCCTGAATTTTCAGGGGTAACCGGCAAAATTCCGTTGGCCTTAAGAAAACTGAGAAAGAATCTGTGTCATTCTCAGGAAAACGTAGAAAGCCCATTAGGGCTCGCTATGATCTTGACAGAGACACGTGCGAGGATCGCCGCCACCTTGCGGTAAAGGGATCGAAATGAACACCAATTTCCGGAATTTTGCCCTCTGGGTGATTATCGGTCTGTTGCTGATAGCGCTGTTCCAGCTCTTTCAGAATCCGACCTCACGAAGCAATACAAATGAAATCGCTTATTCTCAGTTTATCAATCAAGCTGAGCAGGGTGATGTGCGTGAGGTCACGATTCAACAACAACAGATTACCGGCAAATACAGCAATGGCGGTACTTTCCAGACCTATGCGCCTAGTGATGCCAAATATGTTGATGTGCTGCAAACCAAAGGCGTTTTGATTAACGCGAAGCCACCTTCCGAGAGTTTCTCTCTCTTTGGAGCCTTGATTTCATGGCTACCGATGCTGTTGATCCTCGGTATCTGGATCTTTGTGATGCGTCAGATGCAAGGTGGTGGTGGCAAAGCTATGGGCTTTGGTAAGTCTAAAGCGAAACTGCTGACCGAGTCTTCTGGTCGTGTGACGTTTGAAGACGTCGCAGGCATTGATGAAGCGAAGGAAGATCTTCAGGAAATTGTTGAGTTCCTGCGTGACCCGCAGAAATTCCAGCGTCTTGGTGGTCGTATTCCTCGCGGTGTGCTGCTCGTTGGCCCTCCTGGTACTGGTAAAACCTTGACCGCTCGTGCAGTGGCAGGTGAAGCAAACGTGCCGTTCTTCACCATTTCCGGTTCTGACTTCGTTGAAATGTTTGTTGGTGTTGGTGCTTCTCGTGTTCGTGACATGTTCGAACAGGCGAAGAAGAACTCCCCATGCATTATCTTCATCGATGAGATCGATGCTGTTGGCCGTCACCGTGGTGCAGGCCTTGGCGGTGGTAACGACGAACGCGAACAGACCCTCAACCAGCTCCTTGTTGAGATGGATGGTTTTGAAGCGAATGAAGGTGTGATCATCATCGCAGCGACCAACCGTCCTGACGTGCTTGATCCTGCGCTTCTGCGTCCAGGTCGTTTTGACCGTCAGATTGTTGTGCCAAATCCAGATGTCACTGGCCGTGAAAAGATCCTCAAAGTTCACATGCGTAAAGTGCCTTTGGCTCCAGACGTAAACGTGCATACACTTGCTCGCGGAACACCTGGTTTTTCTGGTGCTGACTTGATGAACCTTGTGAATGAGGCTGCGCTTCTAGCCGCGCGCCGCTCCAAGCGTCTGGTCACCATGGCTGAGTTTGAAGATGCTAAAGACAAGGTGATGATGGGTGCGGAACGCCGTACGCTTGTCATGACCGAAGAAGAGAAGAAGCTGACTGCTTATCACGAAGCTGGTCATGCGCTGGTTGCAATGCACATGCCAGCGTCTGATCCGGTACACAAAGCAACTATTATTCCTCGTGGTCGTGCGCTGGGTATGGTGATGCGGTTGCCTGAGAAAGATCAGGTTTCTCTGACCCGTGCGAAGTGTAAAGCTGACCTTGCTGTTGCTATGGGTGGCCGTGTGGCTGAAGAAATGATCTTCGGTTATGAGAAGGTTACTTCCGGCGCTTCCGGCGATATCCAGATGGCAACCAAGCTTGCGAAGGCTATGGCGACGCAGTTTGGCATGTCTGATAAGCTTGGCCCGTTGCTTTACGGTGAGAACCAAGAAGAGGTCTTCCTTGGTCACTCTGTTGCGAAGAGCCAGAATGTTTCTGATGAAACCCAGAAAATGGTTGATGCGGAAATAAAAAGCTTCGTTAATCAGGGCTACGAGACCGCGAATAAGGTTCTGAAAGAGCATGAAGATCAGCTGCATCTGATTGCTCAAGGCTTGTTGGAGTATGAAACTCTCTCCGGTGATGAAATTCGCAAGATGCTTGATGGTGAGCAGCCTGTGCGTGATACCGGTGATGATAGTCCATCTACTCCGCGCTCTACTGGCGTGCCTACTGCCGGCGGAAAAAAGCATGGCGGTGAAGGTGAAGCTTCTGATGGGCTTAACCCACAGCCGCAGAGCTAACAGCCAGTCTTCTTGATGGCGCTTTAAAGTATTAAATGCCCGGCTGTTCAGTCGGGCATTTGCTATTGAGGCTCAATTGTTTGGCTTTGTATTGATGAGAATTCACCTTTGCTGCTGCGGCAAATTGCGGGTGAAACGTAATATTTGGACACATCATTTGACAGGACCAGGCAAGGGCAAGCGTGTATCACCATTTCAATTAGATTTATCGTGAGCGATACGCTCCGCATTTGAGAGTTCAGGGAAACATTAAATGTCGCGAAAATACTTTGGCACCGATGGAATGCGCGGTACTGCAAACAAGTGGCCAATGACCGCGGAAGTTGCGCTGAAGGTTGGAATGGCTGCTGGTGTGGTGTTCCGCCGTGGTAAATATCGGCATCGCGTGGTTATCGGCAAAGATACGCGCCTGTCTGGTTACATGTTTGAAAATGCTCTCGTCGCTGGCTTTACTGCGATGGGTATGGATGTTTTTGTGCTTGGCCCGATGCCAACCCCAGCGGTTGCAATGTTGACGCGTTCGTTGCGTGCTGACATTGGTGTCATGATTTCTGCGAGCCATAACCCATTCGAAGACAACGGGATCAAGTTCTTTGGTCCAGATGGGTTCAAGTTGTCTGATGAAGTTGAGCTTCAAATTGAACGTCTCATCGATAGTGACATGAGCCAAAGCTTGCCGGCACCAGACACTCTGGGTCGAGCAACGCGTATCGACAGCATGAAGGATCGCTACATTGAGTTTGCAAAGCGCACCTTGCCGCGTGATTTGAACTTGAATGGCATGCGCATCGTGATCGATTGTGCAAACGGTGCTGCCTATAAGGTTGCTCCTGAGATCCTTTGGGAGTTGGGTGCAGAAGTGTTCCCGTTGGGTGTTGATCCGGATGGCTTCAATATCAATAAGGACTGCGGTTCCACTGCACCAGATGCACTTGCAAAAAAGGTTCATGAAGTTCGGGCGGACATCGGGATCGCGCTGGACGGTGATGCAGACCGTGTGATCATCGTGGATGAAAACAGCAAGGTGGTTGATGGAGATCAGCTGATGGCCGTGATTGCTGAATCCTGGAAAGCAGATGGCCGTCTCTCGGCGCCAGGCATCGTTGCGACCGTGATGTCGAATCTAGGTTTGGAGCGTTTCCTGAAAGGGCTTGGCCTTTCTCTTGAACGTACCAAAGTTGGTGATCGCTATGTTGTTGAGCGGATGCGTGAAGGTGGCTTCAATGTTGGCGGAGAGCAGTCCGGCCATATTGTGATGTCTGACTTTGGTACGACTGGTGATGGCCTCGTCGCTGCATTACAGATTCTTGCTTGCGTGAAGAAGACGAAGAAGCCGGTCTCAGAGGTTTGTAACCGATTCGTGCCAGTGCCTCAGGTCCTTAAGAATGTGCGCTATGCGAGTGGTAAACCTCTCGAAGATAAGGCTGTAAAAGCGGTTATTAAGGCTGGAGAAGAGAAGCTTGGTAAACAGGGTCGCCTTGTTATTCGCGCTTCTGGTACTGAGCCGCTCATTCGTGTGATGGGTGAGGCTGATGATGCAAATCTTCTGAATAAGGTGGTTGATAGCATTGTTGATGCAGTGAAAAAGGCTGCAGCTAGCTAGCTGAAACTATTTAATTTATCGAGTTTTGAGAGCGGGTATCTTCGGATGTCCGCTTTCTTTGATTTGAAATCTGAGGGGTGCATGAGTAAATGTAAATTAACTTTCTAGCATTTGCTTGGTTTGTGCCTGTTAGTTGTTTGTTAATAATAAATATTAGGGTTAAGAATACTGGTTAATTTATAGGTAATTCTTTCTCTGTAAAAAGTGCTTAGGTTTTAATCAAGGGCAATCATCTCGCATGACAGGTGCCGTTTGAGGGGACATAAGCATGAAGTATTTTAGTAAGGTGCTGACATTGAGCGTAGCTGCGCTGGTTTCGTCTGGTGTTGCTTATGCAGCCGACCTCCCAGCACCTGTATTCGTAGAAGAGCCAGAGCTCCCACAAGTGGAAATCGGTGGTGGGTGGTATCTGCGTGGTGATATCGGCTACAAAGTCTATCAGAATCCAAAAGCGAAATTCTCCCATATCAAATTCAATGATGAAGAATTAGAGCCAACGGGAATTGTTGGTGTTGGTGTTGGTTATCGTGTGAACGATTTCATTCGCACAGATGTGACACTGGACTATGAATGGGATGCTGACTTTACAGCAAAAGCTGAGTGTATTGGTACTTGTAGTACTTCCGGCACCTCAGATGAGTTTGCGACACTCGATGTCTGGACTGTTCTTTGGAATGTCTATGCTGACCTAGGGTATTACAATGGCTTGACTCCATATGTTGGAGCTGGTGTTGGCGCATCTTACGTGAACGCAAAGAACGTCCGTGCGATCAATCCAGATGGTACCAGAGTCAAATATCCAAAAGGACATTGGTGGAATTTCTCATGGGCTCTTATGGCAGGTACGTCCTATGAGATCGATGATAACTGGAAAATTGATGCAGGTTACCGCTATCTGAACATTGGTGCGGTGAAGACAAAGTCGTTCTCCAGCAATGGTAAGACCTCCGGTATCAAGTATGACAATCTTGCTGCGCATGAAGTGCGTGTTGGATTGCGTTATGAATTTGGTGGGTTTTCCAATGGTGGATATGACCAGCCGATCGTCACAAAATATTAGGTCACGGACTGGTGCGTCTCCAGTTTAACTTCTGACCAAAATTTTCAAGAGCCTGTCCTGCGACAGGCTCTTTTTTTGATCAAAACCAGAGGATATGCGGAATTGAAAGATTGGTTATCCACTGGGTAGATATACAAAATATATCTAATCATACGCAACGTTTAATTGATTGAATGTTGCTCTGCAAAAAAAACATTTGTTGACGAGATAAGTCGTTTCGCATAGACCCGTCGGTGGGACACCCCTCCCCAACGAGGGGCACCTATCTGAAAGGGTAGTCATTATGACGAATACGACAATGCCGGCCACAAAACCGGTAAACCCGAACTTTTCTTCGGGTCCATGTGCCAAGCGTCCGGGCTGGACACCTGCAATCCTTGCAGATGCGCCTCTTGGCAGATCTCACCGTGCAAAGATTGGTAAGGCTAAGCTGAAAGAAGCTATCGAGTTGACGCGTGAAGTCCTCGAAGTGCCTGCTGATTATAAAATCGGAATTGTTCCTGCTTCTGATACAGGTGCTGTTGAAATGGCACTTTGGTCGCTGCTTGGTGCGCGCCCAGTTGATATGGTTGCCTGGGAAAGCTTCGGGTCCGGTTGGGTTAGCGATGTCATGAAGCAGCTCAAGCTTGCGGATGCACGCAAGATTGAAGCTGGCTATGGCGAGTTGCCAGACCTCAACTCTATAAATTTCGACCACGATGTGGTCTTCACCTGGAACGGTACCACCTCAGGTGTGCGTGTGCCGAATGGTGATTTTATTCCGGCAGACCGTAAAGGCCTGACCATCTGCGATGCGACTTCTGCAGCTTTTGCGCAGGAACTGGAATTCGATAAGCTGGATGTTGTAACTTACTCCTGGCAGAAAGTGTTGGGTGGTGAAGCTGCTCACGGCATTCTGATCCTGTCGCCTCGTGCTGTTGAGCGCCTTGAGAGCTATACGCCTGCATGGCCGATGCCGAAGATCTTCCGCCTTACTAAAGGTGGCAAGCTGATCGATGGTGTGTTTGAGGGCGCTACCATCAATACGCCGAGCATGCTTTGCGTTGAAGATTATCTGGATGCTTTGGGTTGGGCCAAAGAACTGGGTGGTCTGAAAGCACTGATTGCGCGTGCTGATGCAAATACCGCTGCAATCACTACTTGGGCTAAGAAAACTGATTGGGTTGACTTCCTGGCAGTAGACCCGGCAACCCGTTCCAATACTTCTGTTTGTCTGAAGATTGTTGATCCGGAAATCACGAAGCATGATGACAAAGCGCAAGCTGCATTTGCCAAAGCGATCGTGAACCTGCTCGACAAAGAAGAAGTGGCATTCGATATTGGAGCATACCGCGATGCGCCGTCTGGTCTTCGGATCTGGTGTGGTGCGACGGTTGAAACTGCCAATGTAGAAGCGCTTATTCCCTGGTTGGATTATGCTTTTGCTGCTGAAAAAGCAAAGCTGGTTTCTGCTTAAAACTCCTTTTTTTGAACGAAAAAGTTCCGGTCGCCCTGTGTGACCGGTTAACCTGACGCAAGAAGTGTATCTGTCTCCCGCAACATGTGAATGGGAGGGTACCTTCGTTGACTTGAAAGGTTAGCCCGATGGCTCCTAAAGTTCTTATTTCCGACAAGCTCTCTGATAAAGCAGTTCAGATTTTCAAAGAACGCGGTTGCGATGTCGACTTCCTGCCAGACGTGGGCAAGGATAAAGAAAAACTCGCTGAAATCATTGGTAAATATGATGGCTTGGCGATCCGTTCCGCGACCAAAGCAACAGAGAAAATCATCAAAGCAGCGACCAACCTGAAGGTTATCGGTCGCGCTGGTATTGGTGTCGATAACGTTGATATTCCGGCAGCGACTGCCAAGGGTATCGTCGTGATGAACACGCCGTTTGGCAATGCCATCACGACTGCTGAACATGCGATTGCGATGATGTTTGCAGTGACCCGTCAGATCCCGGCTGCTGATGTTTCCACGCAGGCTGGCAAGTGGGAAAAATCCCGCTTTATGGGTAACGAAGTCACCTCAAAAACACTGGGTCTGGTTGGCTGCGGTAACATTGGTTCTATCGTTGCAGACCGTGCTATCGGTTTGAAAATGAAGGTGATTGCGTTCGATCCGTTCCTGTCTCATGAACGTGCTATCGATCTTGGTGTTGAGAAGGTTGAACTGGAAGACCTCTTCAAGCGCGCTGACTTTATTACACTGCATACCCCGCTGACTGATCGTACCCGTAACATTATTGATGCGGATGCAATCGAGACCATGAAAGATGGTGTCTACCTCATCAACTGTGCCCGTGGTGGTCTCGTTGATGAAGATGCTCTGCGTGCTGCGCTGGACAGTGGTAAGGTTGCGGGTGCTGCAGTTGACGTGTTTACTGTAGAGCCAGCTAAAGAAAACGTTTTGTTTGGTGCTCCAAACCTCGTATGTACGCCTCACCTTGGTGCCTCCACTTCTGAAGCTCAGGAAAACGTTGCGTTGCAGGTAGCTGAGCAGATGTCTGACTATCTGGTCAATGGCGCTGTTTCTAATGCTCTGAATATGCCGTCTATTACTGCAGAAGAAGCGCCACGCCTTGCTCCATTTGTGAAACTGGCGGAGCAGCTCGGTTCCTTTGCTGGTCAGGCGACAGAGACAGGCATCAAAGCGGTTCGTATTGAATACGAAGGCGATGTTGCAGAAATGAACGTCAAGGCTTTGACTGCTGCTGCACTTACAGGTGTTCTGCGTCCTCTGCTGCAAACTGTGAATATGGTTTCTGCTCCTGAAGTTGCTAAAGAGCGCGGCATTGTGATTGAAGATGTTCGCCGCGAACAGCATGGTGCTTATGAGAACTACATTCGCCTGACAGTTATCACCGAGCGTCAGGAACGTTCTGTTGCTGGTACGGTGTTTGGTGATCAGAAGCCGCGTATCATTCAGATCAAAGGCATCAACATGGAAGCAGAGCTTGGCGAGAACATGCTCTATGTGACCAACCAGGATAAGCCAGGCTTTATTGGTCAGCTGGGCTCCATTCTTGGTGATGCAAAGATCAACATTGCGACGTTTAACCTTGGCCGTAAGGTTGAAGGTGAAGAGGCGATCTGTCTTGTTGAGATTGATGGTGAAATTGCTGAGACGACCGTGGATGAAATCGCTGCGATTGCGCAGGTGAACCAGGCAAAGCTTCTGCATTTCCCTCAATAGGGCTAAGCTATTTTTGGGAATAGGTTAGGAAAAGGCGGCCTTCTAGCCGCCTTTTCTTTTTCCGGTGGTCATGTGGCTAGTGGAAATTGCTTATCTTTGAACTTGGCGCCATGATGTAGGCTGGTTCCATTTCGAAGTAGAAAGCTATTATGAATATTGATCTGCTGCGCCGTCTCTGTGAAACTCCTGGTGTTCCTGGGCATGAGCATCGAGTACGTGAGATTATTCTGAAAGAGATTGAAGGCCTGTTTGATGATGTTCAAACGGATGCCATGGGGTCTCTTATCTGCCGCCGTGATGCACGCAAAGCGCCTGAAAATGGTGAGAAACCAAAAAAGGTTATGCTGCTCTGCCATATGGATGAGATTGGCTTCCTTGTTTCGCATATCACCGAGAAAGGCTTTGTCTATGTGCAGCCGGTCGGCGGTTTTGATGCACGCAATCTCTTCTCCCGTCGAGTACTGGTCTCCACAGATGAGGGTGATCTGAAGGCGGTGATGAATCCGGCTGGGCGACCAGTTCACATTGCTCCGCCTGAAGAGCGCAAAAAGATCCCTGAAGTTACTGAGTTCATCATCGATCTTGGTCTTGGTAAGAAGACCAAGGAGGTGGTCAAAGTAGGTGACATGGTCACTCTTGATGAGCCGCTGATTGAGATGGGCGAAAAAGTTGTCTCCAAAGCGATGGATAACCGGGTCGCATGCTGGCTTGGTATTGAAGCTATGCGTGCGCTTGGGGATGCGGATCATACCTGCGAAATCTATGTTGCTTTTACCTGTCAGGAAGAGGTTGGGCTGCGCGGTGCGAAGACTGCGGCCTATGCCATTAAACCAGATATCGGCCTTGGCGTTGATATCACGCTTGCTTGCGATACGCCTGGGGTGCCAGAGCAAGATCAAACGACTGAGCAAGGCAAGGGGTTTGGGCTGCACGTGAAGGACGGCTGGTTCATTGCCGATCTGGAGCTTGTAAAAGAAATCGAAACTCTGGCTATTGAGGAAGAGATTCCCTACCAGCGCACCATGTTGAAGGGTGGCGGACAGGATGGGGCTGCTGCTCAGCAGGCGGCTGCTGGTGCTAAAGCAGTCGGTATCATGGTTGGCACTCGTTATGTGCACACAGTTACCGAGATGATTGATAAGAGTGATCTGCTTGCTGCACGCGATATTTTGGCTGCTTATCTGAAGCGCTGCTGATACCGCTGACTGTTGCTTAATAAGAAGCCTCCAGATCCTAACTGTGGTAGGGTCTGGAGGCATTTTTGTTATGCGATTGCTTGTTTCTTGCCTATCCATTTGCTGGTTAAGCGACCATCGATCAGTAGCAGTGCAATGAAGATTGCTGCCATGCCAATCCAGTGGTTGGCTTCGAGGCGTTCATTCAGGAAAATTGCGCCCAGAATGATTGCGCTGACTGGTATTACAAGCGTGACAGAAGCTGCGTTGGTTGCTCCTGCGAGTTTGAAAAGCTGGAAGTACAGGATGTAAGCAAAAGCAGTGCAAGCGAGAGCGAGAACGAGAACGCTTGCCCATGTTGAAGCGGATGCCTCCATCAGTTGCTGAGTTGGCGCTGTATAAATGAGCGCAGGTATCAGCAAGATTGTTGAAGCGGAGAGCTGGCCGGTTGCCAGAGCTGCTGGTGGTAGCTTTTTGAGACGCATGATGATGAACGCGGCGAATGCATACGAGAGAGCGGCCCCTAAAACTGCGAGCTGAGGCCAAACCTGATTGCTGGCACCGCTTAGAGCATCACTGCCAACCATGATGGCAACTCCGATAACCCCGATCACTGCCGCGACGAGCTTGGTTGCTGTCAGCTTCTCCTCATTGCTGAGGACCTGCATGACAATCATCGTGAAGATGGGTGTGAAGGCGTTGAGCACGGATGCCAATCCAGAGGCAATGTATTGCTGCCCCCAAAAGATGAGGGAGAAGGGGACTACGTTATTTAAGAAGCCCAGCAGGAGGAAGCTGCCAATCCATTTTGTAGAGAGCGGTATGGACTGCTTTGAGATGAGTAAGAAGCCCCACATGGCGAGTGCTGCGATTGCTACTCTTAAGAAAACAAGTGTGATGGGATTGAGTTCTGCGACCGCGACTTTGGCAAAGAAAAATGCGCCACCCCACAGGGTGCCCAGCAATAGAAGAATAGACCAGCCCAGCCAGTCAAGTTTTTGTGCGTTCATAAAGCGTATTCAACTTAGTGAAATTTCTTGCAGGAATTGCAAAAAATGAGAAATTGGAACTTACGCTAGTAATATCACTTGCTGTTGTGCCTGTACCACCCGATTTGCGAGTAAAACAATCAACAGAGGTTCACTCTGATCGCAAAAATTACAGTCTTGGCCTAATTTTGAAGGAAAAGGGCTCGTATTTAAGAGATTGACAGATTATAAGGCGCTGTAACTGCGCCCCGGCTCTTACGCTGGGGTTTCTTATGTTGTCTCTCACGATTTGCATTCTGAGCTGGCAAGCCACTTTATACAGAAATAGCAAATCGTATGACGGCGTATTTTAGGAATACGCTGGCAGCCGCAGGAGGGCTGAAGAATCATGGCCAACGTTGTCGTAGTTGGGTCACAATGGGGTGACGAAGGTAAGGGTAAACTTGTCGATTGGCTCTCTGAGCAAGCCGACATCGTTGTACGCTTCCAAGGCGGACACAATGCAGGTCATACGCTTGTAATTGACGGAACGAGCTACAAGCTGGCACTGCTGCCATCTGGTGTTGTTCGTGGGAAACTTTCTGTCATTGGCAATGGCGTTGTGATTGACCCTCATGCACTGGTGGCTGAGATTGCACGTCTTGAAGAGCAGGGCGTTAAGATCTCCCCGGAAATCCTGCGTGTTGCTGACAATGCTACTCTTATTTTGAGCCTGCACCGCGAGCTTGATGCTTTGCGTGAAGATGCAAGTCCGGCAGGCACCAAAATCGGTACCACCAAACGCGGTATCGGCCCTGCTTATGAAGATAAAGTCGGTCGTCGTGCAATTCGCGTGATGGACCTGGCAAACATGAGCACGCTGCCAGCCAAGATTGATCGTCTGCTGACCCACCACAACGCTATTCTGCGCGGTCTGGGTCGCGATGAGATCGCGGCTGAGACCATCTACAAAGAGCTGGATGACGTAGCTGATAAGATCCTGCCGTACATGGATAAAGCCTGGTACATGCTGGACAAAGCACGCCGTGAAGGTAAGCGTTTGTTGTTTGAAGGTGCGCAGGGCGCGCTGCTGGACAACGACCACGGCACTTATCCGTTTGTAACCTCCTCCAATACAGTTGCAGGTCAGGCTGCTGCTGGTAGTGGTCTGGGTCCAAACTCCATCGATTACGTTCTGGGTATCACCAAAGCTTACACCACTCGTGTCGGTGAAGGTCCGTTCCCAACCGAACAGCAGAATGAAGTTGGTGAGTTCCTCGGTACCCGCGGGCACGAGTTTGGAACGAACACTGGTCGTCGTCGTCGGTGTGGCTGGTTTGATGCAGTGATTGTCCGTCAAACCGTTTGCACCAGCGGAATCAATGGGATTGCATTGACAAAGCTTGACGTTTTGGACGGACTGGATGAAATTAAGATTTGTGTTGGTTATGAGCTAGATGGTGAGCGAATCGATTACCTTCCGGCATCTCAAGGTGCTCAGGCGCGGGTTGTTCCTATTTATGAGACCCTGCCTGGTTGGAAGGAAACGACCAAAGGCGCACGGACTTGGGCAGAATTGCCAGCACAAGCTGTGAAATACGTTCGGCATGTTGAAGAGCTGATTGGTGCTCCGGTTGCTCTGTTATCAACAAGCCCTGAACGTGATGACACAATCCTGGTTCAGAATCCATTCCAGGATTAAGTCTTGAAATGAAGCTCTGGGGGCAATGGGCAGTTAAATGGCGGACTACAATTCCGTTCTAAAAAAAGCGGTAGCTGGTTTACAAGAGAACACAGGTTCTGCACGGCGGGCAGTTTATCAACGCGCGCGGAATGCAATTGTAAAGCAACTTAAAAGTTACGACCCACCTCTGTCTCCCTCCCAGATCACTGAGGAGCAGCTGAAGCTTGAAGAGGCCATTCGTAAGGTCGAAGCGGAAGCTGCTCGTGAGTCTCTCGGGTTGGGGCGGTCTAAAACCACCCCAGCTCCAAGTGCTCCAAAACCTGCAGCTCCAGAAATCTCTGCTGCATCTTCACCTGCTGGCGATACGCCTAAGGCAGGTACAAAGGCCGATACTCCAGCGCGCGATGAGCCAAAAGCACCTGCTGCTAAAGCAGACGTGTTTAAAGAGGCGGTTCGTGCCGCGCAGGATCTCGGCAACGCCGCTCATCAGGCCAATCAGATGGCGCGTGATCAGCTGCCTGAATCTGCCAGCGAGCGCAAAGAGCCTGACCTTGGCTCTATGGATGACAAAGAGACGGGTGAACCTGCTGCGTCTCTGCCAACCAAAGGTGCTGTTGAGACGAGCGCAGAAGAGCGCTCCTGGGTGCCGGGTGAGGCACGTCGCACTAAGCTGGAAACAAAAGGTAAGTCGCGTCCTGAGATCGATGAGCCTGCCAAGGTTAAGCCAAAGACGAGCCGTAAACCTGCTTCCTCCCGCAAGCCAGCCGTTGCGCAGCGCGTTGGTGATGCGATTGAGCAGGAAGAAGGGCTGAAGCCTTCCAACACATCGGGTATTGTCGGCATCATTGTGGTCATACTGATAATCTTGGGCGTTACCGCAGGTGTCTATAGTCTGCGCGATGTTATTCTCTCTTTGGTTCTTCCAGTTGAAACCGGTGAGACTGTTGCGCCAGAGAGCGCACCTTCGAATGAAGATGAGCCGCTTCGGGTTCAGCCGGAACGCACGCCGAAGAAGAACACTGACCGCTTGTTGCCATCTGATGAAGGGGCAAAGGTTTCTCCGGATGCGACGCGGGTTCAGACGACCCGGATTACCCGGAATTCATCCAGCGCTGCGCCAACCGAGACAACAGCTGAGCCTCCAGTCGTGCGTGTGGTTGAATCTCCAGCAGCACCGGCAGAAGACACATCTTCTGAGCAGGTTTTGCCGGTGACGGAGCCTGCACAGCAAAGTACTGCAGTTGAGACCAATTCTGTTCCGCCAGCTGAAACCATTGGAACGGAAGCTGCGGTTTCTCCTGTTGCACAACAGAGCATACTTTACGAAGAGGCTTTGACGCCGGGCGCAGCAGGTTCTGCATCACGCGGGAACGTTGTTTGGTCACTGGATGAAGCTAACGGCGATTCTGTTATCAAAGCTGTTGCGACGCTGCCATCTCGTAACTTCTCTGTTGAGATGACGTTGAAGCCGAATAGTGATCAGTCTTTGCCAGCCAGCCATCTGCTTGAGCTGAACTTCATCTTCCCAGAAGGATTTGATGGCAAAGGTGTTGAGAAGGTGCCTGGCCTGATCCTGAAGAAGACAGAGTCTGAAGCTGGTGACCCGCTTGATGGTGCTGCCGTGAAGGTTTCTGACACTCTCTTCTGGATTGCGCTGTCTGACAGTGATGAAGAAAAAGCGAAGAACCTGAAGCGTCTTGCTGAGCGTGAGTGGATTGATGTTCCACTGCTGTACAACAGTGGTCGCCGTGCAATGTTGACCTTTGAAAAAGGTACAACCGGCAACAAAGTTATCGCACAGGCAATCAAGAGCTGGAAGTAATCTAGTTTCAGATATTTAGATTAGATTTCAAAGGCCTTGGCTCTCTCAGAGCTGAGGCCTTTTTCATTATGCTGTCGTCCGTCAGAGCAAAATCTGCTTGCATCCTTCAGCAGAAACGCGCATGTTCCTTGCTATTCCGAGGGGTGCTTTTCTTTCGAAAAGCTGAGATTGCGATGAGCTAAACCCTTTGAACCTGATCCGGGTAATGCCGGCGAAGGGACGGGACCTGAGCCATTCTTCCCGGATCTCCATGTTTGCATTTTGCTGTAACGGGAGATCCTGTGCTGAAAACATCCCAGAGAGCTGATGTAGCTCCGTTCTTCCGCCTGTTTGTGATGCCCAATACCATTGTTGGGAGTCTGCATGCTGAAGCGAGCTTTGAAACGAATTCTCCGAAGTCTTTTCGGGATTTTGCTTTTTATCGCCATTTGGGAAAGTGTGGTTCAGATTGGAGAGTTTCCCCCGTTTCTGTTGCCAGGTCCGGCGGCGGTTTTTTCCGCTTTTCTCAATCAAGGTTTTTTCTTGCTGCATCATGCAGGCATTACCGCTTGGGAGACTGTTCTCGGTTTTCTCTTTGGCGTGAGCGCTGGAGCTTCGCTGGCTGTTTTGCTGGCAGTGTCTCCTCGGATACGCCTGTTTCTGCTGCCTCCGATTGCAGCGACCCAATCTCTTCCTGTGTTTGCAATTGCACCGCTTCTGGTGCTGTGGTTCGGCTTTGGGCTCGCCTCCAAGGTTGTGATGGCCGTGATTGTGATCTTCTTTTCTGTGACCTCGACTTTCTTCGATGGTTTGCGCAGGACTGATCAATCACTGCTCGACCTTGGCAAGCTGCACGGTCTGAACCGCTGGCAAACACTTCGCTACATTCGCATTCCAGCCGCCTTGCCATCTCTGGCTTCTGGTATGCGCATTGCAGCGGTGTTCGCTCCTATTGGGGCGGTGGTTGGAGAGTGGGTTGGTGCAAAAGGGGGACTAGCTTTCATCATGTTGCAATCCAATGCACGCATGCAAACAGCGACGATGTTTGCGGCGTTGATTTTGCTTGCGGTGATGGTGTTGAGCCTGAGGGCAGTTGTTGAGTTCGGCACTTCTCGGATGATCTATTGGCAGAAAGAGATCTAGGTCTCAGAGTATGAGGACGTAACCTTATGAAAAAACTAGGTATGCTGTTTGGTGCGGCAATGCTTGCGAGCACGCTTCAAGTGCAAGCAGCGGACAAGCTGACTGTGTTGCTGGATTGGTTTGCGAATCCAGACCATGCACCAATCGTGGTTGCCAAGGCACGGGGGTTCTTTGAAAAAGAGGGCCTTGATGTTGAGCTGATTGAGCCTGCTGATCCTTCCATGCCACCAAAGCTTGTTGCAGCAGGGCAGGGTGACATTGCAGTTTCCTATCAGCAGACGTTGCACCCGCAAATTGATGAGGGCATGCCGATAATGCGGATCGGGACGCTGGTCTCTACACCTCTGAACACGCTAATTGTTTTGGAAGACGGACCGATCAAGGAGATTGCAGACCTGAAAGGCAAGCGTATTGGTTATTCCACATCCGGGTTTGAGAACGCCATGCTTGGGAAGATGCTTTCCAATGCAGGCCTAAGTTCTGACGATGTGGAGCTGATCAACGTAAACTTCTCGCTCTCACCATCTCTGATGGCTGGGCAGGTTGATGCGGTGATTGGTGGTTACCGTAACTTCGAGCTGAACCAGATGGAGATTGAAGGTGCGAAAGGTCGCGCGTTTTATCCTGAAGAGAACGGCGTGCCAGTCTATGATGAGCTGATTTATGTGGCTCACAAAGACAAGCTGGATGATCCGCGTTTGAAGAAGTTCATCAATGCGATTGAGGCGGCTACCGTTTATCTGCTTAATAATCCGCAGGACTCCTGGAAGAGCTTCCTTGAGGTCTATCCAAATCTGGATGATGAGCTGAACAAGCGTGCCTGGGCGGATACTCTGCCGCGTTTTGCCAGCCGTCCAGCTGCTTTGGATAATGGTCGTTATGAACGGTTTGCGAACTTTCTGATTGAGCAGGGGCTCATTAAAACAGCGCCTCCAGTTGAAACCTACGCGGTTGAACTGCGCTAACCGGTATAGGTCTAAACTAAAATTTGAGCCTCCGAGTTTCGGGGGCTCTTTTTATTTGTAGGCCAAATGCCGTTATTGCGCTGCATCCTTGACCGCCTCGTGTTGAGCCAGATCGCTGAGGATGTATTTCTCAAAAGCAGCATAGATGGTGTTGTACTCGCCCTCAGAGAGTGATTTGCATTCATCTATCAGCGTCAGGGCTTTCTTCTTGTCGTTCTCCTCAAACAGCGCGAAGACCATGTTGCAGTGGACGTTCTTGAGCTTGAGGAAGTTTTCTGAAAAGGCGAGCGACGGATCACCTAGCAACGCAAACGAACGCATCTGGTAACGGCTGGTTTTGACTGGGATTGTCTCCAAAGCTGCCAGTTCAGGCATCTGACCGCGTGTCGTTTCGCACATAAGAACGCTGTGACCGGCATCTTTGCAATGACGGGCTAAATCTTCCGCTAAATCAACGCATTTGCCGAGTGGGGCGTATCTGAAATGACGCCGTGTACCTGTTTCGCCAAGCGTTGCTAGCCCGGTTGAGATGCCGATATCGATTGTGACCGCGTGGTCCTTCATATTTTTCTGGTTGAAATTGAACCGGTCCTTGAGATTGAAGCGCTTCATTTGCTTCTGCATTTCAATCGCTGTTCGGCAGGCATGAGCAGCGTGGAATGGATCATCGAGTGGTGCGTTCCAGTAAGCATTCAGGCCGGATGTACTCAGCGTGTTCAGTGTACCATCGTGGATATGCACTTCATCGAGATGAGCTGTTTGGAAGCCGTTGGAGAAGCCTGCTAGGTCCTGAGGAGACAAACCCTCATAATATCGGTGAAAGTACCTCAAACGTGTCGAGAGGCTCGTGATTTCACGTTGCTGCCCCTCAAGAGGGAGTTGCTCTGACTTCGCCAGTACCTTTTGCATCTGTTTGGGAGAGAGAATTCCTGCAAAGCGTTCAGTTGTTTGGTTTCTGTGACTCTTGAATGTCACACGCCGGATTGTGCAGGAGAAAGCGAATATCAGCAGGATAACGAAGGATGGGAAGAATGGCTCAAGGACGGTGTTTTGCAGAGCGAATTGGTGGAATGCAACTCCGTTGATGACCGAGACAGCGACGCCTGTAAATGACAGACTTAACCAGAAACCTTGCGTGGCGGAGATGACCGCAATGGCGATGCCAAATCCGATTAGTGTCAGTATTTCAGCGTATTGTGCCCAGGTGGGTATATTGAGGAAGTTGCCAGACTGAAGTGTTTGCAGTGCCTGTGCATGTCGTTCTGAAGTTCTGTCCTGAGTGCCGATGACGAACTGACTTCCAGAAGCTGGTGGCCAGAGTTTGGAGGATACTCTGTTCTTTAAGACATCGCTCGCCGCAAGGATGAAATTGCTGGCATTGCTTGTTTCGAACACCAGCATTTCTGCCTCTGCAGTGACAGGAATCTGCAGATCAGTGCTTTTCAGCTGATAGCCATCTTCTGCTTGCGTGACCTGGAACGGTTGCGTGTTTGTCTGATTGGACAGGCTCCATGCCATTAATGCGAGAGATGGCAACTGCGCTGTGTCGCTTTGGAGTTGAAGCGGATAGAGCAGCGCATTTGAACCGTGTGCGTATTGGGTGTCGCTTTGATACCCTGTGGCCTGCGAGAACCTTATGTAGTTGGAAAGAGGAGGTTTTTCAGCTACGGCTTCGCTCAACGGTCTGCTGAGCAGGACTGGGTAATGGGAGATGATGGTTTGTAAGAGCAGGTCGTGATTTGGGTAAGTTGCCCGCAAGGAGGGCTGCAGATCGTCGTAGATTCTGCTTCTTAAGGTGGGGGAAGTCGGATCGGCTTTTCTGAAGTCTGCATCTATAATCAGAAGCTTGGGATTATGCTCCCCCAGCTTTTGAAGGATTTGTGCGAGCTCCAGACGCTGATACATCGGCTCCTGCGTTTGCTGGATTGATTCTGGCGTGAGATGGATCGTGTAAACTGGCGGCGTAGAAGTTGTGTTTGGCCATGCCAATTGCAGCGCGTTTTGGCTGAGATATCCGACGTTATCCAGTACCTGCGGGTATAGGGTACGGACAAGTATTGCTATTGCAATGAATAGACAGGATACAACCGCTGCAAGTGCACGGTTGGTTTGTGACAGCCAGCTAGAGCCGAACATGTAATTCCCCCCAAAAGGGGAAGTGACCCAACTCACATAAATTCCCCTCATCATTAACCTTAGGAAAGCTCTGAGGGGACGACAAGCTTAGCTGTTTATTTAAAAGGGTGTTCCTACAGTTGATTTGTATTTTAAGTTAATTCAACTCAACTTTTATGCAGCTGAGCGTCTTAAAGCACTTTGCAGCCATGTTGACTACGCGAGTTGCTTTAAGTTTTGGCCTTACCTGAGAAATCGGTAGCCCCGTGAGGGGAGCACACTTTATGCACCTGCCTCATGACCTGCCATTGCCATGGCGCTTTCCTGAACGGCCTTTTGAACCTTCTCAAAAGCACGCACTTCAATCTGGCGTACACGCTCGCGGCTTACGCCAAACTCGGTTGAGAGTTCTTCCAAAGTGATCGGGCTTTCAGAAAGTCGCCGAGCTTCAAAAATGCGGGTCTCGCGCTCGTTCAGCACGCCCATCGCGTTTTTCAGCATATCGCGGCGTACATCGTATTCTTCCTGCTCAGCCAGAACTGCTTCCTGACTCTCGGCATCATCCACGAGCCAATCCTGCCACTCGCTGGATTCTCCTTCGCTGGAGCGCAGAGGTGCGTTCAGGGAAGAGTCGCCACCCAAACGGCGGTTCATGGAAACAACTTCTTTCTCGGTTACACCGAGAGTTGTCGCAATGTGCTGGACCTGATCCGGACGCAGATCACCATCTTCAAACGCCTGAATTTTGCCTTTGACGCGACGCAGGTTGAAGAACAGGCGCTTCTGGTTTGCTGTGGTGCCCATTTTAACGAGCGACCATGTGCGCAGGATGTATTCCTGAATGGAAGCCTTGATCCACCACATGGCGTAGGTTGCCAGGCGGAAGCCTTTGTCCGGCTCAAAGCGTTTTACAGCCTGCATCAGACCGACGTTACCTTCTGAGATAACTTCGCCCAGAGGCAAGCCATAGCCACGGTAGCCCATTGCAATTTTTGCAACGAGGCGCAGGTGAGAATTTACAAGTCTTTCAGCAGCTTTTGGTTCGTCGTGTTCCCGGTAGCGCTTGGCGAGCATGTACTCTTCCTGCGGCTGAAGCATCGGGAATTTTCTAATCTCATCTAAATAGCGGCTTAAACCGCCTTCGCCACCCGTGAGGGCTGGTAGGTTACGGGCCATAAAGCACCCCTCCTTGCTTGGTGTTCCCGCCTGATCGAAGGATCAGGCTTTTCGGCAAACACACATTGGTGCCTTCAGATGAAGCGCACCTGAAGTGTCTATATGGGAACATTGTGGCCAAAACGCTACCAGATCGGCAATCTTTTTGGCCTAAATTTTTCGTAATGATTGAAGAATACCAGCAAAATCAGCGGGTAACTCCGATTCAAACTTCATGAATTCCTGCGTTCTTGGGTGCGCAAACGCCAAAAGTCCTGCATGCAGGGCCTGTCGCTTGAAATCCGCCAACTGGGTTTTCAGTGGTTCTTGGAATTTATTGTATTTGGTTCTGAACCCGGAACCGTAATCCATATCACCTATTAGCGGATTTCCGATGTGGGACATGTGTACGCGGATCTGGTGGGTTCTGCCTGTTTCCAGACGGCACTCGATCAAGCTTGCAACGGGTGCTGCGTCTTGAGGGCCAAACCGTTCCTGCACCTGCCAGTGGGTGATGGCGTGGCGACCGCCGGTTTTCAGCACCGAGATTTTCTGTCGGTTTGCAGTCGAGCGGGCAAGGTTGGCGTCTACTGTGCCCTTTGGTGCTGTTGGGGCACCCCAGACAAGAGCCTTATAAGCGCGCTCCAGTGGGCCGGTTTTGCCATGGTCGGCAAA
Organism: Pseudovibrio sp. W64; assembly: GCF_001623145.1. Lineage (NCBI taxonomy): Bacteria > Pseudomonadati > Pseudomonadota > Alphaproteobacteria > Hyphomicrobiales > Stappiaceae > Pseudovibrio > Pseudovibrio sp. W64. The sequence goes on along the minus strand of NZ_LMCI01000007.1, from coordinate 1,214 downwards.
CTGAGCTGCGAGGCCCTGATGGGCCATGTCGTTTTTAGCAACAACGAGCAGACCTGTTGTGTCTTTATCGATGCGGTGAACGATGCCAGGGCGCTTGACGCCGCCAATACCAGACAAAGATGAACCGCAGTGGTGAATCAAGGCGTTGACCAGTGTACCCGTTGGGTTCCCGGCACCTGGATGCACAACAAGGCCGGCGGGTTTGTCGACGACGATCAGGTCGTCATCCTCAAAAACGATATTGAGCGGAATGTCCTCTGGCTGCGGTTCTGCGTCTTCCGGCTCTGGAACAATAAGAGTGATTGTATCTCCGGCACAGACTCTATATTTAGGCTCCAACACCGTGCGCTGGCCAATTTGAACCTGACCAGCCCGGATCAAGGCTTGAAGTCGGTTGCGACTGAAGTCATCTATATGCGCAGCAAGCACAGCATCCAAGCGGCGACCGGTATCTTCCGGTTCCGGGGTGATGACTGTTGGTTGCTGCTCGTCGGCAATTACAGAGTTTGTGAGTGGCTGGGTGCCCTCAGGAGATTTATCGTTCATGCGTGATCCTAATACTGACAGCGATGAGACTGTACAGAACGAACTTGATCCAGCAGCTTTGAGGCTTCAAGGGAAGTTACGTCGCCTCCTGATGGGATCAAGCCTTGTCATGGTGCTTGGCTTATTAGCTGTCTTTGCGGCTATCTTCTATAAGATTAACGCCGGCAATTCCAATGTTAGCGCAGATAGTATTGCTGCAACAATTGCGATTGGCCCTGAAGCACAGGTTATATCTGTTACTCAGATGGACGGAAATCTGGTGATGCTGATCAAAGAAGGTCCGACGCAGGCTCTTGTCTATGTTGATCCTGTCACCGGACGAAAAATCGCACGTACGGATTTTGTTGCGAGATAGGTGGATAAACCCCCTTTTCTTTCAAGGAGGGGGCTTGCCAAGCGGGGGATTAGCCAATATACCCCCGTCCATCGCGAAAGCGAAGCCTAGGCGCCCATCGTCTAGCGGTTAGGACGCCGCCCTTTCACGGCGGAAACAGGGGTTCGATTCCCCTTGGGCGTACCAAAGGCTTCTATTGCGATACCAGGCAGTTATCTGCTTGAAGACAAGGCTATGAAAAGTCTTCTCACTATGTGAGCGCCCATCGTCTAGCGGTTAGGACGCCGCCCTTTCACGGCGGAAACAGGGGTTCGATTCCCCTTGGGCGTACCAA
>NZ_LMCI01000006.1:0-73290 GCF_001623145.1 Pseudovibrio sp. W64 | reverse complement strand
CAGCATGAACATCGGACCCGTCAGCATCAACAGGTTGATGACCAGACTCAAAACCCCAACGCCCGCATACCCGGACCGAGACGCCGCAAACGCCTCTGCCACCATAGGGCGCTTTGGCTGCCCACTCTTCGATGTACTCATAGATACTCCCGAAACCACCTGGCCCCAAACTTCAGTGCGCGGCACGTCCTCCCAACGAACGATAGGACGCCTGTTACGCTACAAAACTCGTGGTTATGCCCCAACAAAAATTGTGGTCTCCATAGTATGTAAATCGCACACTATTTGAAAGGGGTAAGACGCTTAATTTTGCTCATGCATTGAAAATGAGGGAAATACCGCAAACTTATGATTTGATTAAATAATTATGCAACCTGCCATTGCGGCAGGTCGCACATTTTTCTACCTCTTATACAAACGTGAAATCGTCTGCATTGATGAGGCTGGAATCAACACCTGAAAGGGTGATGGAACCACCGTCGTAGCTGACGAGTGTATCTGCACCAGTGTCCTGAATCGTAAGGTCTGCAAAGCTGTCTGCACCGCTTTCAAATCTCATAAAGTCAAGGCCATTGGAGAAGTCAACGATCGTGTCTGCACCGCAGTTGATGTTGAACACGAAGGTATCACGACCAGAACCGCCCGAAAGAGTGTCGTCACCGAGACCACCTTCGAGGGTATCGTTACCAGCATTGGCATAGAGACCGTTGTCGGCATCGTTCCCAATCAGCTCATCATTACCTGAACCAGAATAAGCATTCTCGATCACGGTATCACGCATGATGGTCATGTTGCCGGTCAGACCGTTCACGTCAGAGTAAGTCTCTGCCACCAAAGAGATTTTCTGGTCAGCGCGGACAGAGCTGAAGTTGATGCTGTCGTTGCCGCCATTGTCCATGATGGTGAACGTGGCTGGGTTCAGGTCTGCAATGTCGTCATAGTAACCGCCAGCGGTGGAGTTTTCACCGTAAACGGTGGACCCAGTGCGCAGGTCGGTTGCTGTGCCATACAGGTCCTGCATAGCAAGGATGTCTGCAATCATTGGCGTGACGACGTAGGCACGGCTAGCGTCTACGTTGGTGTTCTCCACCTGATCGAAGTAGGACATGATTGTGCCCTGCCAGGAATCGTTGGAGTAGTGGTTGTCCACGCCGTAAGTCGCGCTGCCGTTGTAGTTGCCAGCATGACCCAGACCGAGTGCGTGACCGATTTCGTGCACGTAGGTCTGGAAAGCATAACCGTCCAGGCCGGTGCCATAACGCGCAACCCAGTCCGTGCTCACATTCACGGTTGAAGAAACGATGGTGCTGCCGCGTGTGGTTGAGTTTGCGTAAGCGCCGCTGTCGTTGTCGTCAAATGTGATCTGAGCGCCGGAGTTGACAGTCTGGAAGTCGATGCCAGTGACTTTTGTCCAGGCTTCCAGAGCTTTGGTTGCAAGCTCACGGCCAGAAGAGTTCAGACCATTGAGGTTGACGGTGAGGGACTCACCCGGGCTCACGTCAAACGCACGACGACCACGACCTGAGTTGTTCCAGTACCCATCGGTCAGCTGGCTTGCAATCTGGTCGTTGGTGAACGCGTTTGGATCGGTTGGCGGGTCAGTTGGGCCGCCGTCTGCGTCAACGGAGAGTCTGTAGTCTCCGGTGTAGCGATCATTGTAGGATGCAGCGCCAATGTAATAGGTGCCGGTGGATGTTGCGGTGAAGGTGATTTCGGAGTTACGTCCGCTGCCGCCATCATCGTCTGTCGCGATTTCGTTTGTGTTGGAATCGTAAAGGTACAGGTATGTATCGGAAACGCCCCCACTTCCGATGCCTTCCATTGAAATTGTGTAAGTTACTCCAGCCTGTACCTCGAGTTTAATTGCGTCTTTATCGCCAGAAAAACTCAGCGTTCCCTCAAAAGTGTCACCCGATGAAATAGAGTATGGGGTCGTCGTGCTATATGGCGCATCGCCCCCTTCAATAACTCTTGCCTCTTCAACGTGATTATCTCTAAACATATTATCTCCCCTAGAGTAATAGTAGTAGTAAACCATCTAAACGTATGAGGGATGCACTGAAAGGCAATATAAATGATCTTTGGATTCACAGAAGAAAGTAGTATCAACACATCTACTGGTTGAATCATTGACGAACTCTCGATGTGTGAATAGAATGCAAAATATATTATTTTAGGTATAAAACATCTGAATCTTTTAAATATATCAATTCAAAATATTAATATATTTGGATAAAATAAGTTTGCCTACTGATAAATAATTCTAAAAACTGACCAGTTGATCAAATAATTGTAGTATGTTTTTCTTCTGATCTATTCTAATAAAGAGATGTTTAATACTTAATTATATTTGTTGATTCGAAGAATTTATCAATTCACGAAACTGTGAGATTGATGGCGAGATGCCTGTATATACGTGAAAATGCGTGATTTTGGTGGAACGTTTTATCAAATTAACGGGGCTAATCCGGCAAGTTGACCTATAGGGAAGTGTGTATGCTGAAGTGAGCTCATAAAACACCCCGGTCAATGGGGCTTGACCAGGGTGAGTTGTGGGCAGGGTACGTCTCTACCCAGGGGAAATATTTTCCTGAATGGCTCAGGAGGAGATTCTCCGCCCCTGGGTACGCTTTGCAGATACGCGAGGCTGGAAAGCGAGATGGAGGCGGGGCGGAGAACGTTCCTGTGCGTATCTTCAGCCTGCGGAGGGGTGCAGACTGAAGAACGTGATCACAGGCTTGCCATAAATTGCTGGTTCAGGTCGATTCCGTAGCCCGGTGCGGTTGGCTTTTCAAAGCCCCCATCCACCAACTCGGCTTCCGGCGTCACCAGATACTTGCGCAGCTCCCCGTCACAGAAGTCCGGATGCACATACTCAAAGTAAGGTGCGTTGCCGACTGCGAACTGATAATGGATCGCCGCTGCCGAGGTGATGCCTGTCTTCCAGTTGTGCGGCATTACCTGCACGTTGTGAGCAGTTGCCATCTCGGTGATCCGGCGCAGCTCTGTCAGGCCGCCGCAACGGTTATAGTCAGACTGCAGCAGATGCACCTTGCCTTTGGAGATCCATTCTTCGGCTTCAAAGCGGGTGGTGCTCATCTCCGCACCGCAAATGCGGGAGCGGGTGTTTTCTACCAGTTTGGCGTGGCCGCTCAGATCATCGTGCTGCAAAGTCGCTTCTGCGAAGTAGAGCTCCAGATCCTCAATGGAGTTGAGCAGACGGGTAACGTCATACCAGTCTGTGAAGCGGTAGAGGTAGTCCACCATCATATCGGTGTCATGGCCCAGAATACCGCGCAGTTCGCGCAGGTAATAGCCGACGTCTTTGATGCTCCAGTCTGCTTTGATCGGCACGCACACTTTCACCGCGCGGATGTTGTGTGCCTTGGCTTTTTCAAGCAGCGGGGCGTAGCCTTTGATGGCAACGTCCAAAGACGCATCCACCGGAATGGCTGGATACAGTGTCAGATATGGATGGACTTTGTCTTTGTTGGTGCCGCCAAGCAGTTGGTAGGCTGGCACGCCGAGTTGTTTGCCCGCAAGGTCATAAAGCGCCATGTCGATGCCGGAGAGGGCGAACATGCCCAGTCCGCGCATGCCCTGCCACTGCGTGGCGTCATACATGGAGTCCCAGATGGCGTTGATTTCGATCGGCAGACGGCCAATGACTCTTTCGGTCAGGTTCGTCAGCCATTTATGTTCAGTTTCAATATTGGAATAAGCGAGAATTGCGTCCGGAGATCCGTCAGCTTCGCCGAGGCCGTAGACACCGTTTTCGTCTGTAATCTTGACGACAACCGTGTTCTGGCTCCAGTTGCTGGCTTTGTAATTGACCGGAATAAACTCGACAGACTTGATGGGTGCGACTGCTGGATTAAGTGCCAGTGACATGATGTGCTCCTAAGAGAAAGGCGCCAGTTTTTGCTGGCGCCCTCATGTGCTTTATTTTTTTTTGCGCATTGGAAGTTCGACACCGTTGGCAATGTCGCGGTGCAGTTCTCTGAGGAACGAGACTGCAACAATGCCGAGGATGATGACCATCAGCAATCCGCCAACAACCGTTGAGATCTGGATGGTGCCCAGGTCGCCGCCGATCAGGTTGATCACCACCGGGATGATGCCCAGGAACAGGGCCCAGACTAGGCGGTTCCAAAGTGCTGGATCCGCACCATCTGGCAGCTCTTTGGTGGTCATCGCTGCAAGAGAGAAGGATGCCGCATCAAAGGTGGTTGCCATGAACACGATCGCGGAAACGCACAGGCCAATGATGAACAGAGTGCCCAGTGGCAGGTTCGCAAACATGTCGATGATCACGGTGAAGGAGCTCTGACCAGCTGCCAGTGCTGCAGGTGCATCAAAGATGCCTGCATCCAGAAGACCGATACCGTAGTTGCCGAAGATTGCGAAGAACACTGCAGTGCCCAGAGAACCAAACAACAGGGTGCCCAGAACCATCTCACGGATTGTACGGCCACGGGAAATCTTCGCGAAGAAGAGACCCTGGAACGGACCGTAGGAGACCCACCATGCCCAGTAGAAGATTGTCCAGTCAGACACAAAGGTGGAGTTCTCTGCGTATGGCTCCATGTAGGTGCTCAGACGGACGAAGTTTGTCACGAGCGCACCAACAGAAGTGGTGAAGGACTTGATGGTGGTCAGGAAGTAGCCGCCGAAGAGCAGCACGAAGATCAGCAGGCCAACCGCCAGGAAGATGTTGAAGTTGGACAGCTTCGCCATGCCTTTTTTCAGGCCAAGCGCGGAACTTGCAGCAAACAGTGCAACCACGATTGCAAGGGCTGCAAGGTTCATGGAGGTGCCGTGCTCAATGCCAAGCACTTTAGAGAAGCCAGCGGCAACAACCGGTGTGCCCAGACCAAGGCTGGTCGCACTCGCAGTCACCAGACCGATCATGATGAAGATATCGACCACGTTGCCCAGAAGGCCTTTTGCACGTGTACCCAAAACGCCCTTACAGGATTCTGAAACTTTCAGAACCGGGTCTTTGCGGACATAATAGTAGTAGCCGATGGTGATGGAACACACGGAGTAGAGTGCCCAGGCACTAGGACCCCAGTGGAACATGCCCGTGGTGATCGCCCATTCTTTGGCCAGCTCTGTGCCCGGCTCAAGACCCAGTGGCGGTGTGGACATGTAGTAGATCCACTCACTGGCGCCACCCCAGAGGATGCCGGCGCCGATGCCTGCACTGAAGATCATCGCGACCCAGGAGATCGTGTTGTATTCAGGCTTTTCATCCGCCTCACCAAGTACGATGTTGCCGTACTTGCTGAAGGAAACGCTCAGACAGAAGATCAGCGACAGGATCGCTGCCCACATGTAGAACGCGCCAAATTCGTTTGTCAGATAGCTCTTCAAAGAAGAGATAACTTCTTTACCGGAGCCCGGTGCAGCAATGTCTGCTGCCAGAATGCCCATTGTCGGTAGGAGTACCGCAATGCCCCCGACGAAAAAGTTCGTCTTATCCAGTTGTAGTTTAGCCATGGATGCCCCCATTTATTATTCGAAGACGAAAGAAGCGAAAGATGCTTCTTTCACTGCGTCCCAATCCATTTCCACGCCGAGCCCGTTGCCCGCCGGCGCGTGCACATATCCCTCTTTGTCTGTGCGGATTTGGGTTTTACTTGCCAGCTCAAACGCCTCGTAAGGGTAGAACTGCTCGAAGTAATTGCAGTTGTCGTGAGCCAGAGCGACGTGCAGGTTGGCAGCCTGTGTCAGGGTGTATCCCATGCTCTGGATTTCCAGGTTTTTGCTGTGGCCGGCCGCGATCGCGAAGCATTTGTTCAGCTGAGTAATGCCGCCGCAAACAGTCGCGTCCTGACGCACGTCTGACCACATCCCAGTGCTCAGCGCGTGCGTAACTTCCTGCAATGTGAGCAGGCAGTTGCCATGGCTGGAAATTTCAAGATCCGTATTGGCGACAAGGCGCTGATAGGTCTTGTAGTCGTAGTCGGAAACTGGCGCTTCAAGCCATTCCCAGTCATGACGTTCCATCCACTTGGCCATCTTCATGGCTTGTGCAGGTGTGTAGAACGTCGCTGTGTCCAGCATGAAACGGATGCCGGTAGAGCCGTATTTGGCCTGCACAGCTTCCACCAGCGCCACATCCTTTTCATAGATGCAGTAGCAGTGCAGCTTGATTGCTGTGAAGCCGTGCGCAATGCAGTCGTCAATGTAAGGGAAGTATTCCTCTACAGTGTCGAACATTGGTGTGGAGGCGTAGGACTTGATTTTGGTCCGGGCGCCGCCAAGCAGCATGTAAAGCGGCATTCCGGCCTTTTTGGCCTTAATGTCCCATGCTGCAATGTCGATTGGAGACTTCGCTGGCAGTCCACCCCAGGTGCAGCGTGCTCCAAGCCAGTTGTTGAGTTCCTGAGTCATCAGCGGATTTTTGCCGATGAGACCGGGAACGATGGTACGCAGAGATTCAATGATGCACCGATCAAAGAAGTTCTCTGTGTAGCTCATAGTTGCGCCAAGACCCTCGGTTCCATCCTCGGTGAACAGGCGTACAATGTTGTTGGTGTACAGCAGAGGTTCCTGATTATCCGCCCAAGGAATAGGGGGCGCATTCTCATCAGCCAAAGCATAAAGCTCGACCCGGCTAATTCTGCAGTCTTCCATTTTTAACTCCCAGTGTGCCTTGAAGCACCTTCCTTATTGCCCGACTTTTTACAGAGCGCTGCCAGCCGCACGCATCGCCTCGCGCAGCTCTTTTGTGTCGACATCTCTGTAGTTGATCGCTTTGTCGATTTTCTGTTTTGTCGCCACAGCCGCCGCATGTCCCAGCTCAAAGCACTGGGCAGTAACGCGGGCAGAAGCGAGCGCTTCGTGTTCGGCGCTCAGGCACCGTCCCGCGACAATCACGTTGTCCAGCTCCTTCGGCACCAGCGTGCCGTATGGAACCTCATAGTAATCTTCCATCAGCCAGTGCAGTTTGCTCTTCTCACCGGCGTGCATCTCAATCGGCCAGGAGGAGCGGACCACGCCATCCTCAGGCTTGTCGCAGTTTGCAACATGCTCGTTTGTCAGGGTGGTTTCGCCGCTGATGGTCCGTGTCTGGCGAATGCCCACTTCCGGTGGCATGTCAATCAGCTGGGACTCTTCAAAGCCTTTGATCTTGTCCTTGAAGAAGCGGTGATACTCGCGCGCCTGACGACGGCCATAGACTTCCGCGTATGTGAAGTCAGCAGGGTCCACCACGTTCAACAGCCGGTTGTCCTGACCTGCCAGACGGGTGCAGTTCATCAGGAACACGCCCTTTTGCGGGGTCGGGAACACCCAGACCTTGTTGCGGGGTGTGTCGTACTCTCTGCTCTCGAAAGCTGTTTTCAGCTGTTCGATCATGTCAGGCGGGCAGATGGTGTTCTTGCCGAAGTAATCGTAGAAATCGCTTTCCACCACGTCTGACAGACGGAAGATCATGGTCGGGTTCTGAATGGCACCCTTATCGCCGAAGCTATACTCACACCCCGCTTTCGTCACGAGAGCCGCATCTCCTGACGTATCAATGAATGCTTTTGCTTTGAGGAAAGTGCTGCCTGCCTTGGAGTCTACACGGATCGCGGTGATCTCATCGCCATCGCGGACCACCTCGGTCATGTAGGTGTGGTAGAGGCACTGAACGCCGGATTCCTCAAGCAGATCGTCCGCAGCTTCGCGCCAAATCAGCGGATCAAAAGTCACCACGTGGGTGTTGCCGTAGATTTGTGGGGCGGTGGCACCGCCTTTGGCCAGCAGGCGAGCACGAAACTCTTCTGCAAAACCGAAAACAATTTGCTTGGCGTCTTTGTTTTCGATGTCGTCCTGGGTGAGGAACAGACCGCAGATAGTACCTGACAGGCCGGCAACTGCACCGCCGCCACAAAACCCGTTTTTCTCGATGAGGATTGTCTTCAAACCGCTGCGGGCACTCATAACAGCCGCAGCAACACCAGATGGGCCACCACCGCAAACAACAACATCTGCTTCAGCAAGAACAGGAGATGCGGTTTCTGCTAGGGCAGTCTCTTTCCAGTTTTTCATGGGTGCTTACCTTGTATGCCACAATTTATGGCTGTTTGCTTTAGTTCTGAGTCCATGAGGACAGTTTTCGGAAACATATCCTCAAAACTGACATATTAGCAACCTTAAAAGCAAAAACTGGCGGCTAGGGCAATGGTAATAACCCTTAGAAATCGATAAATATCATGAAATATTGGCTTCTGACATGCCAATAATGATGTGCTGACATGCCAGAGAAATTCGGCGAATTTTAGAGTATCAGTTCATGATAAAACCCTAATTACTTTAGCTTTTTTAGTTTATCTAAAATCTGCAAAGCGCAGAGAATCCATGAAATCTAAGTGGTTTTTGCGTGACAGAATGACACAATGCCGAAGACTGATAGGTTACATTATCTAGGAGGGGTCCAGAATTGATATGGCAGCCGAGTGAAAAGCCGCCAAACAAGATCCAATCGGCTGACATAGCAGCAAAAGAAAAGAAGAGACCGCTGGCAAATCGGGAATGCACTGTGCTACACTGTGATACAACTGACGCAGAAATAACGCTTTTAAAACAGGGGGTAACCGTGGCTCACCAGAAAACTCAGGCTGAGCTTGCGCGCACGGAAATTGAGAGAAAGCTGTTTTTCAACGAGCTTGATGTTTCAGCTCTGTACTCTGAAAACAAACTCGCCTCTCTGTTGGATCTGGGCCGAACGCCCGTTCGTGAGGCGCTTCAGGCGCTGGAGCAGGATGAGATGCTGGCCATCCATCCGCGCAAAGGGGTTCAATTTCTCTCCATCACCGCAGAGCAGCAATTGCAGCTGCTGGAAGTGCGCAAGCAGATTGAGCCGATCTGCCTGAGATTTGCAGCCATGCGCGCCTCAACTGATCAACGCCGCGAGATGCTGGCGCTCGGGTCACTCATCGTGCAAAGCGCGAAGGATGAGGATGAGAAGTCGCTGCTGTCCAATCTGCAGGACATCCACCGCATCGTGACGGAAGCGACCAACAACCCGTACTTCCACCATTCCCTTGCTCGCGTGCAGAGCCAGTCACGCCGGTTCTGGTTTGCCAACAAAGACAAATCCGACAACCTGTTATGCTCGTATCATCATGAAGCTATCATGCGCGCGGTTGCCATGGGCAATGAGGAAGAAGCCGTCAAGCAATCCGGCTTGCTGCTAGAGCACTTGACCGAATCTGCTTTCAAGGCCCCAAAACCGGGCTGAGCAGGCGCAATCTAAGCATTGAATTGAGAGCGGGTGAGTCGCAAGACCTGCCCGTTTTTTCGTGCCAATATGCGGTTAGTCCACGCCTTCAACGATCACGGTTTCCACATCAGCGATGCCAATTCGAAACTCGCGGGCGGTTTGGTATTCGGGGGAGTTGTAGCAGTTCAACGCGGCTTCCATGCTGTCAAACTCCACGATGACATGACGATGGTATTCTTGACCCTCGAGTTGCTCCGCCCTTTCGCCGCGCGCAAGGATGCGGCCAGTGTGTTTTCGCAGAACGCTCGGAGCGGCCTCGATATAGAACCGATAGATATCAGGATTTTTGATATTGACGCGGGCAATCCAATAGGCTTTTGGCATCTGTTTTTTGTTCCTGAATCAAAGGTTTCTGACCGGCGGCAGACCATAATCTTTGGGTCTCACGGGAGTCAGATCATTGTCGTTCGTGCATTATAGAGCGCTTGCCTGAAGGCGTTACTACCGGCTTTTGACCAACCAAAAATTCAAGTGAATCTGACGCTAGGGCCGTTTCTTAAAATGCGCTCAAAATCGGCAAAATAGAAAATTGTTCTTGATTAAACGGCGAGCTTTGCTAGTTTGCTAACACGAATTAGCAATGGATTGATGTTGCCTTTTCCGGGAAATCAAAGGGCTGGCCCTGAGAGTGTTTGTCGGAATGCGACGGCATCAGCCTGAAGACGGAATCACGAGGCGAACAGCCTCTCTGGTTCTTCATAGTACATTTATTCGCGGCGGACTTCTGAGCTTTCTTCAACCCTGCTGGAAGTCTGGGTGTTTGTTTGACCCGCCCGGTGGTGGCGGGCACATGGTGTGAGTGGGGGCTTAAGTGCTTAAAGGGATCAACCCGATCATTTTCCCGGACCTGTTAAAGATCCTGCACGAGATGGGGCATGGAGATGAGATCGTGTTCAGCGACGCGCATTTTCCGGCCTATTCCGTTTGCGACACCGTGCTGCGCGCTGATGGGTGCGAAGCGACAGATCTGCTCAAAGCCGTCATGCCGCTTTGGGAGCTGGACCAGTATGACCCCGAAAACGTGATGATGATGGCCCCGGTGGAAGGTGACCAACTGCCGGATGGTTTGGTGGACGACTACCAGAGCGCTCTGCCTGCAGGAGCTGAAATCACCTTTGTCGAGCGGTTTGCGTTCTATGAGAAAGCACAGAAAGCCACCTGCGTTGTGGTGACAGGTACGACACGCAAATACGGCAACGTCATTATCAAGAAGGGCGTGATCCAGAGCTAAAGCGCTTCCCCGCCAAGTGGGTCCGGTGTTCGGATTGGGGGGAGGCGTGCAAATGAGGCAACGGGGGCTGCGGCAGAACTCTGGGAGGAGTGCTGCAAGCAGTCAGGTATCAACCGGGTGCCTCAGCCATTTCATATTGCTGATCTGCAGTCGCAGCACCAGTCGGGATCTGTGCGTTCTCACTGAGGTTTGCAGGCCAGTATTGGGGGGAGAAAAAAATGAATACCATCGTCAGGATGACGGGTATTGAAAAGACGTTTCCGGGTGTGCACGCCCTGAAGAATGTGCAGTTTGACTTGCGTGCCGGTGAAGTTCACGCCCTGATGGGAGAGAACGGTGCTGGCAAATCCACCTTGATGAAAGTTCTTTCCGGTGTTTACACCCGTGACGATGGCAAGATTGAAATCAACGGTACAGCGGCTGACCCAAAAGGGCCGCGAGAAGCGCAGGACCTCGGAATAGGCATCATCCATCAGGAACTCAGCCTGATGAACGATCTGACAGCAGCGCAGAACATCTTCATTGGCCGCGAGCCGCGCCTGAGATTTGGACGTCTCGATGAGGCTGCGCTCAACCAGAAGACCCGCGACATCTTTCAGAGCATGGCGCTGGATTTGCAGCCTGACGTGCTGGTTGGCAACCTGACCATCGCCAAGCAGCAGATGGTGGAGATCGCCAAGGCACTCTCCTATCGCTCGCAGGTGCTGATCATGGATGAGCCGACTGCTGCGCTGAACGACAAGGAAATCGCCGAGCTGTTCACCATCATCCGTCGTCTGAAAGCGGAAGGTGTGGGCATCATCTATATCAGCCACAAGATGGACGAGCTGAAACAGATCTCCGATCGCGTCACCGTCATGCGTGATGGCGAGTATGTGGGCACCGTCCCTGCCGCTGATACGCCGGTCAACGAGATCATTTCCATGATGGTTGGCCGTGAGGTGAAAGAGGAAGCCGTTGAGGTGCCGGACCTTTCAGCGGCAGACGTTGCGCTGGAAGTGAAAGGCCTGAACCGCGGCACCGAAATCCGCGATGTCAGCTTTGCGCTCAAAAAAGGCGAGATCCTCGGCTTTGCGGGCCTGATGGGGGCAGGGCGCACAGAAGTGGCCCGTGCAATCTTTGGCGCTGACCCGCTGGACTCAGGCGAAGTCTGGGTTGATGGCTACAAATGCAAAATCAACAGCCCGTCGGACGCCGTGCAGGTTGGCATTGGTTATTTGTCAGAGGACCGCAAGCACTTCGGCCTGGCAACAGGCATGGATGTGCGCGCCAATGTAGCTATGGCCAGTTTGGACCAGTTCTGCAATCGCCTTGGCATGCTGAATGAAGCTGGCATGGCAGAGGTCGCGGCTAAGTACATCAAGCAGCTGGAAATCAGAACGCCCTCTGACAAGCAGGAGCTTCAGTTCCTGTCTGGTGGCAACCAGCAAAAAGTGGTCATTGCCAAGTGGCTGCTGCGCGACTGCGACATCCTCATTTTTGATGAGCCCACACGCGGCATTGATGTGGGGGCAAAATCCGAAATTTATAAGCTGTTGAACTCACTGGCAGAGCAGGGCTGCGCGATCATCGTCATCTCCTCCGAGCTGCCAGAGGTTATGCGCCTCAGCCATCGCATCGCGGTGATGTGCGAAGGCCGCCTGACAGGCATTTTGCCGGGCGGCAGTTCAACCACGCAAGAAGACATTATGCGCCTTGCAACACAACGCGACCCAGCTGCGCAAATTGTGAGTGAAGTACAATGACAGACACCACCTTAACCCCGCAAAAGAACCTTATCGGTCGTTTTGTGAGCTCCGGCGCGCACCAGAAACTGCTCGCCTTTGCCAGCTTGATTGTGCTGCTCATCGGCTTTGGTCTGGCCTCGCCAAACTTCATGCAGATGTCCAACATGATCGCCATTTTGCAGGCGACATCGGTCAACGGCGTTCTGGCCATTGCAGCAACGCTTATCATCATCACCGGCGGTATTGATCTTTCCATCGGCACCATGATGACTTTTTGCGCCGTGATTGCCGGTGTGGTGCTGACCTATTGGGGCCTGCCCCTGCCGCTTGGCGTTGTCGCTGCCATTGGCGCTGGTGCGCTCTGCGGTCTGTGTTCCGGCACATTCGTTGCCAAAATGAAGGTGCCACCCTTCATCGCAACGCTCGGCATGATGTTGATCCTGAAGGGCCTGTCCCTCGTCATCTCCGGCACACGCCCAATCTACTTCAACGACACGCCGGGGTTTGATCTCATTTCCCGCGGCTCCGTGATCGGGGCTGTCTTTCCGGGCTTTCAAATCCCGAATGGCGTGTTGATCCTGTTCCTTGTTGCGATTGCAGCTTCCTACGTTCTGGGAAGAACTGTTTTGGGCCGCTATACCTTCGCACTTGGGTCCAACGAGGAATCCGTGCGCCTGTCCGGCGTCAACACGGATGCCTGGAAAATGGGAATTTACGCGCTTGCAGGTGGGATCTGCGGCATTGCGGGAATTCTCATCGCGTCCCGCCTCAATTCCGCTCAGCCAGCCCTTGGTCTTGGCTATGAGTTGGAAGCAATCGCTGCTGTGGTGATTGGCGGAACGTCTCTGGCCGGTGGTCGCGGCACCATCATGGGAACGCTGATCGGAGCACTGATCATGGCGGTGCTGACCAACGGTCTGCGTGTGCTTTCTGTTGCTCAGGAATGGCAGACCGTGGTGACCGGCGCGATCATCATTCTGGCCGTCTATGCGGACATGGCCCGTAAGAAAAAAGCTCATGCATAAGTTCGGTTGGGGCGCTTTTGTCCCAGCATCTTTAGTGGAGCGAATTCTTATCGTTTGATTGAATCCAATCCAACGGAACACGCTCTGAATTATTTCATTGGGAGGAAATAGTTATGTTTACAAGACGTACTCTGATTGGCGCATTGGCCTCTGCAACATTGCTTGCAACCAGCTCGCTTTCATTCGCAGCGGATAAGGTTTACATCCCGCTGATCTCCAAGGGTTTCCAGCACCAGTTCTGGCAAGCTGTGAAGGCAGGTGCCGACAATGCAGCCGCTGAGCTGAACGTGGAAATCACCTTTGAAGGTCCGGACAGCGAAGCCATGGTGGATCGCCAGATCGACATGCTGGCCGCAGCGCTGGCGAAAAACCCGGCAGCAATCGGCTTTGCCGCGCTGGACAGTCAGGCTGCTATTCCACTGCTGCGTCAGGCACAGTCTGCTGGCATTCCGATCATCGCCTTCGACAGCGGCGTGGAAAGCGAAATTCCGGTGGCGCTGGCCGCAACTGACAACGTTGCAGCAGCAAGCCTTGCAGCTGACAAAATGGCAGAGCTGATCGGCAAGAGCGGTAAAGTGGCCGTGGTTGCGCACGACCAGACCAGCCGCACCGGCATCGACCGCCGCGATGGCTTCCTCAACCAGATGAAGAACTATCCGGAGATTGAAGTTGTCACCGTTCAGTATGGCGGCGGCGACCAGCTCAAATCCACCGAGCTGACCAAAGCGATCCTGACCGCTAACCCAGACATCAAAGGCATCTTCGGCACCAACGAAGGGTCTGCCATCGGTGTAGCCAACGGTGTTCGCGAAATGGGCAGCAAAGATGTTGTGATCATCGGATACGATTCTGGCCGCGCCCAGAAAGATGCTGTCCGCAGCGGCCTGATGGCAGGTGCGATCACCCAGAACCCGGTTGGCATCGGTTATGAAACCGTCAAAGCAGCCGTTATGGCCTCACAAGGCAAAGACGTCCCATCCAACATCGACACCGGCTTCTACTACTACGATGCCTCCAACATGGACTCCCCAGAAATCGCCGCCGTCCTCTACGACTAAGCATCTCCGGGCTACCTGACAAGAAAACCCAAAGGCCTCTCATTTGAGAGGCCTTTTTTGATCCTAACTCCTGGCAGCTGAAATTAACTTCCTCAGATCCTGCCCAAGCTCTAACCAGGGTTTTGCCTTTGCGGTGGGGCGGCTCCATTTTTGCTCGAACTGACGTATCAGGTGGGCGGCGTAGATGGAGGCGAGGATGTTGCCGACTGCAAGACCTGCGAGGATCCACCAGAGCCCGAGCTTTGAACCTATGAAGAGCAACGGGAAGACCAGCACGAAGGTGCGCACCAGCATAATCTTTAGTGCAATGCGCGGCATCTGCAGGCCGTTGAAGATGGCGACGGTGACTGCGACAAGACCTTGAAATGCGTAGGAGACTGCGACGATCTTGAAGTAGATGCTCACGAAATTGATGACTGCTGGATCATCAGAGAAAATGGTCGCGATGGAAGGGCCAAGCAGAGCGAGGACGGCGAACAGAAGGATGCCGAGATAAAACGAGGCTTTGCCTGCAAAGATGATCGCCTGGTCGATACGTTCATGTTCCTTCGCCCCAAAGTTCTGCGCAATAAACGGTGTAACGGCCATGGAAACGGCGAAGATGCCGATCAGGGCGAGGGATTCAATTCGCCCAACAATCCCAAAGGCGGCAACAGCCTGCGACCCATAATCAGCCAGCAGAAAGGTTGTGAAAATGCCGGTGGTTGGCACAAGCATCTGCATGGAGATTGTTGAAAGGGAGAACTTCAGAATTTCCGCAAGGCCAGACAGCGCGCCGTCAAGTTTGCTCAAGCCAATCAGGTTTTGCCGGGTGAGGATGAACATCACACCCAGAAAAATAAAGCCAAAGGACAGCACGGTAGCCCAGGCCGCCCCTGCCAGACCCAGCTCAGGAAACGGGCCAATACCAAAGATGAGCAGGTAGTCAAAGACCAGATTGATCACACCGGCAATGCCAAAAACCACTTCCGTTTGCTTGGTGATGCCAACAGCCCGCGCTGCGCCGCTGCCAACAATGCCAAGCATCAGCAGTGGGAGGCCCAGATAGAGCGTGCCCATGTAAGCATCGAGCAAAGGAAGGATGTCCTTTGAAGCACCAAGCGCGGAAAATGTCGGGCCAATAAACGCGCGCCCGGCCAAGCTGAGAGAGACGGCGACAAGGACCACGAGTGCCAGAGACACCATGGTCAGCATTTTGGCCTTCTGGCGTTCACCGGAACCCACCGCCCTGGCGATGACCGCGGAAACGCCAACTGAAAACCCCATGAACACTGCGGCAAACAGAAAGAAGGCACTGGAAGAGAACGCCAGAGCCGCCAGTTCATTGGACCCCAGCTTGCCGACAAAATAGCTGTCGACGATCTGGAACAGGAAGGTGGAAAGCATGCCAATGCTGATGGGGGCTGCCATGCGCAAAAGCATTGTGTTGACGGGTACTTCCATCATGGGGTTGGACTGCGTGTTCATGGGTTCTCTCAGTGGCTTGGGATGGCATGCAAGGTCGGGTCAGACGCCCCCGGGCGGAGAAACTGTCACCACCCGGGGTGCTTCGGCCCATATGTCGTTATTGGGGGGCCATCAGGCAGCAACAGGGACTTTTGGGGATGTCCCTTGTGCTGCGTGAACTTGTTGAACAGCGGGATCAGCGGCCAGTTTGCGCACCAGAGCGTCGATGTTCTTGTATTCAGATGTTGGCTTTTCAAACCCATAGGCCCAGCTTGCCATGGCGTAGAGGAAGGCATCTGCAACGGATTTTGTCTCGCCAACCATCCAGTCCCGGCCTTCAAGATGCTGGTCAATCTGCGTCAGAGCTTTGTCGACCAGCTGCTTTGCAGCGGCTTTCACGTCGTCATAGCCATTTGCATCTGTGGTAAAGCGCATTGGCATGAACACTGGCCAGAAATACGGGTGCAGCGTGCCGGAAAGGTAGGCAAGCCAACGGTGCAGATGCACTCTGTCTGCAGTGCCTGCGGCTGGTCCAATGTTCGCTTGCGGGTTCTGATCCACCAGATGCAGGAGGATTGCCATGCCTTCTGGTAGAGTAAGGTCACCATCCACCAGTGTTGGCACAACACCAGACGGGTTTAGTTTGAGATACTCTTCTGACTTCATGGTCGGGAAATCGACGTGCTCGACTTCATAAGGCTTGCCGATCCATTCAAGAGCGATGTGCATGGCGGTGGCGCAAGTGCCAGGGGCTGAATAGAGTTTCATAGGATCTCTCGCTTTAACTATGGGTTTGATTGGGTTGGAAGGGGAGCTTCTGCTCCCCAATACTGCCGGTCACCAGGTCTGGTCAGGATCCACCTTGAACAGGTGCTCCATGAAGACGCGGGTGACAGCTTGCAGCTTGTCGGTGCGGGCATGGTCGCGCTGCAGCTCAGCAGGAACAACGTTCCAGGTGATTGGCTCAACGCCGGCTTCAATCATGCGTCGCATGCCGTTTTCGTGGCTGAGCTGGGTGATGGAACCGACGGCGTCTTCTGGCACATACACATCATAGCCAGCTGCTTCCGCTTCAATTGCAGGATAGGCGAGGCAGACATCCGTCCA
Organism: Pseudovibrio sp. W64; assembly: GCF_001623145.1. NCBI lineage: Bacteria > Pseudomonadati > Pseudomonadota > Alphaproteobacteria > Hyphomicrobiales > Stappiaceae > Pseudovibrio > Pseudovibrio sp. W64. The sequence continues at coordinate 56,419 of NZ_LMCI01000006.1, read as the reverse complement.
GAGACCGCCCATGATGAGCTTCTTGCGTCCGGTTGCTTTCACCGCTTCAACAAACTCTGGCTCTTCCCAGGCGTTAACGCTTGTGCGGTCAATGAAAACGGCATTTGGAGCAAGCTTCTGCAGCTCTTCAATCATCGGGTCATACCCGTTCAACCCCACGGCAACGTGGCTGAAGATGATCGGGATATCGTAGATGACGGCGGTTTTGATGAGGCCGGTTGTGTTGTTGATCAGCGTATCATGATCAATGTTCTTAACCCCTGCCAGGATTGGTGGCTGGTAGTCGATGAGGATGAGTGCAGAGTTTGAGGGGGACAGAAATGGATCTTCATCCGCTGCCCGAACCGGAGTGCCCTGATACCCTTCCGGGTAAGACGCGACACCGTTGACGGTCTTAATCTTCGGTGCGTCGGCAAGGGCAGGCAAACTGGTTGAAAAGAGCGCGATCCCTACCGCTGCGATCACTGGCTTCAATGCTGAGAACATCTGGTGTTCCTCGTGGTTTGAGTTGTTCTTGTGTGATGAACTTGCTGTAGGGGAAAATTAGGCGGGAATTTATTGTTGCACAATCTGCACTAAATGCGTTTTACTGTTTCCTATATGAGTTAATGTGATGAGGCAGATATGGCTGATCTGAATGCAATCGCAGCCTTTGTAGCTGTCGCGGATGCGGGTACATTTTCCGGCGGGGCAGAGGTCATTGGCATCCCCAAAGGCAGCATTAGTCGCAAGATCAGTATTCTTGAGGAAAGTCTCGGTGTGCGCTTGTTTCACCGGACAACGCGCAAAGTCACCCTTACGGACATCGGGCGATCCTTTTATGAGCGGTGCAAGCGCGGCGTGGATGAGCTTTCCGCAGCAACCCAGCTGGTGGATGAGAGCACGGCAACGCCCTCAGGCATCTTGCGCATCGCGGCCCCGGCTGCATTTGGGGAGGGAGCCTTTGGTGATGTGGTGGCGACGTATCTTGCCCGCTATCCCAAAACCAGAGTGGAGTTGTTGCTGAGCGATGAATATGTAGACCTGATCGAGGAGCGGATTGATCTGGCGCTGCGCTTCGGCGAGTTGCAGGATTCATCGTTGATAGCCCGCAAGCTTTCCTCCACCCACCGCATTCTCTGTGCCAGTCCAAAGCTTCTGGAGGTTTTAGGAGAGCCGAAAAAACTGGAGGATCTGGCAGAGTTTCCTTCCATTGTTCACGGAGCCACATTGGGGCAGACCACATGGCGCATGGTGAACAGCAAAGGCACAGAGTTTTTTGCACGGCATAAACCAAGGTTGGCTGCCCAAAGCATCTCCATGGCATCCAGCGCTGCCGCTTTGGGAATTGGCGTCGCCCTACTTCCGGAAAGAGCAGCCGAGGAGGCTCTGCAAACTGGAGCGTTGACACACATCCTGAGAGGCTACACCACCCCAACACAAGGCCTTTACGCCATCTACCCCAGCAGCAAACAACTCTCCCTCAACGTCCGCACCTTCATGGACCTCCTAAGCACCTCCGACCTGCTGGCGAAGTAGGGGAGGTTTTGCAAAGGCTCATGTTCTCTACGTCTTCGCCTTGCGGAATACTGCGGGGGTGGCGCCGGTCCAGCGCTTGAAGGCGACGGAGAAGGCGGCTTGGTCGGCGAAGTCGAGCAGGAAGGCGACCTGTGCGATGCTGTCTGTTCCCACCAGCAAGCGTTTTGCCAGATCGCAACGGGCAGACTCCACCAGAGACTTAAAGTTTGTTCCTTCCTCGGAGAGTTTACGCGTCAGGGTCCGGCGGGTCATGCAGAGTTCTTTGGCAACCTCATCGCCGCTCGGCAGGCTGCCGGGTAAGCGGGAGCGCACCAGTTTGATGACTTTGGCAGACAGGCCGGTTCGGTTTTGCGGCAGCTGGCTCAGTCGTTCCTCTCCATGTTTGAGCAAATGCTCTCGCAAAGCTGTGTCGGAAGTCGCGATCTGAAACTCGAACCCACCAGTGGGCAACCTCACGCCGTTGATTGATTGAACGCCTGTAACCTCGCAGTCTGCCAACTCAGAAAGACGCGCGCAGTGCTCTGTGTCCTCACATTCCAACATGACGGACATCTTTCCAAAGCCATCACCTGCAATTTGCTCTGTGCGCTTGAGCAAGCCAAACACCAGGAACTCGCGATGTCTTGGGAATTGATGCGCGCTGAGAATGTCACTGCTCAGGCAAATGGTGGGCTCAGCTTCACTGCCATCCAGATCAAAGCGAAGATCCGGGTCTTCCAATGCGTAGTATTTTTGCGCGAAGCGAAACACTTGTCCGATGTTGTCACTGGCCTGAGCCAAATACGCCAGTAGTGTCTTCGCTCCCGGTGATGCGAGGCCAGCACGAGCCGCGAAGGTTGGGTCCTCCAAAGCCTCGCAGGCTGTTTCCAGCGCGGCGGCTTCTCGTTGCAGATCTATTCTTGCTGTTGCGTTGCTCAGCTCTTCCACTGAAACACCGACAGCCTCCAGGATCTTGTCAAAGCCGAGAGCCGCGTTTGGCTCCCGCCCATATACTTGCGCTGCATGGCGCAATCGGTAGGCGCTTATGCGTGTCATGCTGACTTCCACTCTGTCTGAGAGGGGCGCCTCAACATTCTTTTGCGTCGATTAGCCTCTCAAATGTCCAGAAATCAAAAATCGATGGCCAGAACTCTAAAGAACGTCCTTTGCTCATACGTTAATTTACGAACATCAACAAACGGTGCTGCCTAGGACGGTAGCTTTCTAATCAAAGCAAAGGACATTCACCGTGAAGTCGATCATCCTTTCAAGCGTCATGGTAGTTGGCGCATTAACCACCGAAGCCTCAGCGGCAGGTGGTGAACCACGCTGGTGGGTTCCACCAGGAGAATCTGACAGTTACTCCATTGTCAGTATTGTTGTTTTCTTTCTGGCCTTTCTTTTGATTGTGCATCTTTATTCCCGCTTTGACCGCTATGCGGAACACAAGGCAAAGGGAACACCGCTTCGCACAACAGTGCCAGTGATGCTGACTGTAGCCCTTGCCTATGAAGTTATGCCGGCCCTGTCTCATTTCAGCATCTTGCTTCCGGCCTCCCTGATCCTTACAGCGATCGCTCGCGATTTTATGCTGTGGTGGACTCCTAAAATGCAGGAGGCAAACAAATGATTGAGCTTCTTGTCACCTCTTTTCCTTTCGTGCTGCGGGTATGGTACCTGCGCTGGAAGGGCATGCCGATTACTCTCTACAACGTGCATTATGCCTTGGTTTTATGGGTGTTTATGGCTCTCGCCGTCTTCTTTGCGGTGTTCTATTACTACCCGAAGTCGTTTACAGGCATCGTTCCTTTTAAGACCGTTCCGGTTGTTGCCGAAAACGGTGGAACAGTCACAGAAGTCTTCGTCACTGGTGGCGACCGTGTCAAAGTTGGCGACCCGCTGTTCAGCACAGAAAGTGCAATGGAAAAGGCCAAAGTTGATCATGCAAACCGCAAGATTGACGAAATCAAAAGCGCTATCAAAACCGCACATCTGGAAGTGGAAACTGCAGATGCAGCGCTGGATGCAGCCAAAACAGGTCTGAATCAGGCTGAGATGACGTTGGCGGACCACGAAGAGCTTAAGATGAAAAACTCTGCAGCCTTCCAGCGAGCCCGATTGGAACGTGCGATTTCGCAGCGAGACACCAGTGTGGCAGATGTGAAAGCAGCGAAAGCAAAACTGGAAGCTGCAAAAGTGCAAGCGCACTCTACTCTTCCATCACAACTGGCAAGTGCCCAGTCCACACTTGAGCAGGCTGAAATAGAACTGAAAAAGACACGGGTTTACAGTCTGGTTGATGGTGTTGTTGAGCAAGTGACCCTGCATGTTGGAGCCCGAGCAGCACAGGCAGCAATGGCTCCGGCCATGGTGATCATCCCGGACCGAACCCAAAAGGAAGGTTCTCGTGTGGTTGCTGGTTTCTCTCAGGTTTCCCGCACTGAACTTTACGAAGGCATGGCAGCTGAGATCGCCTGTGAAAGTAACTTTAACATTGCGATGTTCCACACGGTTCTACCAGCACGGATCTCTCGCATTCAAAAGTCAATCTCCTCCGGCCAGATGGCACCATCCGGCAAGTTGATGGAACCTGGAGAACGCGCCAAACGTGGTCAGGTCGTCGCTCACCTCGATCTGGTCTACCCGGAACACCAGAAGTATCTGGTCCCAGGCAGTGGATGTGTTGTGCAGACCTATACAACAGACCTGAAAGGCGACATGTCAGGCGGTGTAACGGCCCACGTAATCTCAGCCCTCGGCGTCATCAAAGCAGTAGGCCTTCGAGTGAAAGCATGGCTTGGCCTTGCAATCGGAATTGGCCTTGCAGGATCCGCTCACTAAGAGCGATCAGATTAGAAAACCCAAAGAAAACAGTTTTCTCCCGAAGACGGAAAGTAAACCGATCAAGAACTCAAGGATCCGGACTGGTTCCGCTCGGGAGTACCACCGAAGAGAGCAGCCTAACTGGCAATCTGAGCACCTCGTTCTCTTCAAAGCAACCCAGTGGTCAGAGCAGTAAGGACCAGCGGCGAGAACCCTGAAAGCCGAAGCAAAACCTTACGACCACCATTAAAAGAAGAAGAAAAATGTCTATCAAAGCCCTGACAATCGCAGCAGTTGCCCTCTCCGTTGGTTACACAGTGGATTATAACCCAAGACCTTCGCAGCCTGGCACCAAATCCATCTCACCAATCTCCTTCAAAATCGGTGAGGCAAATGCCCAGACAGCAGAGCGCAATGCAGCTCGCCGGACCGCCCGTCGCACATCCCGCCGTGTCAACCGTCGCCAAGACATCGCAGGCTGCACACCTTACAGCGCTTACTACAACTGCGGTGGCGTCTATTATCAAGCCATCGTCGAAAACGGTGCAACAGTTTATGTGGTTGTAAATCCATAAGGGAGACTACCGTCCCTCCCAGATGTCCCACCGTCCTGGCATCATGGGTGACCAACCACAAAAGGCCTCTCATCGCGAGAGGCCTTTTTTCTGTTTGAGGAGCTGGGGCCAGTGTTTGTCATATGTGATCGGTTCTCCCACATTCCTGCTTTGACACCTTGGAATTGCTGGTTTTAGTATGGTTGGAGTGATTGGGTTTATGGAGCTCTGGGATGGTGGATATGGGTGATCTTGCGGGGCTTTGGGAGAGGCTTGGGGGTGAGGAACTCCGGGGCATCTTTATTGGGCTCAATCGGGAGCAGGTTGAGGAGTTGGTTGCGGCGGCGGATGCGCGGCGAGTGGCAGGGCAATCTCTGAGTGCAATTGATGGGCAGCTTGTTGCGATCAAAGGGAATATTGCGCTGAAAGGGCGGGCAACGACGGCTGGATCTGCTGTTTATGCCACCGAGATTGAGGCTGAAAATGCAGCGGTGGTGCAGCAGGTGATTGAGGCTGGGGGCATTCCCATCGGGCCTGCCAACATGACCGAGTTTGCGTTTTCTGGTATCGGGCTCAACCCCCATTATGGCAATGCGCCCAACGGGTTGGATGCTGCGCTTATTCCGGGCGGCTCGTCCTCTGGCAGTGCAGCAGCAATTTCCAACGGCATTTGTGATCTGGCGATTGGCAGTGACACCTCCGGTTCTACGCGGGTTCCTGCTGCCTTTCAGGGCATTTGCGGGTATCGGGCGACCATGGAGCGCTATCCCATGGAAGGCGTTGTGCCGCTTGGAGCGAGCCTTGATGTGCTGGGGCCGATGGCGCGAACGGTTGACGGTATCTGCGCGCTTGATGCGGTGATGAGTGGTAAAACCTTGCCTGAAAACAAGGATGTAGAGGAACGGGCCTTCCGTCTTGTGGTGCCGGATCTGGAAGGGCTGGGCATCTCCGCTGAGATTATGGAGATGTTTGAGCATTGCATCGATACGCTTGTTGCCGCTGGCATCCATATCGTCCGCCGCGATTTGCGGCCAATTTTGAAGGCGCATCTGCTGTTTTCTGAGCATGGAACGCTGGTCAGCGTGGAAGCGCGGGAGCAGATCTCGCAGTTTGTGGACCTGAGCAAAGATCAGATCGACCCGCAGATCAAAGCCCGTCTGGAACATGCTCTGCCCATGACGCCGAAGAAACTGGCCTATCTCAGACGTCAGCGGGCGGTGCTTCAGTCAGAGGTGGAAGCGCAGCTGAAAGAGGACCTGGTCCTGATGCCGACGGTACCGGATGTGCCGCCTCTTATCTCAGAGGTAGAGGAAAGCATTGAGGCGTTCCAGAAAGCCAACGCGCAGGCTTTGCGGCTGACCATGATCACCGCCTTCCTGAACATGCCATCGCTCACCTTGCCGGTTGACCCCGGCAAGCCATCGCACAGCATTTCCATCTGCGGGGCTGCGGTCCATGATGAGCAGGTGTTGGCAGCAGGACGAGCCGTGGAGCATGTGCTGCGATAGCGCTCAATCTATGAACCTCCATGCTCAGGCAGGCTGCTTTCTCACCTGAGCATGGAGACCAACTCTATACCGTTGTTTTCTGGTGTGATGACTTCCAGACTTCTACGGGCTCTTCCGAGCCATCGGAGACTTCGTAGAAGCTCTCTTTTATCTGCCCATCAATGCTCAGCGTAATCAGGGCGAACCCGTTGCGAACCCGAGGCTCCTTATTTTTCAAGGGAGTATGCGAATAATAGTCGATGTGCGGTTTGTCCTCCAAACCAGAGGGAGCTCCATTCGGGATCGCAGCATTGCCAGAACATCTTACTTTCGCAAAACGCCCATCAGTGCCTTTCGCGGTGGGCAGTTGGTCACCGTAGGCGACACCTAAATGCACATGACCCCAGTACCAATAGTCTGGGGTGCCGCCCAGATCTGCAACAGCCTCATCCCATAGTGGCTCTCTTTTCAGGCCGTCGAAACTGATTGGATTATGATGGGTCAGGAGAATAACATCCCTACCGTTTTTATCCCCGACGACCTGCTGTATCCAGTCTCTTTGCACGCTTGATTTGCTACCGCCCAGAGTGCCGTCCATGAAGAGTGTTGAGGCGGACGAGTAGTAAGCGCTGTCGAGGCCCAGCATCATCCAGTCACCAAACTTCAGCGCAAAAAAGCTGGCTTTCTGCTGCTTGTTGAAAGGTGTGTTTGCAGAATCCAGAGCAACATTAAAATAACCGTTCGCGCCGTCATACATTTCGTGGTTGGAATTGAGCGTGAAGGATGTTCCGGCCATTTTTCCATCCGAAAAGCGATCCTCCGGCCACATCTTCACGAGGTTGTCGCTCTCTTGACTGGCTTCTGTGCCAGCGTAGTAAACGTCTCCCACATGGATGATGTAGTCGGGGTTATCAAGCGCAGCGCATTTGCTGATCGCGTCCATCACGGCTTTGGCTGGGCCGCCATCGCTGGTGTAATCACCGGTGCCCCAATCTCCAAGAATTGCAATGCTGATTTCGTTTTTAGAAGTCCCCGCCGCCAGGTCGATGATGCCCGCTGGTGTGGTGTTGAAGGGGGCTTTTTTACTCGGAAAGAGCTTGTAGTAAGCAACATAAGCGAGGCAGGTGGTCCATCCGACATCACCCATCTCATATTTACCGAAGCCCAAAATCGAACCGTCGGACGTGACATAGGTGCCCAGCTCGATTTGCTGCGTGATGGTGCTGTAGTCACCCCGCAGGGGCGCCTGCAACGGTCCACCCGCTTCCCACTCCAGAAATTCTTTAACAACGGCAAGGACATCCGCGTGTTCTTCGGGTGGGTTAAAGATCCAATAGAGGGCCAGACCGAACTCGACATTGCCTCCCTCAAGATCTGTTTGTGGTGGGGCGGATTTCAAAAGGCCTTTTTGGTTGAGCTCGCCAAACAGCATGCGCTCGCTGGCTTGCAAGGCTTGGTTCAGGCTGGGCCCTGCGACGGCTTTCGGCTTTGTATCCGTCGTTTTCAGATGTTGCAGTTGCTCTCTGATCTGGCTGATCTTGTTTTGCAGGTCGGCATTTGGCGTGTTCATATTGTCCCCCAACTGAAGCTGATAGGTGCAGCGATCCCACGTCGAAACCGCTGCACATGAGCATCATTCCCGCAGGCATTAGGCGACCTATGTATCGAGGTTGCAATACCTGCATTCTCACAGCTCATCTGCACTTCTGGGGGATGAAGACAGTCTGAGGTGTGGGTTGGGTGCTCAGCTCGTTGCCTCTGTGAAGAAGATGAGTTTGTTGTGGTCGAGATCTCTCACATAGGCTGAAATGAACGGGCCTCGTTGGTTAGGATCACCCTCATTGGTGCCACCCAGGTCGATGGCCAGTTTGTGGAGCCTCTTGACCTCATCGACAGTGTCGACGCCAAAGCCAACCATTGCACCATTTCCATGTGTTGCGGGCTTTCCATCAATGGGCAGAGCCGTCGCAAAGGCGAAATTCTCATTTTGCCAGTAGGTCAGCCTTTCATTGGCCGCAACTTGCTTCGGTCCGCCTTGCTCGAAGAGTGAGTCATAGAACTTGGCAGAGGCTTCTCTGTTGTTCGTTCCGACAGTGAAATAGCCAATTTTCATCGTGTGATCTCCATGTGTTGAACTCGGGTCACCTCGGTTGTATTGACAAATAGGACATTTAATGTCCTATTTTTTTTATGGCGCGCACAAATTCAAATGGCAGATTAAGACGGATGGAATTGCTGGCTGTTCAGCTGAAGCAGGAAGAGCTTTGCACAGTCAAAGACCTGGCCCTTCAGCATGATGTCAGCGAACGCACGATCACTCGGGACCTTCAGCTGATGCGCGAGCAGGGCTTGCCCATTGATGCGGATCGTGGTCGCGGTGGAGGTGTCCGCCTTGATCGCAACTGGGGCGTCGGGCGCATGAATCTGGCGTATCCGGAAGCGGTCGATCTGCTGATCAGCATCGCAGTTTCTGAACAAATGGATTCGCCCATGTTTCTGGCAAGCCTCGGTTCGGTCAGACGGCAACTGGTAGCGTCGTTCTCGCCGGAAAAGCGGCATAAGGTAAACCGCCTGAAATCCCGCATCCTGATCGGGTCGACAGCCTCCACCTATGTGCAGCGGACGATCAATGCGCCTCCCAAAGATGTCGTGCAGGCACTGCATCAGGCCTTCATCGATCAGGTGACGCTCACGATCGGATATAAGCGAGAGGATGGTGCATCCTCTGAACGGCGGATCGAACCGCATTACCTCATGTTAAATTATCCGGTTTGGTACGTGATCGCATTTGATCATCTGCGCAATGCGCCGCGCACATTTCGGTGCGATCGAATTCTGACGGCGGACATGACGGGGGACCATTTCCGGCTGTTGCCGAAGGAAGAGTTTCAGGAGACTTTAGACAAAAACGGCCTTCTGATATGATTGCACCACCAACACTCATATGAACGCACCCAAAACGCAAGTAACGCAGATTTCACGTAAAAAACGCAAAATCGCGCAAGCTGTTCGTTCTGTCATGCATTCATGAGAAAATTTCCGCCTCAGATCAGCGGTAAGCTGATCCCCCTACTTGAAACACCTCACATACTCGATAAAATCTCTCAGCAATTTTAAGTATTTGTCGTTCCAGAGGATGATCCATGAAACTATTACACTCATGCGTGGCTGCTGCAGCTCTTGTCGCGTTTTCGTTTAGCGCTCAGGCGGAAACCCGCGTCACTTATAAATCAGCGAAAACCTCATCCTCTTATTACCAGATGGCAGTACAGATTGCGGAAGCAATGAAGGAAGCCTCAAACGGGGATATCATTGTTACCGTTGAAGAAAGTCAGGGTTCTGTTCAAAACGTAATGGAAGCTGCGGTGCGTTCGGGCAACTACGTTTTCACCACGCCGCCGGTACTGGTGAAGCTTGCCAAGGGCGGCAAGGCGATGTTCGAAAAACGGGCAAATCCCAAGTTTGGTGAAATCCGTGCACTGTTCCCGATCCCGTCTTTGACCATGCACTTTGTTGTTGGTGAAGACAGCGGTATTGAGAGCTTTGCGGACATGAAGGGTAAGAAAATCCTCATCGGCAAAGGCTCCTTTGGTGCGCGTGAAGGTGCTAAGTACCTGAAACTATTTGGCCTTGAAGGTGAAGTAGAGCTGGCAGATGTAGAACTTTCCAACGCTGTGCCTGCGCTGAAGAACGGCCAGATTGATGGTTTCGTGACCGCAGGTTCCTACCCGGCGCCAAACGTGATTGAGGCTGCTGCTGGGACAGGTGTTGATGTTCTGTCTCTTTCTGATGACCAGATCGCTCAGACCAAGCGCACCAAACTGGTGATCCCGGCTGGCACTTACGCTGGTCAAGACGCTGACATCACAACAACTTCTCTGCCAGTTGTGGCTTACACAACAACGCAGATGGATGATGCAACCGCGTATGCGCTGACCAAAAGCTTCTGGGACCAGAAGGAAAAAATGGGCAAGGGCGCAGCATGGTGGAACGGCGTGGACAAGGATCTGCTCGGCAACATCAGCGGCAAAATCCATCCGGGTGCACTGAAGTTTTATGATGAAGTCGGGTACACAATCACCGACGCGCAGCGCTAAGCGCATTCATCTTATCAAAAATTCAGGCCCGGAGTATATTCTTCGGGCCTTACTCATTCTGGGTTATTTCGTTGAATAGAATTCACCGTTCCGTCTGGCTGGTGCTCGGTCTGGCCACCGTGCTGGTTCATCTGGGTCTGATCTTTTCCGGTCTGGTTCCCAATCTGGTCAGCCGTCCTTTGCACATGGCGCTGGCCTTGCCTTGGGCGCTCATCCTGATGGCACGTAATCCCCTTGAAAAGGTGACGGGTTATGTGCTCACAGCCTTTGGTGTTTTTGCGGCTGGTTGGATTGCATGGAACCACTCGGACCTGTCGGATCAATACGGCTATCTTATTGATGAATTTCAGCTTTATCTTGCGTTTGGGTTGCTGATCACGGTGCTGGAAATGGCGCGTCGAGCCATTGGCTGGCCGCTGCCGCTGGTGGCTTTGATCGCGCTGGCCTATGGCATGTTTGGGCAACATATCCCCGGTGAGTTCGGCTATGCAGGTGTTCCGCTGGAAAGTTTTCTCGGCACCATGACCATTGCTGAAGGGGGATTATGGGGCAAGCTGACGGGAGTATCTGTTGGTGTTGTCGCAATCTTCGTGATCTTCGGCGCGTTTTTGAATGCCGGAGAAGCAGGCGCTGGTTTCATGAATGTGGCCGCTGCCGCAGCTGGCAAACTGAAAGGCGGAACGGCGAAAGTCTCAGTGATTTCATCGGCTTTGTTCGGCTCCATCTCCGGTTCGGCTTCTGCAAACGTGGCGTCTACCGGCGCGATTACGCTGCCGGCCATGACCAAACTGGGTTACCCGCGTGCACTTGCCGCCGCCGTGGAAGCTGTCGCCTCCTCAGGGGGACAAATCATGCCACCACTGATGGGAGCGGGCGCTTTTGTCATGGTGGAACTGACTGGCGTGCCCTACACCGGCATCATGGCAGCTGCGATTTTGCCCGCATTTCTGTACTTCTTCGCGGTCTGGATGGGTATCAATGCCTTTGCCCGGCGCTATGAGCTGAAGGGATTGGCGGCGGAAGACCAGCCGGATACCCGCTCGGTTATCATCACCTCGCTGTTTTTCCTCGTGCCGTTCACGGTGCTGCTCTGGGCTATGTTCGTGCTGGGTTATACCCCTCAGTATGCCGCCTGTCTGGCGATTATGGCTGCGGTTGTGCTGCTGCTGATCGACAAGAACTTCAAGGTAGACCTGCGGAAAATCGGTGGGCGCTTCGAGCAGGCGCTGATGAACTCCGGCAAGCAAGTGGCGATGATCGCGTCAATTATCCTCTGTGCGTCCATCATCATCGGTACCTTGGGGGTGACTGGCCTTGGGGTGAAGATTACCTCACTTATCCTCTCAGGCTCCGGCGGCATGTTGTGGCCAGCGCTGCTGTTGACAGCATTGGCTTGCATGGTGTTAGGCATGGAAGTGCCAACAACTGCGGCCTATGTCATCTGCGTTTCTGTTGCTGGTCCTGCGCTCATTGATATCGGGCTGGAGCCGCTTCAGGCACACCTGTTCGTGTTCTGGTTTGCGCTGCTCTCCACCATTACTCCCCCTGTGTGCGGAGCGGTGTTTATCGCTGCGGGCATGGTCAATGAGAACTGGTTGAAGGTCGCGTTGTTCGCTATGGCGCTGGGGATTGGGCTATACCTTATCCCGTTGGGAATGATAGCAAATCCGACGCTGATCACGCTTGTGAGTTCGCCAGTCTGGTCAATGCTGGCAACGGTGAAGGTGGGCCTTGCGCTCTCTGCAATTTCCTATGGTGTTATCGCACCGTTCTCACCACTTATCCGCGGTGGCCTGATCGCAGGTGGTGGCGTTTTGCTCTTCATCTGAGTGCATAAAAAAACAGGCGCTGCTCTGGGTGAACAGCGCCTGCAAGTGTGATCTAACCCGTTGTCTACTCGGGAGACTAGGCAAACTGGGTTAGATTTGTGAGGTCAAGAACCTCATCGAACACCTGTGGAGCAGCGCCCAAAACAGGATACGGGGCACTTGGGTTCTCAGCCATCGGAAATGGGAGAATTTTCCCGCCAGCTTCAGTGATAAGGCAGTATGCAGCCATGCAGTCCCAGGCAGACATGCGCGGCTCAACGTAGCCAACCAAGCGCCCCGCAGCGACCCATGCCAACATCAATGCACCGGAGCCATAACGAGTGTAGCTCACGCCTGCGGACATCAGGTCTTCGAACATTTTACCGACCTGCGCAGGAGCAACGCGATCATTCGCGCCAACGCCCAGCATGCCGGTCTGCAGGTTAAATCGATCAGTCACCCGAACTGGGGAACCGTTGAGAGTGGTGCCTTTGCCGCGCAGGGCCGCAAAGCGCTCCTTGAGGACCGGAACATCAATGATGCCGATGGCAGCACCGTCTTTGTCGGTCACGGCGATGCACACGCACCACCCCGGTAAGCCATTGAGAAAAGGGGCAGTTCCGTCAATCGGGTCGATGACCCAGGTGTAGCCGGTCGTCCCTTCCACAAAGCCAAATTCCTCTCCAAGCAACGCATCCTTTGGGAAGTGCTTGGCGATCAAACTGCGGATTTTCTGCTCTACAGCTTTGTCAGCTTCAGAAACGACATCCTGCGGATGCCGTTTTGTGTCGATGTTCAGATCATCGCGATTGGCGAAGTGCTCAAGGGCGAGAGCCGCTGCTTCATCCGCCATTTTTTGGGACGCGTTGAAGCGTTGCTCTAACTCGGCAGCTTGGTCCAGAACTGTTTCAGTGGTCATTTTTTACCGCCAATCAGTGCAAGACCGCGTGCATCAAAGTCGATGCCAACAGAGGTGCCGTTTTCCAGCAATTCGTCTGTGTGGTTGTCGATGACAAACAGCAGACCAAGGTCGCTCATAACTTCGTACTGGAAATGATCACCCAGATAAGCCGCGGATTTGATCTTGCCGGTTGGACCGCCATTGACCTCTCTGCTGAGCTTGATGGAGTTCGCACGAGCGGCCAGTTTGCCCTTGCCAATGCTGTGGTTACGGCTGCGCAAGTCAAAGCCTTTGCCGCCAATTTGAACGTTTGCGGTCTCTGCATTTACGTCGCTGATGTCACAGTCGAGGATGTTTGCTTCGCCGATGAAGTCCGCGATGAACTCGGAAGCCGGGCTCTCATAAAGCTCATAGGGCGTGCCATCCTGCTCAATGAGGCCATCACGCATCACAACAATGCGGTCGGAAACTGCGAGCGCTTCCTCCTGATCGTGGGTGACGTAAACTGCAGTGAAATCAAGTCGTTGCTGGATTTCACGGATTTCAGTACGCACCAAACGGCGCAAGCGGGCGTCGAGGTTGGAGAGCGGCTCGTCAAGCAGCAGAACCTGCGGCTCCAGAACCAACGCACGAGCAACAGCCACACGCTGCTGCTGACCACCGGACAGCTCGGAGGGAAGACGCGGTGCTTTTTCGCGCAGGCCGACAAGGTCGAGACCTTTCAGAGCCAGATCTTCCGCATCTTTGAAGCCACTGGATTCCAAGCCGTATTTCACGTTCTCAAGCACGCTCATGTGCGGGAACAGGGCATAAGACTGGAACACCATGGACACGTCACGCTCGTTCGGTGGAAGACGGGTGACATCATCTCCACCAATCATGATGCGGCCAGATGTTGGGGTCTCCAACCCTGCGATCATACGCAGGGTTGTTGTCTTGCCACACCCGGATGGCCCCAGCAGGGTAACCAGCTGACCCGGCTCAATCGTAAGATTGAGGTTCGGGATTGCGGTAAAGTCGCCGTAGTTTTTGCCGACATTTTCGAAGCGGACCTGACCAAATTTGGAATGTGTCATGCTGCGACTTCCTTCAGTTTACCCTGAGCAGGAGATTTTTGAGTGTTTTCCGGACGACGGAGTTTTCTTTCACCAACCAGCAGCTGGAAGATGAGAATGATGGTGACCATCACGAAGATGAGAACGGAGCTGTAGGCAATCGCCACGCCGTATTCGCCGTTCTCAACCAGACCGACCACATAGGCCGTCGCCATGTTGTATTTCGCGCTCACAAGGAAGATGACCGCAGAGATGGACGTGATCGCACGCACGAAGCTGTAGACCAGTGCCGCCTGAATGGCCGGACGCAGCAGCGGCAGGATCACTTTTTTCAGTGTACGCGCGCTGTTTGCACCCAGTGTCAGGGAGGCTTCATCCAGGTTCTTATCCAGCTGAGACATCGCTGCCACGCCGCCGCGCACACCCACTGGCATGTTGCGGAACACGAAGCAGAAAATCAGGATCAGAGCGGTCCCCGTCATCTGCAATGGTGGCAGGTTGAACGCCAGAATGTAGCTGATACCGATCACTGTGCCCGGAATTGCGAAGCTCATCATCAGGCCGAATTCAAAGGCGGATTTGCCCGGGAAGTCCTGACGAACGATGAGCCATGCGGACAGGATGCCAACCGCTGCCGTCAATGGGGCTGCGGCTAGAGCGATCCACATTGTGGTCCAGAAGCTGTTCCACGCAACGCCGGTAAAGGCAAAGCCGTTCTCAAATGAGATGGAGAACGCGGTGATGTAGTGCGCCAGCGTGACACTGTGGTCCAGACCCCAGACTTTCACGAAGCCACCGAACAGGATTAAGCCGTAAACAGCAACGGTGAACAAGCTCCAGAGGGCAACAATAGTGCCGACCGGGATTGCAATACGCCGTGGCAGTTTTGAGTAACGGCCACCATCACCCTTACCGGTAACGGTTGCGAAGTTCCGCTTGCCAAGCCACATACGCTGCGCAAAGAAGGCAGAGAGTGTGAAGCCGAGAAGGATCATTGCAAGAACGGCTGCACGGGATGGATCACTTTGAGCACCAACAACCGCGAAGAAGATCTCTGTTGAGAGCACGCCGCCGTTGCCACCCAGAACCATCGGGTTGCCGAAGTCAGCCATGGACTCGATGAAGCCGATCAGAAAGGCGTTTGCCAGACCCGGCGCCATCAAAGGCAATGACACTTTACGGAAGGTTCTCCAGCGGCCAGAGCGCATGGTCTGACTTGCTTCTTCCAGTGATGGGCTGATGCCTTCAACAACGCCAACCAGCACGAGGAAGGAGATTGGTGTGAAGCTGAGCATCTGTGCAATCCAGATCCCCGGAAGACCATAGATCCAGCGGCCCAGCTCAAGACCTGTTGCAGCTTCAATTGCCTCGGTGACAAAGCCTGTACGGCCCAGCATCAGGGTCAGAGAAAGACCAATCACGAAGGGAGGCGTGATGATTGGCAGGATGCTCAAGGTGCGCAGGCTTTTGCGGAATGGCATCTGCGTGCGGGTTACGATCAGCGCAAACGCAAGGCCCAGGAGGGTGGAGCCTGCCGCTGTTGCAATCGCGAGGAACATGGTGCGCCATGCAATGCCGCAACTTCCGCCAACCAGACAGTTCAGCTTCCAGATTTGCGGATCGGTGATGTTCCGCATGACACCTTCAGTGGTGAAGTTGCCGCGGAAATCCTGAAACGCGCCAGCGAACATGGACAGAATTGGGTAAAATACAAAGGTCGCTACAAGCAGGATCAAAAGCGAGACGGCGGTGAGGACAATTGCGTCGCCTTTGAGAGCGCCCTTTTCAGCCAGGCCAAATGAAATGAAGGTGGTGAATGTGAGTGCGAGCAACACGGCACCGGCGCCAAACGCGGGCTGACCATCGATACGGCCAAATGTTGCTTCCAGCAGGCTCCAGTTCCAGCCACGCAGGCCAATGGAGAGGCCTTCCAGCACCATCCAGAACAAGCCAAGAGCACCGATGATGGCAATCAGTTTGCCACGGTGGCCCGGCGCAGACTTCAGGCGCAGGTATCCGGCAGCACCAACAAGAGCAAACACGGGGAGCAGTTGCAGCTTTCCAAGGAAGAGCTGGAAAAAGCCCGGCCAATAACGCTCTTTGCTGAGAAGATCCAAGACCCATTCGCCGCCAAAAAAGCCGCTGCGAATGTGGAACCAAGGCAATATAAACAACCCAAGGACGCCGCATATAAGTGCGAGGTCCAGCCGACGATTTTCATTTGTCATTTGGAAAAACCAGATTTTTTGGGGAAACGGGGCGAGCGTTAACTCGCCCCGATCTCAATCAGTTTGCAGCAGCGCCAACTTCCATGTCCCAGCGTGCCAGCAGGTTTCTGCGGCGGTCACTGCTTCCGTATTCCGCGAAATCGTAGTCGATGAGACGTACGTTCTCGAGCTTGGGAGCAGCTTCTGGCTGGGTAGAACCCTTGT
Source organism: Pseudovibrio sp. W64 (assembly GCF_001623145.1). NCBI lineage: Bacteria > Pseudomonadati > Pseudomonadota > Alphaproteobacteria > Hyphomicrobiales > Stappiaceae > Pseudovibrio > Pseudovibrio sp. W64. Next base: position 39,765 of record NZ_LMCI01000006.1, on the reverse strand, counting down.
TGGATGGAATCTGGTAGGAACCAGTTTCCGCCATCAGGTTCTGTGCTTCTGGGGTTAGCACCCAATCGTAGAACACTTTTGCAGTGTCTGGGTTTGGCGCACCGTCAATGAGAGACATTGAACCGATTTCGTAACCGGTGCCTTCACATGGAGCGACAACCTCAATTGGGAAGCCTGCTTCAGCCTGTTTCACTGCATCGTGCATGAACACGATACCGAGACCTGCTTCACCGCGGGCCGCTGCCTTAACAGGAGCGGAACCGGACTTGGTGTACTGCGATACGTTCTTGCCCATAGCCAACAGGTATTCGAAGGCTTCTTCTTCACCCATCAACTGAACGAGAGTAGCAAGTGCGGTGTATGCGGTGCCTGAAGAGTTTGGATCTGCAATAGAGATTTCGCCCTTCAACGCAGGATTTAGCAGGTCAGACCAGCATTTAGGACCTTCGATGCCCTTTTCCGCGAGGATCTCTTTGTTGTAGCCCCAGCCTAGTGCGCCAGAGTACACACCTACTGTGCGGTAGCCAGAAGTTTCAGCCTGAGCAACAGCCCATGGCAGAAGTTCTTCCAGCATTGGCGATTTGTAAGCGACAGAGAGCTGATCGTTTGCTGCCTGCAGATGCGGATCTCCGGTTCCACCCCACCATACGTCCGTCTGCGGGTTGCGAGCTTCTGCACGGATCTTTGCATAAGCTTCGCCTGAAGAAAGACGGATCATGCTGACGTCAGCACCCGACTTTTCTTCAAACTTTGCTGCGAGCTTTTCGCACAGAGCGTTGTCAGCGGAGCAGATGACATTGAGTTCATCTGCAGACGCCGCGCTTGCACCAGCACCCACAATGAGGGTTGCACCCAACAAAGCTGTCTTAATGGATTTCATGTTTACTCCTCCCAAACACGTTGTGTACACGTGTACATAATATAGTCGGCTAAATTTTTGCAATGTCAACTTTATTCCAAGAAAGACTAATTTATTTTCTGGATATTTCCTGATATGCAGATGCAAACGTGTACAATAATCAGCGAAATTTGATGTCGGAAAAAGTGTCTTCAAGAAAGCAGCAGGTCAGGGCTGAGGACGTCGCGCGCCACGCTGGCGTGTCCCGTGTTTCTGTCTCCAGAACCTTTACTCCGGGGGCCAGTGTTTCTGACGCGACGCGCGCTAAAGTATTGAAATCCGCAGAAATACTAGGGTACCGCGTCAACCGCCTTGCGAGCAGTCTCAACCGCTCTGAAAGTGGTATCGTGGCGCTTGTTGCTGCTGAGATTGATACGCCGCACCGCGCTGCGATGATCGCTGAACTCTCCGAAAGGCTACAGGCTGCTGGTAAGGTAACAATGCTTATCAACACCAGTGGATATGAGGAGCGTGTGAAGGATGCACTGCTGCAGGCCATCAGTTTTCGCACAGAAGCCGCGATTATTTTGTCCGGTGCGCCCGATCCTTCCTTAGCCGACACATGTTTTAGCAATGGCATGAAGCTGGTCTTGATCAATCGTGAGGAAGATTTCCCGGGTTCTCTTCAGATTGGGCCGGATAACCGGGCTGCTGGCAAGACCGCGCTGAAGGCTCTTTTGCGTGCAGGATGTAAGCGAATCGCCGTTGCAAACTCTGCAAATGCGACCTGGAGCATTGTGGAACGACAGAAGGGTTTCCTTGCCGCCGCTGAAGACGCCGGGGTTGATGTTCTGTGTGAGGTGGATGGTTTCACATCCTATCAGGCAGGTCTGGAGCTGGGAACGGCACTGCTTGATCGTGAAGACCGTCCGGATGGCATCTTCTGTACCACAGACCTGATTGCGTGCGGTGTCATTGATGCTGCGCGTCAGCGATTTGGCTTGCGTACACCAGATGATCTTTCAGTGATTGGGTTTGACAATATTCAGCAGGCAGAATGGGAAGGATATGACCTGACCACCTTTGCGCAGCCGACGGATCAGATCATCGACAAGTGTCTTGAATGGTGCACCACGGAGCAGCCGTCCAGTGAAACGGTGAAGTTGCCCGCCAAGTTTGTGTGGCGTAACAGCGTGCAAAAAGCGCGTGTGCCGATGAAGTAGCAGAATATCAGGCTTGAGGAACGAGCCTGACCTGCTCATAGGCCTCATAGAATTCTGCAAACATCTCCTGGATGCCTCGTATGGGAACACCAAGGCTGTCGCGCTTGCTGAAGTCAAAGCGCGTTGGCGGTTCCGGGTCTTTGCCAAGTGGGGTCGGGAGCGCTTCTAGCGGCACGTACTCGGCAATCTCCTGGTAAATCCGGCGCCAAGTCCAACTGCCGCTCACAGCAAAGTAGCGTCCGGAGGCCTCTGACTGCTCTAAAGCGGCCAATGACATCCTTGCAAGATCCTGCGGGGAGGTGAGGGACATGGAGCCTGCTGGAACTGTGCTGTGCCAGCCTGTTTTGCCGTGCCGTAGTTTTGCAAGAAAGCTGAGAACGTGACCTTTCAAATGCGAAGGCAGGAGAGGGGCGCCGACCATCATACTTGGCAAGAAAGTGCAAAGCTTCATGCCATGTTGCTCGGTGAACTCTTCTGCCGCTGCTTCCATTACAGTCTTTTGTGCCTGCGCATATTTCCTCTGCTGAATCTGCATCTCGGCATCAGAAATGTCCTTGTCCTCCTGCTTTTCAAAGGAGGGTGTGGCTGGTTCTGCGGAGGCTGTGCTGGAACAGAGAATTGCTGTTTTAACACCTTGCCGATGTGCAGCTTTCAGGATGTTCAGAGAGGCTTGTTCTGCAGGTTGGATGATCTCTTTCAAGCCGCGCTCACGACCCAACTCCGCAGCGGGCGTCCCGTCTACACCGTGTTTGGTTGTTGGAATGCAGGCGATGAACACAGCCTTCGCTTGTGTCATTGGCGCATCGAACCTTTCAGAGTTGGATGTATCTGCTGAAAACAGGTGCAGCCTTTCCGCCGCGCCGGGCAAACGCATCAGGCCACTGACTTTATCAAGCTGGGAAATGTCGCGCATGGTGCCGTTGACACGGTAACCGCGGGCGAGGGCTTCTTTGACCATGTAAGCCCCTGCCAGCCCGCTGGCTCCTGCAACGCAAATGGTTTTGATTTCAGTACCCCTCATCAATCCCTCCAGTTCCAGCAGCCTGATGGCTCATCTGAATGGAACCATGCCAGCAGTACATTCTCATTGCACATCGGAAGTTCTGAGGCAGGTCCTCAGAAAATCTGAGAGGTTGTCCTCAGCAAACCTGAGGAGAGCATTTCAAAGAAACAATTGGAATGTGGGGCATGATTTGAGGTCATCTGGCGACCAGAAAAAGACACCGCGCGATGAGCGGGCCAAGGTGCAGTCAACAACCTCCCCTAGGGTTCCGTCGCTCATCCAAAGGCGCCAATCGCGCGGCACCTCCATCATCTTGAAATGGATTTTACAGAGAGGATTTTTCCATGGTCACCAACGACACTCCCGACAAAGCCCGCATTCTGATTGGGGCGAGTGCATCTCTGGATGCGACTCTGCTGCCCAACTATCTGCGCGAGATCAAGAATTCGATTGATTGCACTCTCACCGCCATGTTCACACCCAATGCCATCAACTTTGTGAACATGGACAGCATCGCGCTGTTCGTGGACCGGGTGATCTGCGGAGATGATCCGAAAGACTGGTCTACCGACAAACCGGGACGCATCGCAGCCGAGCACGATATTCTCGCTGTGATGCCAGCAACGGCGAATACGCTGTCTGGTGTTGCCAATGGATCTTCACTCAACCGACTGACCACCGTCATTCTGGCAGCTGAGTTTCCGGTGATCTTCTTCCCAGTCATGGGCGGACCCATGTGGAAGAAAGCCTCTGTCAGACGCAATGTGGCGCAGATCCGCGAGGATGGTTACGAGGTGTGTGATCCGGTGTGGCGTGAGAATTTTGACCCGCATATGGGCAAGATCCACGGTCACCAGTCCTTGCCAGACCCTGAGGTTGTGGTGGAGCAGATCAAGAAGCATCTGCCTCAATATCAGGTTCGCAGAGAGCTTGAGCTGAGCTAATTTAAGCAGGTTTCCCGACCAACAAAAAGCCCGCCGCTCAAAAGAACGGCGGGCTTTCTCGTGATCCTGAAACAATCAGGATGCGGAGGAAACCGGTGCTTCAATTGGTTTGAAGACCTTGGTCTGAACCCAAAGCGCGACATACATGCCCAGGCCAAATGAGAAGTGCGTCATGAGGCTTTTCAGGCGAGCGAAGTCCGGGTTCGGCCTGTTGGAGGCCATGACACCAGCGCCAAGAGATGGCTGCATAACGAAGAATGGGAACACGATCATCACAACACCAAACAAGATCGCAAGGATCAGGGATGGTTTTTGCAGCTGACGATTTCCAAAAATCATGACGAAGGCTGCAACGAAGATGATCCCGACCAGATAATGCACCGTCCAGCCAATGGCCGCTTCTCCTGCGATAGGTGCAGCGCGGCGGATGCTTTCGTGCGTGAATTGTCCGTCCAGCATATGACCCAGCCAGCGGCCAACCACTGAGAAATTGCTCTGCGGAATGCCAAAGAGGCTATCTGCTGCGATGGCCCAGATATCCATGAAGAGCGTTGCGCCAATGCCAACAAAGAGAATGCGGAGTGCTAAACCAGTTCGATTTTCCATAGTACCTGTTCCTTTAGATCTGCGGGTGCTTTGCCGGAAGTGGCGCTTGCAAGTGCTCCCTTTTCTGAGGTGATAAAAAAAGCAGGCCGCGAGGGGATTGGAGTGCGGCCTGCAAGTGCAAGCTAAGTCAGGAGGAGCTGACCTAGCGGCTGCCTGCACATTTCTTGATGTCGCTGATTTGCTTCAGAGGCTGCAAAGAGGTCTCTGCTACGTAAGAGCCGATCTGGTAGCCCAACATGTCGCCAACAGCGTTGGAACGGCGGTAATGAACGCCGCCGAGGACGCGGGATTCTGACTCTTCCTCGGCAAACTGCTGGAAGCTGACATAGTCTTTGGAAAGACCACCCTTGCCGTTGAAGGTGAAGGCCATTTTGCCGTCACCAAAGACGGATTCCATGATCTCCTGAGCCGCGCTGCCGCTGGTGCAATGCTGACATGGATATTCAGGATGCATTGGTGCTGGCACCAGAGAGCTCCACTCCATATCGGTTTTAAGGGTTGGGTGCTTATAGGTCTTGCCCAGAGCTTCCATTGCTGTTTGCGGACGCCACAACGCGTACTCATATTTTGCGTTGAAACCAGCAACCAATGCGTCTGTCAGGGCAAGGTTGAGAAGCGCCAGTGTGCGGGCTTCTTCCAGCATGGACAGATCACAGGACGCGCTGCTTTTGCGGGCGATCTGGTTCCATGCACCGGAGCCGGAGCCAGCATGAAGCTTGGCGATGAAGACGTTGTCCTCATTAGTCTGCGTTTCTTTGCCGCCCAACTTTACGACTTCACTCAGACCACGCTGATACTGCATGCTCTCCAGCGCTGGAGGTGGCGGCACACGGAAATGCGTTGCAGAGGACAGAACAAATGGTTTCATCTCACGAATTTTCGGCGCAACCATCTGGCGTTTAGACGTTGGCTGATACACACCCGCTTCTGCTGGACCCGGCGTGTAATCTACCGAGAAGTTAGCGTTGTCTGATGCGCGCGCTGCCAGAATTTGTTCCGCAACAGCCTGGCCCAGAGCAATGCCGGACTGGGGGCTCTTCAGGCTTGCAAGGCGCTCCTTTGCTGCAATTTCCAACTCCGCTTTACGCTCTGGCATAAGGGTCGACAGAACGTGTAGGGCGGCCTGAGTGACGGCTGCTTGCGCAGATGCATCCGGGTTGGTTGAGCCAGTGTAGGCGTAAGGAGCGTAGGTGCCGTCAACTGCGTTCGCGGCATCAAACATTGCAGTATGCAAAATTGTCAGGGCGCGCTGGCGTTTGGCACCTGGCCATTTTTCAGCGTTGAAAAGGCCCATGGCGGTGTCTTGCCAGTCAGCAGCCAATTCTGCTTTGGCGGCTCCACCAGTAATCACGAGCGCCAGAGCGCCGCTGTAAGCAATTGTCTTCAACCAAGTAAATCGGGTCGTCATACTAAAACCTCGCAATTTGAAAACGGCTATAGCTAGGGATGGAAATTCGCTTTGCACAAATCGAAAGAATGGAAGGCGGGCCTCAGAATTTGTGTGGGCCCGCCTGAAGGTGCTTAAAGAAATCCGAGCAGGTACCACCACAGCATGTCGATTGGGACAAGCAGGAACAGGCTGATCGCAAACAGCGTCAGACACAGTTTGATCACTGCTTTTGGTGGCAGGTTTCCAACCTGAATGGCGGCGACCAGTGGCGGCGCCTGAAACGGCAGAAACACATTGGAAAACGCCATAACCTGTGTCATCAAAACAGTCTGCAAGGGCAGGCCAGTGGCATCTGCCAGATCCCCGGCAACCGGTGTCATCACAGCTGGCACACCCGGCAGGTTTGTCGCCATGGCAACCAGTGTCGACAGGCCAGTGAGGACGGACAGGTTCCAGATTGGTGTGTCCTCGGCAAAACCGGCTTTGCCGCCAACAGCCTGAACCAAAGCCTCACCCAGTCCGGCAACTGAGATAACTGCCCCCAACCCCATGATGCCCGCAACGAACATCAGGGAGCCATAGCTCAGGTCCTGATTAATACAGGTTTTGGAGGTCAGCTTGGCATTGGGCCAGAAGCAGGCGAGAGCCGCCGCAAGGCCAACCCATGCCGGGCCAATTGGATGCAGGCTGTCCGTCAGCCAGAAGATGAGGCACAGGGCCAGAATGATCATCAGGCGTCGTTCAGGAGCACTAACTGGTGGTACATCCTCTGTGGTCTCATGCGCGTCCTGCGGAAGCTTGTCCGGGAACAGGACCAGCGTCAGACCGATAAGGATGAGTGATTTCAGGATGCCCAGAACCGGGAAGTTCAGACGCAAGTAATCCCAATAGGAAATACTGAGGTCATAGAGACTCTCGCTCATCCCCGCGAGGATCATGTTGGGGGCGTTGGCAGGCAAAATGGTGAATGCTGGAGCGAAGGTCGCAAAGGCCGCTGCACACAGCATACCTGTGCGCCCGTTGGAGCCGGGTTTGAAACCGATCTGTGCAGCAAGGGCGGAGATCACCGGTAGCAAAATCATGATGCGGCCAATGGAAGAGGGCACCACAAACGCCAGCGCCACACTGAAGGCAACAATGCTGGAGACCAACCCGGCATAGCTGTTGAGCGGCAAACGCATCAACAAAACGGCAGCGCGTTTGTCCAGCTTGGTGTGCTTGATGGAGGCGCCAAGCACAAGGCCTGCAAACAGCAGCCAGAAGGTTGACGTCTGGAAGCCGGAGAACACCACGTCCGGCGGGGCAATTCCTATCACGATGGCAACGAAGAAGAAGGCGAGCGCGGTCCAGTATTCCGGCACCACACCTGTTGCCCACAAGCCGAGGCAACCAACGGACAGGACCGCAGCAACGGCCATGCCAGCAGGCAGATAAGCTGAAGCCAAAAGGCCCGCGATTGTGGCAGCAATAGCCACTCCAAGAAACTGCCAGGTCTGTTTGGTGTTAAAGGAGGACTTTATTTTTTCGGGTGTGGGACTGAGCCCGGAGGCCGGAGCTGTGTCGTGCTGGGTGTGATCTGTCATAGCGACCTGTGATTCTGATTTTGAAAAATGAGGTGCCAGAACTATGATTTTTGCGCTTGCCAATAATCCAATCGATTTATCAGAGGCATAGCCTCAGCATTTTCGAATATGCTTATCAATGCGCCCTCAGGAAAGCTGAGGTAGCCTATCTGATAAATCGAATTTACTCGGATATCGTCTCCAAGTATCGATCTGTTGTTAAGGTAGGCTTTGGCTTTGGAGACGTTAAGTGTTTAATTTTGCAACCTATTACGGCTTCAGAAATGAATAATCTGCAGGAAACCACGGTGTCTTCAGGCATCATCATGAACCCGATTGGCTTTGTGCGCTCAGGCTTCTCAGAAACGCGCGAATGCCCGAAATCCAGTCGTCGCAACCCTGCCCAGAGCCAACTGGAAATTGCCTCTCCTTATGCGGATGCGCTTTTGAACATCACGATGGCCTCTCATCTTTGGGTGATGTACTGGCTGCACCACTCTGACGGAACCGCGCTTGTTAGGCGCGCCCGTGGAGAGGAAGCAGCACGTGGTGTTTTTGCCAGCCGTTCACCCAACCGGCCGAACCCGATTGGTTTGAGCTCGGTTGAATTAATCAAACGGGACGGCAACGTTTTGACAGTGAGTGGATTGGATTGCATCGATGGCACGCCAATTCTGGATATCAAACCCTATGTCCCTATAGAAGACCACCAGCCAACTGCGCAAATTGCGTGGCAGCCATGATCCGGAACCTGAGGATGCGCATGTTGCCGTGCGTCCCGCTCAGAAAGTCTGAGACATGCACATCTTTCACCAACCCCTTGTGCGCGCTGTAATTGCAGCTGTCGCGGCTCTGCTGCTGACAATAGCTGCGGGGATTTCTGGTCCCATAAACCAGCTTGTTATAACCGATGCCCGCGGAGACCGCGGGATGTTGGCGCCTTATGTTCATGGCAGAAACGGCATTGGTTACCTCTACACCACATACGTTTTTGATAGCCTGTTGAGCCAGTCGAAAGACGGCGAACTGGTCCCTGCACTGGCGCGGCGCTGGACTGTTTCCAAGGATGGCTTGACCTGTGATCTGTATTTGGATCTGCGTGCGTCCTGGCATGATGGGCAGCAGGTCACAGCGGCGGATGCTGCTTTTACTTTCAGCTACATGAAGGAACATCCGTACGTCTTTGTTTCCGTCGAGAATGTGAGAGAAGCCGAGGTTATCTCTCCTGATCACCTCAAGATCTTTCTCAAAAAGCCAGATGCAGGATTGCTGAACGGGCTCCTGCTTTCCATGCCAGTCCTGCCAAAACATGTCTATCAGGATGTGGTTGAACCACAGCGTTTTGCAGAACCGGATGCTGTTATTGGCAGCGGACCTTACCGCCTTGTTGAGTACAGCAAGGCACAAGGGCGCTATGTGCTGGAAGGCAATGCAGACTATTATCTGGGCAAGCCGAAATTCAAACGCATTGCGATTGTGAAAATGGCGACAGATGCGGCGTTGCGGGCGGCTCATGCTGGGGAGATCGACGTGATTTCCTATCTGCCTCCGGACCGTTTGGAACAGGCCGAAGCGATAGGTATGAACGTTGCCAAGGCGTTTAGCCACCATTCCCTGCGCCTTGGGTTCAACCATAACGGACGCTTCAACGATAAAGCGCTTCGCCACGCGATTGCCTATGCGATTGACCGGCCTGCCATCATCGAAACTGTTTTCCAAAAAACGGCGGATGTTGCAGATACCGGGTTCATTCAGGAGGAGTCGCCCTGGCATTCTGAAGACAAACATCCTGAGTATTCCTTTAATCCTCGGCAGGCCACTGATCTGCTGCTCTCCAAAGGGTGGGACCGAGAAGAAGATGGGCTGTGGTATCGTGATGGGGAGCGGGTTGTTTTACGCCTTCTTGCCAGCAGGCGTGAAAGCAAAACAGCGAAAGTCCTTGCAGAACAACTGGAAACCTTTGGCATAGAGCTGGAGGTTCGCATTTTAGAGCGAGCCGCGCTTCAGGACACTCTGGCTGAGGGCAATTATGATCTGGCCCTCTATGCCTCCGGTACTCTTGGCGATCCGAATGGAATCATGCGCCGGGTCTTTGGACGTAAATGGGCTAACGATGGCTATCAGGGTGAGCATCTGCAGTCGCTGGTGATTGCACAGTCTGTTGCAACCAATAAGACGGAGAGGCAGAAAATTCTGGGCGAATTTCAGAAGGCCTATTCTGAGGAACTACCAGCCTATGCCATCGCAAATCCTCACATGGTGACGGCTTACAACGATAAACTTTCATCCCTCCAGTTTATGCCAGGGGGAGTGGCGATAGGCGTCCCTTCAGCACTGCATAAATCCTATCTGGTTGATTGATCAGCTGGACACCCATTGTCAGCCGCCTCCGGGTGGCTGGCACGAGACAACCAAAAACAGGCAGGCCGTTCTTGTGGTACCTCCGATTATTTTAAACATGCTGTCTGGCCTTGGCGTTCGCCTCCTGGTGTTTGCACTGCTGGTTTTGCTGGTGTTCTTTTTACCGCGAATGCTTCCAGGGGATCCTGTTGAGGTGTTTCTTGCCTCTGATCTTTCGCGCAACCTCACTGGTGCAGAGAGTGCTGAACTCCGCGCTCAGTTCGGCCTGGCGGGGGATTGGCCGCAGCAGCTTGGCGTTTACCTTTGGGACCTTGTCAGGGGGGATCTGGGGTACTCGGTTCCGCATGCTGCCCCTGTCTCGGAACTGCTCAAAGCATCTATTCCCTGGACCTTGCTTTTGATCACCTGCGCTGCGCCGATTTTTCTTCTGGCAGGGGCTGCTGGTGGCATTGAAGCTGGCAAGGCGCCTGGGGCTTTCTTTGACAGGATTGCAACTGGTGTCGTGACAGTTGTCGCCAGCATTCCGCCATTCACCTCAGCCGTGCTGTTGCTGCTTGCTTTTGGCATTGTGTGGCCCGTGTTGCCCTCCGGTGGATCTGAGCCTTTGTTTCCCAGCAGCAATCCGATACAGCGGGATTTTGATATCGCCCGTCACGCAGTGTTGCCCGTGCTGGCACTGTCCTTGCACGAAATCTCCCGGTTTTATTTTTTGGCACGGGGAGAGGCGATCACGCTGTCTCAGCGGCCTTTCATTCTCAATGCCTGCGGGCGTGGCATCAAAGGCTGGCGCTTGCGCACGGCTTATTACGGGAGAAGCCTGTTTCCGGTTTTTCTGGCACGAATGAGTGACGCGCTGACTGGCTTGTTTGGTGCTGTCCTGTTCGTTGAGATTGTCTTCTCTTATCCCGGAACAGGGCACTTGATTTATAACGCTATTTTGGATCGTGACTACGTTTTGTTGCAGGGTGCGGTTATCGTTATGGCTGGTTTGGTTCTGCTGCTGAACTGGGTCATTGATGCTGTCGCAACAAGCCTGGCGCGTAGAGGGTGATCTCATGCTTGGTTATTGGTCACCTATCACACAAAGTGCCGGTTTCATTTCACGGGGAGCGATTGCTGCCTCGGCTGTGCTGGTTATGGCAGGCTTCGCGCTGTCAGAAAGTTTGCCTCATTACAAAACCAGCCCTGATGTTTTGCAGGCCCCGAGCATGGCGCACTGGCTTGGCACCAATGGGATTGGGCAGGATGTTTTTGTCGGCCTTGTAAGAGCTGCTCCAATCACGGTGTTTCTTGCTCTCATCACAGCTACTGCGGCGCTGGTGCTGGCTTTGGCTGCGTCCAGTCTGGCTGCGTTTGGCGGGCCGCGCATACGCAGTGCGGTCTTGCGACTGGTGGACGTGCTGCAGGTGATCCCGTCCATCCTGTTGCTGCTGTTGTTGGCGGCCTGGATACAACCCGGTTTCCTTGGGCTTGTCGTGCTTTTGTCGCTGACTGGCTGGCATGAGGATGTGCGCGTTGCCCTGCCGATTTTGCTGCGGGAGCTGACCCGCGAGAACGTGCATTTTGCGCGGCGGATGGGGGCCAGTCGTAGATACTGTCTGCGCCACCACATCCTACCCGCGATCTGGCCCGCAATCGTTGGTTTGTTTTTGCAAAATGTACGGCAGGCAGCCCTCAAAACTGCCGGTTTCGGGTTTTTAGGACTGACTGATCCAAGGCTGCTGACCTGGGGCAGTATGATACAGGATTCAATGGACTATCTTTATACGGATGCATGGCTCTGGCTCTTGCTTCCGCCAGCGGGTGCGCTTTCACTGTTTCTCGTTGGCATTTTGATTATTGGTGAAGGCTACATGTCAAACGGCAGCCTCAACGGAAGGGAACATCATGATCCGCGTTGAGCAGCTTAATCTTTACTACGGTCGACAGCCCTTGCTTGAAGATGTCTCTTTTGAGATCCACAAAGGGCAAACTCTGGCGGTCATCGGAGAACCCGGCGGTGGCAAGACGAGCCTCGCCCGCTCTCTCATGGGTCTCATTCAAGGGCGCCGGTTGGCAGAAGATGAACAGCCCTTAGCCTCCAGTTATTTCAGCTGGAATGGAGAGGCCTGGCTGGGAGACATGAATGTCCTGCGCTCGTCACGCGCACAATTGCAAGGCATGCGGGGATGTTCTGCAGGTCTGATCGTGCAAGCGCTGTCGGATGCATTAAACCCTCATTTGACCGTCCTGCAACATGTGCAGGAGATGCTGCAGGCACATGGGCTTTATGAGCGGGATGCACTTGAGGAATGTGCCAGAGGGAATATTCCAGAGCGTCTTTTACATCGTTATCCCTCAGCTCTGAGCGGCGGCGAAATTCAGCGTGTTCTGACGGTGCTTGCTCTGGCGAACTCGCCTGAGTTTTTGATCATGGACGAGCCGACCGCCGCGTTGGACAGTTTCAATCGGGAAATCGCCATTCGCTCGTTTCAGGCTGGGAGTGAGGACCGCTGCCAGATGCTGATCACGCACGATATTGAACTGGCACGCCGTCTGGCAAGCCATGTGGCTGTGCTGCGCAAAGGCAGATTGACTGAGATCGGGACAGCTGAAGAGGTGCTCGACAGACCACGCAGCATCTACACCCAGCAATTGCTGAAACTGAGGCGAAACGCGCATAACTCAGCCCCGATCCTGGCAAGTGGAGAAGGGGGGTATCCGGAGTTGGAGGCACGTAGTGGTCATGGATTGACCCTTGATAAACTGCATCACAGCTTTGATGGAAGAGCCTTGCTCTCCAACGTTTCAGCATTCGTGCCGGCAGGCCGGTGTCTTGCGATTTTGGGGGGAAGTGGGAGCGGAAAAACCACGCTTGCGCGGTTGTTGAGCGGTTATGAAACTGTGCAGGACGGCTTTGTTTATTGGCAGAACGAGGAAGGGCGCGCCAAGTCCGTGGTGGCGTTGATACCACAGCACCCGCACCGCGCCATGGCCTGTCATTTTACGGTCTATGAGGTCCTGAAAGAAGCGCTGATGCTGTCTGGTGGAGATCAGTCTGAACTCACGCGGTTGCTGGAGCGGGTTGGGTTGCCGACGGATTCAGACTTCCTGCGCCGCAAAACCAGAAAGCTCTCTGGCGGTGAAGCGCAGCGATTGGTGATTGCGCGGGCGTTGGCGACCCGACCTCAGTGTCTGGTGGCTGATGAACCCACCTCAGCGCTGGACATGCAGGCGCGCAGTCAGGTGCTGGAAATCCTGCGCAGTGTGATGCGCAACAAGAAGATGGCTCTGGTGCTTTTCACCCACGATCACGCCGCCGCCCGCTCGCTGGCAGACAAGGTCTGTCATTTGGAGCAGGGCGAACTCATCTGCACCCAAGCGCCGGAAACGAACGCTGCAAGCTGAAAAGAAGACCAGCACGTTTTGGCAACGTGCTGGTTTGCTTAGGCTGGGGCTGCTGCAGCAGACCGTATCGAGCGCACGCGGTCTGAGAGCCAGTCCAGGTCCGGGTCTGCGATGCCCAACTCTGTCAGGTGGTCTGCTGTGTTCCAGAGGTAGTCACAGTTCGGGCCGCGTTCGCCAGCAGCTGTCGCGATGATCTGAGCTTGTTCTTCGGCGTTAAACTGGCCGTATTGCTCATGCTCGCGGTTGACCACATAGGTGAGCGCCTCAACCTCGCGGCCATCCTGCAGTTTAAGTGTGGTGATGATTTCTCTATACGCGGGATTGAACAGCTCTCGTTTGCGTAAGTCTTCCAGCACCTTCTCTTGCCCATCACGGGGAATGCCCAAAGCCACACCGCTGCAATAAGCATCGGGTGCTGCATCCAACGCCAGAACCAGGCCGTGTTTTTCAAATGTGCCGCGGTAGCGCAGGGAGCACAGGCAGAACCGGCGTTTCCAGCCATCAAGACGGGCGGGCACTTGCTCAACAGGTTCAAAGCCGGGGTGCCAGATGAGTGAGCCGTAGCCGAAGACCCAGAGAATATCTTTCATTTCTTTTCCCTTTTCAGGAGACCATTGAAAAGCACAAAGGGCACCGTGAAAGGCGCCCTTCGTGACCAAATCTCAGCTGATCAATCCATAATCAATTGATAGGATGCCACGAGACTGGTGTAAGGCGGCAGGAACACTGATTTCGGTTCCCCGTTCAGCAACACCGTGTCTTTTGCATCAAAATGCAGATGGATTGGTAGCGGCCCAAGCCAGTTGTTGGAGATCTTGCCAATGCGGTTGCCGCGGACAATCTTGTCCATTGGCTTCACCTGCAGAGTGGCCATGTCTAAATGCACATAACGATACAACGTGCCGGTGGCGCTCTGGATGGTCACACCAAAACGACCTACATGGGCAACAATGCCGTCTTCTGCTGCAACGGCCCAGTGCTTGCTGGCTTCACATGATGCCGGGCGAATGTCTTGCCCCTGATGGCCGCCTGACGCGCAAACTGGCAGATCGGCCCTGCGGAACTCGCAAAAGTTATCGCGCCATGGGTAGGAATAGTTCACCGGATCACACTCGGACCCGCCATCAGCCTTGAAGCCACCCGGTGCATAAGCGTGAGAGTTGGCATAGGCTGGGCCGGATTCCACCGGAAACCGCATGTTTGGGAAAAAGATGGCATGGCTTGCAACACCCTTGCCGGTGTCTGCAATCAGGTCACCCGGCTGCATAAAGCGGGAGGCGTCTTCTGCCTGTGCGGAGAAGCCGAAGGTCAGGGCTAGACAGAGATAGATAAATCGCATCATTGGTTTGCTCCATTCACAACAAGGAGGGTCTGAACGACGCTTTGAAGAAAATCAGGCTTACGGCAGCGCGTGTCTTTGATCGGGTTGTCGCAGGTCAGGCGGATTGTGTAATGCGCCCCGTAGCGGTTCAGATTGTAGTCTGCCCCGTTGCCGATGGATTCATGCGCCGTCGCTTTATGATGCTCGGTGAGATCTTCCGTTCCGGTCAGCACACTGTGAGACCCCAAAATGCTGATCTGTGCGCCTTCCAGAGTGTAAAACGCAGCATAGGATGAGTTCTGGCTTCCGAACTGTGGTATCTCCATCTTCGCATCACTGCCGAAAATCAGGACAGGCAGCTCAATGTAACTGAGCTTGCCAGTTGTAGCGGTGACGAACTTTTCCACGGTGGCTGGGTCCCGCGCGAGTGACCGCTTTGCAGCGATTTTGGCTGCTTGCCAATCGATCTTGGTTGGCACACGCTCAACACCATTCTTTGCCAGAGTGGGAGCGGCGGTTGTTGCTGCCAGAAGAGTGGCCGCTAATGCGACTTTGGCGAATTCCATAAAAGTCTCCTGTAAATGCAAAAGAGTGCAAAGCCCCGGCAATATCGGGGCCTGCATCAAATCATGCTGTTTCAAGCAAGCGTTCTTCGCGCACGGGCGCTGCTTCTTTTGCCGCTTTCGCCTCCAGCCGTTTCATCTGGCTGATGATGTTGCGGCGGTGCATTTCCTCAGTGCCACCCACAGCGCAAAACGCCAGTGCATCGCGCAGGAAGGTCGAAACCTCACCCTGATGATAGCCTTTGGTGCCGTAGAGCTTGAGCAAGTCGATCGCACCACTGGTGATAGCTTCAGCCCCAACCAGCTTGGCAATGGAGCAGGTCATGCCGGCTTCCGGCGCACCGGACAGAAGCTGCTGGAGTGCGCCATAGGCCGTCCACTTGGCGGATTCTGCGGAGATGCGCATGTCGGTTAGCTTCTTCTGCACGTACTGGAACTCAAGCACCGGCACTTCGAAGGTCTGACGCTCCTGAGCGTAGCGCATCGCTTCCTTCAGCATCGGCTCAATCATCCATGCAGAAACCAAACCGTAATACAGCCTGCCGAGGGAGACGAAGGTGATCAGGTTGCGCAGGCCCTTGCCGGGAACGCCAAGCAGATCACCGTAATGCAGCGGGATATTGGTGAACTTCATCGGCCCGGTTGGCAAATCCAGATTGCCGAGCTTCTGGTCGTAGTCGCCAACTTCAAGGCCCTTGGTGCCTGCATCCAGTAAAATGAGCGAGATACCGTCACGCGCATGACCATCCAGCTTGCACACGACAAGCGTGAAATCCGCCACGGGCGCATGGGCAATGTTGTACTTGGCACCATTGAGCATGAACGTCTCATTTGGTCCCGGTGTCAGCACAGAGGAGGTAGAGCGCACATCTGTGCCCGTATCAGGGTCTGCAATCGCAGTGGCGCTGAGCTTCCCTTTCAGGATACGGCCAAGATAATCCTTCTTCTGCGCTTCTGTGCCGAACAGGTTGAGTGCATGAACCATGCCTGCCTGCGCGATGACAGAAAGCAGAATACCCGGCGTACGCACGGAGCATGCAAGACCTTCCAGAGCAGCGGTAAAGTCCCACCAGTCCGTGCCTGCACCGCCGTACTCAACCGGGACGATGATCTTCCAGAGACCGGCTTCTAAAAGCCGGTCCCATGTGTCCTGATCAAATGCTTGCTTGCCAGCGTGAAGCTCTGAGTGGTCAATCTGGCTGCCAATTTGAGCATACTTTGCTCGCAGAGCCTGTTGACGTTCATTCCATTGTAGATCCATCAGAGATCTCCAGATTTCAAAAGTGACGGATCTTAAGCTGGCTGATGATGAGCGGCAGGTTCTTGCAGAGCTGCAACCGCAGTCTTGAACTCATCCGGCACCGGATAGGTTGCCTGCTTTTCGTAATCAAACATCACGTGAGTGGAAGCTGCATTGGCAACCACGCGGCCATCTGCATCACCAAGACGCATTTCATGCTGCATCTCAAAGCTCTTGCCGCCAAACTTTGTCACACGGCTCAACACAACCAGATGGTCGCCGTAAAGAGCCTGAGAAACGTAGTCGCAAGAGGTCTTCACCATGATGTGCGGCAGCTTTTCAGACTTTGGCAGCTTGAGCAGATCATGCATGTATTCCAGATAAGCGGACTGCATGTAATCGTAGTAGATCGGGCTGCTCACATGACCCATTGAATCTGTATCGCGGTAGCGGATATCGATTGGTGTTTCATAAGCTTTCTGTGTCATGAAATTCCCTCCTGTTGGGGTTTTGAAAATCATTGGTGAATGAAGGTTGGGTCTGTGTTGCGGCCTGCAACGGACCATGAATGGTGAAGCCCATAGGCACGGGGCCGTGCTTTGTCAGGACTGTCAGAGAAAACTCGTTGGCGGCGCACAGCGTGGTGATGCAGCCATCAGCCTCGCCTTTGGCGCACACAGCCGCAGCTTGCGCGTTGCTGGTGACGTACTTGCGCTCAATAGAGGCTGGGATCAGCTTTTCCGGTGCCGGATGCGTTGCGCAAAGGGCTGGTGTTTTGCCGGTAGAAGAGGCCAGCACCATGTTGTCGGTGTTCATGATGAACACGTCCATCAGTTTCAGTTGGCCGATGTGCTCGTAAATAATTGAATGAAGATGCGGGTAGGCGACGACACTCAGCAAAACGGACTTGCGGCATTGAGCAACGGCTTCCGCTGCAATTTCCATGGTCGGGTGAAGAAAGACCTCGGCGTTTTTGCAGTGACGCTGTACCCATGTCAGAGCTGCTCTCTCGCAGTTCGTACCAGTCGGCCCCAGAGTGTGAACTTGCCGGACCCAATCAAAGGACAGTGGGGCTGTTCCTTTGGCCAAATAGTCCGAGGCTTCAATATGTGCATCCATAAATTCTCTGATCCTTCACTTGGGAAGAAAGACTGAAAAATGCCGATGCAGGATTTGCGCGAGGCGCTCCCCTGACAAACTGCGTTGGCTTGTCGTTGTTCTTATGCATGGGCAGAGCGGTAGCAGGCGCAGACTCCGATAAATCTCCGTTTGCTCTGCCGGTTTTGAGGTGAAATTTGTTCCTCGCGTCCAGTAATATTTTTTCGTGTGGCCCTATGGAGCCGGAAAGGTTTGCTTTGAACAAGCTGAAAAAACTGATGGCTTCCCTCAGGATAGATGAGGAATGCCTCTACGGAAGTTATCGCTTCTAAATTATTGATAATACAGGAGGTTGCATAAAAAGAAGGCACCGCAAAAAAATGCGATGCCTTCTGAAGGGCTTAGTAATTTGGAGTTGCGCGAAATATAGACAGCGCTAGGCGGCAACAGCTTCACTGAGAGCTTTGCGACCCATGTAATCATGAAGATCCAACATGCGTTCAAACCACAAATTGACAGGGTCACTTGGCGCAAGAATTGGATCTGGGCAGCACACTTTGCACCACTGCAAGGTGCCGAACAGTACATAATCTGCATGCATCGCTCTCTCACCGCCGAACCAATCCTGATTGGTGAGCAGGTCGCGCACAGGGTTCAACTTCTCCGGCAAAGTGCTCAGTTCAGCGTCTCTCCCTGCATAGACCTCTTCGAGAGGTTTTCCGAACCGTTTTTCGCGTGCAGGCCGGAAGTAGGTGCGGTCGGCATCATTCATGATGTTGTACATATCCATCACAGCAATCACCGCCAATGTCGGGTGCAGGACGGTTTTGCAGTAGCTCTCCACAAAGCGGGAAAGCTGAAGACCGCCAGCGCCATCAAACAGGCTGGGTGCGTCCTGATAGGTCTCTTCCAGATACTCGGCGATCTCAAAACTATCGCCTAAAAGCTTGCCTTGGTCGTTGAGCACAGGAACGCTGGTGAAAGATCCGTCTTCAATATTGGAAATGTCGCCAAAGAAAACCGGCTTCAGATCAAAATCGAGGCCCTTGTGCTTCAGGGACATCATAATTTTCCAGACATGCGGGGAGTAATGTTGCCCGGAGGCTCCGCTGAGGCTGTAAAGAAGTCTTTGCATGTGGCTTCTCCCGATGAGAATTAAACAATGGGTTTGCGCTAAAAAATTCCTCAGTATTCCGGATTGTTTTTGTCTTTAACGCCAACTGGGCAGAGCAGCCATCCGCCCAACTGGAAAGCAGGGTGCAGCGACTTCAGCCCATTGCTGAGCTGAAGTCTTGCAAATCTGGTTCTTTTGAAAGTGTCAGGAGGCGATAAGCGCCGCCTCTAGTGTTCGGTCGTCCTGAAACGAAAGGCTCGTGCAATTGTCTGTCGCCAGAATGGAGCGAACCGCTGCAATCACCGGGTCTTCTTTCCGGCAGGACAGGTGCGCAAACAACACGCGGGCTGATTTTTGCACCTGAGAGAGTAAGACGATATCACCCTGGTTCTCTTGTGGGTTTGTTGAGTTGGCATGAACGAGCCCGATACCAACACCGCTGGCAATCAAAGCACGTGTAACCCCCTCATCATCCACATTGATCACCCGCTTGGGCCTGATACCGTGCGTGTCCAGAAGATCCCTTGCCACACGCCCGCAACAGGAGTCGCCACTTGGGTAGATCCACGGCACGCTTTCAAGTGCCTTCCAGTTCACCTCAGCCGCAACGGGCACAAGATCCGCAGGGGCTGCGAGGTAAACGCAGAAATTGGAGATCTCCAAGGTAGACAGTCCGGCGTCATCCTCACCTGTTTCCGTGTAAAATCCGGCGTCGAGGCTGCCATTGCGAATGCCTTCCAGCACCTTCACAGAGGGGCGGTGTTGCAGCTCAACTTCAACCTCGGGGAACTCCTGAGACATAGCCGCAAGCAGATTGCTCACAACGCCTGTGCTGGAGTTGCGGCCAGCGCCGAGGGTCAGGCTACCGGCAAGACTGCCGCGCAAGCGGGATGCTTCTTCCAGAAATTTCTGGTGCCGATCCAGCAATTGATGTGCTTCCGTGAGGAGGCGTTGTCCGTCGGGGGTGACCGCCATTCCACGGGGTGTCCGTTGGAAGAGCGTTAATCCCAATGTTTCTTCCATGTTTTTGATATGCGCACTGACAGCTGGCTGGCTGCGAAAGAGCAATTCTGAAGCTTTGGTTATGCTGCCTTCGCGCGCGACCGTCACGAAGGTTTTGAGTTGATGAATGTCCATCCTTTTCCTTCCAATAAGAAAAGAGTTTCTTGAACGTATTCGGCTCTGAAAAGGACAATAACTATGCTCAGCCGTTGGCTTTGGGCTAGTGTACTGGCACCCGCTAAACGGGTATGCCCTGCTATCACCCTACGATATCTCTGCAGTCAGACCAAGCCTACTTTTGAAGGCCTTTCCTCCCGAGAGATGTATGTCCGGTCATGTTGCCGGGCTGGACGCTGAGCTCCTGATCTCTTTCGTATAGCGAAGTTCGATTCCGCCGCAATAAGTAAATTAATTTGCGGTTTGGATGAATAATTTGATTGCTCATCATCATAAAAGTAGTTTGTTTCCGTAATTTGATTTAGTGATTTTAATTTTGTTGTATTTATTGATGTGAAAATCTGTTTTATGATTATATGGGTTTTATCTATTTAATATGACAATACATAACCAGTAATTATTGTATAGTGCTAAAGTGAATTATTGATAATCACTTAAATGCAGCTCTTTGTTTGCTTGATGGTTTTTTGGGCAGACGGGAGGTCAAGTGACTACTTCCTTGGCACTTTGACGACAATAATGCGGGCAAACTGACAATATGTCGGGAGCATGAGTGTCAGCTTGACTATCTTATCCAGATGGTTTTGGGAGCAAGTTGCTTAGCGGATTTGCATCTTTGTCATCTCGTCACTCAGCCAGTTGATGAAATCCCAAACCGGGGCTGAGGGGATAGATGTTTCTGGCAAGACAAACTGAAAAGCCCGCTGGCAAGGGAGCGTCTCAGCAAACGGTTCAACAAGCGTGCCTGCATTCAATGCATCTATGACATAGAGATCTCTTAGAATGGCAAAGCCACGTCCGGCAATAGCGCTTTGCAGGATTAAGTCCGTGTTGTTGAACGTGAGCTGCTGCACCATCTGGCCGGAAAAGTCAGGCCAACTGGCTTCCAGATACTTCTGCCAGTGGAAGGCCTCGTCTTCATGAATGAAATCAGCTTTGGCAAAGAGCTCAACTGATGCTGAATGCGGTGCCAGACGCTCTCCTGCAATGGTCTCAAGATAGTTTGGTGAGCACACCACACGCATCCGCTCTTGTGGGAGGGGAATAAGCGGCGATGCGCCGAGATCGCCCTCAGGCTTGGGCAGCAAGCGCAGCGCCACATCGAGCTTTTCCTCCGCAAAATCAACGAAGCGATTGGCTGCACTGATCCGGATCGCCACATGAGGATGCGAGGCGGAGAACTGGGCCAGACGTGGTACCAGCATGATGGAGGCGAGAGAGGGCGCAATGCCGATTGTGAGCTGCTTTCGTGCGGTCTGGCTGGCGAGGAGGTATGAGAGGTTCTCTATACCATTGTTGATTGCTGAAACTTCCGAAAGGATATCCTGAACCAGCTCCGTTTGCTCCAGATTGCGCCCGTTCATACGGAACAGTTTGACGTCCCAGCGCTCTTCTAACTGCTTGATATGATAGGATATTGTTGGTTGTGAGACGTTCAGTTCCCGCGCGGCAGCGGAGATGGATTTGTGCCGTGCAACTGCCGCAAGTGCACGTAATTCCTGAAGGGTGGGGACGAAACGTCGGGAGATAGCCATGAATGATGTATAGAGTTTTTCTATACATGGATCAATCAGACTGATTTGTCTTGCTCTGACCCGCACTTATAAACTGCCCAAAACTTTGAGAAATATCCGTCATAATGACGAATTTGGGGGTTAGGATGTTTAAAAATACCGGAAAAGCCATCTTAGGGGCTGCACTATTTGTCTCTGCAAGCGTTGTTGGCATGAGCGCACAGGCGGGAGAGGCTCTGGATGCGATCATGAAGAGCAAGACGTTGCTCGTAGGCTCTAACTCAGATTATCGCCCGAACGCGTTTATGGGAGACGACAACCAGCTGCAGGGCTTTGACATTGACGTTTCCAAAGAGATCGCAAAGCGTCTTGGTGTTGAGGTGCAGTTTGTAACGCCGGGTTGGGAAATCATGACTGCGGGCCGCTGGTCTGGCAGATGGCATATGGTTGTCGGGTCCATGACCCCAACAAAAGCCCGCGCACAGGTGCTGGATTTTCCTGCCGTGTACTACTACACCCCGGCAGCTTTTGCGGTTCACAAAAACTCCAAGGCAACATCGCTTAAGGATCTGGACGGCAAGGTGATCGGCGTTGTGGGCTCGTCCACCTACCACAAGTACCTGGAGCACAAGCTTGAGATTGATGCGGTTGGCGCACCAGCGTTCGAATATGCTGTGACACCGGGTGAAATCAAACTTTACAGCGATATCAACGAGTTTGACGAGCTGTCTCTTGGTGATGGTGTGCGTCTTGACGCATTGGCGCAGTCCGTTCCTGTTATTCAGCAGGCGATGAAGAAAGGCTTGCCGATCAAACAGCTGGGTGATCCGATCTTTTATGAACCGCTGGCGATTGCGATTGATAAAGGCGACAAGGAGCTCAGCGACAAGCTGGCCTCCATTGTTGAGGACATGAAGAGTGACGGCACTTTAACCAAGCTCTCCGTGAAATGGCACGGCGCGGACCTCGTGAGCGTAAAGTAAGATCATGGTCACACTCACCAATGGCGCTTTCAGGCAGGGTCCGGCCCGCCTGAAAGCAGCAGCAACGCTCGGATCACTGGCCTTTGTGATCGCGTTTTATCTCGCGTTCAATCAAGGCGTGATCGGCTCATTCCTTCGCCCTGCGATGAGTGAAGAAACACTTGCCAGCTGGTGGGGGCGTTTTTCTGTATCCATGGTGATTTTCCTGCTGGCGTCAGGGCTGGGGTTTCTCATCCTCAGCCTGTCCCGGCGCGCTCAGCTGATCACTGTGTGGCTTCTGCTTGCTGCAGGTGCTTTCGGGTTCTTCCTGAGCTTTGAGCTGAGTTTTGAGTTTATCGGGCGCAAACTGCCCTTCCTGATAACGACAGGGGCGTTCACCACGCTCTATGTCTCTGCCATTGCGATCACACTGGCCTTCATCTTTGCCTTGCTGGGTGCTACCGCAAAGCTCTCTGGCATTGGGGTGGTTGAGGGTGTTGGGGCATTTTACACCTCGTATTTTCGCGGCGTGCCGTTGCTGGTGCAGCTCTTTTTGATCTATCTCGGCCTGCCGCAGATTGGCTATGTCATTTCGCCCGTTCCAGCAGCAATCATCGCGCTGTCGCTGGTGTATGGGGCGTACATGACCGAGATTTTCCGCTCTGGCATCCAGTCGATTTCGCTAGGGCAATGGGAAGCTGCGGATGCGTTGGGACTGCCGCGTTTGTTGACGTTTCGAAAAGTCATTCTGCCCCAAGCCATGCGGGTTATTGTGCCGCCAACGGGCAACCAGTTCATCGCGATGCTCAAGGATTCCTCGCTGGTTTCGGTTGTCGGCGTCTGGGACATCATGTTCATTGCACGAACGCAGGGACGATCTGACTTCAAGATTCTGGAGATGCTGATCACCGCCTCCATCATCTACTGGGTCATGTCGGTCATGCTGGAATTTGTGCAACAGCGAATTGAGACACATTACGCAAAATCGCTGAAGCGATAATTATTCTTCCATTGATTTTGAGCGCGTAGGTGCGCCGCGAGTTTTCGTGCCCTGAAGGGATACGCTTATGACAAGCAAGACTGGCAAAACCACGCCGCAGAGCGTGGCTGCTGATAAAAGAACCATTGTCGGAATTTTGGCGAATTCCTCAGAAGATGCGGGCCTTGGAACGCAAACCATTGATGATAAATACCTGACAGCCGCATTGCAGGCTGTTGGGGCAATCCCTCTCATCATCCCAACGCTTCTGAAGGACGCAGAACTGGCTCATGTACTGTCGCTAGTGGACGGGCTTATTCTGACAGGCGATGCCTCCAACATTCAGCCTGCGTATTACAACAATGACGGCACCTTTGAGAGCCATGGCCCTTTTGATGACAAGCGCGACACCTCTGCATTTGCGCTGATCCGTGCCGCTTTTGAAAATGACCTGCCACTGCTTGGAATTTGCCGCGGCATGCAGGAAATGAATGTGGCTTTCGGCGGCACAATCCGAAATGACCTTTATGCGAACCATGAGTTTTCGCTGCACCACCCCATCGACTACACGCTGCCACCAAAACAAAGATACGGGGCAGCTCATCAACTCATCCTTGAAGAGGATGGACTGCTGAACTCTATCCTTGGTAAAGGCGACCATCAGGTAAACTCTCTGCACGAACAAGCGGTTGAGATGCTTGGAGACGGGCTGGTGCTTGATGCTCTTTCCGAGGACGGCGTGATTGAAGCCTTTCACCATCCAGACAAAGCGTTCTTCCTTGGCATTCAGTGGCATGCGGAGTTTGAAGCCGTGAGCAATCCCGTTTCCACCCGCATTTTTGCGGCCTTTTCTAAGGCGATGCTGAGCGCAGAAGATGTGAAGGCGTTCCTGTAATTCTTCTCAATTCAAAACGGATTGCAGCTATTTACCTAGGAAAATTCGAACCAATCTCAACTAAGTGTCCTCTGATTATTCAATGGTTCCGCTGAGTGGTTGAGACAGGGTTGTATCATTGTGAAAAGGTTCATTGATGAATGGAAAGGCTATTTTGGAGACCTCCCTCCCTATAGCCATTACCTCCGTGATGTACTGCCCGAAAGGTGGGTCAGGTTCCATGCACTGCCGGATACAAGACGATACGCAGAAACGCCGGAAGAAGCCGCAATTGTCTTTAACAGAGGCAGAGTATTGGCCAATCGGATTTTAAAGGAGGGGCAGAATTGCCTCTTCATCTCGTATTTCCCGAATTTCGATAAGTATCCTCTCCCTTACAGTCACAAGCTTCTTGATCAGTTTCGTCTGAAATACTGGTTCAAATGGAAGTATGAGGATGACCCATGGGGCGAAGAGGAAACCATAGGCTTTTACGGCAACGAGGTTCGCTGGTTTCCTGAGGTCTATCGCGAAGCCCTTAAAGATGCAGCACAGGATGAAGAGCGTTTTCTGCTCATGAACCGGGAAACATCACGCATATTTGCGCCTTATGACGGCGGCTTCGATTGCTTCATGCAAAATGCAGAAGAAGTTGCCCGCCTTAAATGTGAGTTTGCAGAATGGCTTTCTCCCAGTGACTCTGGTCTATAATGTTTGAAAGCCTAGAGCGCGATATAGGGGACTGGACATATGAAGTTTATTGAAGCCGGGGTGCTGAACATCGCCTATATGGATGTTGGGCCGAAATCAGGTGTTCCAGCTGTTCTGCTTCATGGCTTTCCGTATGACGTGCGCAGCTATGACGAAGTCTCCGTCATTCTCGCCAATCGCGGTTTTCGATGCATCATCCCTTACTTGCGTGGCTACGGGCCTACCCAATATCTGTCTTCGCAAACGCCGCGCTCCGGTCAGCAAGGCGCATTGGCCTTTGATCTGCGGTCACTGATGGTGGCTTTGGAGCTGCCGCAGGCGATTGTTGCGGGCTATGACTGGGGTGGCCGGGCAGCCTGCATCGCTGCAGCCCTCTGGCCGGAAAAGGTGAGGGGGCTCGTGAGTGGCGGGGTGGCCTACAACATCCAGAACATCCCCGCAGCTTACCGACCTGCCTCGCCTGAGGAGGAACAGCTCTGGTGGTATCAGTACTATTTCCAGAGTGAACGTGGCCGCAATGGTTTGACTGAGAACCGCGAAGATCTGACAAAAATGCTCTGGCAGCAATGGTCACCCACCTGGGAGTTTTCTCGCCGAACCTTCCGCGAAACCGCCGAGAGCTTTGACAATCCTGATTTTGTTGAGACTGTCATCCACTCCTACAGACACCGTTTTGGGCTGGTTGAGGGAGATCCCGCTTTTGAGAAGATCGAGGTTCTGCTCACCGCGCAGCCGAAGATTAATGTGCCAGCCATTGCATTGCTTGGTGCCAATGATGGCGTAAGCCCACCGCGGCACAGCAAAGGGCACGAAACAAACTTCAACGGATATTATGAGGCGCGTCTCGTCGAGGGTACAGGACATAACCTGCCGCAAGAAAACCCTGAGGCCTTTGCCGCAGCGATTATTGAAATTGCTGACAAAACAGAATAGTCAGCCGCGTTCTCGTGGTGGGGAGAGAGGGATGGACCTCTCTCCAATCGCTGGATTAAGCGGCTGACAGGGTCAGCGCGTCCAGCTCTTCAAACGGCAAACCAACATACTCTTCTGCTAGCGCTCGTTGTTGGGTCTCGTTTTGCAGCAGAAGCTCATAGCTGTTCTGCTGGATTTTGGCATCGAACCCGTTCATGTCTGGGAAGACGTGCATCAACTGCGTCATCCGCCACGAGAAATTCTCAGAGCTCCACACACGGCGCAAAGCCAGCTCGGAATAACGCTCTAGATGTGCGGAGTGATTGCTCTTGATCTGTTCAATCAATCCGCGTGAGAGATAGAACACGTCAGAGGCTGCGAGATTGAGCCCCTTCGCTCCGGTTGGCGGCACAATGTGAGCAGCATCGCCTGCGAGGAACATACGTCCGTATTGCATTGGCTCAGCCACGAAGCTGCGGAGTGGCGCGATAGATTTTTCAATAGAGGGTCCGGTGACGATATCTGACGCCACATCCGCAGGGAAGCGGGCGATCAGCTCTTCCCAGAACCGCTCATCGGACCAATCCATAACACTGTCCGTCAACGGGCACTGAATGTAATAGCGGCTCAGCAGGCGGTTGCGTTGCGAAGCAAGTGCAAAGCCACGCTCATGATAGGCATAGACCAAATCCGGCAGGGGTGGCACTTCCGCCATGATGCCAAGCCAGCCAAACGGATAAGCCCGCTCATAGGTGCGTAAAATGTCGTCAGGAATAGTCTTGCGGCTGACACCGTGGAAGCCATCGCAGCCAGCAATGTAGTCGCAGTCCAGATGACAGGTCTGCCCGTCCTTCATGTAGGTCACAGAAGGCTTGTCAGAGGTCACATCATGAAGGGTCACATCAGTGGCTTCGTTGATGATGTTGCCGCCAGCGCGTTCGCGGGCGTCATACAGGTCTTCGGTGATGTCGGTCTGGCCGTAGACCATCATCTCCTTGCCAGTCCATTTGTGCGTATCAATGAAATGACTTTCAAAGCCCTGCCGCGTAATCCATGAGCCTTTTTTGCTCTTACCATTCTGATCCATACGCTCTGCAAGGCCATAATCGCGCAGCAGCTGCACAGTGCCGGTCTCTAAAAGACCAGCACGAATGCGCGAGAGAACATAGTCTTTGCTGCGCTGTTCCAGGACAACGCTGTCCACGCCGTTTTCGCTCAGGATGTGAGAGAGTAATAAACCAGCAGGACCGCCGCCGATAATCGCAACCTGAGTACGATCTCTATGGTGGGTCATGAAAAATTCCTTAGGTTCAAAACATCTGGCAGATCGCGGCAATGGGGTATGCGCTAAGTCAGAAGTAAAATGGATTGCGAATACACGTTTGAATAGTGTTCAGTGTTGCTGTTTATGATTGATATGTAAAATTGATTTATAGGCAGAAATTATAGCAAAATTGCTATCAGAGCGCTTTGATCCATTCGGTTGTCTCAGCAATGAATGCGGCCAAGACAACCTGTCGTTTTGCGTTTAGGAAAGGACTCTGGGCAGCCAAAGGGTTAGCGCTGGGAAGCTCACCAGAATTGCAACACGCACCAGCTCGGCGCCAAAGAACGGGGCAACACCTTTGAAGGTCTGGATCATCGGCGTGTCTTTTGCCAAAGCAGAAATCACGAAGACATTCATGCCCACTGGCGGTGTAATCAACCCAAGCTCGACGACGATCAGCGCCAGAATTCCGAACCAGATTTTCAGGTCTTCAGTGCTCATGCCGTACCCAGCGTCGTCAGCGCCCTGATACATGCCACCGTTCAGCTCCATGAGCACAGGCCAGAAGAACGGGATGACCAGCAACATCATGGACATGCTGTCCATCAGGCAGCCAAGCGCGATCAGAGCCAGCAGGATCAGCAGCATCACCGTCATCGGTTCCAGGCCAGAGCCTGCTATCCACGCCGCCGTCTCCTGCGGCAATCCAATGCGGGACATGAATATCTTGAGCAGTTCCGCACCCAGCAGGATCAGGTAAATCATGCCGGAAGTCGCTGCTGTCTCCTTCAGCGCCTCGATCATATCGCTGAGGGACAGATTGCGTTGGAGCAGCCCAAACAACATGACGAGAAACACACCCACAGCAGCTGCTGGTGTTGGATTGTAGAAGCCGAAATAAATGCCGCCGATGACAAGTCCGAAAACGGTCAGTACAGGCAGCACGCCGAGAGAGGCTGCGAGGAACTCTTCTCGCGTTCCAGCGCCACCTGCAGGGCCAGATGAGGGACTGACGAAAACGTAGAGCGCGATCACCGCGAGGAACAAAAGAACGGCCAAAATACCCGGAATAAACGCAGCAACGAACATAGTAACGATGTTCGCCTCCACGATCACCGCATAGATGATCAAAACGACGCTTGGTGGGATGAGAATGCCCAGAACTCCGCCAGCTGCGAGCGTGCCGGTGGCCAAAGCGCCTGAATAATTATAACGCTTCAGCTCTGGCAGAGCGACTTTACCCATGGTTGAGGCGGTCGCGAGTGATGATCCGCAAACAGCGCCAAACCCGGCACAGGAGGCAATCGCTGCCATGGCTGTGCCGCCCTTCATCCAGCCAAGCCATGCATTGGCCGCTCTGAACAGGGATTGGCTCAAGCCGGTTTTCGAGGCGAGCGCACCCATCAGAATAAACAGCGGAATGACAGAGAGATCGTAAATGGCGAACTGGCCATATGCCAATGTTTTCAACTGACTAAGCAGCAGCATTGGGCCATTGACGAGCGCAATCCCAACGCCGCCGACAAGTATCATCGCGTAGGCAATCGGGATACGGATGACAATGAGGAACACCAAAATGGCGAGGGCTCCAAAGCCCATGATAAGACTTTCCGCCATCAGGTTCTCCGAGTCAGATCTCTGGTGTTTTCACTCAGCGTAATAATCGCCCCAATGCTCAACAGAAAAAGCGAAATCAAAACAGGGACATACGCATACCAAACAGGGATTTGCAAAATTGCGGTGGTGTAATCGTACTCTCTTTGATCAGACATACCATGGTACATCCGCCACAACAGCAGCAACCCAAACCCAAACGCTATCAGCGATGCGATCAACGCCAGAAACGCTTTCAAACGAGGACCAGCCTTACTGGTAAAAATGTCCGCTGTGACATTGGCATCAGTGATTTGACAGAAGGGCAGGAAGGAAAAGACTGCAATAGCAACGCCGATCTCTGTGAGCTCGAAATCCCCGGGAAAGGGAGCTGCCCATATG
The DNA here is from genome assembly GCF_001623145.1 of Pseudovibrio sp. W64. Classification (NCBI taxonomy): domain Bacteria; kingdom Pseudomonadati; phylum Pseudomonadota; class Alphaproteobacteria; order Hyphomicrobiales; family Stappiaceae; genus Pseudovibrio; species Pseudovibrio sp. W64. The sequence continues at coordinate 10,722 of NZ_LMCI01000006.1, read as the reverse complement.
TTGCCAAGGGTGGAGTAGATGTTTATCGCGACCACCGCCAGCAGAACCACTCCGCCGGTAAGTGCCCATGCTACAATAAGTTTTTCGAATGCACCGGCAATGCCGGTGCGTCCGAGTTTTTGAAAGGCGCCCATAGCTACTCGCTGTGCTTGGAAATCAATGCCTGTGCTTTTGCAACAATCGCGTTGCCATCAATGCCTTTTTTGGCGACTTCTGAGGTCCATTTGTCAACGACCGGAGCCAGAGCGTCTCTAAAGACAGCTGTTTCTTCTTCAGAAAGAGTGATGTGTTTGTTGCCTGACTTTACAGCGAGGCCGATGCCAAAGTCATCTGTCGCACGCCAAACTTCACCAACCTTTGCCCACCATTCAGGACCAGATGCATCACGGAAAGCCTTCTGAATGTCTTCAGGCAACCCTTCCCAGCGCTCTTTGTTCATGGATACCTGGAAGACAGAAGTACCAAAGCGCGCTTTGCCAGCACCTTCGATCTGATACTCAGTCTGTTCCTGAATTTTCAGCGGTGGAATGATTTCCCAAGGAATAAATGCCGCATCAATCACGCCCTTTTGCAGAGCTGTTGGCAGCTCAGGAACCGGCATAGCTGCAGGAGACGCGCCAAGCGCTTCAATCACCCATGCACCGGTGCGCGATGGCGTACGAATGCGCATACCTGCCATATCAGCCGGACTGCGGACTTCCTTGTCGCGTGTATGAAGGCCTGCACCTGCATGCACGTGCAAGAACATGACTTCCAAGCCCTTGTATTCAACTTCAAGATCGCTCTTGAACATGTCGTAAAGGGCAAGGTTTGCCGCGCGTGGATCATCCAGGAATACGAACGGAAGTTCCATGACTTCAGTGCGTGGAAACAAGCCCGGTGTGTAACCGTTCAGGGTCCAGACAAGATCAACAACGCCGTCACGAACCTGGTTAACCAGCTCTGGTGGACGACCACCAAGTGACATGGACGGGTAAATCTCGATTTTGACCTGGCCGCCGGAATTTTCTTCAACGGCCTTTGCCCATGGTTCCAGCATCTTGGTCTGCGCTGGCGCTTTGGGGCTTAGAAAGTGGTGGAGTTTAAATGTGTATTCTGCTGCATCTGCCATAGAAACACTGGCAAGCAAAAGTGCTGTAGAAGCGCAGAAGCCTTTGAAATTACCAAACATAAGTATGTGACCCTCCTGAAGAATGGTCGAAACCAGACAAGCCTTCCTGATCCTGCTACTTGGGGCAGTCTCATCTCCCAAAGGCCGTCAAATTCTTAATCACGATCCGGATGATCCGCCAAGGGAATTCTTAGGAATCACCACTGTGAAATCGGAGAATTACATATACTTTTCAAAATGAATAATGAAAAATACCGTGCTTCTCATGCCGTATTGGGTATCAATATGCACCTTGAATTTGCTCTGACTTAGTGAGCTGGAGCGCGAACTTCCTCCTGTTCGCTCAGTCCCATAAGGATCTCGGCAAAGCATTGGGCCGCCGTATCCAGCGTTTCGCCAGCGCGCATGTTGAGGCCGACAGAGCCGACCGTCGCACGTGTATCAATCGGCAACTCCACGAACTGGCCGCTTTCAATCTCACGCGCAATCACACCGCGCGAAATGATCCAGATCGCGTTGTATTCCTGTGTGAAGGCTCTGCCGAATGAGTCCGAGACGGTTTCGATTGCCTGCTCTGGTTCAGGAATACCATGCTCAATGAAAAGACGATCGACGAACGGGCGAATAATTGAGGCTGCAGAAGGGATTAGCACCGGATGAGCATCCAGCTCATTCACGCTGATCTGCGGTTTTCCTGCGAGGGGATGGTTCTTGTCGACGGCAAAAACGACACGCTCGCGGTAATGCGGTTCGAACACCAATCCCTGCATATTCTCTGGTGCTGGCAGGCGGCCCATAACAAGATCCAGCTCACCATTTCTCAGTTGATCCAGTAGGACGTGGTTCTCTCCGGTTACGATATGAAGCCTGTTTCGCAACCCTGTATCAAGGAAAGCCTTAACAGCCTGCGGAATGAGCGATGCAGCCACTGTTGGCAGAGCGCCAATGCGGACCATCGGGCCATCGCTATAGTTGAGCTGAGATAATGCATTGATGCCGTTACGGGCAGCGGCCAGACTGGTGCCTGCATGACGCAGGAACACCTCACCGTAATGAGTGATGCGGATACCGCGTCCGTCTTTTTCAATCAGAGGCTGCCCGCATATTTCTTCCAGTTCGCGAATAGTACGGGTGACGGCTGGCTGGGTGAGATGAAGCACCTCCGCAGCGCGACTCACGCTGTTTTGGCGAGACACTTCCACAAATGCTTCTAAATGCCTGAGCTTTAATCTGCGTAAGTTATTCATAACAATCTCAATATGATTAGTCTGGATAATATCATTATTCATTTTGAAACAGACATGCAATTGATCCGTTTAGGGGGATGCGCATGCACTTCATAGAATTAAACTCTACAACGCTTCACTTCAGTAAGACCAATTCAGAGTCAGCAGCACCAGCGCTTGTTCTGATTAATTCATTGGGAACGGACTTTCGCATTTGGGATGAATTTCTGGTTCATCTCGGGCATCAAGGCGAAGTTCTGACCTATGATAAACGTGGGCATGGTCTTTCTAGTGTTGGCGATGAGCGGTATTCGATTGACTTGCATATGCGTGACCTTGCTGCGCTCATGGACAGCCAGTCCATCAAGAATGCAGTGATTTGCGGTGTATCTGTAGGGGGCATGATCGCAATGGCGCTGCAGGCCGCCCGGCCTGATCTGGTGAGCGGGCTGATCCTGTGTGACACCGCACCGCGCATCGGTGACGCACAGACGTGGCAAGAGCGTATCAACGCAATTGAGGCCAACGGGATGGAGGGGATCGCTGATACAGTGATGTCTCGTTGGTTCTCAGCGGGCTTTCAGGCAAAATGGCCAGAAGCAGTTGCAGGATATCGGAATCTTTTGTGCCGAACACCTTTGGACGGATATATCGGCACATGTGCAGCCATTCGGGACGCTGATCTGACCTGTCAGGCCGCACAGATTGACGTGCCTGTTCTCTGCGTTGCTGGTGAGGACGACCAGTCTACACCGCCAGAACTGGTTGAGGAGATGGCAAGCCTCATTCCGAACGCTAAATATGAGCGGGTGGGAAACTGCGGACATCTGCCAAGTTTGGAGCAACCTGAGTATCTGGCGCATCTTGTTCGGCAGGCGATTTCTCGTTGGCCAAACAGGGTTGACCAGCGTGAACTGCGGCAAAGCGAAATTTACAAACAAGGCATGCAGACACGACGTAGAGTGTTGGGAGACACTCACGTGAATGCTGCTGAAGTTCAAAAGAGCAGTTTTGATGCGCCTTTTCAGGAGCTTATCACTGAAGCGGCTTGGGGGCATGTGTGGTCGCGGCACAACTGGACATTGCGAGAACGGTCCATTGTAACTATTGCGCTTCTCGCTGCGTTAGGGCACCTAGATGAGGTGGCCATGCATGTGCGGGCTGCAAGAAACACCGGGGCAACACGGGAAGATATAAGCGAAGCTCTGCTGCACACCGCAATTTATGCCGGTGTGCCAGCCGCAAACAGCGCCATCAAAGTCGTCAAAAATGTTTTCGCGCAGCTTGATGCGTCAGAGGAGTGAGATGAGCAAGCCAACGACCAATGCTGGTCCGTTCTTTCCGCGAGACCGGAACTGGCATCCTCCGGCATTGTCGCCTAACTACAAAACGAGCGTGTTGCGGTCTCCGCAAAAGGCGCTTTTGTCTCTCGGAAATACAATCAGCGAAACCACCGGACCAGTCTTCGGCCACAACATACTGGGTGAGCTGGATCACGATTTGGTGCAGAACTATGCCAAGCCTGGTGAAAGTGCGCAGGGAGAGCGCATCATCGTCCATGGTCATGTTCTGGATGAAGAAGCCAGACCAGTTCCGAATGCGCTGGTAGAAGTTTGGCAGGCCAACGCTGGTGGCCGCTACCGCCACAAGAAAGATGGCTATCTTGCGCCGCTTGACCCGAACTTCGGCGGATGTGGTCGCGTCATCACCGACGAGAATGGATACTATGCTTTTCGCACCGTTCGTCCCGGCCCGTATCCGTGGCCAAACGGGGTGAATGACTGGCGCCCGTCCCACATCCATTTTTCGCTTTTTGGCTCCGGTTTCGCACAGCGCCTGATCACGCAGATGTATTTTGAGGGCGATCCTCATATTCCGCTGTGTCCGATTGTGAGGACGATCAATGATCCGGCTGCGATTGAGATGCTGGTTGCTAAGCTGGACATGAACCATTGTGTGCCAATGGACGCCCGTGCTTACCGTTTTGATATCGTCCTGCGTGGCCGTCGCTCGACCATGTTTGAAAACCGTATGGAGGGCAATTGATATGACTAAGCTGGAGTATCTGAAAGAAAGCCCAAGCCAGACGGCTGGTCCGTACGTTCATATCGGCTGCACCCCGAACTTCATCGGGAACACAGGGATCTTCAAAGAAGACCTTGGCGCGCGCATGGTGAATGTGCAAACCAAAGGCCAGCGCATTACCATTAAAGGTCGTGTGTTTGACGGAACCGGAACGCCTTTGAAAGACGCTATGCTGGAAATCTGGCAGGCAGACAGTGAAGGTCTGTTCAACAGCCCGTCAGAAACGCGTGGTGAAGCTGATCCCAACTTTACTGGATGGGGGCGCCAGCCAGTCAATCTGGAAAGTGGTGAGTTCTGCTTTGAAACTGTGAAGCCGGGGTTTGTTCCATTTCCCGATGGCAGGCCGCAAGCGCCGCATATCAATTTCTGGATCGTCGCGCGCGGAATAAACATTGGTCTCAATACACGCATGTACTTCCCGGAAGAGGACGAAGCCAACACAGTTGATCCGGTGCTGGGCCGTATTGAACATCGCGTGCGCGTATCAACGCTGATCGCGAAGCAATCCGGCGACACCTACACCTTTGATATTTACATTCAAGGTGAAAACGAAACCGTCTTCTTTGATATCTGATTGATAAATATGGCTGAATTTCTGTCTTTAAAAGATGCGATCACGAAATACCTCAAAAGCGGCGACACTGCCGCTTTTGAGGGTTTTACGCATCTCATTCCCCACGCCGCTGCCCACGAAGTTATCCGGCAGGGCATTGATGAACTCACTGTCATTCGTATGACGCCTGATCTTATTTATGATCAGCTCATCGGTATGGGGCTGGTCAGGAAATTGATCTTCTCCTACGCGGGCAATCCGGGTGTTGGGTTGTTGCGACGCGTTCGTGATTCAATCGAAAACGGCTGGCCGCGATCCATCGAGATTGAAGAGCATTCCCACGCCGCTCTTGCCAATGCATATGAAGCTGGGGCTGCTGGCCTGCCATGCGCCGTGTTTCGTGGTTATATGGGCACAGAACTTCAGCGCGTAAATCCGAATATCAAAAAAATAAATTGCCCTTTCACGGGTGAGGAATTGGCTGCTGTTCCCTCCATTCGTCCTGATGTTGCTTTCATCCATGCTCTTAAAGCTGACCGCAAAGGCAACGTGCTGATTGAAGGAATTGTAGGTGTCCAAAAGGAAGCCGTGCTGGCTGCTACGCACTCCATTGTGACGGTTGAGGAAGTGGTTGATGAGCTGGATACGCATATGAACGCGTGCATCCTGCCACACTGGACCGTCTCCGCTATTTGCGAAGTGCGCGGCGGGGCACATCCGTCTTATGCGCAAGGGTATTACGGCAGAGACAACAAGACGTATATCGACTGGGATCCGATCGCAGCAGATCGTGAGATGTTTCAGGCATGGATGGAAGAACACGTGCTGAAGCAGGGACCAGAGGTGTTTGCTGACCGCATTAAAGGGCTGGAGGTAACTCCATGACAGCACAAGACTTTACCCCGGACGAGATGATGGCCATTGCGGCATCCCGCGCTTTGAGCAACACGGATGTGTGCTTTGTGGGCATCGGCCCGCCATCTGCTGCCTGTAACATCGCCCGTCTAACTCATGCACCAGATATTACGCTGATTTATGAGAGTGGAACGATCGGCACAGCACCAGACGTTCTGCCGCTTTCCATTGGAGATGGTGAGCTTTGTGATACAGCGTTGACGACGGTTTCAGTAACCGAGATGTTCCGCTACTGGCTGCAAGGTGGCAAGATCACAGTCGGTTTTCTGGGGGCAGCGCAGATTGATCGTTTCGCTAACATCAACACCACCGTGGTGGGAGACTACGACCATCCAAGGGTTAGGTTGCCGGGTGGCGGCGGAGCGCCTGAGATCTCCTCTTCCTCTCAGGAAACTTACATCACCATGAAGCAAAGCAAGCGTGGTTTTGTTGAGAAACTGGACTTTTTCACCTCCTTTGGACACGGCGAAGGAGGTGACCATCGCGCCCGCATGGGCATCACCACAAAAGGCCCAACCCTGCTGATAACCGACCTTGCCATCTGGAAACCTGACCCTGTTACCAAAGAGCTGACAGTGGTCTCGCTTCATCCGGGTACGACCAAAGAACGGGTGCAACAAACAGTGTCTTGGGCTGTACGGTTCTCGGATGATTTGCAGGAGACCCCTGCGCCGACTGAGGAGGAACTGTCTGTTCTGCGCGCATTAAAAGCGCGAACGGCGGCGGCACATGCGGGTAACAGAGTGGAGACGGCCTGATGTCTGAGGCATATATTTGCGATTATATTAGAACACCGATTGGTCGTTATGGGGGCGCGCTGTCTTCTGTTCGGGCGGACGATCTTGGCGCTTTGCCAATTAAAGCATTGATGGAACGAAACCCGTCAGTTGATTGGGAAGCCGTTGACGAAGTGTATTACGGCTGCGCCAACCAGGCTGGTGAGGACAACCGCAACGTGGCTCGCATGGTCGCGCTGCTGGCAGGTCTGCCTGAGGCTGTGCCTGGGACAACGCTGAACCGTTTGTGCGGGTCTGGCATGGATGCTGTCATTGCGGCCTCTCGTGCCATCAAGACAGGTGAATGCGACCTTGTGATTGCTGGCGGCGTGGAATCCATGTCCCGTGCGCCATTTGTGATGCCAAAGGCGACCACACCGTTTTCTCGTGCCAATGAAGTGTTCGACACCACCATTGGCTGGCGGTTTGTGAACCCTAAGATGAAGAAGCAGTTCGGTATCGACAGTATGCCTGAGACTGGCGAAAACGTTGCTGAAGACTTTGGCGTTTCTCGCGCAGATCAGGATGCTTTCGCTGCGGGCTCACAGGCAAAAGCGGCGGCTGCGCAAGAAAATGGCCGCCTCGCCAAGGAGATTATTGAAGTTGTAATCCCGCAGCGCAAAGGCGACCCGATCATTGTGTCCGCTGATGAGCATCCACGAGCAGGGACGACAGCAGAGAAACTTGCAAAGTTACCGACACCATTCCGTGAAAATGGCAGCGTGACTGCGGGCAATGCCTCAGGTGTCAACGATGGCGCTGCTGCGCTGATTGTTGCCTCTGCAGCAGCGGTCAAAAAATATGGTCTGACCCCGATTGCGCGCGTGCTTGGCGGAGCAACAGCCGGCGTTGCGCCGCGCATTATGGGCATTGGCCCTGCTCCTGCAGCGCAAAAACTATGCGCGCGGTTAAATTTGCAACCTTCTGATTTTGACGTCATTGAGCTCAATGAAGCCTTTGCAAGTCAGGGGATTGCAGTTCTGCGCGAACTGGGGTTGGATGCAGGTGCAGCTCATATCAACCCGAATGGCGGGGCGATTGCATTGGGCCACCCACTGGGCATGTCCGGCGCACGCATCACCGGAACCGCAGCGTTGGAACTGAGCCTGCAAGGCAAAAAACGCGCACTGGCTACTATGTGTATTGGAGTTGGTCAGGGCATCGCGATCGCGCTGGAAAGGGACTAATGTGAGTGTGAGCCTCTTCACCAACCCTATGTGGAGCGGATTGTTTGGAGATGAGGACGTGCAACGCGCCTTCGCTCTGGAAACAACTCTGGATCACTATCTGGCTTATGAAGTGGCTCTCACCAAGGCTTTGTTCGCACATTCTCTCGTTTCAGCCGAAGCAAAAGACGCTGTGCTTGCTGGCTGCAAAGGGTTTGCACCTGACATAACGCGGATCAAGGCAGGCGTTGCAAAAGATGGCCTGCCAATCCCGGCTTTCATCAAACAACTGCGCATGCGTGTTGGTGAGCCATATGCCGCTGAATGCCACAAAACATCCACCAGTCAGGATGTGATGGACACCGCACTGGCGTTAGCTCTACGAAAAACCTCTCAAATTCTGCAAAAGCGCTTGTCTGCGGTCATCGCTGCACTTGAGACTGTGAAATCAGCGAATAGCGATTATCCGTTGATGGGTAGAACGCGCATGCAAGCTGCGCTGCCAATAACGGCAGGTGACCGCATTTCCACATGGATTGAACCGCTGAAACGGCACTATCAACGGCTAAACGATGTTGTTGCGGAGGTTGCAGTGCTCCAGTTTGGCGGACCTGTAGGAACAAGCCATGCTCAGGGCGAACATGCAGTTGCTATTGCCGCGCATATGGCGGCAGAGCTGGACCTGAGAGTTCCGGAGCATTCATGGCATACGCAGCGGGACAACATGGTGGATTACGCCAATGTCCTTTCCATGATCTCTGGTAGCCTTGGTAAGATCGGTACGGACGTCGCCTTGATGGCCCAGCAGGGCCTTGAGGAAATTAAACTTTCCGGTGGTGGACGCTCCTCAGCCATGGCCCACAAACACAATCCGATCAACGCTGAATTACTGGTGACACTTGCCCGTTACAACAGCACCCAGGTCTCTGCGATGCATAGCGCTTTGGTGCATGAACAAGAGCGTTCTGGCTCAGCTTGGGCGTTGGAGTGGATGATCTTGCCCGGCATGTGCATTGCAACGGGTGCTGGTCTTCAGAGTGCATTAAAGCTGCTGAAACAAACAGAGTGGATTGGAACCCCCTTAAGTGATTAACTGCGCGCACCTAGTCTGAAAGGGAGAATGAGAATGTCCAGTCGCAATGAAGCCATCCAACGGGCGGAAACATATTTCGACAGCGGCGCATTCCTCACTGATCTGGCCCGATTAATCGCAATCCCGACGGAAAGCCAGGAACCCTACCAAAAACACCAATTGATGCGTTATCTGAAAGAGGAGATGCGACCACTTCTCGAGCGTCTTGGCTTCAAAACGCACATCTTCGACAATCCGAACCCGATTGGCGGCCCCTTCCTGTTCGGTGAACGCATCGAAGATCCAAGTTTTCCGACAGTTCTGACCTATGGGCACGGAGATGTGGTACGCGGACAAGCCGGTAACTGGATGGGGGGAAGAGACCCGTTCGTTCTGGAAGAAGACGGCGAGCGCATTTACGGGCGCGGTACCGCTGACAATAAGTGCCAGCATCTCATTAACCTTCAGGCCTTGGGTTGCCTTTTGCAGGAAAAGAAGCAACTTGGCTTCAACTGTAAGGTGATCATTGAGACTTCTGAAGAAACCGGCTCCGCTGGCCTGCAAGAGTTCTTCGATGAACACAAGCAGATGTTGGCAGCGGATGTGCTGATCGCCTCTGACGGGCCGCGCTTGCAATCGGATACACCAACAGTCTTCACCGGTGCGCGTGGTGCGCAAACATTCACACTACAAGTAAACCTGCGTGATGGTGCCAATCACTCAGGCAACTGGGGCGGGCTGCTTGCAGACCCCGCCATTATTCTCGCTAACGCTATCTCCTGCATTGCGGACAAGCGCGGTCAAATCCAGATTCCTAGTTGGCGCCCAACCAGCCTGACACCAGACATTAGGGAAGCTCTGAGTGATCTTCCCGTTGGTGATAGTCAAGGCCCGACCATAAACGAGAATTGGGGTGAGGAGGGTCTCACCCCTGCCGAGCGTGTGTTTGGCTGGAACTCCTTTGCTGTGCTCGCAATGAAGAGCGGCGCACCAGAAGCACCAGTAAACGCAATTGATGGTTATGCCTTCGCAGTTTGTCAGCTGCGCTATGTCGTGGGAACAGATGTACAGGGTCTCGTCCCATCCTTGCGTGCGCATCTGGATGCCAATGGATTTAATAATGTCGAGATAAGGCAGGAAGATCGCGGCTTCTTTCATGCAACGCGCCTTTCGCCAGATAATGCTTGGGTGCGCATGGTGATGACGTCCCTGGAAGAAACCAGTGGCAAGACACCCCATCTTTTGCCAAACCTTGCTGGCTCCTTGCCTAATGAGTGCTTTGCAGAAACATTGGGCCTGCCAACCGTTTGGGTTCCGCATTCTTATGCCGGGTGCTCGCAGCATGCGCCCAATGAGCATATTCTCAAGCCAGTTGCCCGCGATGCCATGCGGAATATGGTGGCGCTGTTTTGGGATATTTCGGAAAAAGGGGCTCCTACTTAGGCTATTCAATGACGCCGCGAGGCTCATTTTGAGATAAAACCCTCATGATTTAAGGCGCTTAAGAGAAAAAGGTGAGCAGGCAGTGGAGAAAACAGATTTCTTTGTAAAAAATGCATTTGCCTGCTGGACAGGAGAAATTTGGCACCCTATAAGACGCTCACCTTCGCAGGCCGGGAAACAAACCGCCCTAGCAGAATGTGCCCGGATAGCTCAGTTGGTAGAGCAGCGGATTGAAAATCCGCGTGTCGGTGGTTCGAATCCGCCTCCGGGCACCACTTATCTCCTTGAAGTTACTAGATAATAAACCGAGCATTCGCTCAACTTTCTCAAGGTTTGACACTTTTCTCAGTGTGGTTTGACACTTTTGCTCTAACT
>NZ_LMCI01000005.1:68723-130149 GCF_001623145.1 Pseudovibrio sp. W64 | reverse complement strand
ATGTGTCAACCATCTCTCCGAACACCTGTCACCTATGTCTCCGGTATGTACATCGGAGGCCGGGATGACGAGGGAGGTGATGCCTCGCCTCTGGTAACACTTGCCGTCATGCTGGACGAGCGGAGTGGGTGTCCGATATCCAGTTCCAAGATTGCAGGTGTTTGTGAAAATTACCAAAATACATTGAGTATTGGTACTTCAGTCTTGGGAGGAGGTGTGTTGAGGCGGCCCGCTGCGGTTGCGGGCCTGTCCTATTTTTAGATTAGTTTGCGCTGTTGGCGATGGCGCGTTCGGCGTCATCGAGGCCTTGAGGCGTTCCAACGTGCAGCCAAAGGCCATCGCCTTCGACACCGAAGAGGCGGCTATTCTCAATCGCTTTGTCGAATAGCAGATTGAGGGAGAATGGGCCTTCCGGCGTATCCTTGAACAGCCGTGGATGGATCATCGCGGTACCGGAGTAGATGAAAGGTGCCACTGAGCGCTCATCGCGGCGTTCCAGTTTGCCCTCATCGTCCATCAGGAAGTCGCCTTTGCCGTCGTAACCAACCGCATTGACGGCTGGTGCAAGCAGCATCAGCATATCCATCTGACGGTCATCCCAGGTTTCTACGAGGAGATCCAGGTTCGGCTTTACCCCTTCCAGCCAGAAGCTGTCGGAGTTTTTCAGGATGAACGGATCGGAGCCCAGAATTGGCAGGGCTTTTTTAATACCCCCACCAGTATCCAAAAGCTCTTCGCGTTCATCTGAGATCTTGACATCCAAGCCTTCAAACCTGCGGGCATGGGCCTCTACAAGGTCTGCAAGGTAATGCACGTTGACAACGCAGGTTTCGAGGCCAGCATCCTTCAAACGTGTTGCTGCGCGCGCGAACATTGACTTACCGTCCACCTCGATGAGAGGTTTTGGGGTTGTCGCCGTCAGGGGCCGCATACGTTTACCCAGCCCTGCGGACAAAACCATTGCCGATTTGGGGTGGAAGGAAATTTCTTTAGGCATCTCGTTGTCTCTGTCGTTTTGTTCTCTTGTTTCAGTCGCCACTTTGGCTCGTCTCATTTGACGAGAGTATGACAGTGAACATGGGTTTGAGTTTTACTTCCCCTAATTGTGCAAAGCACTGCCGCACATAATTGCGGATGCGAGGAAGCATCTCCATGTATTTAGGTTTCCCGAGCTGCTTATCAAGACGTACAAACGCGCCAAGGATTTTGGCATTGCGCTGCAACGCCAACACAGCAACAGCATTCCGAAACGCCATTTCATCAAAAATGGGTTTATGTTTTCTTGCCAAGTCGCAATATCGCTGCAGTAAATGCTCCTGCAGGCCGGCTGGCATGTCCACGCGTGCATCGTACACGAGCGAGGCGACATCATAGGCCGCGGGGCCCATCATTGCATCTTGGTAGTCAATAAGACCCAGCTTATTGAGGCCTGATGCTTCTGGCAACCACATGATATTCGGGCTGTGGTAATCCCGTAAAAGCAGCGTCGGTTCACTCTGAAGGACTGGCTCCAGCAGCTCTCGCCACGCTTCAACGTAGTCGCGGCCTTGCTGTTCAGTTGCAGGCTCTCCACTGGCGTAAGGCAGATACCATTGGAGGTAGAGGTCAGCTTCCGTAATCAGCACTTCGAAATCACAGGGTTTCAGCTGATGGGGTTTGCCATCCGCCTGCAGCCCTGTTTGCCAGTCGCAGCTGTGGAGCCGGGCAATATCATCAATGGCCAGCTCGTAGCGCTCTTTGACCGCCTCACCGTTTTCGGTGATGATCTGGTCGCCGAAATCCTCCAGCAGCGCCAATCCGTTTTCCGGGTCGGCGGCCAGTCGTTTTGGTACGCGAAACCCATGATCCGCCAAGGCGTTGCCGACGGCGAAGAAGGCAGTGACGTCCCTGGCGCGATGTACGGTTTCGCCGTAGGTTTTGCCAGTGGGCAGACGCGGCTCTGGCCCAGTTGGCGGACTATCCATAAAGACGACTGTCTCACCGTTTTTGTGAAGTCGAAAATAGGTCCGCATGGAGGCATCGCCCTGCACATGCTCGCGCTCTGCATCAATCCAGCCGGATTTTTGCAGCAGAGCGCGGCGGGCAGCGAGGCGGTCAAGGCGGTTCTGCCAGCTTTTGCAGTTGGCTGTGAGGGTGATCTCGCGAGTGTCTGGCTCGGTGCCTTCTGTCAGCTTCAAGTCCAGCGCTTCCGGCCAGTAGGATGGGTCTCCCATCTCTGGCCATTCAATCAGCGCGACACCGGTTTCCAGATATTCGTCGAGCCCAAGCTCCTCCAGCTCTTCCGGCTCTTCAATGCGGTAGAGGTCGAGGTGGGCGACGGACATTCTCGGCAGGTCGTAGGTTTGAACGAGCGTGAAGGTGGGACTTGGGACTTCCAGATGAGGGTCAGCTGCCAGATGGCGCAGCAGTGCTCTGCTCAAGGTGGATTTGCCCGTGCCCAGATCTCCGGAAAGAGCAAGTACGTCTCCCTCTTTCAGCAGCTCAGCCAAATCCGCAGCAAAGAGCTCTGTTGCTCTCTGATTGTCGAGAAGTACCTTCATACAATTCGCCTCAAGAGCAGCTGCACATAGTCGCGCTCACGCAGAATGCTCTAATCTATACTTTCCAAGCGTACCCTCAAAGCAAGACTGAACTTACTTACCAAGGATACGTACCAATCTATTAGAGCGGGCCGCGTTCATTTGCAGACGCACGACGCACCCGGAATTCTTCAAGAGTAAGCACTTGCCAAAACCAGCAAGGGAACTCAAGCCCCAGAGGCATTTATCTGACCGAAAACTGAAGGATGAGTTATTCCGCCGCTTCCAGCGAATGGACATGCGGCTCAAGCGGGAAGGTGCAATCCACTGTGGTGCCCTGCCCTTCGGCGGAGGAAATATCGACTGTACCGCCGTGCAGCTCGACAAAGCTCTTCACGATCGAGAGGCCAAGGCCAACGCCCTGACGGTTTCCACCAGCCCCGCGGCCTACAAAGCGCGAGAAGACCTGATCCAGCATCTCCTGAGGGATGCCTGCACCATGATCCTTGATGCGGAAGCGGATTTCGTTTTCCTCACGCTGGCAGCTGATGTCTACCAAGCCGCCCTTGTCAGAGTAGCTGATTGCGTTGGACAGCAGGTTGAAGAGAACCTGACGCAGTCGACGCTCATCTGCTTTGAGATGGCCAATGCCCTCCGGCATGTGGGTGCGGAGCGTGATGTCGGATTCGACCAGACGATCTTTCAGACCCTCGACAGCTTCAGATACTGTCTGCGCAACATCGACCTCGGAGATTTCGAGCTCCATGATGCCGGCATCAACGGTTGCCAGATCAAGGATGTCGTTGATGATGTGCAGCAGAGCAGACGAAGAGGACAGGATGTAGTCGGTGTACTCTTCCTGCTTCGGAGACAAATCACCAAACTTGGCATCACCCAACAACTGCGCAAAGCCGATGATGGTGGTCAGCGGGGATCGCAGCTCGTAGGACACGTGTTGAATAAAGGCGTTCTTGAGCTGGTCGGCTTCCTGAAGCGCATCATTGGTGGCGTGGAGGGCACGTTCCACGTTGACCGTATCAGTGACGTTTACGAAGGTGAGCAGCGTGCCACCATCTGGCAGCGGTACAGTGACATAGTCGATGACAGACCCGTCGATCCGCTCCATGCGACCAGAGACGCTGGTGCGGTTGTCGGACAGGCCTGTTACGCCACGGGCGAGCTCTTGCCAACGGTCGGATTCGCCCATCAGCTCCTTGCAGGTGTCCAGCAGGTCGTTGACATGCGGGTCACCTTCGAGGAACTCCTGAGACAGGCCCCAGACCTCGGCAAAGGCCGGGTTGGACAGGCGCATGCGCCCGTTGGAGCCGAACACGGCGACAGCTTCTGTCAGGTGGTCGAGCGTTTCCCGCTGTACCCGGGTCAGTGCGTTGAAGCGGCTTTCCAGATCCAGCTGCTCGGTCACGTTCTCGTAGAAGTACGTCACACCACCTTGCGGATGCGGGCTGGCGATCACGCGGAGTGTCCGTCCATCTGGCAAATGCCACCAATACGCCTGTGCATCCAAGGCGTGGTAGCATTCCAGATGCTTGGTTCTCCAACCACGATAGTCAGCCTGCTCTGGCAGTTTACGAGCTGCGCGCAGGGCGTCGAGCAGCTCGCCTTCTTCCGGCTTGGTCTCCAGGAAGCTCTGATCGATATCCCATAGGGAGCGATAGGCTGCATTGTAGAACTGGAGACGATGATCAGCACCAAACACGGCCACAGGTGTTTGAAGTTGATCGAGCGTACGCGTATGGGACTCAAGTGTGCGGCGAAGCTGTCCCTGTACACGTTCAAGCTCGGAAATATCCTGAGCAAGACCGGCATTGCCATGCTCAGAATTCACGTCAGTCAACTCAAAGACACGCCGTTCACCCGCAGCCACAACCGGCATTGGCGAATGATAGACACCGTCGGTCTGGCGCATCATGTTGAGTTTGTTGCGGCCTTTTGCTTCCAGCAGCTCAATCTGCTCATCAACCACAGTGCGGGTGCTTTCGGCCTCGACAGCATCCACATAAGCAGAGTTGACCCAGACGAGCTGGCCATGGTTGTCGCGCTGCCATGCAGGCCCCGGCAGTGCGTCCAACAGGCTATGAAGCGAGGAGATCTGCTCACGCAGTTCTTTGTTTTGCTCAGCAAGGCGGGCGCTGAGCTGACGGTCTCCGGTCAGATCACGCAGGCGCAGGACTGCCAGTCCACCTGCGGTATGGCCGGAGGCTTCCAGATAGACCCCTTCGGTGGTCGTTAAGGTTAACCGGAAGACTTCACCATGGCCGCGCAAATGCTCTAGAAAAGCGCGCAGGGCCTCGGCGGATTTGACGTCCAACCATGTCTCGAACTCGACCAACTGCGAAAGGCCGCCTGCAAGTTCAAGGTTTTCAGGCAGATGTCCGGCAACACCGGGATGTTTGGCCTCACCATCCCAGACTAAAAGGAGACTGTCTTCTGTTTCCAGTAAGCTTTCAAGGCGGTCAATGCGCGCCATCGCATCGGCTCGGTCCTGACGCAATTGCAGGATGGACAAAGAGTCATTCCTGCGGATGCGGACAAGCACAACGGAGGCTGCGACTGCGTACAAGGCGATGCCGGCCGTTGCCGCGACCCAGACAACCTTGAAGGCGTCAACTGAACTACCTGAAAGAGCTGGCAGAATATCCATAGCCTGAGAGAAACCAGCAGCACCCAGGAGAGCAAACACAGCAACGCCCATCAGGTTCAGAACGAGTCTAAACCTTCTACGCCACAGCACGTTAACACGCGCGTGTTTATGCCAGGATGCTGGCATGTTGTGCCCCTTTCTTCGCCGCCTCAGATTCGCATCACACGCCGCATTGGTGTCACGAATCGCGAATAAGTCGCTCAACTGCCTAACTTAACGACTGATTCGACAATCAACATAACCTGATTGATTTTTGGGAAGAAGAGGATCTTTACAAAAAGTAAACAAATTCTGTGGGCGAAATAATCATCCACTACAATCTGTAGTAAGCCCAACAAGCGCACCCCCAATATATTGAAAGTGTGCTTATTGGGCCTAGTAGAATTCATGGAGCTGTTAACGCTAAGTCCCTTAGCGTTAACAGCAATTGCGACGGACGCGTATCAGTACTTGTAGTGCTCAGCCTTGAACGGACCGGATTTGTCGAGACCAAGGTAGTTGGCCTGATCGTCAGTCAGTTCAGACAGGGTTGCACCAAGCTTCTTAAGATGCAGGCGCGCAACCTTCTCATCCAGATGCTTTGGCAGCACGTAGACTTCGTTTTTGTAGTCGTCGCCTTTGGTGTGCAGCTCCATCTGCGCCAGAACCTGATTGGTGAAGCTGGCGGACATCACAAAGGATGGATGACCTGTCGCATTGCCAAGGTTAACCAGACGGCCTTCGGAGAGAAGGATCAGACGCTTGCCATCTGGATACTCGATCAGGTCGACCTGTGGCTTCACATTGCGCCATTTGTAGTTACGCAGTGCAGCAACCTGAATCTCGTTATCGAAGTGACCGATGTTACAGACGATCGCCATGTCTTTCATGTCGCGCATGTGGTCAGCTGTGATGACGTCTTTGTTGCCGGTGGTGGTGACGAAGATATCGCCTTCACCGATGGCCTGTTCCATCGTCTTCACTTCGTAGCCATCCATGGCAGCCTGAAGCGCACAGATCGGATCAATCTCAGTCACGATCACACGGGCACCAGCGCCTTCCAGAGACTGTGCAGAGCCTTTACCAACGTCGCCGTAACCAGCGACAACAGCAACTTTACCAGCCATCATGACATCAGTACCACGGCGGATACCATCTACAAGAGATTCACGGCAGCCATAGCGGTTGTCGAACTTGGACTTGGTGACAGAGTCGTTCACGTTGATTGCAGGGAATGGCAGGTCGCCCTTCCTCTGCATTTCATAAAGGCGCATAACACCCGTGGTTGTCTCTTCGGAGACGCCCTGGATATTGCCCTTAACTTTGGAGTAGAAGCCCGGGTCTTTTTCGAGGCGACGCTTGATCGCTGCGAAGAGAGCGGTTTCTTCTTCATTAGACGGATTGTCGAGGACGGATGGGTCTTTCTCTGCTTTTGCGCCGAGAAGAATCATCAGAGTTGCGTCGCCGCCATCATCCAGAATGAGGTTTGCGGTTTGGCCGTCGCCCCAATCGAAGATTTTGTCCGCATAGGTCCAGTATTCATCAAGGGTTTCGCCTTTTTCAGCAAACACCGGAATACCGGCAGCTGCGATTGCAGCTGCAGCCTGATCCTGCGTGGAGAAGATGTTACAAGATGCCCAGCGAACTTCTGCACCCAACTCAATGAGGGTCTCAATCAGAACCGCTGTCTGGATGGTCATGTGCAGGGAACCAGCGATGCGTGCGCCTTTGAGAGGCTTGCTTGCACCATATTCCTCACGACAAGCCATCAGGCCTGGCATTTCGGTTTCGGCAATTTCAATTTCAGTACGACCCCACTCTGCAAGTGAGATGTCTTTGACGTAGTAATCGTTAGACGCAGTCATTAAATCTTCCTGAAAGCCCGGGCCCATAGTCCCCTCCCGCATGATTGATGAGTGCTCGCACAATGAGCGCCCACTGTATGCTGTTATACATCACAGAGAAGTCAGAAAGCAATAAAGATATAAAGGTTTCTTTATATCAGCCTAAAATGCAAACAAATGCAGGCGTGCAGAATGCTTTATGTGCGTCTGGGTAGATAAGGCTCTAGAATTTCTAGGATATTTTCAGGGAAGACTGTCAAAGATGTTGTCTCGAGTTCTTTCCGCGTCCACCAGCAATGCTCTCTCATTACCTGAGTTTCTATCTCTGTGTGGTTGGAATAGTCGATTTTCGAGTCAGAAACCGTGACAAAGAAAAAATGCTCTTCGGCATCTACCATCTCACCGGATGGTGTCTGAAAAACCGCTCTTCCAACATGGATCACCTCACCGACAGGTTCGGTGATTCCGGTTTCTTCCAGAAGTTCGCGGCGGGCGGCTTCTTCAAAGCTCTCACCCGGCTCAATACCACCGCCAACGGTGGCCCAATAGTCCTGGCCTTTGAGAGGGCCTTTATCGAACTTGAAATTGAAGAGGAGAATTCGGTCTTGAGGATCAACCACCAACAAACGTGAAGCTGGCCGCTTTTTCATCAGATCCTCTAGATGCTTGACTTATTTAGTCTCTTTCACCGAAACCATCTTCCACCAAATGCGCAATCGCGGAGATGGCTTCTTCTTTCTGATTGCCGGTTACGACAACGTGGATCGAGCAGCCTGTGCTGGCTGCAAGCATCATCAATCCCATGATGGAAGTTCCACCAACAGTTTGGCCATCTTTGGAAACTTTTACATGGGCATCAAAAGTCTCAACCAGCTTGACCAGCTTAGCTGAGGCGCGCGCGTGCAAACCACGGGTGTTCACGATGGTCAGATCGCGAGCTAACACTGTGCATTCATCCATATTTTCTTAGCCTTGCCCGGACAGGACCTGCGAAGCTACGGAGATATACTTCTGTCCTGCACTGCGGGCTTCTTCTACCGCTTCGGCGAGCGATTTTTCATTTCGAACGCTTGCCAGTTTTATGAGCATCGGCAGGTTTACACCAGCTACGACCTCAACGCTACCACCATCCATCACAGAAATAGCGAGATTAGAAGGCGTACCGCCAAACATGTCGGTAAGAAGGACAACGCCAGAGCCGTCGTTGACAGCTTCAACGGAACGCAGGATGTCCTGACGACGTTGTTCCATATCGTCATCTGGGCCGATGCTAATGGTTGCTACCCGGTCCTGTGGACCTACAACATGCTCAAGAGCCGATTTGAACTCTTCTGCCAACCGACCATGGGTGACAAGAACTAGACCAATCATATATTTCCCGCGAACTAACAGAGTGTCTACTCTTAGGTTATTCCAATCCTACTTTGTTGAAGGACACGCTGCAGTGCAAGAAAAATCAGCATGCTCATACACAGAGGGCTAATAGTTGTGCACTGGATTAGTAAAAATAAGTGCATTCGCGAGCCGAAGAGCGGCTAAATGATCTTCTTTAGGTACTTGTTGTCGAATTAATTTGACTGAGCAAAGTTCACAGGTCTGCGCCTGCTCCTCCGGCAATCTATCGATTTCCTCTCGGGCTTCCAGATCCAGAACCATATGGATTACTGCAGTATCGAGGTAAGGAACATCGACAACGCCATAGCCTCGCAGCTCGGCCTTTCCCTTAATTGGATTTGGGCAAGACCCTATTAAGCGACTATTTTTCTCAGCAATGTAGACACGGTCATCAGCAACGAGGGCTGCAAAACTGCCTTTAAGGTGTGCGCGCTGTATCAATTCCAGCGCCAGCGCTGATTTGCCGGTTCCAGAGGGACCGCGGATCAGAATGCCTTTCGTGCCAACCACCAGACAGGTCGCGTGTATCGCCTGACCTTCTGCTGCCTGTACACTTTGCTTCTGATCCAGTGTCGTCATGAGGTTGTCTTGGCCCTCAGTTTGATCACGAACCGGGCACCAAGCACTTTCGGCTCTTGCCCCTCTTCCTCAGAGGTTCGGTTCATGACCGAGATTTCACCCCGGTGTGCTTCGATAATCTGCCGGCAGATCGAGAGACCCAAGCCGGAGTTGTTTCCGAAGCCCTCATATTCCGGTCTATCCGTATAGAAGCGCTCAAAGACGCGTTCGCGGAGTTCTTCTTTGATACCAGGACCAGAATCTTCGACCCAGATGATAATCTGGTTGCTCTTGCGCTTGGCCGTAACTGTAACAGGAGTTCCTTCTGGTGCAAATGAGCGCGCATTGTCGATCAGGTTATTGATGACCTGACCGAGACGCTGGTCATTGCCGTGCATCTGGAAATTCTTGTCAGTCTTGGATGGCTCAAACTTCAAATCGACATGGGCGATATCATCACAAGCGCGTTCATTGGCAATGGATACGACAGCCTGCAACAGCGTTGCCATATCAACATCGTGAGATTCTGCACGAGACATTTCCGCATCAATCCGCGATGCTTCAGAGATGTCCGTGATCAGACGATCAAGACGTTTTACATCATGCTGGATGACTTCAAGCAGGCGTTCGCGTGATCGCTCGTTCTTCGCCAAAGGCAGTGTTTCAACGGCACTTCGAAGGGATGTCAGCGGGTTTTTCAGCTCATGTGCCACATCTGCGGCAAAGCTCTCGATCGCATCCATACGGCCATACAGAGCCTTGGTCATATTCCTCAGCGCACGCGCCAGATGACCAATCTCATCGTAACGATCTTCAAACTCAGGGATTTCTTCTCGGGTGTTGATCGCAGACTGCACTTTTTGCGCCGCTTCAGACAAACGGCGGACTGGCCCTGCGATGGTGCCGGCTAACAGCACGGAAAGGATCATCACCACAACAGCAGCAACGAGGAAGATCTTTAGGATCGCATTGCGCTCTGCGGCGACGATATCATCAATGTCTCCGCCTTGTGTCGACAGGAGCAGTGAACCTAGAACACCGCGGAAACGTTGAATTGGCACGGCAACGGCGACAACCATTTCGCCTTTTGCGCCAACACGTACAACGGATGCAGGGGAACCAGCCAGAGCGGCCTCGACCTCAGGGTATTCG
This sequence comes from Pseudovibrio sp. W64, assembly GCF_001623145.1. Lineage (NCBI taxonomy): Bacteria > Pseudomonadati > Pseudomonadota > Alphaproteobacteria > Hyphomicrobiales > Stappiaceae > Pseudovibrio > Pseudovibrio sp. W64. Next base: position 120,040 of record NZ_LMCI01000005.1, on the reverse strand, counting down.
CGTCCTTCCGTCCGTCCTACTTCTTTATATGGCGGGTACTCGCCACGACGGATCCAGAGTTTCAGCTCCTCCCACATCTTCTGGAAGAAGGGATCCTTGCTTTCGTCCGGTGGTGGCAGGTCGAAGCGGAAGATCTGGTTTTGGGCATGGAGCTGGCGTGAATCCAGCATCAACATGCCTTCTGGGTCGTAGATTCGGGCCCGTGTTTTGGTGGGCGATATCAGTCGCCGGAGTATAGGTCCGACAATCTCAGGGTTGATCGGGAAGTCCAGACTTCCCAGCGTTGAGCGAGCACTGGTGGATTCTCCAGCTTCCAGACGCAGCAGCATCTCCGGATCAACCATAAGAGAATCGCCATCGCTTGTGGTGGACGCCGCGATGGCACCTGCAATGATCTCGCCCTGAACCAGCAGTGACTGAACGCGTGCATCGATCAGACCGGCCTGAAACTGGTTCAAGTACAGAATAGAGATCACCATCGCCAGAAGGCCGACGAGGTTGAGCACCAGAATGCGGCGGGTCAAAGAAGAAAAGGCATAGATACCGGCGAGCGAGATCCAGCGCGTAAAGACACGTTGGCGCACTTGCCTGCGTCCCAACCAACGGAACGCACCTGTATGTTGCGGGTCAAGAGTATCAGAAGCGTCGTCTGCTTCGATGTCTTCCCGCTTTTGTTCTTCTTTATTTTCCGACATTCGCTCTTATCGAATTCTCAGGAACGTGTGTTCTCAGGTTTTTCCAACCTTCAGACAGCCCTGTACGAGCTGCTTAAGATTAGTTCTCGCGGAAGCGATAACCTACACCGTAGAGTGTTTCGATCATATCAAAGTCATCATCAACCACTTTGAACTTCTTGCGAAGGCGCTTGATATGGCTATCGATGGTGCGATCGTCAACATAGACCTGATCATCGTAGGCAGCATCCATGAGCGCATTACGGCTTTTCACAACGCCCGGACGCTGAGCGAGAGCAAAGAGAATTAGAAATTCTGTCACTGTCAGCGTGACCGGCTTTGCAAGCCATGTGCAGGTATGGCGTTCTTTGTCCATGACAAGGTTGCCACGTTCCAGCAACTTGGAAGTCTCAGTCGCAGCACTTGCAGGATCTCGCGGTGCAGCACGACGCAGAACAGCCTTCACACGCTCAACCAACAGACGCTGGGAGAATGGCTTGCGGATAAAGTCGTCAGCGCCCATTTTCAGGCCAAACAACTCATCAATCTCGTCGTCTTTAGACGTGAGGAAGATCACAGGCAGATCGGACATCTGGCGAAAACGGCGCAGCAGCTCCATTCCATCCATACGCGGCATCTTGATATCAAAGATGGCAAGATCCGGCGGGTCGGCCTGGAGCCCTTCCAGTGCGACTGTTCCGTCTGTATAGGTCTGGACCCGATATCCTTCGGCCTCCAAAGCTATTGAGACGGATGTCAAAATGTTACGGTCGTCATCGACCAGAGCAATCGTTGGCATATCAGAGACCTTATTCCTCTCTTGCACGTTTCGCTACTTAGTTGGGATTTGAGATTAACTTGCGCGATCCCTAACCTCGAAATAAGGCAAAACCCTGTTTTAGCAAGATACTCGGAAAAATTCCTTATTTAGCGCTACTTTTGACAAGGTTTCGCCTGCCAAGTGCCACGTGTTCTTCATGAAGTGTATCGTTAAACGCTTAAAAGTGAAAACCAAGTTTGTGTAGAGTTTATTTTTATAAGCAAAATAAATCTATGCCAGCAAAAGGTCGTATTTCAATCGGTTTAATAGAAAAACGCAGGATTTCTGGTCTTGCTTTTGTAAGCATGACTGTCCCATCCAAGGGGCGTTATCGCTAAATTCACTGGCGCAGTGCCATTGAATGACGCAAGCTTAATAGTGAGCCGATTAAGGACTACTGAACATGAACGAGTTCGGACTACGGAATTCCGCGTTTGGGTGTGACACCTTCGGACTGAAGGGCCTCAACAGTGTGTACTGGAACCTGACCGAAGCTGAACTTTATGAGCATGCTATCAGGAACGGTGAAGCACAGATCGCCGCTGGTGGTGCTCTGTGTGCCGAAACAGGTGCTCACACAGGACGCTCTCCAAAAGACAAGTTTGTTGTTCGTGATACCAAGACCGAAGATACGATCTGGTGGGACAACAGTGGCGCGATGAGCCCGGAGAACTTCAATGTTCTTTTGCAAGACATGCTGGCCCATGCTGAAGGCATGGACCTGTATGTACAGGACCTTTATGGAGGCGCTGACCCTGCGCATCAGCTGAACGTTCGCGTTTATAACGAGCTGGCATGGCATAACCACTTTATTCGCAACATGCTTCTTCGCCCGTCCCGCGAAGACCTGAAAAGCTTTGAATCAGAGATGACCATCATCGATCTGCCAAGCTTCAAGGCTGACCCAGAGCGTCATAGTTGCCGGAGCGAGACGGTTATTGCTTGTGATCTGACCAACAAGATCGTTCTGATCGCCGGTACTGCCTACGCCGGTGAAATGAAGAAATCCGTCTTCTCCATGCTGAACTACATGTTGCCAGAAGACGGTGTGATGCCAATGCATTGCTCCGCGAATGTTGGCGATAACGACGATGCTGCTGTTTTCTTCGGCCTGTCCGGCACCGGCAAGACCACGCTTTCCGCTGATCCAGCCCGCACGCTGATCGGTGATGATGAGCACGGTTGGGGGCCAGAAGGCATCTTCAACTTTGAAGGTGGCTGCTACGCAAAAACCATTCGCCTTTCTGCAGAAGCCGAGCCAGAGATTTTTGCGACCACGCAGCGCTTCGGCACCATTCTTGAGAATGTTGTGCTGGATGAAGCTCGTGTTCCAGACTTTGACGATGGTTCCAAAACGGAAAACACGCGCTGCTCCTACCCTATTCACTTCATTCCGAATGCTAGTGAAAGTGGCCGTGCGCCAAACCCTAAGAACATCATCATGCTGACGGCTGATGCGTTTGGTGTTTTGCCTCCAATCGCGAAGCTCAGTGATGCTCAGGCGATGTACCACTTCCTTTCCGGTTATACCGCGAAAGTTGCTGGCACAGAGCGTGGGGTCACTGAACCACAGGCAACATTCTCCACCTGCTTTGGTGCGCCGTTCATGCCGCGTCATCCATCAGAATATGGTGCTTTGCTGAAAGATCTGATCCGTGAGCACAGCGTGGATTGCTGGCTGGTGAATACCGGTTGGACCGGTGGTGCGTATGGTGTTGGTCACCGTATGCCAATCAAAGAAACCCGTGCCCTGCTTCGTGCTGCATTGGACGGTTCTTTGAACACCGCTGAATTCCGCAAGGATGAGAACTTCGGCTTTATGGTTCCCGTTGCGGTGCCAGGTGTTGATACCAGTATCCTTGATCCACGCAGCACCTGGAGCAATCCGGCTGAATATGACGTGCAGGCGAGCAAGCTTGTCGACATGTTCGCTGCGAACTTCCAGATCTTCCAGGATCACGTTGATGATCTGGTCCTTCATGCAGGCCCGATCACCAAAATTGCTGCTGAATAGTAATCATCAGTCCCCCGAAGAGAGCGCTGGAGCGAAAGCCCCGGCGCTTTTTTGTTTTACTGAACACTGTTCTGTTGTTGCATCCCCTTGAACAAGCAGGCTAGGCTCCTCATTCTATTAGGGCATCGTCCTACGCGAGATCTCTCAGGTTTTTCGCATAGGAGGACGCTTAGGGACCCTGTTTATTTGCGAGCCTGTCATGTCTGTTTCCACTCTGCCTCAAGAGCTTTCCAAAAACCTCGACGTCCTTGGTGTTGCTGAGCGCTGGCAAACAGAGGGGCGCAGACTGGTGCTGGCGACGGTGATTGAGACGTGGGGTTCAGCGCCGCGCCCTATTGGCAGCCATCTCATCATTGATGAGAGTGGAGAGTTCGAGGGATCAGTGTCCGGCGGCTGTGTGGAAGGCGCTGTGGTTGCTGAGGCCATGGATGTGCTGGAAGATGGCAAGGCGCGCAAGATTGAGTTTGGTGTCGCCGATGAAACTGCGTGGCGCGTTGGCCTTTCCTGTGGTGGCAAGATTGGCGTTTATCTGGAGCCTCTGACATCAGAGGCGGATCACGGACATGTTCGCTTGCTGAACACTTCCAGAGCTGCACGCCAACCTGCAGCGTTGCTCACTAATCTGGCAACCGGTCTGTCCTCTGTGATGCTTTATGGAGATGATGCAGAGGATGGTGCCATTGCCGCTGCTTTTGAAAACGGTGTTCGCAGTGGCAAATCTGGACGGGTGCAGGCGCAAGACGGCGAAGAGTACTTCCTGAGTATGCAGGTTCCGGCCACGCGGATTGTGGTTGTGGGTGCTGTTCACATCACGCAGGCACTGGTTCCAATTGCGCAAACGGCAGGGTTTGACATTACGATTGTTGACCCACGCACTGCGTTTGCCTCTGAAGAGCGCTTCCCTGAGGTGCCGCTGCTTGCTGAATGGCCGCAAGATGTGATGGCACAGTTGAAGTTAGATCCCTTCACCGCCGTTGCTGCTGTGACCCACGACCCGAAAATTGATGATGTGCCACTGATGGAAGCGCTGAAAGCTGGCTGCTTTTATGTCGGCGCATTAGGAAGCCGCAAGACCCATGCAAAACGCTGTGAGCGCTTTCTCGCTGCTGGCATGAGCGAAGAGGACCTTGCCCGTATCAAAGCGCCAATCGGTCTTGATATTGGCGCTGCCAACCCAGCCGAGATTGCGGTGGCCTTGCTCGCAGAGATCATTGTGACCTTGCGTGGGACGAAGGCAGACCAGAAGAAGGCGGGCTGACGTGAAATTTGGAAGCAGATCAGCCGCAGAGAGTGCAGGATGTTACCTTGCCCACTCCATCAAACATAATGGCCTCTCCCTCTCCAAAGGACATCAGCTCAGTGATGCGGATGTGAACCAGTTGATTGCAACAGGGTTTGCGGAGGTTATTGTTGCGCAAGTTGAGGCAACTGATCTGCACGAAGATGACGCTGCTGCTTTGCTGGCCACCCATGCTTGCGGCGCAGCTGTTTCAGCTTCTCCCCCCTTTACAGGACGGTCCAATCTTTATGCCTCGCAAAGCGGGATTTTGCAGGTAGACGCCGAGAAAGTGACAGAAGCTAACCTGATTGATCCGGCCATCACGTTTGCCTGCCTGCCTCCGTTCACAGAAGTTCGCGAAGGGCGCATGCTTGCGACTGCGAAGATTATTCCGTTGGCTGTTGATCAGAAGCTGGCACAGAGCGCAGCGGACAAGATTTCCGAGGCTATCTCCGTGGCTGCTTATGCACCGAAATCGGTTGCAGTCATTTCCACGACGCTTCCGCACCTGAAAGAGACAGTCATTGCAAAGAGCCTTCGTGTTTTGCAGGAGCGGCTGGACATTGCAGCAAGTACGATTGCTGCGGATGTGCGTGTGCCCCACGAAGAAGAGGCTCTTACGAATGCGCTTGGCACAGAGCAAGTGCAGGATGCTGATCTGATTGTTGTGTTTGGTGCTTCAGCGGTGGTGGACCAAGGGGATGTTATTCCTGCTGCTCTTCAAGCAGCTGGTGGGGAGCTCATCCATTTTGGGATGCCGGTTGATCCGGGCAACCTGCTCGTACTTGGGGAGCTGAATGGCATCCCAGTTATTGGTGCGCCAGGATGTGCGCGGAGTCCGCAAGAGAACGGATTTGACTGGATCCTGCAGCGCTTGCTGGCCAATATCCGCGTTACCAGCAGAGACATCATGTCGATGGGGGTTGGCGGGCTTTTGAAAGAAATCCATAGTCGTCCTCACCCCCGAGACCATCCTCTCTCTGAGGAGGCTGATAAAGCCACCTGCAGCGGCATTCTACTAGCGGCAGGTAACTCCTCTCGCATGGGAGACCACAACAAACTGCTGGCGCTTATTGATGGGAAGCCTGTCGTCCGGCTTGTTGCCGAGCATGCGCTTGCGAGTGAGTTGAATGAGCTCATTGTCGTCACAGGTGCGATGGCCTCTAAGGTGGAAGAGGCGCTTTCCGGGTTGCCGATCCGGTTCAGACATAATGCTGAGTACGATGAAGGTATTTCATCCTCCGTCAAAAAGGGAATCGAGAGCGTCAACGACCAATCACAGGCTGCACTCATTCTGCTCGGTGATATGCCTTTCGTATCCACGGATGACATCAACAAGCTTTTAAAGAATCACGATTCCAAGCAGGATCAGCTGATCGGCGTCTCTACAACGCATGGCAAACGAGGCAATCCAGTGCTTTGGGATCGTGCGTTTTTTGATGATCTCCTCAGTCTGCGAGGTGATATTGGCGGCAAACCAATCATTCAACAGAATCCTTCGGTGGTTTATACCGTGGAGCTTGGAGAAGCTGCGCGACGTGATTTGGATGATCCCGAAGCACTTCACAATGCCGGTGGTGTACTGGGAAGGCACTCTGAAAAACCATAATTCGCCACAATTGATGAATCAATTTAGTGCAGTAACCACAACAATTCAGCAGAATTCGCGTGGTGGTTAATATTGGTGCATACACATCCACTCTGTTATCTATTTGTTTTACTTACACAATTAAAAATCAGAAAAATATTTTATCCAGATTTTCTTGTGTAAGCATTTTTACACAGCTAAAAATATCTAGCAATTTGGAAAGGGGAGAGATAATCTTTTTCCCGTCCGGTAAATTTGTTTGCTTTTAATGTAGCAAAAGAAAATTCCGGTGATCCCATAATCAAAAATGGTTCCAACGATCCAACGGCGAGCATGGTATTCACGCTCCTCCCGCGTGCATGCAAGTGTTGATCGACTGGCTCCAAAGAACAAGGGTAGGTAAATGAAAGCACCAGTTATGCCTAAGGCGGGCCAGTGTAAGTGGACTGAAGGTGACAGCGGGAGCTATACATTCCCTTGCAAGAACCGCGCTGAAAATGGCTCTTATTGCGACCACCATCGCACGATTGTTTACGAGACACCTGAGCAGCGCAAAGCGCGTGCTGAGGAAATGCGCGCTGCAAACGCAGCAGCAAATAAAAAGAGACTTGCAGCCTAATCGACTGGGCTGCTCGTTCATCCTGTGCTCTTTTCTCCCGCTAACGGTTTAAAGAGCCTGCTTTCTGCATAGGCAGATACAAAAAAGCCTCGGCACTGCCGAGGCTTTTGTTTTTCTTGGCATCGAAGTGCAATCAGGAAGCTTTGATAGCTGCCTGCAGCTCTTGCAGCTGGGAAAGTACCAGCCGTGCAGCCTGACGTGCATCTTCGTCCTTAGCATCAGCTACATCTTCACTCGCATCTTGAATCTGCTGTGCGATGTAACCTGCATCAAGATCGGCCATCGGGATCGCCTGTTCCGCCAGAACAGTCATGCCAGACGCGGAAACGTCAGCAAAACCACCCCGCACGAAGTATTCGTGCTTGGAACCATCTTCGCTGAGCGCTTTAACAACACCCGGACGCATGGTTGACAAGAACGGCGAGTGACCAGCGCCAACACCAAATTCACCTTCAGTGCCTGGCACGATTACATCAGTAACCTTTGCCGAGAGCAGAAGGCGCTCTGGTGAAACCAGCTCAAACTGAAATGCTTCAGCCATTTAGCTCATCCTCTATCCGTTTCTAAGAGTGACGCCAAAAGCGTCACCCAAAGAAGTCACCGGTTCAAAAGAACCGAGATTAAGCAGCGTCCTCAGCCAGCTTAGCCGCTTTCTCGATTGCCTCTTCCATAGAGCCAACCATGTAGAATGCAGCTTCTGGCAGGTGGTCGTATTCACCAGCAACAAGGCCTTTAAAGCCTTTGATGGTGTCTTCGAGCGCAACCAGCTTACCTGGGGAACCAGTGAAGACCTCAGCAACAAAGAACGGCTGGGACATGAAGCGCTCGATCTTACGTGCGCGAGCAACAACCAGCTTATCTTCTTCAGAAAGTTCATCCATGCCAAGGATGGCGATGATGTCCTGAAGGGCTTTGTAGCGCTGAAGTGTTTCCTGGACCTGGGTCGCAACTTCGTAGTGCTCGTCACCGATGATGCGCGGGTCAAGCATACGAGAGGAGGAATCCAGAGGATCCACTGCAGGATAGATGCCTTTTTCAGCGATCGCACGGTTAAGAACCGTAGTCGCGTCCAAGTGAGCAAATGTGGAAGCAGGTGCAGGGTCAGTCAAGTCATCCGCAGGAACGTAAACGGCCTGAACGGAAGTGATTGAACCTTTAGATGTGGTCGTAATACGCTCCTGCATGCCGCCCATATCGGTAGCAAGTGTAGGCTGGTAGCCCACAGCAGAAGGAATACGGCCGAGAAGTGCGGATACTTCAGCACCAGCCTGCGTAAAGCGGAAGATGTTGTCCACAAAGAACAGAACGTCCTGGCCTTTATCACGGAAGTCTTCCGCAATGGTCAGACCTGTCAGAGCAACACGTGCACGTGCTCCTGGAGGTTCGTTCATCTGACCGTAAACAAGAGCAGCTTTAGAACCTTCGCCGCCTTTTTCCTTGTTAACGCCGGATTCGATCATTTCCCAGTAAAGGTCGTTACCTTCACGAGTACGCTCACCAACACCAGCGAATACGGAGTAACCGCCGTGTGCTTTAGCAACGTTGTTGATCAATTCCATGATGAGAACGGTTTTACCAACGCCCGCACCACCGAACAGGCCGATCTTACCACCCTTTGCGTAAGGAGCGATAAGGTCAACAACCTTAATGCCGGTTGGAAGGATCTCAGCTTCTGTAGACTGCTCTACAAATGCAGGAGCTTCCTGGTGGATACCGCGTTTGGCATCATGTTCAATTGGACCAGCTTCATCAACAGGCTCACCAATCACGTTCATGATGCGGCCCAGAGTGCCGTCACCAACAGGAACTGCGATAGGTTCGCCAGTGTCGCGTACTTCCTGACCACGAACGAGACCTTCGGACGCGTCCATGCAGATTGTACGTACTGTATTTTCGCCCAGATGCTGAGCAACTTCGAGAACCAGACGGTTACCGCCGTTGTCAGTTTCCAGAGCGTTCAGAATTGCAGGGAGTTCACCTGGAAAGTGAACGTCGACAACAGCGCCGATTACCTGCGTGATCTGTCCGACTTTCGTGTCAGCCATCACTTAAATCCTCGTCTCAACTCGGTCAGAGCGCTTCCGCGCCCGCAATAATTTCAATCAGTTCCGTCGTGATCTGCGCCTGACGCTGACGGTTGTACGTCGTTGTCAGTTTGTCGATCATCTCGCCGGCATTACGCGTTGCACTGTCCATAGCGGCCATGCGCGCGCCCTGCTCGGAGGCACCGTTTTCAAGGATTGCGCTGTAAATCTGAATAGCGACGTTACGTGGCAGAAGGGTCTCAAGGATCTCCTGTTCACCTGGTTCGTATTCATAAAGCGCGTCCTCAGAGGAACCGTCCTGAGCTTCATCTTTCGCTTCAAACTGAGCTGGGATGAGCTGCTTGGCGGTCGGAACCTGACTGATTACCGATTGGAACTGCGCGTAAAACAGTGTGCAAACATCGTATTTCTCATCCTGGAACATTTCCATGACGAGATCGCCGATGTGCTTTGTGTCGCTGAATTCAACAGATTTCAGGCCGCGTAGTTCGATATTCTCTACAATGTGCTGACCGTAGCCACGCTTCAGGGCATCATGCCCCTTCTTACCAACGGTGACGATCTTGACCGTCTTACCTTCGGAAAGAAGTTTGTCTGCGTGCTCACGTGCCAGACGTGCTATCGACGAGTTGAAACCACCACAGAGGCCACGCTCTGCTGTGCAGACGAGGAGCAGATGTGTCTGATCCCGTCCTGTACCCGTCATCAGCTTCGGCGCATCATCCCGACCTTCGAACCCAGCTGCAAGATTGCCAAGTACTGTCCCCATGCGTTCAGCATAGGGACGACCTGCTTCTGCAGCATCCTGGGCACGACGCAGTTTCGCCGCGGCCACCATTTTCATGGCCTTGGTGATTTTCTGCGTCGCTTTGACCGAAGCGATGCGGTTTTTTAGGTCCTTGAGGCTCGCCATGGGCGCTCTCGTTCCTTATCCCGTTGCTTCGAATTAACCGAGGGTCTTGACGTAAGCTTCCACTGCAGCTTTCAGCTTGTCAGTCAAATCGGCGTCGAGTGCCTTCTTCTCCCAGATAGCGGAGAGAAGGTCTGCATGTTCTGCACGCAAGAAGCGCAGCAGGCCAGCTTCAAACTCGCGAACCTCACCAACCGGACGATCGTCCAGGTAGCCGTTCACACCAGCGAAGATCACTGCAACCTGTTCTTCCGTTTTAAGCGGAGAGAACTGCGGCTGTTTCAGCAATTCGGTCAGGCGTGCACCACGGTTCAGAAGCTTCTGAGTGGTTGCATCCAGATCAGAACCAAACTGCGCGAACGCAGCCATTTCACGGTACTGAGCCAGCTCACCCTTAACCGGGCCAGCAACCTGCTTCATCGCTTTAATCTGAGCGGAAGAGCCCACACGAGAAACTGACAGACCAACGTTAACCGCTGGACGAATGCCCTGGAAGAACAGATCGGTTTCAAGGAAGATCTGACCGTCGGTGATGGAGATCACGTTGGTCGGAATAAACGCAGAAACGTCACCACCCTGAGTTTCGATCACTGGCAGCGCGGTCAGAGAACCGAGGCCGTGATCTTCGTTCAGCTTCGCAGAACGCTCGAGCAGACGGGAGTGCAGGTAGAACACGTCACCAGGGTACGCTTCACGTCCTGGTGGACGACGGAGCAACAGGGACATCTGGCGATACGCAACAGCCTGCTTGGAAAGGTCATCATAACCGATCACAGCGTGCATGGAGTTGTCGCGGAAGTACTCACCCATTGTGGTGCCTGCGAACGGTGCCAGATACTGCAATGGAGCAGGATCAGACGCTGTTGCAGCAACAACGATGGAGTATTCCAGAGCACCAGCGTCTTCCAGAGCTTTCACGAACTGAGCAACAGTTGAACGCTTCTGGCCAACCGCAACATAGATGCAGTACAGCTTTTCGTGTTCGTCGTCAGATGCGTGCAAAGGCTTCTGGTTGAGGAAGGTGTCGAGGATGATAGCGGTTTTACCGGTCTGACGGTCACCAATCACCAATTCGCGCTGACCACGTCCGATTGGAATCAAAGCATCAATCGCTTTAAGACCTGTAGACATTGGCTCGTGAACGGACTTACGAGGCAGAATGCCTGGTGCCTTCACGTCAACGCGACGACGTTCAGTAGATTCGATCGGACCTTTGCCGTCGATTGGGTTACCGAGTGGATCGACAACGCGACCCAACAGACCCTTACCTACTGGAACTTCCACAATAGCGCCGGTACGTTTTACCGTGTCGCCTTCTTTAATGTCACGGTCGCTACCGAAGATAACAACACCGACATTGTCAGTTTCAAGGTTCAATGCCATTCCCCGGATACCACCTGGGAATTCAACCATTTCACCCGCCTGGACGTTGTCCAGGCCGTAAACGCGGGCAATGCCGTCGCCTACGGAAAGTACTTGACCAACTTCAGTCACTTCAGCTTCTTGGCCGAAGTTCTTGATCTGGTCCTTGAGGATAGCGGAAATTTCCGCAGCCCGAATATCCATCAACCGACCTCTTTCATCGCGAACTTAAGAGAGTTGAGCTTGGTTCGCAGTGACGTATCAATCATCCGGCTGCCGATCTTCACGATCAGACCACCAAGAATGGATGAGTCCACCTTCACTACAATCTTCACATTCTTGCCCGTAGAAGCGTTGAGTGCTTCTTTAAGAGCTGCGACATGCTCAGCGTTTAATTCCGTTGCAGAGGTTACTAGAGCAGTAACTTCTCCACGCTTTGCAGCAAGCTGCTCACGGAAACCCTGAATCATGCCTGGAACGGCAAAGAGGCGCCTGTTTTGGGCAACCAACTTCACAAAATTTGCGGTCAGGCCGGAAATTCCGGCCTTTTCCAAAATAGCAGAGATCGCCTTTAATTGAGCGTCTGCACTAAAAACGGGGCTCTTGATAAGACGATCAAGATCAGCACTCTCGTTCAAGAGTGCCTCAAACTGGTCGAGACCCTTCTCCACCTCTGCCGTCGCACCCTGCTCCTCAGCAAGGTCCAACAGCGCAGAAGCATAACGCAAGGCCACGCCCGAAATGAGAGATACGTTGTCAGTCACTGGATCCGTGCTCTCCCGCGCATACAAGATTCTGGCGGCTGGCTCGCCGGAAATCCAAATCCTTGATAAGTCGCGTCTAATTCAATTTGAATGGCACAATCTGAGATAACCGTGCCGATAAAGCCGCGCTTCGCATAGCACACGCTTGAACACCTTGCAACATGGCGTAGGTATTCCAACGCATACATTGAGGTATCAAACTTTCTGCGCAGCACTACATGAAACTTTGGGGGTCAACATCAACCTGCACTCTGATACCGCCAGTTGGCTTGGGAGCGGCAAACAACCAGTTTCTCAGAAAGCCTTGTAAATCAACACTCCGGGGTGCGATTGCGAGCAAACGGAACCGATATCTGCCCCTCACCAGCGCCATTGCAGCCTCTGCCGGACCGAGGATTTGAACGCCTTCCGAACTAGGACTATTTACTGCAAGAGTTTTGGAAAATTTTTCGGTGAGAGTTCTATCCGCTCCAGAGATAATCAATGCTGCGAGTCTGCCGAATGGAGGCAGGCCGGCGTTTTCTCGCGACTCGATTTCCGCAGCGTAAAATTCTTCGGGATTTCCGGAGAGAAGTGCCTTTATAACGGGCTGGTCAGGGTTGTAAGTTTGCAGCAATCCCCTGCCTTTTCCGTGTATTCGGCCAGCACGTCCCGTCACCTGAGCCAGAAGCTGGAAAGTGCGCTCTGCTGCCCTTGGATCGCCATTTGCAAGACCCAAATCAGCATCAACCACCCCTACAAGGGTCATTAATGGAAAGTTATGCCCTTTGGCGACCAATTGCGTGCCGATGACAATGTCAACTTCGCCCGTTTCAACGAGTTTCATTTCGCGATTTATGCGCTCTGTTCCGCCCGGTAAATCCGAGGAGAGAACAAGGACGCGTGCCTCGGGAAATAACGCTGAGACATCTTCAGCAATTCGTTCCACGCCAGGACCACACGCAACCAGCATATCAGGCTTGCTGCATTCGGGGCATTTATCTGGCATAGGCTGTGAATAGCCGCAGTGGTGGCACACTAATTTACCCTTAAAGCGGTGCTCCACAAGCCAAGCTGAGCAGTTTTCACAATGGAACCGATGGCCGCAGGTTCTGCACAGGGTCAGTGGGGCATAACCCCTACGGTTCAAAAAGAGCAGAACCTGATTACCGTTGGTCAGTGTTTCCTGAATCTCATTGACCAGTGCAGGCGCCAGCCATTTGCCTCGCTCAGGCCCATCGCAGCGCATATCAATGCCTTTGATGGTTGGCATTTCCGCACCGGAAGCACGCACTGGAAGCACGATTTTCGTGTATCGGCCGAGCTTTGCATTTACCTGACTTTCCACAGATGGTGTTGCACTGGCGAGCACGACAGGGAAACCAGAGATATGCCCCCGAACAACGGCCATATCCCTAGCGTTGTAGGGAACGCGATCATCTTGCTTGTAGGCCGTATCATGCTCTTCATCCACGACCAGCAAACCTAGCCTGTGAAAAGGAAGGAAAAGTGCTGACCGCGCACCAACAACGACCTTCACTTCGCCATTTGCGACTCCCCGCCACGTTCTTGCGCGTCGTTTTGGGGGTACTTGCGAGTGCCATTCGGCTGGTCTGACCCCAAATCGCTGCTCAAACCGCTCCAAAAACTGGTTGGTGAGCGCAATTTCGGGGATGAGAACCAGAGCTTGCTCGTTGTTTCTGAGAGCTTCGGCGACGGCTTCGAAATAAACTTCGGTCTTTCCTGACCCTGTCACCCCATCGATAAGGAAGGCTTTGAAGCCTTTTCCGATGGACTCACACAACTGATTCGCAGCGCCTTCCTGAAGATCCGTCAGCTTTCTGCCCGGAAGAGATGGATCAGGATCAGGCAGTGGCGGGGTTGCTGGCAGCATTGCTTCTTCCAGCACGCCTTGCTTTTTAAGGCCGTCGATGACTGAGGAGCTGACACCAGCAGCTCCCGCCAAGCCGGGGCGTGTCCATGCCATGCCATTTTCGACGAGTTCCATGACTTTTGAGCGTGCAGGTGTCATGCGGTCCGGCTGCATGCCATCAATGTAGCGCACACCAGAGAGCAGCGTTTCTGGTTCCAAAGCCTCCTCAGAACGCAGCACCATGCGCAAAACCATGCCGGGAGCGCCCAGCGTCCATGCGGCAACCCAGTCTATGTATTTCCTAAGATCTTCAGCGATTGGGGGCGTATCGTAGACATGCAGGATGCTTTTCAGCCTTTTGGGATTAACCTTTGTATCCGGTTCTCCATCCCAAACAGCGCCGATCACCTCACGCGGGCCAAGAGGCACACGCACGATGGAACCGGGGCGTACGTCCATGTCAGCGGGTACTTTATAGGAATAAGCACCTGCGACAGCGACAGGAACCAGCACAGGTACAATAACCTCTGGTTCACACATCTGGCCGTTGCCAAAAAACTCAGTTTGCTGACTCACGAAACTCCATTCCTTGTTGAGCACTTGCTGGTTTTGCCGCGCATTCTTATCCTAAAACCGAAATCCAGTTTTCGGGAATACGCTTTAGCGGGTTTTACTCTTGTTGTTTCTATACACTCTGGGCTAAACACATACCGGAATTCCCCCCTAGGCCTCCGGTACCCTACGAGAGGCTACTAAGAAATCAGGAGCCTTTCCGGCATGAAATTCTTCGTTGATACTGCTGACACCAACGACATTAAAGAGCTGGCTGCAACCGGTCTTCTCGATGGTGTTACCACTAACCCATCTCTTATCATGAAATCTGGCCGTCCAATGAAAGAAGTCATCGCAGAGATCTGCGAGCTTGTGGATGGTCCTGTTTCTGCTGAAGTTGTCGCAACCGACGCTGAAGGCATGCTGAAAGAAGCTGAAGAGCTGATCGCAATTGCAGATAACATCTGCATCAAGCTGCCTTTGACACTGGAAGGCCTGAAGGCTTGCCGCGTTCTGGCGAACAAAGGCGTGCAGACCAACGTGACCCTTTGCTTCTCTGCAAACCAGGCTCTTCTGGCTGCAAAAGCTGGCGCGACCTTCATCTCTCCATTCATCGGCCGTCTGGACGACATCAACATTGAAGGCCTGGACCTGATTGCTGAAATCCGTCAGATCTATGATAACTACGGCTTCACCACCGAAATTCTTGCAGCTTCTATCCGTAGCGCAAACCACGTAAAAGACTGCGCGCTCATCGGCGCTGATGTTGCAACTATCCCACCTTCAACACTGAAGGGCCTCGTGAAGCACCCATTGACCGACAAAGGTCTGGAAGCATTCATGAAGGACTGGGCAGCAACCGGTCAGAGCATCGTTTAAGCTCATTTCGTTTTCGCATATCGCGATGATATTAAGCGCGGGCCATTGGGTCCGCGTTTTTTGTTTTATCGTGCAGTCTCAGCCAGCCCAAGCCTATCTAAAATTCAGGTATCCGCAGTATGACCACGAAAATCCTGATAAGTGCGTGCTTGCTTGGTGAGCCAGTCCGCTACAACGGCAGTGGCCTACCACTTGAAAGCAGTATTCTAACTGGTTGGAAGGAAGCCGGTATTCTGGTGCCCCTTTGCCCGGAAGTCGCAGCAGGATTTCCAACACCGCGCCCACCAGCTGAGATTGAAGAGAACCAATTGGGCACAGATGTTCTCGAAGGCCATGGCGGAATTTTTGAAGACAATGGGCGCGACGTCACCAACCAGTTTCGCCTTGGTGCTAGCATCGCGGTACAGACCGCTCTTGAAGAAAGTTGCCGTTTTGCTTTGCTGACGGATGGCAGCCCATCCTGCGGGAGCACTTTTATCTATAGTGGGCATCATGATGGGCAAACTCGTTCTGGCCTGGGTGTCGTCGCTGCTGATCTGCTCAAGAACGGCGTTGAGGTATTTGCTCAGCATCAAATTCGTGAATTAGCAGCGCGATTGCGCTCTTAGAACCTCCGTTTAACCCTCAATCTCTCCTCCCCTCATCTTGCTTGGCAAGGTTCACACCCATTCATTCGGTCAAAGTGGACCAGCACAAACCAGTATCCACCGCGTCAAACAGTGTTGGCAGGGTTTTCTTAACTCTCCCTCGCCAGTTTCTGATGGTGAACTTGAATATGTCGCGTGCATTTCATTCACGCGCCTCATTCAAGATCTTTATTAATGCGTATCCTTATCTGAAAACCGGAGACCACTTTTCAGGGATACGCTTGCGAAAGACTCCTTCATGCGTAACCTCATCGTATTCTCTGCTGCCCTTTTAGCTTGCATCTGGACAACTGCAGCCTTTTCTGCGCCGCCAACCAGCTTCTCTCAGGCCAAGCGCCTGTTGGAGAAGCATATTTATCCGTCAGAAGAGTATCGCGAGACCTTCTATTGTGGTTGCACCTACAATGGAAAGAAGCAGGTTGATGCGGACAGTTGCGGGTATACTCCGCGCAAAAACGCCAAGCGCGGCAAGCGGATTGAGTGGGAGCATATTGTTCCGGCCTCCCGTTTTGGCAAAACCCGGGCTTGCTGGAGTGAAGGCGACCCTGCCTGCACCACCAAGAAGGGCAAATCCTATAAGGGCCGCCGGTGCTGCTCTAAAGTTGATGCAGATTTCAAGCGCATGGAAGCTGATCTCCATAACCTCGTTCCAGCCGTTGGTGAGTTAAACGGAGACCGCTCCAATTATCGCATGGCCGTTATTACTGGCGAAGACCGGACTTACGGTGCTTGTGACTTTGAGATTGACAGCAGCCGGAAAGTTGCCGAGCCGATGGCTGAGACGCGCGGTGATATTGCGCGGATCTATCTGTACATGCAGACCACCTACGGCATGCCTCTGACAGAGACTGAAGTGGAGATGTTCAACAATTGGATGGCAGAGGATCCGGTCTCTGAAGAAGAGCAGCTGCGTGATGCTCGCATCCTGGAAATTCAAGGCAACACCAATCCACTTATTTCGGTTGGTTTCTAGCTAGGTCCTCTTTTCGCTTCCTACCGTCATAATTGTGTACCGACACATCATCTACCCTAGGGTAAGGTGTTATGACGGTGGGAGGGTACAATGGCAGTTGAAACTGAGAATCTTAAATTCCTTGTTGGTCCGAAGACAGTCCTCGATCATTTACCGGATAACCCGCTGGATGATCTTGAGGGAGAGATTATCGGGTTTATTGATGCTGCAGAGCGCTCGCTCGACATAGCAATTCAAGAAATAGACAATAAACGCATAACCAACGCACTTATCAACGCAAAGCGACGCGGGGTGCGGGTGCGAGTGGTGTCCGAGGCGGATTACCTGAGCGTAGATGAGCCAGCAGACGACCCGCACTCAAGCGACCCTCGTGTTGAGAACGAGGTGAACCGGCAACTTCACGCGGCGTTGCTGCGCTCTAAGGTGTGGGTTCGGACTGACTTTAACCCACGGATATTCCATCAGAAATTCATCATTCGCGATGGCAATGCTGTTCTGACCGGCTCCACAAACTTCACTGAGACCGGCACACATCGCAACCTGAACCATCTTCTCATCATCAAGAATGAGAAGGTTGCCGATATCTTTGAACGGGAATTCAGGGAGATTAAACGGGGGCGATTTGGCCGATACAGCGTTGATGACAACGAAGCCGAGAACACACCGAAAGAAGTGATTGTTGACGACATCCGCGTGAAAGTTTGCTTTGCACCGGACCACGCACCAGAGATGGAAGTCACCAAACAGATGACAAAAGCTAAGGAACGAGTGGACTTTGCTATCTTCACCTTCTCCAAAAGCTCCGGCATTGATGATGCCATGTTGCTGCTGATGGAGGCTGGGCGAAAGGTGCGTGGTGCGCTTGATGCCCGGCAAGGCGGACAGGACTGGGCAGCCACTCAGCCTTTAGCAGAAGCTGGTGCTGATTTGCATTTCGTTCGCGGTTCAAGCCGAATTGGTAAGCTTCATCATAAGCTTATGGTAATTGATGATAGCATTATGATTGTCGGCAGCTTCAATTACACAGGCCCGGCGAACCGGTTTAATGACGAGAACATCGTCGTTTTGGGGGATTCTGTGGTGCCAACCGAGAACCAGAAACGGTTTGCGATGGCCGCTCGGCAGGAAATTGACCGGATCATCAGTGATCACGGGCAGCCAATCGTCATCAACTGAATTTGCGCAGGCATTTCGCAAAGGCGTGTATGTTTATCTTTTGGTAACCATTCAGCCAGATTTGGCGCTTACACTTTGCGAATGGCAAATTCCCTTGATAGCGGCGAAGACTTACTCATCATCTGCAAACCAGATGTTACCGCAGCGATAGAAGACTGGATTGATCATCTGGGCTCTGAACGGCGACTGGCTGAACGGACACTGGAAGCGTATGAGCGCGACACCCGTCAGTTCCTGCGCTTCATGACCAGTTATGAAGGCGAACCGGTTGCCCTGCGGCATCTGGAGTCTTTGAAACCAAAGGACTTTCGCGCATTTCTGGCGACGCGTCGGAGGGATGGCGCGCAGACGCGGACGCTTGCCCGCGGGTTGGCTGGCATCCGCTCCTTCCTCTCGTTTCTGGAGGAGCGCGGTGAGGTGAATGCGGCTGGTGCTGCAGCTGTTCGTACGCCGAGACTTCCCCGCAGCCTGCCCAAGCCTATCCCCGTTGAGGAAGCCAAAGCGATTGTCAGCAGCGATCTCGCTTTTGAGGACACTCCCTGGGTTGAATCCCGCAACGCAGCGGTGTTCACACTGCTCTACGGTTGCGGTCTCCGTATTTCTGAAGCGCTGTCTCTGACATCGGCCTCAGCGCCGAAGGAGGGGGATAAGTCGCTGAAGATTCGCGGTAAAGGCAACAAAGAACGGCTTGTTCCGGTTCTGCCAGTGGTAATAGAAGCTATTGAAGCCTACAAAAAGCAGTGCCCTTATGATCTGTCGGGCAGCTCACCGCTGTTTCGCGGCGTTCGTGGTGGCCCGCTGAATGCGCGTATGATCCAGCTGGCCATGCAAAAAATCCGCAGTGCTCTTGGTCTACCAGACACCGCAACTCCTCACGCTTTACGCCATTCGTTTGCAACTCATTTGCTCTCTGAAGGCGGGGATTTGAGGAGCATTCAGGAGCTACTGGGGCACGCAAGCCTTTCTACCACACAGATTTATACGGAAGTGAACAGTGCACAGCTGTTGGACGCTTATGACAAGGCACACCCGCGTCGTTGATAGGTTGTCCCCCTCCCTCACATCACCTTGATCTCCCTTAGCAGATCCCCTAGGTTCGTCGATGTGAAACGGGGTGCCCGACACGTGTGTTGTGGCTGAGATCATACTCGAAGAACCTGCTCTGGATAATTCCAGCGAAGGGAGCACTCACGCCGTGTTGGGGGATAGATTGTCTGGCAGTTTGCCAAGTCCCTGATACCAGCTCTCTTTCGCACAACAAGACCGAGGATAAAAATGGGTCGTGTCGAAAGCGCTTGCGCAACTCTTTCTGCAATTCGTGACAACAGTCCACTCGTCCATAACATGACGAACATCGTGGTGGCCAACACCACAGCGAACGCCCTGCTGGCCATTGGCGCCTCCCCTGCCATGGTGGATGGCCCGGAAGAAGCCCCTGAACTTGCAAGTGTTGCAGGTGCATTAGTGGTCAACGTTGGCACGGTTACCCCTGCTCAGGCAGAGGCGATGAAGCTGGCAACTGCTGCTGCCCACAAAGCTGGTCGCCCTTGGGTACTGGACCCGGTGGCTGTTGGAGCGTTGACCTTCCGCACCAAGCTTGCTGGTGAATTGCTGGAGAATAAGCCGAGCGTCATTCGTGGCAATGCCTCTGAAATCATGGCACTTGCTGGTCAGGGTGCAGGTGGAAAAGGCGTTGATAGCACGGATAGCTCTCAGGCTGCACTGGCAGGAGCGAAAGAACTGGCGAAGCAGACGGGCGCTGTTGTTGTCGTCTCTGGTCCGGTTGATTTTATCACTGATGGTGCGCGCACTGCTGAAGTCGCCAACGGGGATAAGATGATGCCTTATGCGACCGGCCTTGGTTGCACGGCAACGGCTTTGACTGGCGCAACACTGGCTGTTTGCGACGACCCGTTTGATGCCGCAGTTGATGCAATGGTCTTTCTCGGGGTTGTTGGTGAGATTGCTGCAAAAAATTCAGCAGGACCAGCAAGCTTGCAGCTGGATATCATTAACGGCCTCTATCAGCTGAACAGCGATATCCTCAACACAACAGCACGGATTGAAATGCATGAAGCCGTTGCTTAATCTTTCCGTTTATCTGGTGCTGGGGCCGCAAGACTGCCCCGGTCAGGACCCCGTCGACATAGCAATCGCAGCCGCACAAAATGGCGCTACTGTTGTGCAGCTTCGTGACAAGACTAGCAGCACGCGCGAGCAAATTGAGCTGGCAGAGCGGTTGATGCAAGCGTTGAAGCCGCTGAATGTGCCGCTAATCGTCAATGATCGCATAGATGTTGCCTTAGCGGTTGATGCGGACGGCGTTCATGTTGGACAGGATGATATGGATGCCACGAAAGCCCGGGAGTTGATCGGCTCTGATAAGCTGCTAGGTCTTTCGGTCAGCACTCAGGATGAGCTGGATGCTGCGGACATTTCAGCCTGTGATTACCTTGGCATAGGCGCTTGCTTCCCGACGAACAGTAAGGATGATGCGGCTGATATGGGTATGCAAAGCTTTGCCGGTTTAACGGTTCAATCTCAGTTGCCTGTGGTTGGAATTGGCGGAATTTCACTTGCTAATGCGGATCAGGTGATCAAAGCTGGAGCTGATGGGATTGCAGTTATTTCAGCAATCTGTGGGGCATCCAGTCCATCCGCAGCTACGCGCAAGCTTCAAGACATCGTCAAAAGCGTAAAAGACCTAGGGTGATAGGATAAAACACGCATTTACTCCTCGCAGAGCCCATCTACATTGATATATGAGAGGACTAGGCGGGGAGCTTTTAGTCATGAAACTTAGACAAACATCATTTCTGTGCATGTTCTTCTGCACGTTTGCTTTTCTTGTTTCAGCAGCTCAAGCGCAAACCGCCTGTGAAGTCCGCAAATCAGAAATGGCGGAGCTGGGGGATTGGGAAAATCCCAAAGCACGTTTGAAAGAGCTCTCCCAGATTGAAGTTGAAGGGCAATGCCTTGACGGGCAGCTGATTGTGCGCGCTCGTGCCTTCACCAGTTGCTCCCCTCGCGACTGCAAGTGGGGCTGGGCTGCAGGACAGCTTAGTTTTTCTGGTGTACTCACGTTCCGGTTTGGTGGTTTCTTCAAAGCCCAGCATATTGAGCTGCGGCCAATGGGAGAGCGCATTCAGGCATATGTCCGCACCGAAAACCATGACCCAACAATTCCGAACAAGACCCGCAGTTACATTCTGGTCCGCCAGTAGCAAAAAAGCCGCCTCAGTTTCCTGAAGCGGCTTTTTTTTAATCCAGAAATTCCAGATTACATATGAATTGGCTTGGCGAATGTTGCCATAGCGGCTTCTTTCACCGCTTCGGACATGGTTGGGTGCGCATGACAGGTGCGACCCAGATCCTCAGAGGAACCGCCGAATTCCATCAGAACACATGCTTCGTGGATCATTTCGCCTGCACCGAAGCCAACGATATGAACACCGAGCACACGATCTGTTTCAGCGTCAGCCAGCACTTTCACGAAACCGTCGGTGTGCAGCATTGCTTTTGCACGACCGTTTGCGGAAAATGGGAACTTGCCGGACTTGAATTTGATGCCCGCAGCTTTCAGCTCTTCTTCAGTTTTGCCAACGCTGGCCACTTCAGGAGAAGTGTAAACAACACCAGGAATGACGTCATAGTTTACGTGACCAGCCTGACCTGAGAGCATTTCTGCAACAGCAACGCCTTCGTCTTCCGCTTTGTGCGCAAGCATCGGGCCAGCAATCACATCACCGATAGCAAAGATACCGTCAACGTTGGTTTTGTAGTGGTTGTCTGTCTTCACGCGGCCACGCTCGTCCAGCTCAACACCTGCTTCTGCCAGACCAAGACCTTCCGTATATGGACGGCGACCGATTGCGACGAGAACCACGTCTGCATCCAGAGTTGCGGCAGCGGCTTCACCTGCTGCTGGCTCAACGGTCACTTCCAGAGCACGGCCTTTTTTCTGAACCGCAGTTACCTTGGAGGACAGCTTGAACTTGAGGCCTTGCTTTTTCAGCATACGCAGGAACTGCTTGGAAACGTCAGCATCCATTGGGCCGAGTATCTTGTCCATGAACTCAACAACGGTCACTTCAGCACCAAGACGGGCGTAGACAGAACCAAGCTCAAGGCCAATAACGCCAGCGCCGACAACGGTCATACGGTTCGGCACTTTATCAAGAGACAGGGCGCCAGTTGAAGAGACGACAGTTTTCTCATCGATCTCGATACCTGGCAGAGGCATTACGTCAGAACCTGTTGCGATAACAATGTTCTTGGTTTCCACGATGGAAGTTGAGCCGTCTTCAGCTTTTACTTCTACGCGACCAGCACCCAGCACGCGGCCAGTACCAAAGTGAACGTCGATCTTGTTCTTTTTGAAGAGGTAATCGATACCGGTCACATTGCCGTCGATCACTTTGTCTTTGTGCGCCAGCATTGCCTTCCAGTCCACTTTGGGCTTGGAAGTTTTGATGCCCAGGGCTTCAAAGCTGTGGTTTGCTTCCTCAAACATTTCAGAGGCATGCAGCAGAGCTTTGGATGGAATACAACCGATGTTCAGGCAAGTACCACCATGGGTCTTACGCTTCTCAACTACAGCAACTTTCATGCCGAGCTGAGCTGCCTTGATTGCACAAACATAACCGCCTGGGCCGGTACCGATGACGACGAGATCGTAGGACATTTGCAAATCCCTGTAAGTAGGCGGGAGAAGGCTGCAACGAAGAGAAGTGCGCCAATTTCCCTTAAAACAAATGTGCCCGGCCAGTGCCGGGCACGTTTATATCAGAGGTCCAGAATCAGACGCTGTGGATCTTCAAGGCTCTCTTTAACGCGAACCAGGAAGGTCACTGCCTCTTTGCCGTCTACGATACGGTGATCGTAGGACAGAGCCAGATACATCATCGGACGGATTTCTACCTGACCGTTGATCGCAACCGGACGCTCCTGAATTTTGTGCATGCCGAGAATACCGGACTGCGGTGCGTTCAGGATTGGAGAGGACATCAGGGAGCCGTAAACACCGCCATTAGAGACGGTGAAAGTGCCACCCTGCATGTCTGCCATGGAGAGCTTGCCATCACGGCCTTTACGACCGAGGTTGCCGATTTCTTTTTCGATTTCAGCAATAGACATCTGGTCTGCATCACGAACAACAGGAACCACGAGACCCTTCGGAGTGCCAACAGCAACACCGATATGAGCGTAGTTTTTGTAGATGATGTCAGTGCCATCGATCTCAGCGTTTACAGCCGGGATTTCTTTAAGAGCATGGGTAATTGCTTTGGTGAAGAAACCCATGAAGCCGAGCTTTACGCCGTGCTTCTTCTCAAAGATGTCCTTGTACTGCTTGCGCAGGTCCATGATCGGCTTCATGTCCACTTCGTTGTAAGTGGTCAACATAGCCGCAGTGTTCTGAGCATCTTTCAAGCGGCGCGCAATCGTCTGGCGTAGCTTGGTCATGCGAACACGTTCTTCACGCACTTCGTCAGTCGGAGCTGAAACGACGCGCACTGCAACAGGAGCTGGAGCAGCTGCCGGAGCAGCAGAAACGCCAGCAGCAACAGCTGCGAGAACATCACCTTTAAGAACCTGACCGCGTTTACCGGAGCCTGCAACCTGATCAGCAGAGAGGCCTTTTTCAGCCATCATCTTTGCAGCAGAAGGTGCTGCTGGCATGCTTGTGCCAGAAACAGTTGGTGCAGGAGCGGCAGCTGCCGGAGCAGCAGCGGCAACAGCTGCGCCGTCGCCTTTAGCGATTTTGCAGAGCAGGTTACCAGGCTCAACAGTCGCGCCAGTTGCCTGAGCGATTTCAACCACGGTACCAGCAACTGGGCTAGGTACTTCCTGAGCAGCTTTGTCTGTTTCCAGCTCAACGAGGATATCGTCAGCCTTTACAACGTCACCAACTTTAACTGACCATTCGCCAACTTCAGCTTCGGTAACGCTTTCACCAGCGTGTGGTACCAGAACTTCAACTGTTTCAGCAGCTGCAGCAGGCGCAGCTTTAGCAGCCGGTGCAGCTTCGGCAGCAGGAGCGGACACAGCACCAGCTGCACCCTCTGCGATGGAACCAAGAAGGGCGCCAACTTCAACAGTATCGCCTTCTTTCACATCAATGCTGTCCAGTTTACCGGCTACAGGCGCAGGTACTTCAACAGTTACCTTGTCTGTTTCCAGCTCAACCAGTGGCTCATCTGCATTCACCGCATCGCCCGGTTTTTTGAACCATTGAGCGATTGTTGCCTCGGTTACGGATTCACCCAGAGTGGGTACTCGAATTTCCGTCGCCATTGTCTCTATCTCTTTTCGTTTCAGGGCCCCTGAAAGGCCTGTCGGACTTACCTGATTACGAGGTACTTACTCGGCGAATGCATCGTCGAGGAAAGCTTGTAGCTGAGCCAAGTGCTTTGACATCAAGCCGGTTGCTGTTGCAGCAGCTGGTGGACGGCCAACGTAACGCGGGCGATGCACTTTTGCATTCACATGCTCCAGAACCCATTCAATGTACTGTTGAATGAAGAACCATGAGCCCATGTTCTTTGGCTCTTCCTGACACCAGACTACGTCTGCATTCTTGAAGCGGCCCATCTCTACGCACAAGGACTTGGTCGGGAACGGGTAGAGCTGCTCAACGCGGAGGATGTAAACATCGTTGATGTTACGTTTCTCACGCTCTTCGAGCAGGTCATAGTAGACCTTACCTGTACACAGGATCACGCGACGGATGTCTTCATCCTTCTTCAGCTCAACAGTTGAACCTGGGTTCGTTTGAGCATCATCGTGAAGGAGACGGTGGAAGCTTTCGTCTGCGCCGAAGTCTTCCAGTTTGGAAACTGCACGCTTGTGGCGGAGCAGAGACTTTGGCGTCATCAGAACGAGTGGCTTACGAATGTCACGCTTCAACTGACGGCGAAGGATGTGGAAGTAGTTAGCCGGTGTCGAACAGTTGGCTACCTGCATGTTGTCTTCTGCGCACATCTGCAAGAAACGCTCAAGGCGTGCTGAGGAGTGCTCAGGACCCTGACCTTCGTAGCCATGCGGCAGCAAGCAGACCAGACCGGACATACGCAGCCATTTACGCTCACCAGAGGAGATAAACTGGTCGAACAGTACCTGCGCACCGTTTGCAAAGTCACCGAACTGTGCTTCCCACATGGTCAGCGCATTTGGTTCTGTCAGCGAGTAACCATATTCAAAGCCCAACACTGCTTCTTCAGAAAGCATTGAGTTGATGACTTCATAACGGCCCTGCTTTTCACCAACGTGGTTCAGCGGGATGTAACGGCCTTCGTCTTCCTGATCATACAGAACGGAATGACGTTGAGAGAAGGTACCGCGTTCACAATCCTGACCGGACAAGCGAACGGAATGGCCTTCTTTCAGCAATGCACCGAATGCCATTGCCTCACCCATTGCCCAATCGATACCTTCTCCGGTCTCGATCATTTTGGCACGGTTGTTCATGAAGCGGCGGATCGTGCGGTGTGCATTGAAGTCATCAGGAACATTGGTCAGCTTGCCGCCGAGTTCCTTAAGTTCATCCATTGGAAGACCAGTCGAACCACGACGCGGCTCGTCAACTTCCTTCGCAACCTTCATCTTAGACCAACGGCCATCAAGCCAGTCGGCTTTGTTTGGCTTGTAGGTTTGGCCTGTTTCGAATTCACGATCCAGATGCGAACGCCAGTCAGCTTTTGCTTTATTAACGTCCTCAGCAGACATCAGACCTTCTTTGACCAGCTTGTCAGCATAGATCTGAAGGGTTGTTTCATGCTTGCGGATCTTGCGGTACATGATCGGCTGCGTAAACGCAGGCTCGTCACCTTCGTTATGGCCAAAGCGACGATAACAGATGATGTCAATCACAACCGGACGTCCGAACTTCTGACGATATTCAGTCGCGATCTTTGCAGCAAAAGTAACAGCTTCCGGATCATCGCCATTTGCATGGAAGATCGGCGCTTCAATCACTTTCGCGGCGTCAGAAGGATAAGGTGAAGACCGTGAGAAGCGTGGGTTGGTTGTAAAGCCGATCTGGTTGTTGATGATCACATGGATCGAACCACCAGTGCGGTGACCACGAAGTGCGGACAGACCGAAACACTCAGCAACAACACCCTGACCAGCAAACGCGGCATCGCCATGCAGAAGCAATGGAAGGACGTTGCTGCGATCAATCTCCGATGTCTCTTTCCAATCAGAAAGCTGATCCTGCTTGGCGCGGACCTTACCCAGAACAACCGGGTTTACGATCTCAAGGTGAGACGGGTTCGCTGTCAAAGAGAGGTGAACGTTGTTGTTGTCGAAGGAGCGGTCAGAAGAAGCACCAAGGTGGTACTTCACATCACCAGAGCCTTCCACATCATCAGGAGCGTATGAACCGCCCTTGAACTCATGGAAGATCGCGCGATGTGGCTTGCCCATCACCTGAGACAGAACGTTCAAACGGCCACGGTGTGCCATGCCCAAAACGATGTCTTTAACACCAAGGGCACCACCGCGTTTGATGATCTGCTCAAGCGCCGGGATCAGTGCTTCACCACCGTCCAGACCGAAACGCTTTGTACCGGTGTATTTTACATCAAGGAACTTCTCGAAGCCTTCGGCCTCAACAAGTTTATTGAGGATCGCTTTCTTACCTTCCGGTGTGAAGGCAACATGCTTGTCCGGACCTTCAATGCGCTCCTGGATCCATGCTTTTGCAGCAGGATCAGAGATGTGCATGAACTCAACACCAAGGGTGGAGCAATAGGTCCGTTTCAGAATTTCCAGCATCTCACGGATGGTGGCGAATTCCATGCCCAGAACGTTGTCCAGGAAGATCTTCCGATCCCAGTCTGCTTCAGAGAAGCCATAGGTCGCGGGATGCAACTCTTCATGGTCACCAGGAACAGCAAGGCGGAGCGGGTCAAGATCAGCATGCAAGTGGCCGCGCATACGGTAAGCACGGATCATCATGATCGCACGAACACTATCGCGAGTTGCCTGCAGCACCTGATCTTCAGTTAGCTCAACACCATTCTTCTTGGCCGTGGACTTGATCTTTTTGCTGACTTCTTTTTCAGCGGGCCAGTCGCCATCAAGAGCTGAAACCAGTTCACCATTTGCTGGAACTGGCCAATCAGAACGCTGCCAGGTTGCTCCGCGAGCTTCCTTGATTACGTCTTCTGGATTGTCCTGAAGCGAAGAAAAGAATTCTTTCCACTCGGGGTCGAGTGAATTCGGGTTTTCCTGATATTGAGCATAAAGCTCTTCAATATAAGGAGCGTTGGCGCCGTAAAGAAACGACGTCAGCGCGAATACGTTGTTCGCGTCCTGCCGAGCCATCGTTTTTAAGCGGACTGTTGATCCGCCCTACTTTCTTTGGGCGGGTGTCACACACCACATACCCTTGGGTCCCGCGACTGACAGCAAGCCTGGGGACTTACTGCCTTCTCAAGACTGTCGATGAAAGTGATTCACCGACAGTCGATTTAGTATGCCTCCTAAATGGTATAGGAGGTGTAATTTTTAAGCACCCTGCTTCAACTCTTCGAGAAGAGCAACAAGGGTCTTGCCAAGCTTAGCTGGGGATGGAGATACACGGATGCCCGCGTCTTCCATTGCAGCAATCTTGTCGTCCGCTCCGCCTTTACCGCCAGAGATCACAGCACCTGCGTGACCCATGGTACGGCCTGGAGGCGCTGTACGACCAGCAATGAAGCCAACCATTGGCTTAGAACGGCCTTTTGCAGCCTGTTCTTTGAGCCATTCAGCTGCTTCTTCTTCTGCAGAACCACCGATCTCACCGATCATGATGATGGATTCTGTTTCTGGATCATCCAGGAACAGGTCCAGCATATCGATGAACTCAGTGCCTTTTACAGGGTCACCACCAATACCGACTGCAGTGGACTGGCCGAGGCCTTCCTGCGAAGTCTGGAAGACTGCTTCATAAGTAAGTGTACCTGAACGGGAAACAATACCTACAGAGCCCTTCTGGAAGATGGAGCCTGGCATAATGCCAATCTTGCACTGTTCAGGTGTCAGAACACCTGGACAGTTTGGACCGAGAAGACGGCTGTCGGATGCGTCGAGGCGAGCTTTAACCTTCACCATGTCTGCAACCGGGATACCCTCAGTGATACAAACGATCAAAGGAATGCCAGCGTCGATAGCTTCGATGATTGCTGCGCCTGCACCTGCTGGTGGGACGTAAACAACAGAAGCGTTTGCACCGGTTGCTTCTTTAGCTTCTTTAACGGAAGCAAAGATTGGCAGTTCAGCAGCGGATTCAAGTCCGGAAGACCAGGTTTCTCCGCCTTTTTTAGGGTGTACGCCAGCAACCATTTGGGTGCCGAAGTAAGCCAGTGCCTGCTCAGTGTGGAATGTACCGGTTTTACCAGTCAGACCCTGAACGATGACTTTGGTGTCTTTGTCGACGAGGATAGACATTATGCGACCTCCTTCACAGCAGCCACGATTTTCTGAGCTGCATCGTCGAGATCGTCAGCAGGAATAACATTCATGCCGCTTTCGCTAATGATCTTTTTACCAAGCTCAACGTTGGTGCCTTCGAGACGCACAACGAGTGGAACCTGAAGACCAACTTCTTTAACAGCAGCCAGAACGCCTTCTGCGATCACATCACAACGCATGATGCCACCGAAGATGTTAACCAGAATGCCCTGTACGTTTGGATCGGACGTGATGATCTTGAACGCAGAGGTTACTTTCTCTTTGGTCGCACCGCCACCAACGTCGAGGAAGTTTGCAGGCTCAGCACCATACAGCTTGATGATGTCCATGGTCGCCATTGCCAGACCAGCACCGTTCACCATGCAGCCGATGTTACCGTCGAGAGCAACGTAAGCGAGGTCGTGCTTGGAAGCTTCGATCTCTTTTTCGTCTTCTTCGGTCTTATCGCGCAGGGCAACAATGTCTTCGTGGCGGAACAGTGCGTTGCCGTCAAAGGACACTTTCGCATCCAGAACGCGCAGACGACCATTTTCCATAACGATCAGTGGGTTGATTTCGAGAAGCGCCATATCCTTTTCTACAAATGCTTTGTAGAGGATTGGGAACAGCTTCATGCCATCCGCGCGTGCTTCACCTTCAAGCTTGAGGGTGTCACAAAGAGCGGATGCTTTGTCTTCGGTCACGCCCTGAAGCGGATCGATTGGCAGAGTGAGGATAAGTTCTGGCGTGTTGTGCGCAACTTCCTCGATATCCATGCCGCCTTCGGTGGATGCTACGAAAGCAACCTGACCACACGTGCGGTCGACGAGCAGAGAGAGGTACAGTTCGCGGTCAATGTCTGCGCCGTCTTCAATGTAGAGACGGTTTACGACTTTACCAGCATCACCGGTCTGTGCAGTCACCAGAGTGTTGCCGAGCATGTCAGCAGCGTGGGACTTTACTTCATCCAAGTTGAATGCAAGACGAACGCCGCCTTTTGCTTCTGGGCCAAGTTCTTTGAACTTACCCTTACCGCGACCACCTGCGTGGATTTGGGACTTCACAACCCACAACGGGCCTGGAAGGCTTTTTGCAGCAGCTTCAGCTTCATCAGCGGAGAAAATTGCAACACCTTCAGCAACAGGTGCGCCGTATTCCTTCAGGACCTGTTTGGCCTGGTATTCATGTATGTTCATCTGCCCTTCCCATTCTAAGGGGCCCTGCCGAAGCAGGGAGCTAGACTGGCAACGCCTAGTGCTGCCAGTCTTTCAGATCATAGCTTGCGTGGCT
This sequence comes from Pseudovibrio sp. W64, assembly GCF_001623145.1. Taxonomy (NCBI): domain Bacteria; kingdom Pseudomonadati; phylum Pseudomonadota; class Alphaproteobacteria; order Hyphomicrobiales; family Stappiaceae; genus Pseudovibrio; species Pseudovibrio sp. W64. The sequence continues at coordinate 90,156 of NZ_LMCI01000005.1, read as the reverse complement.
TATGCCAGAGCAGGCTGGATTTTCTTACAAGCGTCAACAAGGCCGTTTACAGAAGAAACAGATTTGTCGAACATCGCTTTTTCATCGCTATTGAGATCAATTTCAATGATACGTTCGATGCCGTTTTCGCCAATAACAGTTGGCACGCCAAGGTACATGTCTTTCTGACCATACTGGCCATCAAGGTATGCAGCACATGGAAGAACGCGCTTTTTGTCTTTGAGGTAGCTTTCTGCCATTGCGATAGCAGATGCAGCTGGTGCGTAGAATGCGGAACCTGTTTTCAGAAGACCAACGATCTCTGCGCCACCATCACGGGTGCGCTGAACGATTTCTTCGAGACGCTCAGCAGTGAGCCAGCCCATTTTCACCAGATCGGTGAGTGGAACGCCAGCAACAGTGGAGTAGCGTGTCAGTGGAACCATTGTATCGCCGTGACCGCCAAGAACGAATGCGGTTACGTCTTCTACGGATACTTTGAATTCTTCTGCAAGGAAGTAACGGAAGCGAGCGCTATCCAATACGCCAGCCATGCCAACAACTTTGTTTGCTGGAAGACCGGAGAATTTCTGCAGAGCCCAAACCATCGCGTCGAGTGGGTTGGTGATGCAGATTACGAAAGCGTCTGGAGCGTACTTCTTAATACCAGCACCAACCTGCTCCATAACCTTCAGGTTAATTTCAAGCAGATCATCACGGCTCATGCCAGGTTTACGAGGAACACCTGCAGTCACGATGACGACATCAGAACCAGCGATGCCTTCATAGGTGTTTGTGCCAGACAGACCAGAGTCAAAGCCGTCAACTGGAGAAGATTCTGCCAAGTCCAAAGCTTTGCCCTGAGGCATACCTTCAGCGATGTCGAACAGAACGATATCACCCAGTTCTTTCAGACCAGCGAGGTGTGCAAGTGTGCCACCAATCTGACCGGATCCAATCAAAGCAATCTTGTTGCGCGCCATGAGGAGCTCCCCTTTACGTAACATAGAACCATGATATATGGTGCCTATTTGTCGCAGTGGGTAGCGGTTTTGACGGATGTGCGCAACCCAAATGAAACACACATCCGCGTTATTTTCCGTAAAATGACGTTTTTTTAGCAGTTTGGATAAGCTCTCAATACGTCATTTCTGAATAAAATTAAATTTTTTCATTTTTCGGTATTATGCTCACGCATCAAGTACTCTTCCGAACGCATTTCGATCAGGCGCGAAGCTGTTCGATCAAACTCAAATGCTTCGGTTCCAGATGAGGCAACATAGAGGTCCTGCGGCTCTGCGCTTGCCTGAATCACGAGATGAACGTGATTGTCGTAGAGCGTATCAATCAGGTTGATGAATCGCTTTGCTTCATTCCTACGCGCCTTGTCCAGTACGGGCACACCTTCGAGGAAAACTGTGTTGAAAGCATGTGCAATACGCAGGTAATCAGAGGGCCCCAGCGGGGTGCAGCACAATTCCTGAAATGTGAACCAGGCAATCGCACTACAAGTGCGGCTTACTGGTATTTTCCGGCCTTTGTTTTCTAACTCAACAAGATGACATTGAAGGCCGTAGGTCATGCTGGCCCAAAGTTTCTCCATCTTCTGGAGGCTCTCAGGACCAAGCGGCTCGAGGTAGGTATCTGAGCCGGAGAGCTTCTCAAGGCGGTAATCGGTCGGCGCATCCAAGTGAATGACACTCATTCGCTCATTCAAAGAACGGATGAATGGAAGAATGTGATTTCTATTCAGTCCGTCTTTATAGAGCTCATCCGGCACCACGTTTGAGGTACACACGACGACAACGCCAGCCTCGAACAATTTACCGAAAAGCCGTCCAAGCAACATTGCATCAGCGATGTCAGTTACAGTGAACTCATCAAAGCACAGGAGCCGCGTTGTGCTGATGATCTCTTCAGCAACTGGAATGATCGGATCGCGGTCTTTGATCGTCCCAGCACTGATCTTCTTGCGGACCATAAATATGCGATCGTGGATCTCCTCCATAAACTCATGGAAGTGGGAACGATGCTTTTTAGGTTCAGGACTTAGATCGTAGAACAGATCCATGAGCATGGTTTTGCCGCGTCCTACAGATCCCCAAATATACAGGCCTTTGATATAGTCTGGCTCTTCCTTGCCTTTTCCAAGCAGGCGACCTAACAGCCCCTTCTTTTCTTCCGGCTTTCGCTGCACCATTTCTGCAGTCAAAGCATCCAGAGACTTTGCCACCTGAATTTGCGCCGGATCGGCCTCCAGGTCGCCCCGTGCGACCATCGCTTCGTAGTGGGCAAGGACGGTTGTTAGGTTAGACGTATTCTCAAGCACGGAGCTCACATTCCTTAAGCTGTATTTCAGAGGGCAAATCACGCCGATCCGATGGGCTATATTTGCCCATGGCATAATGGAGAGCGCTACCCAGACGCAAGTACAATAGGGTTTATTCGTAAAACCAACGTCTCACATCCGATCAACTTCTGCGGCGCACTTAAGCAAACACAAAAAGCGCTGCACCTGATATTGGCGCAACGCTTCGAAATTTATAGGATCATCAGATGATGATTAGCGGGCGAAGTTGATTGGAGCGCCGTTCGCTGTTTGACCAGAGAAGTTGGTTCCAGCGCCAGAGAGCGTCGCAACATTTCCGCCGCCAGCGTCTTTCAAGACAACCTGACTGCCATTCAGATTCCATGCAGAGATCTGAGAGAGCGTTGCGTCGCTACAGCCGCGTGTGTTCGCACGGTAGCCGCCGCTCCACTTGGTCAGCGTCATGAAGAGCTTACAGTTGTCGCCACCCGAAGAGACGCTCCAGCCGCCAAGCAGATCGGTACGGCCCACAGAGCCACCTGTTGCATTGACGTTTGGAGCAGGAGGTGCAGAAACAACCTGCGAATTAGCGTTCGCGTCCTGACCGTCAACCAAGATCTGGCCTTCAGAGCCTGGCTGACCAGGAGTGATCGGCGACAGAGTCTGACCTTCGATTGGTGAGATCGGAGAAGCAGGCAACGGAGAGACATAGCTACGGGTATACGTCGTCCGTTGGCACGCTATTGTGGAAAGTGCAATTACAGAAACAAATGCAATCGTCAAACTACGATTCATAGTGGTGTCATCCCAGCCTTGTGAATTAAGGCGTATTAACCATAAAGACCTTAAGAAACTGCCCCTAAAACAAGGCAGGTGAAAGGTTTACCACTCAAAAAAATGTGAGTTTCCCACTGAAACCCCTATTTCCTAAGGGAAACATGGGAAAATCTGACAACTCTCATAAAGCATTGGGCCAGCCAACCTTAACAAGCAGCACGCCAATTTAGAGAATCACTAGAAAAAACCTTAGAGGAGGTTGCAAGATCTATAGATTCTTTAATTTTGCGGAATGCATCTGTTGCCTCTTTTATGTTTCGAGGAACATCTTCATCTAGGCAGATATCCCAGTTCAACTTTACTGGATGACCGGGCCACATTGGTTGCTTGTCAAGAAGCACACTTGTCTGAAGTCTTATTATGTAGTCGGGTTGAGGCGCATGGGGCAGCGAAAAAATCGTCCAGGGCTTCGGATGCAATCCTCCCTCATCCATACCGTTGGCGAAAAGAACTTTCTTGGTGAGCGAAACCATTTCCTCTCGTGGCAAGGGGCCACCAGAGAAGGCACGCAACTCTCCCATGGAAGTATGGTTTAAGTAGGCTTCTGCAGCCAGACTCAGAAATGAATTATCTACGCAAACAAACAGTACATTTGCCTTAGTCATAGGCACGTCTCCACTGGAGCGCCGGACAATGTCCAATCATTCGGTATCACTCGATTCCAGCACTTCATAGTGCCCTTTTTCTTCGGATCGATGACAACCAGACGATGCGCTTAAAATAATTGCGATTAGAATTGGAATGAGCGAAGCCAAAGTGCGGAAATATTCGCAATGGAGGCTTCAAACCTAAGTGAACTCAGTTCACTTTGCTTCTTTATGCCTGTATAAAGGCTCCGATTTTTCTGAGTTTATTTGGAGCTGCACAATGTCTTTCCCTTTATGGACCATACTGATTGCCGGTCTGATGCCATGGCTTTCTGTTCTTCCTGCCAAATTTTCCCGCAAGTTCGACAACTCAAACCCAAGAGACCCAGAATATTGGAAAGAAGGATTTCGCTTGCGCGCGCGCTCCGCAGAGATCAACGGCCTCGAAGCTTTCCCTCTTTATGCAGTATCTGTGCTCGTTGCCCTCGCCTATGGCGGTGACCCAGACTGGATTGAAAGACTGTGCGGTTTGTTCATCGCAATGCGCGTGCTGTTCGTCGCATGCTATTGGCTTAACCGCGCCACCCTGCGTTCTCTTGTCTGGTTCGTTGGTTTGATTTGCGCTGTTGCGCTGTTCACGTCTCCGGCGTGGTCATAACAGCAAGCGCTGGGGGTCATAATCCCCGCGATTTCAAGGTATTGTGAGAAAGGTAAAGATCTTTCTCACGCAAACTGGCACGGTTCTGCTGTTTCTGCAGGACTACAGGTGAGAGAAGTAAACAGAAGGCCCTGTGAGACCCTTAGTTTTTAGGGATGACCGCCCATTTCAGGAAGAAACGATCTGCTTGGGCAGCCGTTTCCTGAGTAAACTGGCGACGACGGCGGGCCAGCAATGCAGGGCCAGCCTCCAATTCAGCCAAGATCAGATCATTGATAGCGCCAGCAGGGCGAACGACATCCTTGATCATCCCAGCCTCGCTACGTTCTACCAACTCCTCAATCTCACCACGTAGCACAGGGCGAATAAAGGTCGCCTCGGCAATATCTGAGAGGCGAGAAGGCGGAACACCCTGATAGCGATGCTGATTGTACCAGCGCAGCACCAGTGATGAGCGGATGAGGTCATACAAGCGTTCAGGTACGATCTCGCCCAGTGATACACCATCAAACCGGTGTTTCTGTCGCTCAATCCGATTGTAATGATAAAGCGCGAAGCGAACCGGGTCACAATGCTCAAGGGCAAAGGAGATCAACGACTTCGGAAATTCGTCATGCCCCGCATATGGATCCTTCAACTGAACCCAATCAAGCGGTTCAGGATTGCCTTTTAACAGCGCAATGAGCGTTTTTTTCAAGTCCCAGCCAGACACATTTGCCGGGACATTCACATCAACGTCTACCGTCTCATCGACCGGAAAAAGGGAAAGGTAGTGCTCAATTGATCGAATGTAGATGAACCGACAATTGGCGTAGTGAGCTTCAGATTTTTTATGAAGATACAGGTGTGAAAGATCGCCCGCGTGCAGAACACGCAGATTTCTTTCGTTTTCCAAGTCACGAAAGTTCTTTTCCAGCTCCATAAAAACAGAAGAGCTTTCCGAACCAACCTGTGAAGGTGCACCCACCAATATTGCCTACCTGAAATCTAAGAGGCTTTCCCTCGTTGCACTTACCCTTGAACGCAATTCAGGGCAAGTGCACGCAAGCAGTTTGCTCTCTAAGTTTTAGGAAAACAGAGAGATTGGGTGAAGATACATCACTTCTTATTTTGCTTCTGAAGACAGAGCATCATATGCACTGAGCGCTTCTGCTGCGTACATGAGAGAAGGTCCGCCGCCCATGTAAACAGCCACACCGAGAGCTTCCATCAACTCTTCACGGGTTACACCATACTTGATGCAGGCTTTTGCATGGTATCCAAGGCAAGCATCACAGCGTGCAGCAACACCGATGGAGATCGCGATGAGCTCTTTTTGCTTCGGTTCAAGAGCACCAGTTCCAATCGCGCTTTTCGCGATTTCGCCAAATCCCTTCATAACGCCAGGAATACCCGGGCGCAGTTCAGCGATGCGACCATCCGTTTGGGTGAGGAATTCTTGCCAATTTTCTACAGCCATGCTTCGACTCCTTTTATATTAGATATTACTAATACTAATAATTCGCAAAAATCCAACAATGACTAAAATCAAAGAAATCGCGCTTAGCGCATTAATATCATTCGTGTTTTTACATAATTTGCCCGTTAATATGACGCATACGTCATTGCAATCTCTACTCAGCTATGATTACTGAAGGAACTCTCGTTTTTTCATTTTCGGAAATTGATATGTCCATCGCAGAAATCCTGACTGCAAAGGGCCGGGCTGCTGACCTGCTCGCTGCCGCCCGTGATGCATTCCTCACCCAAGGGTACAAGAAAACCTCGGTGAGCGAGATTGCAGATGCCTCAGGTATCTCAATGGCACACATCTATAACTTCTACCCAAGCAAGATAGACCTTGCCTGTGCTGTTGTCGCTGCAGAGGTGGTGAAGCTGGTTGCGCGCCTTGAAACAGCGACTGACCCCAACGCCAGTGCCTCAGCACGTCTGAGCAAGTTTCTCATGATGGAATTTGAAGAGACATATCGCCTGCTGGAACTCAACAAGGGTCTGGCAGACTGCTTGCAGGTGCTGGAACAGAAGCGCCCGGAAGACTTTGAAGAACTGTTCCGGCTTGTGCGACAACCAATGCACACTATCCTGCATTCCGGCAACCTTGCTGAGGAATTTGACCTACGAGAAGTCAGTCAGGTGGCAAGACACATTCACGCTGCAACGATGAAGTTCCGCTTTCCTCAACTGCACAGCCACGAACCCTATGAGATACAGCGCAAAGAATGCATTGGCGTTATCAAGCTGGTTCTGCGAGGCGTTGAGCGACGCTAGAGAGTTGCTGACTTTTTCGTAAACCCGCCATGAGCTCATTGACGATTTCGTAAGGATTGCAGGTATCACCCCCTTAAGATTGAGAAATCAGCACATCAGTGCCTGTCAATTCCGACTAGCCTTAACGCAAATTTTCCTTTTTAAAATCAAGCATTTATAAAGATCGCAGTTCTAGACTTATTTGTATCAAGTTACCTATCACGTCTGATTATTTAGCCGTGTCATCCTCTTGCGTATTTTGGGGGAACCAATGAGTCGCTTAAGAGTATTTGCGTTTGCGGTATTGGGATTGCTCGGCTTCAGCAGCCATTCCTATGCTGTTGAATATCCGCCTGGTGTAGAGGTGGAAGAGCCCTATGAGGTTTACGAGGAAGAAGTTGTCGATGGGCTGATCACCCCACCTCAATATGACTGGGATGGCTTCTATCTCGGTGTGCAGGGTGGCTGGGCCCGTCTTCATGGCACGAACCGCTTCAACAACAGTGGTACGCAGTATAACGGCGGGACCGTTGGGTTATACGGCGGCTACAACTACACTTATCAGAACATTCTGATCGGCGTAGAAGGCGAAGGCGCTTACTGGTCTTTTGGTGAGCGTTCTCGCGGTGAAATGTCATTGCGCTCTGATTACTTCGCTGCCGCAAAGATCCGGGCCGGCCTCACCTACGATTGGTTCATGGCGTATGTGACTGGTGGTGCAGCTGTTTCCACCTTCCGTGCTTCTAACCCGAATTTCGGTCCTGGCTCTGACAGCAACACGATGCTTGGCTGGGTTGGCGGTGCTGGCCTTGAGATGTTCGTCACCGAGCGGGTGATTGTACGCCTGGACTATGAGCGCATTGTCTTTCCCGGTCGTAGCTTTACCGTTGGTGGAACGCGCTTCAAGGAAGACATTGACAGCGACGCTATCCGGATCGGTGTTTCCTATAAGTTTTAGGCTATTAGCCTCAAATGAAAAAAGCCGCCTCATTTCAGTGAGGCGGCTTTTCTTGATTTTACAACGTGCTTACACGCTGATTATACGCGGCGCTCGACCATCATCTTCTTGATCTCAGCAATTGCCTTTGCAGGGTTCAGACCCTTTGGACATGCCTGAGAGCAGTTCATGATGGTGTGGCAGCGGTACAGACGGAACGGATCTTCAAGATTGTCCAGACGCTCACCAGTTGCCTCATCACGGCTGTCGATCAACCAACGGTAAGCCTGCAGAAGGACTGCAGGGCCGAGGTAGCGATCACCATTCCACCAGTAGCTTGGGCAAGAGGTGGAGCAGCAAGCACACAGAATGCACTCATAAAGACCATCCAGTTTCTGGCGATCTTCATAGGACTGCAGCCATTCTTTCTCAGGCTCAGGTGTCGTGGTTTTCAACCATGGCTCGATAGAGCGATGCTGCGCGTAAAAACGTGTCAGATCCGGCACAAGATCCTTCACAACAGGCATGTGCGGCAGAGGGTAGATTTTGACGATCTCGTGAGAGCATTCGTCAGCACCCTTTGTGCATGCCAGTGTGTTGGTTCCGTCGATGTTCATCGCACAGGATCCGCAGATCCCTTCACGACAAGACCGGCGGAAGGTCAATGTTGGATCGACCTTATCCTTGATGTAGATGAGCGCGTCCAGCACCATTGGGCCACAATCGTCCGCATCAACGTAGTAGGTGTCGATGCGTGGATTGCGTCCGTCATCCGGAGACCAGCGGTAGATGCGGTACTCACGGGTGTTAGTGGCGCCTTCCGGCTTTGGCCAGACTTTGCCCTCTCCCATCCGGGAGTTTTGTGGCAGTTTGAATTCAGCCATAACAGTTACTCCAGATTTCGGCGCCTTAGTAGACGCGGGCTTTCGGTGCGATCTTCTTCATGTCGATGCCACCTTGATCGTAGGTAGTCAGCGGCTCGAGAACAACCGGACGATAGCTCAAGGTCACCTTACCATCCTCAGAGAGGTGGGAGATGGTGTGCTTGCGCCACTCGTCATCGTTACGACCACCGAGAGGACCATCTTTATAGTCTTCACGAGCATGTGCACCACGGCTCTCTTTACGCGCTTCAGCGCCATAAACAGTGGTGATTGCGTTGGCCATAAGGTTTTCAAGCTCAAGCGTTTCGACCAGATCAGAGTTCCAAATCATGGAGCTGTCAGAGACGTGCAGTTCGCTCATTTCATCCCAGATAGCGGAGATGCGCTTACATCCCTGCTCCAGGCTTTCCTGAGTACGGAACACAGCTGCATCTTCCTGCATGGTCTTCTGCATCTTGGAGCGCAACTCAGCAGTTGGGGTAGAGCCCTTAGCAAAGCGCAGCTTATCGAAGCGAGCCATGATTTTCTGACTGGAAGCTTCGTTAGGCTCTGGAATTGGAGCTTCACGATCAACAACTTCACCAGCGCGGATTGCTGCTGCACGGCCGAACACAACAAGATCGATCAGGGAGTTTGAACCGAGGCGGTTTGCACCGTGAACGGACGCACACCCAGCTTCACCAACAGCCATCAGACCCGGCGCGATTGCGTTTGGATCTTCTTTGGTTGGGTTCAGTACTTCACCCCAATAGTTGGTTGGAATACCACCCATGTTGTAGTGAACAGTTGGCAGAACCGGGATCGGCTCCTTAGTCACGTCAACACCAGCAAAGATGCGTGCGCTTTCGGAGATGCCTGGAAGACGTTCTGCTAGCAGATCAGGATCAAGGTGATCCAGGTGCAGGAAGATGTGGTCTTTGTTTTTGCCAACGCCACGACCTTCGCGAATTTCCATCGTCATACAACGGGAAACAACATCACGAGAGGCAAGGTCTTTCGCGGAAGGAGCATAACGCTCCATGAAGCGCTCACCCTCGGAGTTTACGAGGTAACCGCCTTCACCACGAGCACCTTCCGTGATCAAACAGCCTGAGCCGTAGATACCGGTTGGGTGGAACTGAACGAACTCCATATCCTGCAGAGGCAGACCCGCACGAGCGATCATGCCGCCGCCATCACCTGTACAGGTGTGGGCAGATGTTGCGGAGAAGAACGAACGTCCGTAACCACCAGTGGCCAGAACAACCATCTTCGCAGAGAAGCGGTGGATTGTGCCGTCATCGAGGTTCCAGGCGATCACGCCCTCACATACGCCCTCTTCTGACATGATCAGATCAAGTGCGAAGTACTCGATGAAGAAATCAGCGTTGTGGCGCAGAGACTGGCCATACAGCGTGTGCAGGATCGCGTGACCAGTCCGGTCAGCAGCAGCACAGGTGCGCTGTACTGGGGGACCTTCACCGTAGTTCTGCATGTGGCCGCCGAATGGGCGCTGATAGATCTTGCCTTCTTCCGTACGGGAGAAAGGCACACCGTAGTGCTCAAGCTCATAAACTGCCTTTGGAGCTTCACGCGCAAGGTATTCCATCGCATCCGTGTCACCGAGCCAATCAGAGCCTTTAACAGTGTCATACATATGCCACTGCCAGCAGTCTGGCGTCATGTTCTTCAAGCTTGCTGCAATACCACCCTGCGCTGCCACAGTGTGGGAGCGAGTTGGAAACACCTTGGAGATACAAGCTGTTTTCAATCCCTGCTCAGCCATACCGAGCGTTGCCCGAAGGCCAGCACCACCAGCACCTACAACCACAACGTCAAACTTGTGGTCTACAAACTCATAGGCCTTGCCGCTCTGGCTTGGCGCTGTCGATACACCGGTCTGTTCAACCATCTAGATCAGCCTCCGAAGCTGATTTTAAGCACTGCAACCACGGAAGCGAGTGCGATAAAAGAAGCGAAGAAAATGTTTCCCATAAGAAGAAGAAGCTTGAGCCCTTCTGAATGGAAGTAATCTTCGATGATGACTTGCATGCCCAGCTTCATGTGCAGGCAGCCGACCAAGATCACCAAAAGCAGCAAGGTGGAGATGATCGGGTTTTGAAGTGCTTCAGTGAAACTCGCATAATCAGCGCCTTGCAGCGCGATAACGAGGATAACAAAGAAGGTAATAAGGAACACATTTGCTACAGCGGTCAAACGCTGGCGCCAGAAATGCGACGTGCCGTCCTTAGCTGAGCCAAGGCCGCGAACTTTCCCGAGCGGAGTGCGCATATCGGTCATTGATCTCTCCTTAAGCGACGATGAAACCGATGATCCAGAGGATCACGGTAAGAGCAACAGAGCCTACGATTGTCGCGCGAGCCATCCAGTTCGCTGCAGACAATTCAAAGCCATGCCCCATGTCCCAGATGAAGTGACGCAATCCGCCAATCATGTGGTGCACAAGTGCCCATGTGAAGCCGAAGAGGACCAGACGGCCCAGGAAGGAACCGAAAACGTCCATTGCGAATTGATAGGACTCAGGACCTGCTGCTGCGCAGATGAGCCAGAACGCCATCAAAATCGTTCCAAAATAAAGCGCCGCCCCGGTGATGCGATGTAGAATGGACATCACCATCGTCACGATCGGCTTATAGATCTGAAGATGGGGCGATAATGGCCGGTTGGCCTTGAGGTCAGCGTTCGCCATAAATCTCTCTCCCGTCCCTGGTTACAGTTACGCTTACGTAAACGTAACAAAACAAGGCGTTGTATGAGGTTCTAATACCTTCAGTTTCGGGGTGCGTCAAAGCATCCTATGCGACTAAATGCTTTTTCTACTAGGTTTGCCCTTAAAATTGGCCGAAATGATTAGATTTTGCGGTGTAAATTTTGTTGGTTTCTACCTGATCAAGTAACAAGAATCTGGTAGTTTATTATCTTGAGTTTTGTAGTCATATTTTAATTTACTGAAATTGTGCGAAATTTTTCAGAAAATCACTTAAAGTCAAATTACGTTTACGTAAATTTTATTTAATGTGAGCGAGCTGACGCGACCCTCTACTTCAAATTTAGAGCAGCCGATCTTGATTTCCAGTTTAGGCAACTATCCCGTGCTCTATTCACTGGTAAAAAGAGACGGAGCAGGTATGGCCTGCCCCGTGTTGGTAATAAGCTACTGCAGATCAAACTCACAATACTCAACGCCGCTATCATACAGCGTTGAAGAGGTGCATTTGAGATCGATCAGCTCAGAGACATTCGCAAATAACGGTGTCCCCACCCCGCATATGATAGGTGCAACTTTCAGGCGTAGGGCATTGATCAGTTTAGACGCAGCCAGCAAACCTGCAAACATCCCTCCTCCGCACAGGTAGATATCGCCACCCTGCTCATTCTTCAGCGCAGAGATGTGCGTGGTGAAGTCTGCTCGCACTGCCTCAACCTGAGTGTCTTCAGGCAGCTGAATTCCTTCTGAGAAAATCAGATGCCGCATATGCGGGTAAGCTTTAGCGCCTGCGGGAAGACCATACTGGTAGGCAAACTCATAGGTATGGCGTCCCATGATCACAGTATCATAGGTCGCTAATCGCTCTTTGTAAGCGTCTACATGATCACCAGTATGGGGGAAGATTGAAACATCGCCATTCGGGCCAGCAATAAAACCGTCGCGACTAACGGCGACGTCATAGATAACGCGTCTCATAAAGACTCCATCAAAAACAGACAGGCATCAAACACCACCCACGTTGATTGTGGGAGTGCTGTTCAACAGAATTGTGTTGCCTTAGTTGTTCACCGACAGAGTCCTCCTCATTGCCGGATTACATGCTGAAACAGATTTCTCTCCGGATCAACCTGCACGATACGAAGAGCAGTCAAATGGGGGGAAAAGAGAGTTGATGTGATGTTTGAGTAACAAGGGACAGCCAAGCTTCGCTCCCTTAAATCTCATAGAACAACACTCTTCAGAGCGCTTTTTCCATGTATCTGACGGTCTTTCCTTTTCCTTCCAGCTTAGCTTCCCCGACGATTTGAAAGCCTAGTGAAGCATGGAATGCGTCTGATGCCGGGTTAGGAGGATCTGAGTTTACTTCACATACAATGCGCTCGTATCCCTTCACTTTCGCGAAGTTGAACAGGTCATCGTAGAGTTTGCCTGCAATGCCTTGTCCTCGTGCAGCTTTAGAAATCACAATCCGATCGACATAGAGAAAATTATCGTAAGCTACGCAGAACCATTTGAAATTAACTGAAGAATACTCGCCGTCCTGGTCGTATGCGATGAGAAGGCCAGCTTCCTTGTCAGCAATCCTTACATAGGTTGCTTTCTTGATCAGCTCTGCAAAGCCATCACGTGTCAGAGAGGACAATTCGACAGCATGCTCTTCGTTCAGGGCGTGCGTCCAGGTTAGATCGTCAGCAATAAAGCTTCGAATAGGCAACGTAGCTACTTCCTGTTATTTCCTAAAATTGTAGTTATTTTTGAGTCTAGACGGATAGATTGCGTTTTGTTCGCAATGTCTTGAAAACGTGCACCATAAAGATCGTCGCAAAGAGTGGCGTGATCAGGTTCACGATTGGAATTGCGAGAACGAATGCAACAATGAGTCCAGCTGCAAATACGGTTCCGCCTTGCGATTTACGAAAAGCCTTTGCTTCTTGCGGCGACATAAAGCGCATTGCGACAAACTCAAAATATTCCCGGCCCAGCAGATAACCATTCACGAGCAAAAATGCGATTTGGCCGATACCAGGAATGAAGAACAGCATCAGAGCGAAAATGTTGGCGACAATGATAACGCCGACAAAACGGAGAGCCGTTACAATAGACTCGCCAAGCGGCAGCGCTTTGCCTCGCCTTTCATTGGGATAAGAGTGCTCTTCAACAAGTTCGGAAATCTGATCTTGATAGAAGGCTACAACCATCGCTGAAACCGGGGCTAGGATATAGCCGAGACCGATTAATGCGCCGATGCCTGTTACGATACTAACGGTCGTATCCTGCCAGTCTTGTGGTAAGTCTATGAAATACCCGACTACGCCTTGAATGGCGATCCAGACAAGAAGAAGAAGAAGCAATGTTAGCCCTAAGGCTTTGAAAAAGATGCTTCTGAAATGCGGTTCAAAAACCTGCGAAAATGATTTTATTGCTGCCGATAACATCTCTTGTGCCAAATTTATGAAAACAGATGGCACTTAGATAAGCATTTCCCCGAGCCGCAACAAGAGCTGACGCTTGTAAAGCAGCTTGCCACCCATCAGGATCAACAGGCTGCTTCAATTCTTTGCGCCAGAACATTCCCAAGTTTACTGCGCGAGCTCCATCTCATCGATCAGCTGCCACTTCAGGTTCTCGAGACTAGCGGAACACTTCTCAAGATCGACTGGATCAAAACGGAACCAGCAACCACCTCCAACATTTGGAGGCTGATCGAATGCGCGGTCGATTGCATTGTTGGCGAGGTGACATTTGAGCAGCGTTCCCACGCCTCCGTGGCCAGAGAATAGAACAGGTTCGCCGCTTGGAATCGCGGTGAGCGCCTGTTTAATTGCAGTGACGACACGACTTTGCGCATCCAACGCCCGTTCCCAACCACGAACGCTCACAGCAGGGCGGCTGAAGAACTCATCAGCGACACACTCAAACTCATCTGGCTCAAGAAAACCGGTTGAGCTGCGATCATTTTCGTGAAGGCCTGCGGATGTGATCAGCTCCATACCCAGGTGGCTCGCGATAATCTGACCAGTTTCGATTGCCTTTTTCTCGCGACTGGAAATGACGTGATCAATTTCCAGAAGCCACGGCTGGCGTAGACCTTGTTCTAGACGCTCGCGGCCTTTATCCGACAAATCCCAGTGCGGAACTGGGGTTGCCGGGTCGATGTCAACATTTGGGTGGGTCAAATATATACAGTAAGTCATGGCACCTCCCCGGTGCCATCAGGCACCTGTTAAATAACCACTGGCTCTACTCGTCCATGGGTCATTTTTCCTCGATATATTTCTTGATCAAATGATGCGCGATAGAGATGTCAGGGGGGCAAATTAATCCCGACTCTGCTTCGCCTTGGAGCATCTTCAGTGTCTCCTCTTTAGAAAACCACTGACAATCCTCCATTTCTTCATAGTCGATATTCAAGTCAGTCGTCAGCGCTTCACCGTGAAACCCGATCATAATATTTGATGGGAATGGCCATGGTTGGCTGGCGACGTATTCTACTTTGCCGACTTTAACGCCCGCTTCTTCAAAAACTTCTCGGCGGACGGCGTCTTCAAAGGTTTCACCCGGTTCTACAAACCCAGCGAGTGTTGTGTAGACATTTTCCATCAGATGGTAAGGACGCCCCATCAGACATTTGTCCCCGTGAGTGATCAACATTATCACAGCGGGGTCCGTTCTTGGGAAATGCTGAGCTGAACAAGACGGACAATCCCGTCGATAGCCAGATTCGGCAAGTTCTGTTGGCTTACCACACTGAGAACACATCTTATGGGAGGAATGCCACCGGCCTACAGAAGCAGCCTGTGCCATCATTCCAAGCACTCTCTGGCTGGTTGCTCGTTTCATTGCGATTCCGCGCAGTCCATAGGCTGCAAATGATCCGAGTTTTTCCAGCTCCTCATCAAGCGTTTCAGCATCTGCTGTGTAACGCACGCCAAAGTATGGGCGGTCTCCGTCGGTCTCGTCAATACCAAGAAAGATGGTCGTCGCATCCGTGACTTGTAATCGGTTGAGCATCTCAATAGGATGGATGAAAGGCTCAGTCATGACCTCTTTGTTGAAGACGAAAGCATCGTTTGCCTGAATTAAAAAGCGGGTATCCGAGCGCACCCTTAATGAGTTAACCCATTCAGTGTCTTTACGTTTTTCACCACAGCGATTAAGCGAGTTGGCAGAGTAACAAAGAGATGCAGAGGCGTCGTACACCTCAGTTGTTTCAGCCAGCATTTCGAATTCCTTAAACTATAAACTTATGTAAAGTGAACCCGAGATAGCACTGAAATGCAATGTTGTGGCGATATTTTCTGAATTAAGATTTGGCAGAACTCTTAGAAGATTCACAGTCTCGTCCACAGTAGCAAGCGGTAAACATCAATGAACGCTTGCAAAATACAGGTAAAACGACCATATACACCTTCGGGAGGTTGGTGGTGGACGAGCCACTCGCCAACCGGGTCAGATCCGGAAGGAAGCAGCCCTAACGAGTCCATGGCACGGGTCATCGTGCCAGCCTCCCACCTAATTTTCCCCGCGCCCATACTCGACAAGCGGCCGGTCTTCGTCTTGAATGGCCGGGAGTAAGTTTTACCTTGCCTTTGAAGTGGCTGAGGATTTGGGCGATATGGACGGAATAGACCTTCAAGACGAGCACCAGACAACAACAGGCGCGGAAGATAATTCTTCCAGCAGCGATGGTGCATATCGCGTTCTCGCCCGTAAATACCGACCTAGTTCGTTCGATGATCTTTATGGTCAGGAGCCGATGGTTCAGACTCTGCAGAATGCATTTGAGACTGGACGTATCGCTCAAGCCTGGATGCTGACCGGGGTTCGCGGTGTCGGTAAAACGACCACTGCGCGTATTCTGGCCCGTGGCCTGAACTACGAGATCCCCGGCGAAATTGATAAACCTACCATACACTTAGATAAACCCGGCGTTCACTGTCAGGCGATCATGGAAGGCCGTCATGTCGATGTGATCGAGATGGATGCGGCTTCTCATACCGGCATTGACGACATTCGCGAGATTACCGAAGCAGCGCGGTACCGTCCGGCGAGTGCGCGCTATAAAGTGTACATCATCGATGAGGTGCATATGCTCTCCAAGTCGGCGTTCAACGGGTTGTTGAAGACGCTGGAAGAGCCGCCGGAGCATGTGAAATTCATTTTTGCGACCACAGAAATCCGTAAGGTTCCTGTGACTGTCCTCTCTCGTTGTCAGCGGTTTGACCTGCGCCGGATTGAGAGCTCTACGCTTGTTTCTCTGCTGCGTGAGATCTCCGGCAAAGAGGGGATAGAAATTTCTGATGAGGCGCTGGCTCTGATTGCACGCGCTGGCGAAGGTTCTGCGCGAGACAGTTTATCCCTTCTGGATCAAGCCATTGCGCATGGTGCAGGCCGCATTGAGCCGAATGAAGTGCGCCAGATGCTAGGCCTTGCTGACCGCAGCCGGGTGATAGATTTGTTTGAGCACGTGATGCGCGGCGACATTGCCAGCGCTCTTGATGAGCTCAAAGCCCAGTACGATGTGGGCGCCGATCCGGCAGTTGTCCTCTCTGACCTTGCAGACTTTACCCATTTGGTGACTCGCCTGAAAGCGGTGCCGAAGGCGGGTGAAGAGAACTCTGTCACTGAGAGTGAGCGGCAACGTGGGCGGGACTTTGCTGAAAAGCTATCGATGCGCGTTCTTTCCCGGACATGGCAGATATTGCTGAAGGGAATTAATGAAGTACAGAACGCTCCTAAACCGCTGGCTGCGGCTGACATGGTTTTGGTGCGCTTGTGCTACGCCTCTGATTTACCTGATCCGGAAGAGGCACTGAAGCTGCTGAAATCTGGTAAGTTCTCCCCTGCTGGTGGCAATGCGCCTGCGGGTAACGCGCCACAGGGCGGTGGCGGATCAAGCGCCAGCGCTGTTCCATCCGGTGGCGGCTCAGCCCCCCAGTTACGTGCTGTAGCTGGCGGCCAGCCGATGACGCAAGCTATTGGCGCTGCACCGCAATCAGCCCCTCAGATGCGACAGGCTGAGGAACTTAAAGAGAAGATTGCGATCCGCTCCTGGGCTGAGGTTGCTCAACTTGCGGCCCGCATGAAGGACATTCCAGTCAAGGTTTCGGTTGAGCGCGCACTGCGTCTTGTCAACTTCCAGCCGGGCCGTATTGAAGTGCAGCCGACTGAGATTGCGACAGCTGATGCAGCTGGAGAACTGGGCCGAAAACTGACAGAATGGACGGGTCGTCGCTGGATTGTTGCGGTTAGTCGTGACCAGGGCCGACCGACTTTGCATGAAGAAAAAGAAGCTAACCAAAGACAGTTGGTTTCTGACGCGCATTCTGATCCGGAAGTGGTGAAACTTATTTCTGCCTTTCCCGGGGCTAAGGTTGTTGACGTGCGCATATTGAAGCAGGAGGAAGATCTCCCCCTTGAAGCGGCGTCCGAGTCTGTCGACATAGAAGGCATGGACTCTATGGATTTCACCCAAGATTTCTAAGGCTTCTGTGCTAGGAAACCTTATGAACCGAATTGATAGAGCGCTGATGTGCGCTCAAGAGACGTTTAAGGAGCGAGTCGATGGACTTTCTTAAAATGATGAAGCAAGCCAAGCAGATGCAGGAAAAAATGGGCGAGCTTCAGGAGACTGTAAACGACCTTTCTGTTGAGGGAACCTCAGGCGCAGGCATGGTCACCGTTACGCTGAATGGTAAAGGTGAGATGACTGGTTTGAAAATTGATCCTTCTCTCATCAATGCGGATGAAGTTGAGATCCTGGAAGATCTTATCCTCGCTGCGCATAACGATGCTAAGGGAAAAGGCGAGGCTTTGGTGCAGGAGCGTACGCAGGACATGATGTCCGGTATGGGTCTGCCAGCTGGCATGAAACTCCCGTTCGGCTCTTAATATCTTCAAGGCTATCTGTTGCCAAATCACCGCGGTCCTGCGCAGATTTGGCGGTAGGCCTGAAACGGATTTATTCCCTCTTGCCCGCCTCTTCAGGCGGGCATAGTTTATCTGGCATTGTCTCGCAAAACTGCTTTGCGGGTGCCTTTTCTTTCTCGCAGAGAGCATAGATTTTAGATGAGTACACGCAGGGTTGCTGGTCCCGAAATTGAACGCCTGATACAGCTGCTGTCCAAGCTGCCCGGCCTCGGCCCGCGCTCGGCCAGACGTGCTGCTTTGCATCTGGTTCAGAAGAAAGATCAATTGCTTATCCCGCTGGCCGAAGCCATGGGCGTGGCGGTTGATCAGGTCGGCATCTGCTCTGAGTGTGGCACCGTCGACACCAGTGATCCTTGCACGATTTGTTCTGATCCGCGCCGGGATGGAGCAACCATCGTGGTGGTTGAGGACGTCTCTGACCTTTGGGCGCTGGAGCGGGCATCTGCTGTCAGCGCGCATTATCATGTCCTCGGCGGCACCCTGTCTCCGCTGGACGGGATTGGGCCGGATGACCTCAACATTTCCAAGCTGGTTGAGCGGATTGAAGGCGGTGCAGTGAGCGAAGTTATCCTCGCCGTTAACGCGACCGTTGAAGGACAGACCACTGCGCATTTCATTACGGACCAGCTTGCGCGATTTGAGAATGTGAAAGTGACTCGTCTTGCCCACGGCGTGCCGGTTGGCGGGGAATTGGATTACCTTGACGAAGGCACTCTGGCGCAGGCTTTGCGAGCAAGAACAAAGTTTTAGCAGGTTTCTTGCTCTGTGCTTATGCGGGCATTTCCGCCGCATAAGTCGTTTGCGTTGCTATGTGCGTTGATTTGAAAGATTTGCGTATTTATTGCGTTGAACAGGATTTTTGAAAATGGACACGTCTTCCGCCAAACCAACCCAGTTTTTCATTCGCAAAACCCAACGCAACGATGTGGACGAACTGCTCGCTCTGCTTAACCGGATTATTGAGACCGGGGGAACAACTGGACTCGAGAAGCCGTTGAACAAAGGTGAGTTCATCGAGTGGTTTCTTGAAGCCAAAATTCTGGAGAGCACTGTTTGCGCGATTGACCGTGACAGCGGCGAGCCACTCGGCTTTCAGATCGCCAGCCATTACGGAGATATCCCCGCTGACTGGGTTGATATCGGCACCTTTGTGAAACCGGGTCTGCACAAAAGCGGCATTGGCAGTGCGCTGTTCAAAGCGACCCTTGCTAATCTGGAGGGCAAAGGCCTCGTCGCCATCAACGCCACCATCCGCGCCGACAACACCGGCGGCCGCGCCTACTACACCTCCCGCGGCTTCAAAGACTACAAAGTGCTGGAAGCCATCCCGCTCTCTGACGGCACCCCGGTAGACCGGATTTGTAAGCGGTTTGATTTGGGGTGAGTTGGCAACAGGTTGTGCCGGATTATTTGCGCTTACCTAAACCAACCTGCAGCCAGAAACACAGAGCTCAATCGCTAATCAGCATCGAAACTGGTCACGATTGAAGTCAAACTCTTTAGGTGCGGAACACTTCGAGAGCCGATAAGGAATTTTGTCAGAAGAAAGCGCAAAAGGATCACCCTTTAGTCTTGCGATGATTCTTCGTTGCGACAATGCCAGCGACTGGCATGCAAAAGACCCACCATATCGATTCGTGACTGGGTTATAGCTCTTCGCTGGATGCCGCCAACAAACAGCTTGTTGTCCTGCAACAGTATCACGCTTCCATTCCTCCGGGACTACCACTGAGTTCCCCGGATACCATAACCAAGCACGACCATTTTTGCCAAGATAGTTGACCTGATATCCATGAGCCTGAGAGAAACTTAAATAAGTCCAACCACTACTCGGGTACTCAGGAAATACTATCTCGCGGTCCACCACATCTTCAAAGGCTGGTCGAGATTGATTAGAACACCCAACTAGTCCTGCAATCATAATAAATGGAACAGTTAGGCCCACTGCTTTCAATATTTTTAACATTTGAGATCCACACGCCAATAATCAAAGCCTGAGTATTTAGATTGAATCTCTCGCAGATCCGACTTCTTTGAGAAGCCACCAACAAAAGCCAGTATTCCTGCCCCAAATTCTGCTTTACATCCAGTTACAGCGCGTGCAACGCCTTCAACCTCAGCAGGCGAATAAGGAAATCCTGAGCCTTTGGGAGCAACAAATGAAAAGGCTTTATCTTTTGCAACGGCCACCTCAAATGGCTTCCCTGCAAAGCGAACCTCCTGACGGGTTTTCCAGATAGAAAGGTTGGCAGCCTTTCGAGCGCGGACTTCTACACTATTACTTCCACTGCTAGAACAGCCAGCAATCAACATAGAAGCAGCGCATAAAGCGAACAATTGCTTTTTCATAACACTTCCCCATAGGTAATATACCGGCGGATATCACACGTTATTGGGGAAGTAAATTAACTGGCCATTACTACTTATCTCAGTTTATCGAAATCACGCCTTACCTCTGTGAGTACCTCATGTGGCCCACGTACTCAGTCCAAGCAAAAGAGAAGTTGAGATCTGCGTTTTGATTATCTGCTTCGACAATAATGTATTGGTGACGCTGTTGCGATTGCTTCAATGCCGTCTTCCCGCACTTGATGCGGGATCCAGTGGGTGGGCACGTTAGGGAGAACGTAACCCCTGATTTTTCAGGGGGTGGACGTCATGTGGGTGGCACTGGTATTTTTAGGGAGGCGCTGGCCTGCAGCGGGGTGGTATTGCCGCAGACCAGCAGGGCACCAATTGGCGAGGATGCGGGGTGTATTTGCGTTTCGCCATTGGTACCGGAGGCAAGTGGCACGGGTTCGTGCTATTTACCCATCACAGTGCTGTTGAACGAGCTCTGCGTGGTCAGGGGTACCGATCACGTAGAGCGCGCTGCACGATCAAGCCATTTTCTAAGCCAGTCCTTTTTTACGAGGCTGGCTTTTTTCTTTGCTCCTGTGCATCTCCCTGATTGAAAACCGATGGGGGTTTTCGGGCGGGTGCCAGCGAGCAAAGAGCTGCACGGCTTAATCAGGAAGCGGAGTTTTTGTGTTTATTGGCTGCGGATGAGCGACTCGCTCTAACATTCCGCAGCTTTTCTTGAGCGCTTCGAGGCGATCGCGGAAGGCGTGATGCAGAGTGAACAGGGCATCGCGCTCACTGGAGTGCTGCATTCTCTCTGTCAGCACAAGATGCTGAATATACGAGAGGTTTTGCAAATCCGAGACAGCGACGATGACTTCGTCAATTTCATTTTGGAAAGTATTTGTGGTGCCACAGGCACATGCGGAGTCGATCATTCTCAATCCCTCTGTAAGTAGGGTGTTGAACAACCGCGCGACAACAAGGCTTTCGACGGCCCGCTGGCGAGCGGGAGG
>NZ_LMCI01000005.1:0-68691 GCF_001623145.1 Pseudovibrio sp. W64 | reverse complement strand
CCTGCAAACAGACAGGCGAGTTTATTCCCCTCCGAAGAAGGTATTGTATTCACCGCCCTCCCGCTCATAGCAATAGGTTTGCGCGCTACCTATAAAGCAGGCACAAAAAATCCGCTAGTCGACGGGAGCGGTAACCGCTGTTTGGAGAGGTTTCGAAGCCTCATGTATGAATGTGGAATGAAAACCACAAGTTGTCAAATTGACAATTTTTACAAGGATGTGGATGACGGGGTTAGCGAGGCGTTTGTGTCGTGGCTTATGCCTGAGCATGTCGCTCTGGATCCCGGATCTACGCTGCGCTTGTCCGGGAAGACGGAGGGTGGCGTGAGAACCCTTTGGCGGGCGGGAGGCTAGAAACCTGCAAACAGACAGGCGAGTTTATTCCCCTCCGAAGAAGGTATTGTATTCACCACCCTCCCGCCCATAACAAAGGGCTTGTGCGCTTCATGCATGAGGATGGGATGAGGCAATTACTCTGTCAAACTGGTAGTTTTGACAGGGACGTGGATGGCAGGGGTTAGCAACTTGTTTGTGTCGTGGCTTATGCCTAAGCGTATCGCTCTGGATCCCGGATCTGCACTGCGTTTGTCCGGGAAGACGGTGGGTGGTTGTGGTTGCTCGTTAAAGCTTGTAATCACCACCCGATAAGAAGAAGGGGCGGTGTCCTGGCTCAATGAGCATAGGAATTAAAATCGGAGTTCCCTTATTCGCTTTGGAGATAAGGAGCTGCGGGATCGATGAAGAAGTATGGCCGCACCTATCATTTACCCAGCTCTCCCGGTGTTATGAGCGATGACAAGATCCTGCGGGATTTGGCGGTTCTGGAAAGCGCCGCAGAAGTCGTCTTTACCGAGAAGATGGACGGCGAGAACACGACTATCCTGCAGAGTGGATGCCATGCGCGTAGCCCTGACAGTGGGTATCATCCATCCCGTGATTGGATGAAAGCTTTTGCGGCAGGTGTTTCGCCGTGTCTTGCTGAGGATGAGCGGATCATCGGTGAGTATCTGTTTGCCCGTCATTCCGTCGCTTATGACAGGTTGCCCACTTACTTTCTAGGTTTTGCATGGATTGTTGGCGGCATCACACAGAGTTGGGATGCGACGCTGGACCGTTTCTCAGAGCTGGGCATTGCTCCTGTTCCGGTGTTGCACAGGGGCGTTTTCACTCAAGCAAGCGTTGATGGAGTGCTGAACGGGCTCAACCTGAGCAAACAGGAGGGCTTTGTCGTGCGAACCACTGAGGCTTTCCAAGAGGCTGACATGGCAACACATATGGCCAAGTATGTGCGCGCAGATCACGTACAGAGTGACACCCACTGGATGCATGGTGAGATTACCAAGAACGGGTTGCGAAGGAGCTAGGAGCACCTGAGCATTTGGCTCTGGATCTCGGATCTGCGCTGCGCTTGTCCGGGAAGACGGTGGGGTGTGCTGTTATTGCAGGTTTTCTTTGATAATCCGGGCAAATTTTTGAGCGATTTTTTTGTTTGGGGGCTTCCTATAGTACGCACCTTGTCCTTTTACCGTAACCTCCAACTCGTTGTTACTGAGTCTTCGAAATCTCGCTGATTGGCCTATCCCATTATTATTGTACTCTGGGAAACTTCCGATGATTATAGTTGCATCATCAGCATTTACTTGTGGCTGACTTGGATGACGAAAGCCTCCCCAAATACAGCCATTCGGCGGCCTTTCATCAACTGAGTGACGGACTTTGCTATGGTATGCGGGGCTTGACATTGTGCAGGGGGCTATACCGTGATTTCTAAAGATAGCAAGCAACTTGCGAGAAAGCTCCTGGTTCGTCATTGATGAATCGATTTTCACAATCTCCGTATGTCCAGGTGTCGGCAGGAGAGGTCCAATCAATAAACATCCCGAAACTGCAAAACAGACAGCGAAGACACTCAAGATTATCGAAGTCTTTTTAATGACTGTTTTCATCTCTTTTCACTTATTGCTATCCGGATGGTCAAAGTTGGTGAATTCAAGCAATCTCTGTTTGGTCATTGCCAAGAGCCTAGCAAGGCGTTGTCACAAGTGAAACTCATGGAAAACTTGGGATGGTTTTGCGAAAGTATTTGAGTGTTTCAAGTGAGTTGCTGGCAATTGCTATCAACAGCACCTCAGGTCTATTCTCGAAAGCGCTTGCAATTGAGGTCTGCAAAATTCAGTATGCGGGCCTATGGTTTCTGAGGTGCGAAAGGCCTCGGGATTAAAAGGGAACACGGTGAAGTGTAGCCAACAGGCGCTAATTCCGTGACTGCCCCCGCAACTGTAAGCGGCGAGCGACGCCAAGCATGCCACTGGAGAGATCCGGGAAGGCTGGCTGAGCACAGACCCGCGAGTCAGGAGACCTGCCATTATGTTTCACTTCAACCCGGGCGGGGCGTCCCGGAGGAGGCCATAATGGTTGCATTGGCGCAAGCCTCTCACATATCCGGTTTCTGTTTGCCCCTGCCGTTGCGCGGAGGGCGTTATGTTACCTGTTTCCTCAAGACTTAAACTTTATCCCGGATCGTTTTGCGAACCGCTGATGGTCGACGCGCGTGTGTGCTTGACTTTTGCCTCAGGATTCGACAATCAATGTAACGTTATAACGTTACATTGATGATGTGTAGCGTTTCACTCGGGTGGGTTGGTACGATGCTTGATCTTGTTTCTCATCATTTGGGCACCGTTGGCTGCCCGATTGGGGCTGAGCTGCGCACGGGTGCTTTGGCATGAGCGCGGTTTTTGTTTCTGTGTGCGATGTTTCGTGGGCGCCTGATCGGAAGAGTTCGTTGGTGTTGCAGCCGTTGAGTTTTGAGTTGGCTGCGGGGCAAGTGCTTGGCGTGGTTGGCGCGAACGGGGCTGGCAAGTCTACGTTGTTGCGGCTGCTCTATCGGTTCAACAAGCCGATGAGCGGGCAGATTTGCGTTGGCGGTGATGACATCTGGTCCCTCTCCGCCAAGATCACGGCACAGCGGGTGGCAGCGGTATTGCAAGAGCAGCCGACGGATTTTGCGCTGAGGGTGCGTGAGATTGTGGAGCTGGGACGCACGCCGTATCGCAGTGGGTTAGCAGCTTCCGGAGAACGAGACCGGCAGGTGGTGGACCGTGCGATCCGCGCTTTGCAGCTGGATGCCTTGGCCGGACGGTTGTTTGGCACGCTTTCTGGCGGAGAGCGGCAGCGGGTTATGGTGGCGCGGGCGTTGGCGCAGGAGCCAGAGCTGCTCATTTTGGATGAGCCGACCAACCATCTCGACATTCGCCATCAGCTAGAAATTCTGAAGCTCATTGAAGAGCTGGATCTGACGATCATCACCAGCCTGCATGACCTGAACATGGCAGCTGAGGTGTGTGACCAGATCCTGTTGCTGGACCACGGGCAAATGCTTGGATTTGGGGTGCCGGAGCAGATCCTCTCTCCCGCTTTGGTTTCCAAGGCTTTTCAGGTGCGCACAACGCGCGAACAGCTGGTGGACCGACAACACTCTCTTCTGACATTTGATCTGCATTCTTAAGGGTACTTTTTCATGAAAAAACTTGGTTTGGCGCTGGCTGCGGCGCTGCTTTCCTCTTCCGCTGCGCTGGCAGAGGTTTCCGTCAAGAGCTGTAACCGCACTGTCGAATTTGATGGCGTGCCGCAGCGGGCGGTATCGCATGACTCCAACCTCACAGAAATGATGCTGGCACTGGAGTTGCAGGACAACATGGTGGGCTACACCGGTATTTCTGGGTGGAAGACGCTGGATGAAGAGCTCACGGATCAAGTGGCTGTGCTGCCGGAGCTTGCCCCAAAGTATCCGAACAAAGAAATCCTAATTGGTGCTGACGCGGATTTCTTTTTTGCAGGTTGGAATTATGGTATGAGGGTTGGTGGCGAGCTCACACCGGAGACGCTGGAGCCGTTCGGTATCAAGGTGTACGAGCTGACCGAGAGCTGCATCCATATTGGCGAGAAGCCAAAGGTTTCCATGGATGACATGTACAATGATCTTTTGAACCTTGGCCGCATCTTTGATGTTGAAGAGCGGGCGGAAGCGTTGGTGCAGGCTTATCGCGAAGACCTTGCGCAGTTCAAAGCTGGCTTGAAGGCTGCTGACACACCTCTGCGTGTGTTTGTTTATGACGGAGGTGAAGATTCTCCGTTCACTGCTGGTCGTTATGGGATGCCAACCGCGCTGATTGAGGCTGCTGGCGGCACCAACGTGACGGATACATTGGATAAGAGCTGGGTGCGCGTGAACTGGGAGGCTGTGGTTGAGACCAACCCGGAAGTGATCGTGATTATCAACTACGGCGAAGTGACTGCTGCGCAGAAGCGTGAGTTCATGCTCAACAACCCCGCCTTTGCGGATATGGATGCGGTGAAGAATGACCGGTTCGTGACGCTGGAATATGCTGAAGCAACTCCGGGACCACGGAACATCAAGGCGATCAAGAAACTCGCAACCGCATTCTGGGGTAACTAACAATGAGCGAAGGAACCGGCGTTGTTGTAGCCCCCAAAGAGGGCTCTTCTCATCATTTGCTGCAGATTTGCTGCGTGGGATTGGCTGCGCTGGTTCTTTCTGTCTGCCTTGCGGTCTCCGTTGGGGCGGTTTCCATTTCCATGGAGACTGTATGGGGTGTTCTTGCCAACAAACTGGTGCCGGGCACGGTTGAGCCGAGCTGGTCGCTGGGGCGGGAGAGCATTCTCTGGGAGATCCGCCTGCCCCGTGCGCTGCTGGCGATCATGGTGGGGGCCGGGCTTTCCATCGTGGGAGCTTGCCTTCAATCCGTCACCCGCAACCCGCTAGCTGACCCGCATTTGATCGGCATTTCAGCTGGTGGCGCGTTTGGGGCGGTGTTGGCTCTGCTGCATACGGGGCTGTTTTTGGGGATGCTCACCGTACCTTTGCTGGCGTTTCTGGGTGCTCTTGGGGCAACGCTGCTGGTGATTGGGGTGGCGAAGTTTACAAGCGCTACCAGTGCCGACCGTCTGGTGCTGACGGGTGTAGCTGTGAGCTTTGTGCTGATGGCAGGCGCCAATATCCTCATCTTTTTGGCAGACCCACGGGCGACGCATACTGTGGTTTACTGGATGCTGGGCGGATTGGGGCTGGCGCAGTGGGCACATCTCGCCTACCCGTTGGTGGTGCTTGCTTTGTGCGGGCTCTGGCTGTGGTTTCGCGCAGGGCATTTCAACGCGATGACAATTGGCGATGAGACGGCGACAACACTTGGCATATCCGTTGGTGCCTTCCGGCTGGAAACCTTTGTGATTGGTGCGCTGATTACGGGTGTTATGGTCGCGTTTTCCGGCATGATCGGGTTTGTGGGGCTTATGGTGCCTCATATTGTGCGGCTGTTTGTTGGCGGCGATTATCGACGCCTGATCCCTGTTTCAGCGCTGTTTGGGGCGATCTTCCTATTGCTTGCAGATGCTGCTGCACGGACGCTGATGAAGCCGGAAGACATGCCGATTGGCATCATTACCGGGCTTATTGGCGGGATTTTCTTTATCTGGCTCTTACGGGAAAAGCGGTAGCTCTGCCGTTTTTCAGGGGTTCTGACACCTCGTTGTCGCTGCGATATGAGCTTGAGCTTGCCGTCATCACGACACAGTTTTTTCGCGTTAGACTCATACAAGGCCCATCTGGCAGCATGGCAGAAACACGGATTTTGAAAGGTATTTACCTTTATTCCAGTTGGTTTCGGCTGCTTTTAATTATGGTTTTGTCGCATATTCCTAGGCGTTGATCAGAGGTCTTGTTCGGGAACATGTGTTTGATGCGGAGTACGTGAATGACATCTCGGTTGTATAGCGATTTTGCCGAGCAGTATGATGAGGCCATTCAGGAGAACATCTACAACGCTCTTTTAGAGCGCCCCACCCTGCTTGGCATGCTGCCGCCGCTGCAAGGGCTGAAGGTGCTGGACCTTGGGTGCGGCCCCGGCGTGTATGCGCAGTTTCTCTATGATCACGGAGCTGATGTAACCTGCATTGATGAATCCGAGCAGATGCTGAAGCTGGTGAAAGAGAAGCTGGACGACAACGTAAAGTGCTACACCTCTGACCTGTCTAATGGGTTGCCGGAGAAACTGGAAGGCACGTTTGATATCGTGATCTGTCCGTTGATGATCCATTACGTCGAAGACCTGAACAAGCTTTTCAGAGACATCGGGAACGTGTTGAAGCCGGGTGGTTACTTCGTGTTCTCAACCCATCATCCGCTGGTGGATGCACAGTGCTCTCCAAGCGGTAGTTATCTGCGTCAGGAACATGTGACGGAGGAATGGAACACCATTGGTATGCCGGTGAAGGTGAGTTTTTATCGCCGCCCACTCTCCATGCTGTTTGGGTGGCTCTCAGCTGCCGGAATGTGTGTTGTGGACCTGCGCGAAGGGATGCCAGCTGCCGAGATGAAGGAAAAATCTCCAATCCACTATGAGAAGCTGCAGAAGAATCCGAGCTTCATCTTTTTCAAATGCCAGAGCCACTGCAGCAAGTAGGCCGCCCTCCTGACTCGCTTCAGACTCACTGGCTACTTACAGTTTTGTGAGTCTCAATGTTTCTGCGGTTTATCTCCCGCAGAGTCAGTGCGCTGTATGCAGTCGGGTAGATTCATGAGTCATTTCAAGGAGATATTGACTCTGCGAAACTCACAGGTGTGTTAGTTGCCTCTGAGTCAATTCTCAGTGTCAGTGAATGTGGAATAAATGCTTCTGAAACGCTCGTAGCGAGCCTTGTTGGCGCCCATATCGCTGTAGCCAACGCGGGATTGAGAGCGGTAGTGCACGACGCCTGCTTCTTCATCGATCCAGAGCTCTACATCGTCGTTGTAACCCATGCTTGAGCTCGTGAAGACGGCGTGGAGGTATGATCCTTCTACCTTGCTGATCTTGTTCTTGCCCATCTCCTGTAAGGTGTTGGTGAGAGCTGCCTGTGTGATCTCAAAGGAGGAGAGCATGGACAGAGGCTCTACACGGCGGGCTGTATCTTCTGTTTGAGAAGAGACGGCATTGGGGGAGTTGGGCAGGGCTGCAAACTGACCATCATGCACGCCAACATAATCCGGCACTCTAGAGTTTTGCCAAATAAGTTTTACAGTGACGCCAACCACAAGCGCGACCAGAAGAATTGCAATAACAGCCATTTTAGAAAGACCTTTGAATATCATCGTTCCCGGATTTCCCACTTGCACAAAGCATAACTCATTCAGAGGTTGCGGGCGAAATGAAATTCTAGTGTTTAGAGTGCGACACAATCTGTTCGCATCTCTTCCAGGTTTGCATTTGAAATCAGATAGGCTGCTCTGCAACTCTGAACATGTCATCAGAAACAGCAAAGGCGGAGCTGAGGATTAATCCAAGCGCCGCCTTAGAATGCTCAATCACGACTGACTTGCAAGTGCTCCCAGCCTCAAACATATGATCTGGTGAGCAAGCGCTTAAATGTTGACTTAGTCAATCACGCCCTGCTCGCGCGCTTCGGCGATGAGCTCAGAGCAATATTTTTCACGAGCGGCAGGATCTTCGATTTTCTGAACAACTTGCTCATGCACCATAGACATCATGACTACACTCATAACAAACCCCTCATCTTCACTCTTGATTTCGTCGAGCAGTGCTTTGCCCCTTGCATCAGGAATAATGAGTCCGCAGCTTTTTTCTGCTCCAATGAAGCTCGCGATGGTGGCGTGCTTGATCATTGCATCTTTAATTGGGCCAGCAAAGGCAGACTGCGTAGAAGCACTAAGCAGAAGTGCAGCTGCGAGGCATTTGAGAGTGGTTTTCATAATATTTAGTTCCAGATGAATTTGGATATATCGTCACTACACATCAACATGTGCAGCATTTTAATAAATATGAGATTCAAAACACTCTTTCGACGAAAACTCATCGCGAACTAATTGATAAATTTTGCTTTTTGCCATTTGTAATTCATGAGTAAAATCAAATAGACACATCAAATGTGGTTACAAAACACTCATAAATTGCTTAGAATATCTAATGCAATCTAAATTTCAGCACTAACTAGCAAACAAACTGCTACTTCCTAGTTGGCTGTAACACCTCGCGTTTTGCAAGATGAACGCATAATTAAGGCTATAGCCCCTCAAAACGGCTATATCGGTGCCATAAAACTTGACGATTTTGCAATTTCGCTCTTAATTGCCCTTTTAATAGCAAAATTGCTGCTTAAATCTCTCAGGTCGGGAGAAAAGCAACAAAAGGAAGCCTTTGCAGATGAATTCAGAACGCTCTACGCAGACAACTGAGCGCCAAGACGTTTCGCCACTTTTGAAACTGGCCCTTGAGCTCGGTCCATTGGGCGTTTTCTTCATCGCCAACTCCAGAGGCGCACAGCTTGCCGAGATGTTTCCTGCATTGGGTGCTCTTGGTCAGCCGATCTTTATTGCAACAGCTGCCTTTATGGTGGCAATCACCATCTCCCTCACCGTATCTTACATCCTCACCCGTCATCTACCGGTGATGCCGGTGGTGTCTGGTGTTGTGGTGCTCGTGTTTGGCGCACTGACGCTGTATTTGCAGGACGATCTGTTCATCAAACTCAAGCCAACCATCGTGAACACCCTGTTTGGTTCCATCCTGCTGGGTGGGCTGTTCTTCGGTAAATCTCTGCTGGGATATGTGTTTGACAGCGCCTTCAAGCTGGATGCGGAAGGCTGGCGCAAGCTGACTATGCGCTGGGGTCTGTTCTTCTTTGTGCTGGCGCTGATCAATGAGTTTGTCTGGCGCAACTTCTCAACGGACTTCTGGGTGGACTTTAAGGTCTTTGGTTTCATGCCAATCACCATGGTCTTCACCATGATGCAGCTTCCGCTGATCCAAAAGCACAGCTTAGAGAGCGAAGAGAAGAGCTAAAGCTCTCTCACTTTCCCAAGTACAGACAAAATTAAAGCGCGGTTTGAGCCGCGCTTTTGTGTTTTTGTAGCAATGAATGCTGCCGGATTAGCGCGGTGCGCGCTTTGCCAGGATGCGCTGGAGTGTTCTGCGGTGCATGTTCAGGCGTCGGGCTGTCTCTGAAACGTTGCGGTCACACAGCTCATAAACGCGCTGGATATGCTCCCAACGAACCCGGTCAGCAGACATTGGATTGTCTGGTGGTGGGGCTTTATCGTTTGGACGACGGGTCAGCGCTGCCAGAATATCATCAGCATCAGCTGGCTTTGCGAGATAGTCAATGGCACCAAGCTTTACTGCTGTTACAGCAGTTGCGATGTTGCCATAGCCGGTCAGGATGATTGCGCGCGCGTCCGGCTTTTTCATGCGGATGGCTTCAACCACGTCCAGACCGCTGCCATCTTCGAGGCGCATGTCTACGACAGCATAATCAGGTGCCTGTGCTGCAACTTTACTCAGCGCTTCTCTTACGCCGTCAGCGGTTTCCGTGTGAAACCCTCGTTTCTGCATCGCACGTTCCAAGCGCTGCTGGAAAGCACGATCGTCATCAACGATTAGAAGGCGTCCAAGAGGTGCAACTTCTGGTTCTGTCATTTTGCAGGTCCGATTAATCTACGGTATTCACAGGACACTTTAGTATATTTTTCAGTTAAGGGAAGTTCCCATGGGCTTTTATAGCCAGATTTCGCTAAAGTATTTTTACTAGGATACCTAGAGATTTACTCTCAGGATTCTGGAGTTTGCGCTCCCTGATCCATAGTTTCACGTAGCCAGCGTATATGAACCAAAGCTCCGCGGTCAGGATCTTTTCGATTATGAAAATTCACTCTTCCACCAGAGCGCTCCAGCAATGTTTTGGCAATGAAGAAGCCAAGTCCCAAGCCACCGCCTGACTGGCGTTCTGCTTCGTCGTCAAATTCTTCCTCGCCATCCTCTGAAATTGCAGGCGCAGAGCGTTTGGAAACATAGGGTTCGCCCATTCTGGCAAGCACGTCCGGCGCAAAGCCTGGCCCGTCATCCAGAATGAAGATTTCGACGTGCTTATCATCCCACTTCGCTTCGAAAAGAACGGTGGTTTCTGCGAAGTCTACGGCGTTTTCGAGCAAGTTGCCGAGGCCATAGCTAATGGCAGCATCACGGACACCGACAGGTTCCGGTCCAACGCCTTCAGCCTTGATATTGATTTCAATGCCGAGACCTCGGTGCGGCTCAGATACATCTGCCAGCAGCAGCGAAATCGGCATGCGTTGGAACACCTGATCGGCATCACTGGACAGGCTTGTGAGCTTCTTCAGAATCTCACGACAACGCGCGGCCTGAGAATAAACCAGCTCAGCATCTTCACGCAGTGGGTCGCCCTTCTCAAACTCGGTGGAGAGCTCTTTGGCCGTCAGATAGATGGTGCCCAGCGGTGTGCCAAGTTCGTGCGCGGCAGCTGTTGCAAGGCCGTCCAGCGCGGACAGATGCTTCTGGTGCGCCAGGACCATGTCACTGGCTGCCAATGCATTGGAGAGCTGGCGAGCTTCTTCAGCAACCCGCAAAGAGTATGTTGCCATGAAGAACATGGAGCACATGAGCGAGAACCAGACACCGACAAGGTAGAGCGGCGGCAGATCAATCTGCGTGCCATCATACCATGGCAGCGGCATATGGAACGCGGTGAGCAGCGTGACGACTGCTCCGGCCAGCGCGCCGAGAATGATGGTGTTGCGGGAAGACAGCGCGGTTGCAGAGACGACAACAGGTGCAAGAATGAGGAAACAGAACGGGTTGCCCAGACCACCTGTGAGGTAGAACAGGCCACCGAGCTGAATGATATCGTAGGCCAGCTGAGCTGCTGCTGCATTTTTGGAAATGCGCGTGCTTGATGGCCAGCGAATTTTGAGAATGACATTGAGCCAGGCGGATGCGGCCACCAGAACGTAGCTGTAACCGATGGGAAGCGGGAAGTTGAGCAGATAGTGCACCACAAGCAAAGAGACAGTTTGTCCTGCCACTGCCAACCAACGCAGGCGCACAAGCGTATCCAGCTTGATCTGCGGGTCTAACAGTCGCGACTGCCCTTCCGGTGTGCTCATCATTTAATCTTGCTCCAATATGTCACAGATGCCCTTCATAAATCACAGGTGATCCACTTGCCAATGGGTTATGTGGCAGAACTATCTTGTTTTGCCGCTGAAATGTTAGCATAGCCTTGTATCCGCCTCTGGGGCATGCTAGCCACCATCTAGTTGCGCAGGTACGGCAAACAAACACTTAAGAGTGACAGTGTGTTGTACCAGTGATTGTTATTGCGACACGGGAAAAACGATATGAGTGAAGCTAATACTGCTGGTGAACAGGGTGAAGCAGCTGCACCAGGCATGAACATCCTGGCTCAGTACATTAAAGACCTTTCTTTTGAAAACCCAAATTCTCCAAAGTCTCTTCAGCCAGGTGAACAGCCAAAGCTGGACATCAACGTAAACGTTGGTGCGAACCCAATTGGCGAAGACCAGTTCGAAGTTATTATTACTCTGAACGCAAAAGCGAACACTCCTGAGCAGGTTCTGTTTGCTGTTGAACTCGTTTACGGTGGCGTATTCCAGATCACCGGTGTTCCTCAGGAGCATATGCACCCGTTCATCCTGATCGAGTGCCCACGCATGCTGTTCCCGTTTGCTCGCAACATCCTTGCAGACACCACACGCAATGGCGGCTTCCCACCACTGCTGCTCGATCCAATCGACTTTGCAGCTCTGTACCGTCAGAACCTCGCTCAGGCTGCTGCTGCTCAGCAGGCACCTGCTGCAGGCGAAAACGGCGAAGCGAAGCCAAACTAAGAATTTTAAGTTTCCGGCATTCCGTCGGTACTTTGACAAAGCCACGTTGGATTCCAGCGTGGCTTTTGTTTTGCCTGCAATTCGATATTTCGATCTAGGAAGATATTTATGTTCGCCGCCTAGGATCTCCGCGATAAACGGAGAGAGGCCTCAAGAGACTTAAGATGCGGCATCCAAACTTACGAAGTATCGCTGGTGCTCTGGGCATTGTTGCCCTCATGATGACACCTGTTGGTTCCCTTGCTCAGGACGAGCCGGAAATTGCCGGCCCGGAAGACTGGCACGCCTACAGCTTTTCAGCTGAGCAGATCACCGGAGACATTATTCTGGCTCCCGGGACGATCGAGATGGGCAAATCTGGAATTCTGACAATCACGGGCGTTGAAGGGTATACCCCCAACCTCTTCTCCTTCACTGGTGCAACGTCTCTCGACCTGCCAGAGGGCAAAGTTTTCTGCGAGAAAGACGTCGATAAAGGTTTCATGATCATCGACCGGTCGCAGCCAGATTTTCTCGTGATTGATGTCTTCGGAGGTGATGTACCGCCTGAAGCTGGCAAGAGCGTTGATCAGCAAGCCGGGTTCTGCGGCTCGTTTACCTACAACAAGTCGTAGGGCAACCTACGCCCTGACTGTTTCAATCAAGGTAGTTCCAAATGAAAATCAAGATTACTTCTGTCTTTCTGGGCTTGTCTCTTGCTTCCATTCCGCTTGCTTATGCTGGCGAGGCTCCTGATAAAAAATGGGGTGCCTCCAGCACCACCGCGACCAGTATTACCGGTGACATCGTCGTGGGGATGACCTCAATCACGATGGCAACAGGAAGTGTACTGCATATTAAGCCTGTAACCAGCGAAGTTCCCAATCTCTACCGCTTTACGGGCGCTGATATGCTCATGCTGATCCGTAACAACAATCTCTGTTTACCAGACACGACAGATGGCTATCTCGTTCTCAGCTACCCAAGCAAGAACATGCTGGCAATCGATGTTTTTGACGGTGATATGCCGCCTATGACGGTAGAAGGCATGGAAAGCCAATCCAATTTCTGCGCTTCTTACAGCTATGAAATGCCTAGATAAGAAACTCCATATTGTACCCAAGTAAGCATTGTGCAAAATACGGAGCATTCTGTCGGTTGCACGGGGCTGGTATGCAGATCAAAGACGCCAACTTCTATCGGAAATACTACAAGAAGTACCACGGCAAGGATCCGTACAAGAAAACTCCAGAGCCTCTGACGCGCCTTGGAGTTGCCCGCAAATATCTGAGCTACCTGCTATTCTATATCTCTTCCACCTTTCTCATGAGTGGCTATGCTACAAGCATGCGGGATTTGCTGGTCTTCAATTATGCCGTTACATGTGCACTTGTTGTGGTTGCCGTTTTAATCTGGCCGCGTGAGGTGAAAGCGCTGGAACTCATTGGGCGGTATGTTGGTATCGTTCTCTTCGCGATGGTGTATAGCGCAGTCATTTTGCTGCCAATTGCATTCACAATCACCGCCGAAGAGTTTGCCACGTTTCTAAAATCCTTCCCATGGATCGTTTATGCGGTTTACATCCCCCCGGCAATTTACGCAGGCATCATGACCTGGCGAGCTCCTGCAGCAAAGAACAAGGCGAACAACACTATACTGTGATCTCTGTGGAAGCTTGGTTGCGTTGGCTTTATCTCTATGCGAATAAACGAGAAATCGTTTTATGCGCGGCGCACTTATGCAAAACAAAGCCATCAGTTTTTATAAAAGATATAGTGGTCAATATTCTGAGCAGGAACTCTTTGATCCGGATTCAATGCCGCTGACGCGCTTTGGTCTCATACGCAAGTATCTGAGCTTTGTGGTCTTCTATGCCTCTTATCCGTATGTAAGTAAGTTGGTTGACGCCACTGCTCAAGATAGCTTGTTCATCAATTCAATCTATCTTGGCGGATACCTTGTTTTAGCTGCCGTTTTATGGCCGAGACGCTTTAATATTTTAGGCTTCCTAACCCGGTATCTCTGCACCTGGGGTGTTGTCGTTTTATATTGGATGCTGATCATTTATCTGGTCTCACCAGAAAAGCTCAGGGTACTGGTTGCAGCTTATCCTTGGTTTACTAAGGCGGCCTACGTACCTTTTGCGCTTTATGCCTTTCTTATGATCTGGCTCGCTCCTCCTTCCGAGAAACGCACATCAATCCGTAACCAGCTCCGCGCAATAGGGCTCCGTTAAAGTTTGGACCCTTATTTCAACTGGTCTTCAATTGCTCTTGGGAAAAGTTAGTCTGTCCTGGAGTTTGTGGCACTCACGTGCTGCGCTCTAATATTTGATTTGAGTAGACCGATGCGGTTTGATTGAATCCGGTCGCATGGGTCATACTTTCTCTCTTCTCTTGAGGCGGCGGTTTTTCTGCGATGTCTGAAAACGCATACGCGCAAGAAGTTTGTTACAATTTGCGCGGTGGGAACCGGGCATTGCTGATGGATGCGTTTGCCACTGTTCGCAAAGAAGATTTCCTCTTTCCTCCTCCCTGGCGTGTCGCTATCACAACGCAAGGGTATGGCCGCAGGGCGGTTCTGGAGGATCCAGAGGACCTTTATCAGGACATGCTGGTAGAGCTTGTGCACGAGGCCAATATCAATACTGGTCAGCCGTCTTTATGGGCG
The DNA here is from genome assembly GCF_001623145.1 of Pseudovibrio sp. W64. Taxonomy (NCBI): domain Bacteria; kingdom Pseudomonadati; phylum Pseudomonadota; class Alphaproteobacteria; order Hyphomicrobiales; family Stappiaceae; genus Pseudovibrio; species Pseudovibrio sp. W64. The sequence goes on along the minus strand of NZ_LMCI01000005.1, from coordinate 54,323 downwards.
CAGATCTTCAACTGGTCAGACCTCAAGCCGGGTATGGCGGTTTTTGAGTCAGGTTCTGGCCTTGGCTATTTCACTGCCATCATTGCTCATGTGGTTGGCGCTGAAGGCGTTGTCTACTTCGATGAACCGCATGACAAACTGCATGATCCGTGTCGCGAGAATCTGGCGTCCATTGCGAACGTTCATGCAGATTACAAAGGCGCGCCGTTAGATCGGGTCTACCTTTGCTATGGCACAACAACGATCCCGGCCCAGCTTTATCTCAATACCAAGCTGCGGGGGCAAATCGTGTTTCCCTTTACCAATGACTGGGGGCATGGCTTCTTCATCAGCTTGAAGAAGAAAAAGAAGGCGTGCGAGCTGAAGGTCAGCTCCCCGTGTGCATTTGTTGTCAGCCACACATACAAGAACAGTCCGTTTACAGACGATTTTGGCGAGCTTTATGACATGACGGTGGACATCAGCTTGGTTGAGCAAGCGCTGAATGATGACGTGCTGGACGTGGCGAAAATGATCCATCTGGCGCTCGAAGCCAGGTCGAACTCTTAGAGCACATCGCGCTCCAAAATCTTTAGTGCAGCGACTTCTTGTAGTTTGACTGAAGCCAATCAGACACAACGCGCTTTGGCCATTATGCCGCACGGGAATCCTGCTTGCCAAACACCCGGTAGCTCTATAAGCTCATAGATGTTGCACAAGAGTGTGATGCCCGAAACGTAACCAAAGGAGGTGTTTGATGATTGTAATAAAGGTGCCTCAGGCAGGTTCGTTTAAATAGGCAACACGCCTTACCTGCCTGACCCACTTTGGGGTCCGTATGCGATGGCTACGGCGACCCTTTGGTGCTGTTCTATTTCAGGCAGATAAATGTCCCATAAATTGATTGAGCTGGGTTGGTCGGCTCATTTTATGATGCAGCTTCGTGATGACGAGCTGCAAACCCTTTCTGTTGCGCGCATTACTCAGGTTCATAGGAACCAGATGGTCGCCATCAGCAGTGAGGGAGAGTTTTCTTTGAGCGTCCCAGGCCATGGCTCTACCGGCTCTTATGCCGTTGGTGACTGGGTTATCTATGATTCTCAGTTTCAGGTTACGCGTGTTCTTGACCGCCTTACTGTCGTGGAACGACGGGCCGCAGGCGAAGATGCACGCACGCAGCTGATTGCGGCTAATCTGGATGTGCTGTTCATAACCACCTCCTGCAACAAAGACTTCAACATTGCGCGCCTTGAGCGATATCTGGCTGTTGCCCAGCAAGCCGGCATTCAACCTGTTGTGCTGCTGACAAAAGCCGATTTAGTGGAGGACACGCGGGACTTTGAAGTGCAGGTGCAAAAGATCGATCCTTTGTTGCCGGTCATAGCTCTTGATACCCGCGATGCCTCTCAAATCACGCCGCTCTTTGACTGGTGGAGAGCCGGACAGACGGCAGCTTTGGTCGGGTCGTCTGGTGTTGGTAAGTCTACCATTCTCAACAGCTTGAGCGGGTCTTCCGCCAAAACCTCTGGCATTCGTGAAGATGATGCCAAAGGCCGGCATACAACGACGGCACGCTGCCTTTACCCGATTGGTGAAGGCCGCTGGCTTATGGACACGCCGGGTATGCGTGCCCTGAGGCTCTATGAGGTTTCCGAAGGCGTTTCGGCGGTGTTTCAGGATCTGGTTAATCTTGCTGAGGACTGCCGGTTTGGTGATTGCAGCCATGATGCAGAGCCTGGGTGTGCCATCCAAGCTGCGATTGAGTCGGGTGAGCTGGATGCTGCCCGGTTGAAACGCTGGCAGAAGCTGGTGCGGGAAGAGCGATACAACACTGAGACTGTTGCGCAGTCCCGGTCCCGTTCAAAAAACTTCTCAAAAATGATCAAACGCGTGCAAAGCGGTAACCGACACATGAAAGGCGACGCCTGACACTCATGACATGCACTCCCGTGATGTAAGTTTGCGGGAGTGCATAAGGGCGGTTTCTTGCGTTTTTTTATATTTCCAAGGGGGAGCCGACCCACGAATTTGGCAGTTTCCGCAGGTCGGCCAGATGTCTTTGAAGTGTTGTTGTGTTGAGGCAACTTCAAAGACCTCGGGAGGCTTATCCACTCGGTAAATTTGCTGTCTGACCGAAGTGGTGACGCTCACCTATTTTTTAACCGAATGCAGTGCTGCAATACCGTACTCGGTGTGGCAGCCTTGTTTTTGCAGCTGCTTTAGATGAGTGTCGCGCGGATCCATGAAACAAGCTGTCCTATAAAGAACAGCGCAAGATTTTTTTTTAGGCTAGACGCTCCCCGCGAAGCAGGGGGAAGTCACGCACAGATTCGGGATTATGCGTCCTGTGGCAGGACTTTGGGCAGCTCAACACAGAAGGTTGTTTCTGCACGATCCGCTAAAAAGGTGAGAGAGCCGTAGTGAGATTTCACCATGGACTGCACGATGCCAAGGCCCATTCCGGTCCCACCTTCTGAGCGGCGGGTTGTGAAGAACAGGTCAAAAATTTTCCCTGCATTCCCCTCAGAAATACCGCTTCCATTGTCGCAAATGTAGAATCGCAGTGTTGTCGGCGTTTCTTCGATTTGGATAGTAACTTTTGTGGCCGCGTGGTTGATCGCATTGTCCACCAGGTTGAAGAAGATGATTTCTGCATTTTCAAGCGTGATCGGCACTTGGACCGAAGATTGGCTCTTACAGTTCACTTCAAGACTAGCGTATTGATTTTGAAGGTGGTCGAGCAGGTTTTCCAGATCCAGCTGGCCCGTTGATTTCGGGTTATCTGCACGCGCCAGATGACGCAAGCGATCCAGCAGAGCTGTTACCCTGTCGGAGTCTTTGAGTATATTATTAAGAAAGCGGTTTCGCTGTTCCTTCGACATGTCCTCACCAGACTCCATGAGCAGCTCTACCGCGCCCTTGGTTGCTGTGATCGGAGACTTCAGTTCATGCGCGGCGTGTGAGGCAAATGTTGAGATGTAATCTGCTCTCTCGGATATCTTGCGCGCCATAGACAGAAAGCTATCTGCCAGCGATGCAAACTCACGTGTGCCGTTGTGTTTGAGCGGGGCGATTGCGTTTGCATCACCCGTACTGATTCGCTGCGTGCGCTCTATGAGCTCATGGATTGGCTTCGTGATTACCCGCAGAAAGACAAAGCCAATCAGCGCTGTCACCAGCAATGTGAATGCGCTTGCTATGGCAACAATTTCCCATTGCTTGAAGAGCTGTCGCATTGTGTTGCTTGGGGTTCTGGACGCATAAATCACGCCGACAACCTTGTTGTGCAAGATGACTGGCATTGCGGAGAAAATACGCGTTGCCGTTCCGCGGCTTAAGGATGAGAAAGCTGGAGCGGGTTCATCTGAAATGCGTTCTCGTAAAACGCTCTTGTATTCACCCGAAAGAGCTGCCTGAACCTCTTCAATGTGGCTTAGAGAGAGCCCCAGTTCGCTGCGCCCAGCGATGACATTTCCTTTGTGGTCCAGCACCCGGAAACCGGCCAAAGTGACCTTTTGAGTTTCTACGAGCAAGGGAGACAAGCGGCTCCCGATCTCTTGCATAATGTCGCTCGATGGATCACCTGAAGGACGCGCTTTTGCCCGGCGTGGGTATGTTTTTGCAGAAAACAGATAGGTGCGGGGGGTGATGGGTTTGTAGGGGCCATTTTCAATGGAGATGGTTTGTTCAACGGCTGCAAACTCACCGAGCTCTATCTCCTCTTGCTCTGCGACCATGCGTGACATGACTGCAGACAGGACAGCGCTTTGGGCGATCAGTGCATTTTCTGTTTGCTGGAAAATCTGGTGCTCAAAGATGCGGAAGAACAGGATGATGGCGAATGGCAGCAGAAGCACGCTTAGCAACACAGCAATGACAACCATGCTCAGGGTCGGGCGCCACTTTTTGCGGGTTGTGGCAGCCTTCATGTTGCAGCAGACATGGCTGCTAACCGAAACCCGACGGCATGAACGGTTTCGATGAGGTTGGGAGCCCCTGCATTTGTCAGCTTCGAGCGCAGATTGCGGATGTGGCTGTCGATGGTGCGGTCGGAGACATGGATATTCGGCGGGTATGCGAGATCTATAATTTTGTCGCGCGAAAACGTCATTCTTGGACGGTCGAGAAACAGTTTCAGGATCTCAAACTCGATAGATGTCAGCTCCACAGGTTGCCCGCGATACGTCACAGATCGGTACGCGGCATCCAGTTGCACGCCTCCGGCTTCTCGTTGAGCAGAGCTTGCCGGTTCTGCGAGCTTGGAGCCTTTTGTCCTTTTCAAAATTGCGCCAATACGCGCGACCAGTTCCCGAGGGCTAAATGGCTTGGTGACGTAGTCATCACCGCCCATCTCCAAACCGAGGATCCGGTCAATTTCTTCATCGCGCGCTGACAGGAACAGGATTGGCACTTCTGAGTGCTTGCGGATTTCCCGGCAAACCTCAAAACCATCCATTTCAGGCATACCGATATCGAGGACGATCAGATCTACCGGCTCGTTCCTGAAACGGGCGACAGCATCGAACCCATCTTGAGCAACGCTTGCTTTGTAATTGGCTTTTTCGATTGCGAAGGTGATGACGTCGCGAATATGAGCGTCATCATCAACTACGAGAATATTTTGCATTTTCAGAGGCCCGGATCGTCACGATATCGAGTTTTACTGTCGCTTGGTGCCGTTTGCAACTCAGTCGGGGTTTGCAATTCGACCGGGACCTCATTCTCTTGCAGATAATCGAGCAGCAACTGATTTCTAAGGCTCCAAAGGCGCCAGTCCCTTGCGTCGAGCCGCACGTGGAGAGCCATGTAACGCCGGGAGGACTGCAACTCTATCAATCTCCCATTTTTGCCTTCAACACCGCGGTCCAGCTCGCTTTTGATCTTCGCATCAATTGCAGGGATCGCCTGCGGACCAAGTTTTATCAGATACCAATGGTCAAACTTGGTGCCCTCGGCGTAAGTCACGTTGTAGTCTGCAATCAAAGCGGCAGTGTTTGTGAGGCTGAGGGAATACAGGATCACCGCGACCACAAGCATGTTCACCCGAACAAGCCAGCTGTTGTCACGCTTCAGCGCGAGCTTCACAACAATGCTAAGCACCCCGATAAGCACCAGCATCACCCAGATCAAAGCGTAAAAGCGCAGGTAAGTCATTGAATACTCGCTGACGTAGTTGCCGAGGCGAGCAAGGCAGGAGACCACAAGCAGAGTGGTTTGAACTGTCCATGCCAGCAGCAGTACCTGCACAAGCTTGGATTTTGCGGTCGCAGCCCCTGAACGGCTGGCAAACAGCACGAAAATTGCAGCAAGCAGAGCGGCGATGATGAGCGTATAAACGCCTGAGTGTGCGTAATTGGCGTATGTGGTTCCTGCAGGAAGTTCTTGAGAACCCCACAGGTAGACAGCATCCAACACCGTTTGCAGGGCGAAGAGGCCGTTGAAGAGGACCAGTGAGCGAACCACTGCCTTGTAGCCAAAGAGATCATCCATCACTGATTGATAGGCCTGAACGACTTCCTGCTCCGGTGTTTTGACACTCGGCACAGTAGTTTTCTCTTTCTTCAGCTTTTTTCTGAACTTGACCCGCAGAAACGGCCAGACCAGAGCAAAGGCAATGGACCAGAACACGATGCGTGCCATGTTCAGTTTTTCGAAGAACTTTCCAGGATTGATGTTGAGCAACCACTGCTCAATGACCGGGTTTGATGAGCTGAACAGGTAGAGGAAGACCGGGAACAGCGTTAGCGGCAAGAACCAGGTGAACGCCAGTTTTGCGTAGTTGGAGAATGGCCGCTTGCGACGCTTCACGCGACTTAGGGTGATCATGTCCTTTACAAAGCCCAGCGGCCAGCGGCGCAGGAAAACGAGCAGCACTCTTATTAACTTCAGGTCGAAGGCGTTTATGCGCAAGTTCATGATCAGTGCGCTTGTGGCTAGTGATAGGATCGCAATAAGGCCGCTGAGGAAATCCCACTGGAGCACGCTTGGTGCAACGCCAGCAATCACTGTCAGTCCAGCGATCCATGCACGGTGAGCACTTACCCTGCCCGCACCTGCCAGCATGATTGCAAAGGCAACGGCCACGATGAAGACGCTGAAGCCGATTTCTGCGCGGTGGCCAAAGAATAAGAAATCTGCGAGCAGGCAGAGCCCCAGACCGAGGATAAGACGCGCCTGAATGCCAAGGACAGGCATCCATGGCAGTTGTTTGCGAGAGGTCGATAACATTGATTTTGCCCCAAAATCACTTGAAAGAATGAAGTTGGGGGAGATCTAGAGACCTCGATTGCAGGGAGTTGGGCAAAACACATGAGATCGCGTGCAGATTTGTGCAGTTTTTGTGCAGGCGGTTTTCATGATGTGTTGAGCAGTGAAAAAGGCAGCCTACACTGATGCGCAAACTGCCTTTGGTTTGTTGTTTCAGTCTCCCTAAGCCGCTTTTATGTCACCAAGGAACTGGTCGATTTCCGTGCGGAGGTGGTCAGCTTCTGTGCGGAGTTCTTCGGAAGCGATGAGGACTTGCTTGGAGGTTACGCCGGTTTGGATGGCGGCCTCGTTGACCTTGGAGATGTTTTCCGTGACCTCCGCCGTTCCACCTGCAACTTCGCTGACGTTGGTTGCGATTTCCTGCGTGGCGAACTTTTGCTCACTGATTGCACTGGAGACAGCACTGGCACGTTCGTCGATCTCACGAATGATCTTGTCGATGTCTTCCATTGCCGTGAGAGAGCCCTCTGTTGCGCGCTGGATATCTGCAATCTCGTTGCGGATCTGCTCGGTGGCCTGAGATGTCTGCTCTGCCAGCGACTTCACCTCGCTTGCCACCACAGCAAAGCCTTTGCCTGCCACCCCTGCCCGCGCGGCCTCTATTGTGGCGTTGAGCGCAAGCAGATTGGTTTGTTCGGCAATATCTGTGATGATGCTGACCACATCCCCCACACTTTGCGCAGCCTTGCGCAGTTCTGCTGCGTCGGAATTAGCGCTGTGCACTTGCTCTACGGCCTCTGAGGCTGCTTTTCGGCAATGGTGCATCTGATTGCCGATTTCGGCGACGGAACTGTCGAGTTCCTCCGTTGCTGAGGCGACGGACTGGACGCTGCGGGACGCTTCTTCAGCTGCGGAAGCCACGGCTTTGGATTGGGAGCTTGTGAGCTCGGAGATATTCGACATTTCCTGAGAGGAGAGCTGCATGGTCTGCGAATTGCGGCCCATGGTCTCCAGTACGTATGAGACAGCCTGCTCAAAATCAGCGATACGCCCTTCCAGAAACTCACCACGCTCAAGCTGGGCTGCGTGCTGAGTGTCTTGCTCGTGCTTCAGATCACACGCCAGGATCATATTTTCCTGGAATACGGATACCGCCTCGATCATCTGGCCCACTTCGTTTTTAGCAGGCTCCGGCAGTTGGATGTTCAGATTGCCACTCGCAAGTTGCTCCATGGCTTCAATGATACCTGCGAAGGAACGTTGGATGGATTTGATAAGGATGAGGGACATCAAGAACACCAACAGGAAGGCAACCGCAGCAATGCTCATGTGCAGGGTCAAGCGTCCGTTGGCATCGGCCTGAAGATGCTCCGTATCTGTGATCAGGCTTGCGGCGATGGTGTTTTCCAGTGTCTTGAGCTGATTGATCTTTTGAGAGGCCGTTTCAAACCACTCCGGACCGCTTATTGCTTGCAAGCCAGTTGTGGAGTTTGCACCACCCAGCGCGATGTCGCGGTAGGTGTTCAGCTTCGTGTTGGCAGCCCCTTCCTGCACCTTTGTGAAGTCTGCAAAGATTTCACGTGTGGCATAGGTCTGGAAGATATGGGTAAAGGCCTCTTGTTCCACGATCAGCTTTTGAAACTTCTTCATAGCTGCAGGTGGGAACGCGTTGCTTGCAAAGCCAGCAGCACCAACCGCCCGCTCCAACCCTGCCCGCTCCTTTGCCAGAAGGAAGGCATGATAACTCACAATTCGATCTACAATTTCCGCGTTGGGGCTGAGCTCGCTCATGGAACCGATGATATCCAACTTCTCGGAGTTTAGTTGGGTGTAGAAACTGACAGCCTCTCCAATCTGCACGTTGAGGTCATCTACTTTAGAACGCATGGCTGGTGTCTTTTGCAGTTGCGCGTTGATGCCTTCCAGGCCTGCTGCAAATTCTGACTGATAGATGGTCAGGTCAAAGCCATTTAGAAACTGCAGGTAGTCGATGCGCGCTGTATCGGTTGCCCGGCGCTGCTCTTTCAGGTCAACCGCAAACTGCTGGCCTTTGCTGACGAGGAACAAGGCAGTGGCTCCGCGCTCTTTTTGCTGCTCATGCACCAGACTGCCTATTTTGACCGATAGGCGCGTGAGCTGAGACAGTGCTGCCAGCTTCTGCTCGTCCTCGGTATCCACCTTGATGAGCTGATAGAGAAAAACGAGAGCTGCAATACTGGGAATAATTGAGAGCAGTGTTATGGTATGAACAATTCTGAGCTTAGCTAAATATGCAAACATGATAATATGGGTCCGATGAAATCTAGCTAAGCATTTTCCCTTGTTGATTTACGGCCAGTTAACGATACAGGGCCGATTTCATGCATGCGAGTAGCATTTGGAATCGTGTGAAAGCTGCACTTTTGATAGAGCCTTGTTCAGAAATTCTTTTTCTGGAAATGAAGTCCTTTTGTTAATCAGATAAAAAACATTAGTTATTTCATATATTCTTTAAAAACAAACATTAGATATATCAGTAAACTGATTAATCAGGTCAACAATTACTCGCAGACAAACTTAAATCAGAGCAGAGATTCGAAATAAAACGCCTCATTCAAGAGATTAATACATTCTGATTAAGCGTTTTACTTAGCTGAGGAAAATGCACGACTTACGTTACGTAGCATGCGCCAGGAAATGAACTTGTGGGCCGGACCAACGGGCAGCATGTAGAGGTCGCCGAACCAGTTGTGGGTGATGACTGAGGACGTGATGCGGACCAGCGCCCCTTCATTTGCAGCGTCGACACTGATGGTGGTCATGACTGAGAGGTGCTTGTCTCTTGAGGTGAGCACTAACTCGCGATCCTCGATATGTTCCACCAAAAAGAAGTCTAGATGATCTCCCACATCTGGCGGTGTGGCTGTACGTTTGTCTCCAAATCCTTTTATCTTTGTGACGCCCGCTAATGCGGAGATTTGGTCTCTCACCCAAAACGCAGCGCTGAGCCAAGCGGAGCGTTTGCTGAACAACGCACGGTAGACTTCAAATGCGGTTGGTTGTGCGTTTATCTTCAGAGAATTGACGTGATAGAAGTTAAGCTCTTCGCGTGGAGCAACCAATTGAGGGACCGGGAGGGATGAGATTTCCGGCATTTCTGATGCTCCTTCAATGTAGCCATGACTAATGTGACCTTCTCTTTAGAATAATCTAAAGTACTTTTATAGACAACGGATTAGATCCTGTTACGCAGCTTGCCTGAAACTATAATTATATATCTTAGGCGCCACACTCTCGCCTTATGATTGCAGCACACTTTTCCTTGCACCAGTTCGGTGTTTCTATTTTATATTACGGGCAGATCACGTTGAGTGTGAGGCTCAGCAAGACAGGCTTTTCTGTATGGCTCTGTGCGCTTGCTGTGTCTGCTCATGGGGGAATTTATGCAATCTAGTTTGCTTCGTGTTGCTATTGGGTGTTCTGTTCTCTTCACTGCTCAGGCCGCTTTTGCATCAGGCCTTTATCTTGTGCGTGAAGACGGCAGTGAGATCACAATCTATCTGAAATCCCAAAGCCCGAAGGACGCGACCGACCTCCTTGTTCTCATTCAAGGCTCAGACTGCAACAGCGTTGCTCACAATACTCTGATCAATGAGGAATTCTCGCAGGTGCTGCCGGAAGCGGATGTGTTGACCGTTGAAAAATACGGCATCACTTCGGATCTTTCCTGGGATCGTAATGATGAACGGCCAGATTGCCCAGCGGATTACATCGAGAACGACTCACCGGAACGTCGAACAGCAGATTACATCAAGACTATCAATCAGCTGAAAGAAGGCGGGGTTTACGAGCGGGTGTTTCTGTTGGGCGGCAGTGAAGGTGCTGTGGTTGCCAATATGATTGCTGCAAAAACTGATTTTGTGACGGCCAGTGTTGCTCTGAATGGTGGAGGGCGTCACTTTATTGATGATATCCTGCACAACATGAAGTCCAGCGGCATGCCTAATGAGGCGTTTAAAGAAGCCTCTGCTGGGTTCAAAGGCTTTGCACAGCAGATCACCACAAGCAAACCGTTTGACGTCAACATGAGCGGGCACGGCTATAGCTGGTGGAACGCTATGCTGAAACTAGATCAGTTAGAGATTCTGGCTCAGGTTGAGAACCCTTTATTGATTGTGCAAGGTGGGCAAGACCAAAGCGTTTCACCTGAAGCTGTTGATCAACAGATTGCGAAACTCACGGAGCTGAGTAAGACCAATATTACTTACAAATCCTACCCAGACATGACCCACTCCTTTGAAGGAGCTGGAGGGGAAAGCATGGTCGAGCAGGTCATCACCGACATTAAGGGATGGTTGGCGCAGCTGGATTGATCCATCGAAGGGCAGTTTTCTGCCCTTTTCTTTTTTGGTGGGGGATGGATTGTCAGCTTGGGCTGCTGATTAATGCAGTTCCAACTTTGCCTTGGCGCTATCTTGCGAGTGACAAACACCATCGCGCTTCATTTTGCGCTCGCACAGACGTTGGGAGGCAGGGGTGAACTTTGGCCTCCACGCACGGACAACTTCTTTGAATTCTGCAAGGAACAGTTTGAGTTCTGTGGCATCAAGCTCTTCAAGAGCGATGCAGGAAACAACGGCAGGCTGGCCAAGGGCAACACGAATGAAGGTAAAGCGGTTCTTTGCGGTATGGTTCTCGTGCAGCATCTGAACCATGACATGTTGCGGTACATCGGCATCCTCTGAGAGGTAAGCCATCATCTTCAGGCGCTTGTCGCAGGCCCGCATGTGGATCTCAATATCATCAGCATTCAGCGTACACTCACCGTCTGTATTAAAGACAGGCGCTTCCATGCCGCCATCCGATGCAACCTTATTCATAAGTGTTTGCGGTGTCATATTCTGCAAGACAAACCATCCAATCCATTTGTTTCTATAGTGGCGGAAAATATCGAATATTCTCCTAAGAGCTCCCCGTTTTTGAGGCAGGAAGTTCCAGTGACCACTATGAATTGGAATAAGGGCAGAAACTGTCTTCTATGAGACACAAAGCCGTGATGTGCGTGCAGAAATCGTCAGTCTTACCACCTAAATAACGCCGCTGTGATCTGGGCTGACCCGCAAAACTGCGAAGGCAGTCATATGAGTTGTGAAATTTGCAAAACACAACCCAACTTGATCACATCTGCTGAACTCGGCGTCAGAGGGTATGGATAAGTGTTGAGAGACGCTTTTATGCCCGATGTGTCATTTTTTTGGTGCTCGGGTGTGTCCTTTTCAGATCAGCATCTTGGAGATGATGTTGATGTTCTGGTCCTGATGATTGGCCTGTAACGCCTCAATTCCGGCTCGCATACCTTTGACCAGAGTGTCGACTGACATGCTTGGTGCGCCGAGGTTCTGGATCATGGCGGCAACCTCCGGCAAATGAGGCAGATGCACCCAACCGGCCCGAACCGGGAGATTGTGTTTCGCGATGTGGTGCAGGACGCCGTACATGAGATGATTGCAGCAGAACGTGGCAGCTGAATCCGAGATATCCGTTGGCACCCCAGCATCACGCATGGCTTGCGTCATAGCCCGAAGAGGAACCGTTGCGTAGTAGCCAACTGGCCCATCTGGCACGGTCAGCTCACCTTGAAGTGTGACACCTGCGGTATCGGTTACGCCATAGCGAGCGCAGTCGTTGAGGTTTTGTGCGAGGCGCTCCAGAGTGATCATGGAGCGACCACCATATTCGCCCAGCATGAGGACAGAGCTGGGTTTCAGCTCTTCCATGGCAGCAACGGTTTCTTCTATGCAGTGAAAATAGCTGCCAGAGACGATGCGGGAGACGATTTTAGCACCAGCGATCTCTTCACCATCCAGTGCCAGCGCAAGCTTTTCTGCCGGATTGGTGGGCGTATTGGCATAGGCGCCAAAGCCTGTGATGAGAATGGTTTCCATAAAATGCGCTCCCTCTCGTTCAGATCGCGCAAATGGTACCCAGAGCAGCTTAAGCCTTTGTTCAAGAGACAAAGACAGATGAAGCAAAAAGAGCCTCTGCATGACAGAGGCTCCCTAGTTTGTGACTTTATAGAGCGCTTTCAATTTCTGCCACGACAGCTTCGGCTGCTGCGCGTGGATCTTCGGCGCGGTAGATTGGGCGGCCGATGACGAGGTAGTCGGAACCAGCTTTGATGGCGTCGTAAGGTGTCATCACACGGCGCTGATCGCCTGCATCTGCGCCTTTAGGGCGTACGCCTGGTGTCACGATGCAGAGCTTGTCGCCAACTTTGGCACGCATGGCGGCGGATTCCATTGGCGAGCAGACGATGCCACCGACGCCAGCAGCTACCGCATCAAGCGCACGCTGATCCACCAAGGTTGCTGTAGGGCCGACGTAGCCCGCGTCTTTGAGGTCTTGCTCATCCATCGAAGTGAGCACGGTGACACCCAGCAGGCAGAGGTCTTTGTTGCCGACTTCTTCCAGTGCCTTTACGGCTGCGCGCATATTTTTCGGGTAAGCGTGCACGGTCATGAACTTCATGCCCATTTTTGCAACGTTTTTCACTGCGCTGGTGATGGTGTTGTCGATATCCAGAAGCTTCACATCCAGAAAGATGGAATGCCCTTCCTTCGCCATCTCTTCAGCAAACTGAAGACCACCTGCGAACTGGAGTTGCATGCCAATTTTGTAAGTGCCGACAAGTCCTTGTGTTTGTTTGACGAGCTGGCGGGCCTCATCAACTGTTGGAACATCCAGAGGGAGGATCAGGCGATCGACTGCACTTGCTGGGCGATAAGACATGCGAGGCTCCAAATATCTGCTAGATAAACGGCTCAGTTCCTAACAGTTTGTGCCGAGAAATACCAGAGGGAGTAGCAGATCCTAGCTTTTTCATCTTTGGGTATTTTCAGCGATCCCTTAGCCTGTTAAAACGGCGCGTCTTTAAATGCTTGTGCAGGGGTTTTGCATGAGTATAAGGACTATAAACTTATCAAGGGACATCCCATGCGTCAGGCCACTATTGCCCGCGGCACAAAAGAAACGACGATCTCTGTTTCCATCAATCTGGATGGCACAGGCAAGTACGACATCAAAACCGGTGTTGGTTTCTTTGATCATATGTTGGAACAACTTTCCCGACATTCGCTCGTGGACATGACGATCCGCGCAGATGGTGACACCCATATTGACGACCACCACACCACCGAGGATGTGGGCATTGCTCTGGGACAAGCGTTTAAAGAAGCGCTTGGCGACATGAGTGGCATCACCCGCTATGCAGACACGCACCTTGCGATGGATGAAGCCCTGACCCGTGTGGCTCTGGATGTCTCCGGTCGTCCTTTCCTTGTCTGGCAGGTTGATTTCCCACGGGACAAGGTTGGCACGTTTGATACTGAGCTTTTTGAGGAGTTCTTCCGTGCGTTTGCCATGAATGCAGGTTTTACTCTGCACATTGCAAACCTTTATGGCACCAATTGCCATCATATTGCGGAAACATGCTTTAAAGCAGTTGCGCGTACTGTACGCACAGCTATCGAACCAGATCCACGTCAGAGTGGACGCGTGCCAACTACAAAAGGTCAGCTTGGCGGCTAACCTTTTCGGCCCGCAGCTCTGCTTGTTCAGGGAGAATGCAATTGGCTGTCTATTATGTCATGACCGAACCAGGGGTTTCACTTGACCACCTGAAGGACGAGGACGCACGAAACATCAAGTTCGTGAAAGACGGTTTCTCGTGGTGGGCGATGCTCTTCCCGCTGCTCTGGTCTTTGTACAACCGGATGTGGCTGGTCTTCCTCGGTTACTTGGCAGCTATCATTGCACTGGTGTTTGTAGCTGAAGCCTTTGGGTCTACCACTGGCGGCTTTATCACCGTGCTCGCCACTTTGTTTTTTGCGATGGAAGCCGGGTTCCTGAAAAGCTGGAGCCTGCGCCGCAAAAACTGGCAGACTGTCGGGTTTATCTCTGCTGCCAATCTGGATGAGGCAGAAATTCGTTTCTTCGACCGCATTTCCAAAACTAAAAGTGAAGTGCGGCTTCCACAGGGGCCAGTGGCCCCACACACCAGCGACACTGACGTCGTTGGAATGACACTCAAGCGATAACAGGAGTTTCTTCATGAGTGTGGCAATTATTGATTATGGTTCTGGCAACTTGCGCTCCGCGGCAAAGGCGTTTGAGCATGCAGCCCATAACCATCATCATGCTCATGAGGTTACGGTGACTTCTGATCCTTCAGTTGTTGCCAAGGCTGACCGTATCGTTCTGCCCGGTGTTGGTGCATTTGCAGATTGTCGCCGTGGCCTGCTGGCACTGGATGGCATGGAAGAGGCATTGGCGGAAGCTGTGCTCACCAACGGCAAGCCCTTCATGGGGATTTGCGTAGGCATGCAGTTGCTGGCGACTCGTGGGCTTGAATTTGAGAAGGCGGAAGGGCTGGACTGGATCAGTGGTGATGTCACCGCGATGAAACCAGCTAATCCTGAGCTGAAAATTCCTCACATGGGTTGGAACACCATCAACGTCATCGGCGATGAACATCCGGTGCTTGAAGGCATCAAAACCGGCGGTGATGGCCTGCACGCTTACTTCGTGCACTCCTATCACTTTGCGACCGAGAACCCTGAACACCGTTTGGCAAGCTTTGACTATGCGGGTGAGTTCACTGCGATGGTGGGACGAGACAACATGGTTGGTACGCAGTTTCACCCGGAAAAGAGCCAGAAGCTCGGTCTCTCTTTGATTTCCAATTTCCTGAGCTGGGCGCCGTAACGGCTGCCCGCTTTCAGTGACACAGACAAGTCCAAGGACAGAATTATGATTATTTTTCCAGCGATTGACCTTAAAGGTGGCCAGTGCGTTCGTTTGAAACTGGGCGACATGGATCAGGCAACCGTGTTTAACGATGATCCGGGTGCACAGGCGAAGGCGTTTCAGGACCAGGGCTTTGAATGGCTGCACGTTGTTGACCTTGATGGTGCGTTTGCCGGTGAGACTAAGAACGGCGAAGCTGTTGATGCGATCCTTGCCAACACCACCAACCCGGTTCAACTGGGCGGCGGTATCCGCAGCATGGAACACATCGACAACTGGCTGGCGAAAGGCGTTGCACGCGTCATTCTTGGTACCGTGGCTCTCCGTGACCCTGAGCTGGTGAAGGAAGCTTGCAAGAAGTACCCTGACCGCATTGCTGTTGGTATCGACGCAAAAGGTGGCAAGGTTGCTGTTGAAGGTTGGGCAGAGACTTCTGAGCTGACCGTGATTGAGCTGGCGAAGCAGTTTGAAGATGCTGGCGTTGCAGCGATCATCTACACCGACATTGACCGTGATGGTGTGCTGAAGGGCCTGAACATTGAGAGTACACTGGAGCTGGCGAATGCAGTGAGCATTCCGATTATTGCTTCCGGTGGCTTGGCAGATATCAAGGACATTGAGCGTCTGGTGCAAACAGACTGCGATATTCTTGAGGGCGCGATCTCTGGTCGTGCGTTGTATGATGGTCGTCTTGACCCTGCTGAAGCGCTTGATCTGATCAAGAAAAGCCGTGAGGGCCTCGCATGACCCTGAAGGCTCGCATTATTCCATGCCTTGATGTGAAGGATGGCCGTGTCGTGAAAGGCGTCAACTTTGTTGACCTGATTGATGCTGGCGACCCTGTTGAGGCAGCCAAAGCTTATGACGCAGCTGGTGCAGATGAGCTGACGTTCCTTGACATCACAGCCTCCAGCGACAATCGCGACACGATCTATGATGTTGTGCGACGCACTGCTGAAGCTTGCTTTATGCCAGTGACTGTTGGAGGCGGTGTGCGCACTGTTGAAGACATCCGCAAGCTGCTGATCGCCGGAGCTGACAAAGTTTCAATCAACACCGCAGCGGTGAAAAATCCTGAATTTATTCGGGAAGCAGCCCAGAAATTCGGCAGCCAATGTATTGTTGTCAGCATTGATGCTAAGCGCGTTTCTGCTGAAGGCGAAGAAGAGCGCTTTGAGATCTTCACCCATGGTGGCCGTACACCAACCGGCATTGATGCTGTTGAATTTGCGCGTAAGGCAGTGGACCTTGGCGCTGGTGAGTTGCTTGTTACATCAATGGATCGTGACGGCACGCAAGAGGGCTACAATTTGCCGCTTACCCGTGCAATTGCGGATGCTGTACATGTACCTGTGATCGCTTCCGGTGGGGTTGGAACTCTGGATCATCTGGTTGAGGGTGTTCGTGATGGACACGCGACTGCTGTGCTTGCTGCTTCAATCTTCCATTTTGGGACTTACAGCATTGAAGAAGCCAAGCAACACATGGCAGATGCTGGAATTCCTATGCGTCTGGATAAGTAAATTTCGCTCAGGTATTCAGAGTAATCCTGAAGCGGCCTCAACAAGGCTAGCCAAATGACCAATTTTACCCTTTCGGACCTAGAGGCTATTGTTGCTGCACGTGCGAACAGTGACGATGAAATGTCATATACCCGCAAACTCATTTCAAAGGGCGTTTCCAAGTGTGCACAGAAGCTTGGAGAGGAAGCCGTTGAAACTGCGATTGCAGCCGTAGAAGGTGATAGAGACGGCGTTGCTTCTGAAGCAGCTGACCTGCTTTATCATCTACTTGTTGTTATGAAGGTTTCCGATGTGTCGCTGGATGAAGTTCTAGCTAAGCTTGCAGCACGCACCGGCCAAACCGGACTGGAAGAAAAAGCGTCTCGTACGGACGACTAGTTTTCTTCCTGTCACGCGAAGTGGGAGGCACGAGGGGCCTTGAGCGCTAACGCTATGCATAAAGAAATCGCTCCAGTGCAAGAGCTGGACCTGTCCCCCTACTCTGTCTTTACAGAGACTGAATGGGCGTCTTTACGCGCAGGTACACCAATGACGTTGAGCATGCAGGAAATTGAAGACCTGCAATCGCTCAATGACTTTGTGTCTCAGGAGCAGGTGAAGAATATTTACCTGCCACTGTCTCGTCTGCTTGCCTATTACGTGGAAGCTTCCCAAAGCCTTCAGTTTGCAACGAAGCGCTTTTTGGGCATGCAGCTGACCCGAACGCCGTTCATCATTGGTATTGCGGGTTCGGTCTCTGTCGGCAAGTCAACGACGGCCCGCCTGTTGCAGGCACTGCTTTCACGCTGGCCTGCAAGCCCGAAAGTGGACCTGATCACCACTGATGGTTTTTTGTATCCCAACTCTGTTCTGGAAACAGAAGGATTGATGCGTCGGAAGGGCTTTCCTGAGAGTTATGACCGCTCTGCACTGCTCAAGTTCCTGACAGACATCAAGGGCGGAGAGCGCAAAGTTCGTGCCCCGATTTACTCTCATTTCTTCTATGATGTGATGCCGGGACAGCATGTCACAGTCGAACAGCCAGATATTTTGATCGTCGAAGGGCTGAATGTTTTGCAGACTTCGCATCAGCCAAAAGCGGCAAAGGCAGTGCCCTTTGTCTCTGATTTCTTTGACTTTTCCATCTACATTGATGCGGAAGAGCAAGTGCTGCAACGCTGGTATCTGGAGCGTTTCATGCGTCTGCGTGAGACGGCATTCCGAGATCCCGGTTCATATTTCCATAAATTTTCCACAATTTCGAATGATAAGGCGCAAGAGATCGCGAAGGACCTTTGGCAAAACATCAATCTGGAGAACCTTCGCCAGAACATCTTGCCGACGCGACCACGCGCTGATCTGATCCTGACAAAGGGAACAGACCATAGCATCGAAACCGTGGCGCTGCGCAAGATCTAAACGAGCAAACGCGCTCTTACATTGCTGTCTGACAGACTGGCACCGAGAGGCCGGCGCCAGCCTGTATTGCATGTGTTTGAGCGTTGAGTGCCTGCAGGCCTTCCCCGGAAAGCTTGCTGGAAAGTTTTGCCTGCCGGCGTGCAAGATGCCCCCGTGCAGGAGCTTGCGTCAGTAAAACGACAGCTGCGCACCATCATCAGACTGGCATGAACCACGAAGCGCGTGAGCGCCTCGACCGTTTCTTATTGCCAAGTTCCAGCAATCTCGCATGCAACGCGCGCGGGAACCGGTGCCGCTGTGCCTAAAAAAGGCTTTCGGAGGAATTATGCTACAGCTTGCAAAAGTATCCGCGTATGCAGGGTTTAGTTTTCTGGTTCTCACTACAGCAGTTGCTGCAGGGCCAAACGCTTCTTTTGGTGACCTATCTTTGTCTGAGGAGCCAGTTTCTCTGCTCTCCGGCAAAGATACTCTTCCGCAAAACAAGATGACCACTTCCGGCAACTATAATGTTGCCAAGCCAATTCTTGCTAAAGGCTGGGCGACAGCTGAAGACGGCAAGGCAGGCTCCTCTCTTCAACAAATCCTACCTGTCGGCGCACAGCTGAGCGTGCTGGACTGGGCGACTGACCCAACCAAAGGCGAGCTGGTTCGTCTGGGTGTTGACCAGCCGGACGAAGACGGCAGCATCACCGCTGACATTTACGTTTCCAAAGCAGATTTTTCGACCTACACGCTGACTGAAGTTGCCAAACTCAGCCGTGACGAAGCAGACAAGATCGCCGGTAGCGAAGAAGACAGCTACATTGGTTATGCTGGCGCTGTGCTGGCCGCAAGCTCTGGCCGTGTTCGCTCCGCTCGTCGCCGCCGCGGCATGACCTACTGCTACCGCTATGTGAAGAAGCATCTGATTTCTGAAGGTCTGGTAGACACCTACATTCCGGGTGGCTCGGCTTACATGGCGATCAAGGCTCTCCCGAAATATGGCTTCAAACGCTTGCGCGTGAGCAGCCCTGATCGTGCGCCAGATGGCTCGATCTGCGTTTATAACCGCGACAAACGCAATCGCCACGGCCACATTGAAGTGAAGAAAAGCGATACCTGCTACTGGTACGGCTACGGCTGTAGCAAGAACTCCATGTATGGACGTCGCGACTTTTACGACTGTTTTGCCAAAGGTGACATTAAGCGGAGTTTCTGGGCGTTTACGTCTTCGAGGAAAGACGAGGACGACAATGAACGCGGAAGTTCTGCTCTTGTAAGAAAGAACGATCCTTCTGAACGCCTTTAATACCTGATGATGACACCCTGACTGAAAGGTCGGGGTTTTGTCATTTTGGTGCTTTAAACTTTCCAGATCGGGACATTCCGAGGAGGCCTAAAATGCTTGCATATCTAGCTGCACTGAAATCCGCAGAGAAATCCGAAAAGGATCCCTCTCAAAACCAGAACGAACTGGGGCAGGTCGTGGGCGAAGATATGTTGGATTGGGCTCCGGCTCAGCTGCCGACAGACGAGACGATGGTCGGTCACTTT
The DNA here is from genome assembly GCF_001623145.1 of Pseudovibrio sp. W64. NCBI lineage: Bacteria > Pseudomonadati > Pseudomonadota > Alphaproteobacteria > Hyphomicrobiales > Stappiaceae > Pseudovibrio > Pseudovibrio sp. W64. The sequence goes on along the minus strand of NZ_LMCI01000005.1, from coordinate 34,899 downwards.
TGCAGACTGGAGCGATTGGACCCCGAAAAGCATGCGCAAGACCTGTATGAGGCGTTCAGTGTCGATACAGAAGGCCGGAACTGGACCTATCTGGATGAAGGCCCTTTTCTAGACTTTGAAAGCTTTGAGCAATACATCAAGGAGTTGGCTGCCGGGAACGACCCGTTTTCATTTGCTATCATTGAACAAGAAGGCGGGAAAGCTCTTGGTGTTGCGAGTTACATGAACATTGTGCCTGAAACTGGCAGCATCGAAGTTGGGCACATCCACTTCTCTCCCCTGCTGCAACGCAAGTGCGGCGGTACGGAAGCGATGTTCCTGATGATGCAGCGAGTGTTCGATAAATGGGGCTACCGTCGTTACGAATGGCGGTGTAATGCCTTGAACAAAGTGTCTCGTAAAGCAGCTGTGCGCCTTGGCTTCAGCTACGAGGGAACATTGCGTCAGGCATCCGTTGTCAAAGGCAAGAACCTGGATACGGCTTGGTTCTCGGTGCTTGATAGCGAATGGCCCGTTTTGCGTGCCTCCTTTGAAAAATGGCTTTCGCCTGCGAACTTCAAGGAAAATGGTGCACGCATCAAAACGCTGTCCGAACTGGTTGCACGAGAAGAGGTCCGAGTCTTTTAACGGCCTCTTAGCCGACCTAATGATGATGAAGCCTCGGTGCGCCCGAGGCTTTTTTTGTGCGAAGACCTGCCGCACATGCACCTATTACGCTAGATTTCCTGTTGTGCTACTCTGTTTTCACCTACCCAAGCTTTTCTTATCTCACATTACAAATGCGATTATCACTATGCTCGTTTACGCAGATTACATCGGCTATCTCGCTGCCATTATTGGCACCTTGTGCTGGCTTCCGCAGACCGTGAAAACGTGGCGGTCTCGCGAAACAAAAGACCTCTCCCTTGCTGCAAACCTTCTTGTGCTGAGCACTGTGGTGCTCTGGTTTGTCTATGGCATCATGATGGAGGCCTGGCCGCTTGTTATTGGCAATATCATCTCCATTATCGCGGTTGGTGCGATTGTGACTGCCAAGCTGATCTATAAATGAGGTCGCGCACAGAATGTGTCGGATTTGAATAGATAGAGGCCCACAGCATTAAGCTCAGGTTCAGCACACCTTTCGGGACGTAATAGACAGAGACGCTGGTTTAAATTCATATCTATGGGGAGGATATGTTTTGACACGTGAGAAGGAACCAGCATGTTCGACCTCAATAAAAACAATAAGAACGCCGCCGCCCAACAAGAACTCAAAGCGCAGTTGGAAGCGCTCCGTTCAAAGTCAGGAACCAAGGTCGAAGAAGAGCGCATCGAAGGTGTAGACAAGAGCGTACTTGATCGTGCTGCCGCCCCTCGCGAAGTGCAGCTGACCCATGACATTGCTGCAGCGCGTGAGAAGTACCGCGCTGCCTCCAGCGACGAGGACAAGAAGGCCGCGATGAAGCATATCTCCGACCTTGAAATGCGACTGGCGATGGAAAAAGAGAAGAACGCCAAGAACAGATAATTCTGATCTCAGGCAAAGAAAAACCCCGGTGCAGGGTGCTGCACCGGGGTTTTGTTTTTTGTACTGTTTACAGAGCTTAGTTTGCAAGCTCTGCCAGCATGCCAGCTGCCACAGAGAACTTGGAAACCGACAGGTTCTTCTCCAGAATCTCGTTGGTTGCCTGCTGTGTTCTTTCAGCTTTACCGCCATTACGTTCCAGCCAACCATCAAAGCCTTTTTCATCCGCAAGGGCTTGAGCAGCCAGATCACGCAGAGCATTTGCCAGGATGGAGCGGGAACGGTCGAGTGCCAATCCGTCGTAGTAATCACGAATGACAAACTCACGAGCCAGTTCTTCAATCGCACCAAACTTGAAGTGCTCGGCCACGCGGAAGTAGGAGGCTGCAACTTCATCCACGTCACGGTTGGCTTTTTCAGAGACCAGAACGATATCCGGGATCACCATTTCGCCGATGAGACGGGCGATACGAGCCGCGATCATGATTGGAACACCAGCTTCCACCAGACGATCTGTTTCCGCTTTGAGCGTTGCTGCCCGTTCTTCGGAAAGGAATGTTTCCAGACGTGGAGACAGACGCTTGACGGTATCGCGGAAGCGGTTGATCGCTGCTTCCAAACCGTCTTCGAAGGAGACGTTGCGCAGGAACCAGATCACCATACCCAGCACCAAATCCTGAACCAGAGTATAGAGCTCTAGCTGCAAATCACCGGAGATGGTGTTGTCGAGACGGTCGATCTCTTCGTTCAGCTGGGTCAGCCCAAAGGCATCACGCACCACAGCGAAGGCACGGGCTACATCAGCGACAGACGCGCCGGTCTGATCGATGATGCGGGTCAGGAATGCGGGACCACCCCGGTTGATGATGGAGTTCGCCAGCATTGTTGCGATGATTTCGCGACGCAGACGGTGTCCTTCAATTTCCTGAGTGTAGGTCTCTGCCATCTGTTTCGGGAAGTAGCGGTACAGCTCTTTCGCGAGGTAGGCATCATCAGGAACGGAGCTGTCCAGCAACTCATCATGGAGCGTGAGTTTAGCATATGCCAGCAGCACGCCCAGTTCTGGACGAGACAGGTGGTGACCTGCTTTTTCACGTTCTTCAATGGTCACATCATCTGGCAGATCTTCAACAACACGATCCAGCAGATCCTGAGATTCGAGCTGACGCATCATGCGGACCTGATAGCCCAAATCTTCAAGACCACGACGATCACAGAGTGAGATTGCCAGAGTTTGCAGGTAGTTGTTACGCAGCACCAGCTGAGCAACTTCGTCTGTCATATCCGCCAGCAGAACGTTGCGGTCCGGAGTGGTCAGTGTACCCTTCTTAACTGCAGCGCCCAGCGCAATCTTGATGTTCACTTCCATATCGGAGGAGTTCACACCAGCAGAGTTATCAATCGCATCGGAGTTACAGCGACCACCGGCACGAGAGAACTCGATACGAGCTTTCTGAGTGATGCCGAGGTTTGCACCTTCACCGATGACTTTCGAACCGACTTCAGCTGCTGTGATACGGATTGCGTCGTTGCCGCGATCGCCCACATCGCTGTTGTTTTCATCAGAAGCACGGATGTATGTGCCGATACCACCGAACCACAGCAGGTCTGCCTGCATCTTCAGGATAGCGGTCATGACTTCCTGAGGAGATGCTTTCGACTTGTTGAGGCCGAGCATCTTCTGAACCTGAATGGTCAGAGGAATAGACTTGGAAGAACGTGGGTAGATGCCGCCGCCTTCTGAGAGCAGTTCCTTGTTGTAGTCCTGCCAGGACGAACGCCCCAGATCGAACATACGCTTGCGTTCTTCCCAGGTCACAGCTGGATCCGGGTTCGGGTCAAGGAAGATATCGCGGTGATCGAAGGCAGCAACGAGTTTGGTTGCCTTTGAAAGCAGCATACCATTGCCGAACACGTCTCCAGACATGTCACCAACACCACATGCGGTGAATGGCTCTTTCTGGATGTCACGGTCCATTTCGCGGAAGTGACGTTTCACAGCTTCCCAACCGCCGCGTGCGGTGATGCCCATCTTCTTATGGTCATATCCAGCGGAGCCGCCGGACGCAAATGCATCGCCCAGCCAGAAGCCTTTGCTTTCTGAGATCGCGTTTGCGGTGTCTGAGAAAGTCGCGGTGCCTTTATCAGCTGCCACAACGAGGTATGGGTCGTCCTGATCGTGACGAACAACCAGCTCTGGTGGCAGGATGAGGTCAGCGTCCAGGTTATCTGTCAGATCCAGCAGGGAGGAGATGAAGATCTTGTAGGCTTCAGTTCCTTCCGCAATCCACTCGTCACGGCTGCCTGTTTTTGGAAGCTGTTTCGGCAGGAAACCACCTTTTGAGCCAACAGGAACAATCACAGCGTTTTTGACCTGCTGTGCTTTCACAAGGCCCAGCACTTCTGTACGGTAATCCTGAGCACGGTCTGACCAACGCAGGCCACCACGAGCAGCCGGACCAAAGCGCATGTGCACGCCTTCAACGCGTGGGCTGTACACAAAGATCTCGCGGTACGGCAGCGGCTTTGGCAGGCCTTCCACTTTATGTGGGTCAAGTTTGAATGCGAAGGTTGGTTTTGGCTGGCCAGCATCATCCAGCTGGAAGAAGTTGGTGCGCAATGTTGCCAGGATCAGATTCTGGAAACGACGGAGAATACGGTCGTCATCCAGGCTCGTTACTTCATCAAGGCTTGCGGAAATCTCATCAATCAGACGCCCCTCCTTACCCGAACGTTCAAACGTTCCGAGTGTAGGATCGAAGCGTGTATGGAACAGGTGAACGAGCTGCTGAGCGATCTGTGGATAGCGGTTAAGAGTTCCCCACATATAATCTTCAGAATAGAGGATTCCAGCCTGACGCAAGTAGCGGGAGAGTGCGCGGATCATAGCGATGTCGCGCCATGCCAATCCTGCTGTCAGTGCAAGGGCGTTATAACCGTCGTTTTCAGCCTGTTTGTTCCAGACTGCCAGGAACAATGCACCGAGTCGTTCAATATCGGCTTCTGTGAAGTTGCGGAAGCGATTTTCGTCCAGATGCAGCGTGGTGTCGTGCAGATAACTAAGTTCGCGATCTGACGGCGTAATCCGATAGGTTCTCTCGTTGATGACGCGGAACCCGAGATTTTCGAGCATCGGCACACGAGCGGACAATGGAATCGGTTTGTTGAGGTGGTAGGCACGCAGAGAAATCTGGCCCTTACCTTCACGCTCGCGCTTGTAGAAGCTGATGACAAGCGGGCGCTTCTCACCCAGCTGTTCAACGCGGCGAATATCCTTGGTCGCGGTCACCGCTGGTGTCGCGGAGGTGTATTCACCATCAAACGCAGAGCCATACCGCTTCAGCAGTGCGCCAGAGATGGCGTTGCCATAGACTGAGCGGAGCGCTTCTCGCAGGCTGTCTGTCCAGGTACGGACAATGACCTGAATGGAGGCTTCCAGCTCTGCCTGAGACGGCTGAGGCGTATCGCCGATATAACGGCCAACAATATAATGGACGCGGACGAGAGGTCCTTCAGGGAATGTTGCGTACCAAGCTGACAGACGGCCTTCGTAGACATTTGCCAGATACTTACCAACCCGCTCACGAATGCTCGTGGTGAAATGATCACGCGGGATGTACGTGATGATCGATACGAAACGATCGAACTTGTCGGTTCTGGACAGAACACGGACACGTGGGCGCTCGTTGAGTTGAAGAATCGCATCTGCAAAGTTGGAGAGGGTTTCAACATCAATCTGGAACAGATCATCACGCGGATAACCTTCCAAGATGTTGCGAAGTGCACGACCGCTGTGGCTTTCCGGATCAAAGCCGTGCTTCTTCATTACTTTCGCGGTCTTATGGCGAATGTAAGGAATAGAGCTGGTTGAGCGGGTGTACGCTGTTGCGGTGAAGAGACCGACAACGCGCAGTTCACCACGAAGCTTGCCTTCATCATCAAACAGCTTCACGCCAACATAGTCCATGTGAACATGACGGTGGACGCGGCTGCGGATGTTGGCTTTACCGATGATCAGTGGTTCCGGCTTCAGCAGGAACTCTCTGATTTCCGGCGTCATAACAACGAATTCAGAGCCCTTGCGGAGCACCCGAACCTTCGGATCGGTCAGAATGCCGAGACCTGAACCTTCGATCAGAGAGAGTTCGCTGTTTTCGCTGGTGTCATCAAAAATGAATTCGCGAATCCCCAAGAGGGTGAAATTATCAGCCGCCATCCACTCAAGGAAGGCGATTGCTTCGTCAAACTGCTTGTTGTCTGCCTTTGCGCGAACCTGCTGGTATTCTTCAACCGCCAGCTGGATTCTATCGCGCATTGGGCGCCAGTCTTGCACGGCCTGACGGACGTCATTGAGAACAAGGTCAAGAGTCTCTTCGAGTTTCTTGATGTCCTCATCAGAATTCAAACGTGTAAGGTGGATGTGGATGAGACTTTCGCGGCGAACAGATGGTCCTCCAAGACCAACAGTGCCGTGGAACTTTTGCAGGCCGCCATCATCATCACGCTCTACGATGAAGAGCGGGTGCAGTACGAGGCGTACTTCGTAGCCGGCTGTCTGGATTGCCCCCATCGCGGAGGAAACGAGGAAGGCCATGTTATCGTTGACGATTTCAACGATGGTAATGTCTTCGAGTTGCTTGCCGTCAGCGTTTGGCTGCGGATTGAACACACGAATACGATGGGTCCCCAGCGGGTGATTTGCGAAATCAGCCCAGGCTTCCTGCGATACGACCGCAAGCTCTGATGGGGTATAGTTCAGGAGATCTTCTGCATCGGCGTGAGAGAAGAGGTCTTCAGCAAACCTTGCTTCGTCTTCGTTATCGTCAATTAGCAGTGCACAGGTATCGGCAATAAGCCCAGCTTTAGCCTCGGCTGTCGTTACAGACATTCAGGCGTTCCTCATCCAACATTATAGTCGGCACAGGCTGCGCGAACATGCCACATGGACGCGGCCTATGCCTTTGAAACCTATTAAGGTGCATTTACTCAATATTTCAATGCGAAACGCGACAAGAATCCCGCAAAAACATCGTTTTCAGTAGAATGTGTTCGGATGTGAGCGACATACGGGAATTCTTGTAATATTCGAAAAGCCCTTCTTGTGAACCTGAAGTTGCTTGAGCCCCCCTCAACTGCCAATTGAGGACAGAGGCCTAAAAAAACACGCCCTATTCTGTGACAATGGGTGATGGACGTTGTACAACCCCTGAACCTAATTCCAACTACAAGCTCCAAGGAGTCGAAAATGTCAGTGCGCGTGTTCATTGATGGAGAAGCCGGAACGACGGGTCTGCAGATCCGCGAGCGTCTGGCCGGGCGCCGTGACATTGAGATCCTCAGCATCGCTCCGGAGCGCCGCAAGGAGCTGGCAGCTCGTGCAGAACTATTGAACTCTTCTGATGTTGCGATCCTGTGCCTGCCGGATGCAGCTGCACTGGAAAGCGTGTCGCTCATCAAGAATGACAGCACCCGCGTTATTGATGCATCTTCTGCACACCGCGTTAATCCAGATTGGGCCTACGGCTTTCCTGAGATGACGAAGGATCAGGCGGAGATCATTTCCAACGCGCGGTTCGTTTCCAATCCGGGTTGTTACCCGCAAGGCGTGATCGCGACTGTGCGTCCACTGCTGGAAGCTGGGGTTATTCCGTCCACCCACGCACTCACTGTGAACGCAGTTTCCGGTTATACTGGCGGTGGCCGTCAGATGATTGAAAAGTATGAAGCCAGCGACAAGCCGTCTTCTTACTGGCCTTACGGTTTGCAGTTTGGACACAAGCATCTGCCGGAAATGCAGCTGTATGCTGACCTTGCCCATGCACCATTGTTCCAGCCAGCGGTTGGCAACTATGCGCAGGGCATGATGACATTTGTGCCGTTGCAGCTGGGACAACTGCGTAACGCACCGACAGGCAAAGACCTGCACGCTGTGCTTGATGACCATTTCTCCAGCATTGCTGGCGATGTGGAGGTCGCACCGTTTGAAAGCGTCAACGCAATTGAGGACCTGAGCCCGGAAATCTTCAACGGTACAAACAAAATGCAGCTGCACGTTTTTGCCAATGATGACCGGCACCAAGCTCTGCTGGTCGCAATCTATGACAACCTTGGCAAGGGCGCTTCCGGCGCAGCCGTCCAAAACCTGAATATTATGATGGGCCTGTACGAGAGCATTGATCTCGCTGTAGCCTAATAAAAATTAGAGAATTCCAGAGATCCGAGGAGAGTCTTCCATGGAAAAGTTTAGTACACTGACAGGCGTTGCTGCGCCGCTGCCACTGGTCAACATCGACACCGATATGATCATCCCGAAGCAGTTTCTGAAAACCATCAAGCGTTCAGGCCTTGGCACTGCACTTTTCCATGAGATGCGTACCAATGATGACGGCTCCAGAAACGAAGAGTTTGTGCTGAACAAGCCAAGCTACGAGAATGCCCAGATCCTTGTTGCTGGTGACAACTTCGGCTGCGGCTCTTCCCGTGAGCACGCGCCCTGGGCTCTGCTGGATTACGGCATTCGCTGTGTGATCTCCACCAGCTTTGCTGACATCTTCTACAACAACTGCTTTAAAAACGGCATTCTGCCGATCGTGGTGAGCCAGGAAGATCTCAACAAGCTTATGGATGATGCGTCCCGCGGCGCAAACGCTACCCTGACTGTTGATCTGGAAGAACAGGAAGTGCGCGGCCCGGATGGCGGCTCAATCAAGTTTGATTTGGACCCACACCGCAAGCATTGCCTGCTGAACGGCCTTGACGACATTGGTCAGACTTTTCAAAAGACCGACCACATCGACAGCTACGAAGACAAACTAGGACTGAGCCATCCTTGGCACTAAGCCATCATGTCAAAGCTGATGAGACAAAGGGCGCCCTGAGCGCCCTTTTTTGTTGTCCCCCATACTGCTTGATCAATCTTCCAAGAGCTGCACGATTGCTGTGTGGCCTTTGTTGCGGGCGTGGTCGATTGGGAGGGTGTCGTTGCGGTCGGCGATGGTTTTGTCGGCTCCGGCATCAACGAGTTTCTTGACAATCGTCTGATAAGGTTCGCTGCCGTCGCCAAGAATGGTGGCCTCAAGAAGTGCGGTCCAGCCCAGATTGTTGACATGATCAAGCGGTGCGCCAGCCTCAATCAGCATGGAAACAATCTCGACAGCCCCCTGATGGCTTCCGTAGATGAGCGCAGAACCTTCATAGACAGATGTCACCATGGAAGGGTCGATCCCTAAGTCCAGAGCCAACCGTGCCAGTTCAGGGTTACTCGTGGTGATCGCTATGTTCAGCACATCACGCTTTTTGGCATCCATCAGATTGATGTCGGCGCCGAGTTTGACCAAGTGCTCGACTAGCTCAAGGTCTCCACGTCTGGCTGCAACGATAACCGCTGTATCACCAGAGCTATCACGGGCATCCAGTGACGCTCCGGCTTTTGCGATTTGGTCTAATGCCTTTATGTCATTCGCCTCTACTGCAGCAAAAACGTCTTGCTCTGTATAAGTTTGAGCAAGCGCAGAAGAGTTTAGCCCGCCCAACGTGAGCAGTGTAGCCACAACGGCTCCTGCAAGTACTTTACTGACTGTGTTTGGCATGGAAGCACTTTCCTCTTTGAGTGAGACGTTGGTTGGCTCAGTCAAAGCGGCAAACTATGACTGCATGAAGGCGACATGCAGTCATATCACAAGCTGACGGCTTGATTTACAATGCGCTTTTCAAAAGATCGTGCAGATGCGTTTACGCGATATCGGCAACAACCATAGAGATGCCGACGGCAAAGACGCAAAGGCTGGCGAGCATGGAGACGCGTTTGCCGTTGTTGCTGTTTGCCAGCCACACGCGGGCAGGGCCGGAAACGAGGCTGCCAACGCCGTAGTAAACAATCAGGCAGAGCAGGCTTGCCACCATGCCGAAAACCAACGCGTAGAGCCAGAAAGGCATAACCTCCGGCACATAGAACTGCGGCAGCAGGGAGAAATAGAAGAGCATTCCCTTTGGGTTCAGCAAACTGGTGAGGAAGCCGAACTTCAGATCATTGGTATCTGCTGGTGCTTGTTGCTCATCTTCTGAAGTCCACATGCCGCTTGCGAAGAAGAGGCGATAGGCCAGGTACATAAGGTAGGCCAGACCTACCCAGCGGATTGCCTGAAACAGCCTTGGTTCCGCCAGAAAGAGAGACTGAAAGCCCGCAGCAACCAAAACGGTAAACACGAGATAGCCTGCTGAAATTCCGAGAGATGCTTTGAGGGCAGCGGGTTTTCCGCTCGCAAGTGCCCTGCTGGTGACATACAGCATATCCGGGCCGGGCACGATAATCAGACTTAGGATGGTGATCAAAAAGAGAAGGGTATTCGCTGCCATTGAGAGTATTTTCTTATGAGAGGTTTTATTCCAAATTTTCTCCGAATATACTGCGGCGCATATCCTCCGAATATCGAATTGATTCCGAAAAATGACTTCTTCTCACCATCTCGACCGAACAGACTTCGTCATATTGGAAATTTTGCAGAATAATGCACTGCTTCCCAATAAACAGGTAGCTGCAGAGGTTAACCTGAGCCCATCTGCTTGCCATGAGCGTATTAAGCGCTTGAAAGACAGTGGTATTTTACAGAGTAGCCATGCGGTTGTGGACCCGAAAGCCTATGGAGTGGGCTTTGAGGCAATGTTCTTCATTCAGCTGGACAGACACGAAGCACTTCTGGTGGAGGAATTCATGCAGGAGGTTGTTGGGCTACCGGAAGTAAAATCCGTCACGCTCATCAGTGGAGCATACGATATCGTCGCCCATCTGCGTGTTCGCGATATCGATCACCTGAAAAGCCTTGCCTTTGAGAAGTTCACAAAGCGGGCCTACATCACCAAGATCGAAAGCTCGATTATCTATGATTTTAAAGAGAGCCGTGTGCAGAAGCCGCTTTAAAGGGCTGCTGGCTTAACTGCGCTTAGCAGCAACTTCTTGTTTATGGCGCTCATTGAGAGCGTCCACTTCGTCCAACTTGCGACCAACGCGCGCCAAAGCGGCAGCAGCTGTCGTAAACTGGTTAGCTTTATCGACATAAAGCTTTTGTGCCGTTTCTGGGAATTCCTGCAGCATGCGGGAGAAGAGTGCGCGGCGGACGCGGATCAATTCGCAATTTTCAAGTGCGACAGCGCGGGCCGGACGTTTGCCCTCAGCCATCAGCGCGTTTTCGCCGAACAGAGTACCGGGGCCGTAGGTGCCTCTGGGACGCGCGTCGCGCCCCATACCGGTTTCCAGCTGCACCTTGCCGATTGTCAGCACAATGCCACCGTCTGCCCGCTCACCCTCATTAAAAATCGTTCCACCTTTAGACACCTGCATGGTTTCCGCACTGAATGCGAGCAGGCGCAACTGGTCCTCTGAAAATTGCGAGAGGAGAGGAACGCGTCTTAAGATTTCGATGTCGCGGGCTAGACTCATAGTTCTTGGATTAGCTGCTTATGCCTCAAGGCACAAGCTTATATCCACCAGCTTCTGTCACGAGCAGCTCCGCATTGGACGGATCACGCTCAATTTTCTGACGCAGACGGTAAATATGAGTTTCCAGCGTGTGTGTGGTGACGCCGGAGTTGTAGCCCCAAACCTCATGCAGCAGCACGTCGCGTGTCACTGGCTTTTCACCTGCACGGTAGAGGAACTTCAGGATAGAAGTTTCTTTTTCGGTCAGACGAACCTTCCCACCATTATCGTCCTGCATGGACTTTGCAGCAGGCTGGAAGGAATAACGGCCAATGGTGAACACAGCATCTTCGCTCTGTTCATGCTGACGCAGATGCGCACGAATGCGAGCAAGCAGAACAGCGAACTTGAATGGCTTGGTGACGTAGTCGTTTGCACCAGCTTCCAAACCAAGGATTGTGTCACTGTCTGTATCATGACCGGTGAGCATGATGACTGGAGCGCCAAAGCCTGCTTTACGCAGCAACTTCACAGCTTCACGGCCATCAATGTCCGGCAGACCAACGTCCATCAGAACCAGGTCGAAGTGATCTTCTTTTGCTTTTTTGATGCCAGTCGCAGCACTGTCAGCTTGAGTGGTTTCAAATTCATCATAAAGCGACAGCTGCTCAACGAGCGCTTCGCGCAGATCGTTATCGTCATCTACAAGCAGAATTTTACGTGCAGTCATATTCTCACCCAATCACCAATCTTTGGTGCTAGCCCTAAAACTTATCTCACATAAATACATGAAGGGTTGCCGAAAAAAAGGCGAGCAAAAACGTGGTAAATCTCAAAGTTTTTCGTAAAATCTACTTCACGCGTAAGTGACCCCCGCTTTATTTGGGAGTGTTTCTCCCGGTGTTTTCCGCAGGACAACAGGTTCATAGATGCTTCCTCTCGCAGTACCCACTCCCCCCGCAAAGCTACTTAAGAAGACCCAGAAGACCCTATTTGTGCGGCATACAGGTGATGAGCCTCACTCAGGAACACTGACACTAGGCGCAGTAACATTTGCGTGTGCACTTGGACGATCTGGTTTGACGCACACAAAGCGCGAAGGTGACGGCGCAACTCCGATTGGGCGTTTTGAACTGCTGAATGTGTATTACCGCTCGGATCGCAGCTCTTGTCCAGTCACGTATTTGCCAGTTTCACCCCTGTCTCAAAGCGATGGTTGGTGTGATTCTCCTCAGGATACTCTTTATAACCGCCCCGTCGATCTGCCGTTTGAGCCCAGCCATGAGAAGATGTGGCGAGATGACCGGCTTTACGACATTGTTGTCGTGCTGGATTGCAATATGTATCCGGCGGTCAAAGGCGAAGGCAGCGCAATCTTCTTTCACGTGGCACGAGAAGGCTTTTTACCGACAGAGGGATGCGTTGCGGTTTATCCGGAAGTGATGCGCGAAATCCTGAAGGAAATGGCGCCCGGTGACATGCTGGAAGTCTGTGCGGATTAGTGCAAAACCAGAGAATTCGATTAGAGAGGCTTTAAAGCTGGCCTCACAATCGTCTCAGACAAGGTTTTTCCCTGCATTTTCCCTAGTAATCTAAAGTAATTTAATCCATATAGTGCCTTCTTGACGGATTACGCATGAATGGAAGCAAGCTCATGGCGGATACGCTGGTTCCCTTTTTGAAAATGAACGGTTTAGGCAATGATTTCGTGGTGTTTGATGGCCGCGCAAAGAAGGTTGTCTTAACTCCGGCGCAAATTGCAGCTATCGGAGACCGCGAAAAGGGTATTGGTTTTGACCAGATGATTACGGTCGAGCCTGCAAGTTCTGATGCTTATGCCTTTATGCGTATCCACAATCGCGATGGCAGCGAAGTAGATGCTTGCGGTAACGCAACACGCTGCATTGGCCGTCTGCTAATGGGTGAAGCAGGCACTCCAAGCGTTCCTATTCAGACCAACGCTGGTTTGCTGATTGCACATGCTTCTGACACAGAGACGCTGGTGAGCGTTGATATGGGTGTTCCGCGTTTTGAGTGGGACCAGATCCCGCTTGCGGAAGAGTTTGCGGACACGCGTGCCATTGAGCTTCAGATCGGGCCAATTGATGCACCGGTTCTGCATTCACCCAGTGTTGTGAATGTTGGCAATCCGCACGCCATTTTCTGGGTGGATGATATTGAAGCCCACGACCTTGAGCGATTTGGACCATTGCTTGAGTGTCATCCGATGTTCCCTGAAAAGGCGAATATCTCTCTTGCTCAGATCATTGGCGAAAACGAGATCCGCATGAAAGTCTGGGAACGCGGTGCTGGCTTGACAAAAGCTTGTGGCACCGGGGCCTGCGCAGTGGGTGTTTCTGCTGCCAGAACTGGGCGGACAGGACGTAAGTGCACTGTCCATCTGCCGGGAGGACCGCTGGGTATTGAGTGGCGTGAGGACAACGACCACATCATGATGACCGGTGAAACCGCAATTGAATTCGAGGGCGAGCTCAATCTCGACACCCTCACCTACACAAAGACCGCTTCGGGGGACGCGGCAATGGAGCCTACACAGTGAGCATTGATGTTGTGACATTTGGCTGCCGACTGAACGCTTATGAGTCGGAAGTGATGAAGCGCGAAGCAGAGGCTGCGGGCCTTAAGGATGCCGTGCTGATCAACACATGTGCCGTGACCAACGAAGCTGTCCGTCAAGCACGACAGACCATTCGCAAAACCCGCCGCGAAAATCCGGATGCACGTATTATCGTAACTGGCTGTGCGGCGCAGACAGAATCTGAAACCTTTGCCGAGATGGGCGAAGTGGATCTGGTTCTTGGCAACTCTGAAAAGCTGGAGCGCGCCTCTTATGGCCGTGTCGCTCAGTTTGGCATTGAAGAAACCGAGAAGGTGCGCGTTAACGACATTATGAGCGTGCGCGAGACTGCAGGTCACCTGATTGATGGACTGGAAGGACGCTCTCGTGCGTTTGTTCAGGTTCAGAACGGCTGTGATCATCGCTGCACCTTCTGCATCATCCCTTATGGCCGTGGTAACTCACGTTCTGTGCCGATGGGTGTGGTCATTGACCAGATTAAACGCCTTGTCGACAACGGTTATGGCGAGATCGTTCTGACTGGCGTTGATATTACGTCCTACGGTGCTGATTTGCCGGGAACGCCTAAGCTTGGCACGCTTTGTTCCAAGATTTTGAAGATGGTGCCTGATCTTAAGCGCCTGCGTCTGTCCTCCATCGACAGCATTGAAGCTGATGATGAGCTGATGGACGTAATCGCGCATGATCATCGCCTGATGTCGCATCTGCACCTTTCCTTGCAGGCTGGCGACAATATGATCCTGAAGCGCATGAAGCGTCGTCATTCCCGCGAAGACACGATCCAGTTCTGCGAAGACGTGCGCAAAATGCGTCCTGATGTTGTCTTTGGCGCTGACATTATTGCCGGATTCCCGACTGAGACTGATGAGATGTTCGAGAACACCTTGCGCATCGTTGATGAGTGCGGGCTGACACATCTGCATGTGTTCCCGTTCTCCCCACGCCCTGGCACTCCAGCGGCCCGTATGCCGCAGCTCGATCGCAAGATCATTAAAGAGCGCGCTGCACGCCTTCGTGAAAAAGGTCAGGAAGCTTTGCTGGCTCACCTTCGTGCCGAAGTGGGCAAGAAGCGTGAGATCCTGATTGAGCGTGAGGGACTTGGTCGCACTGAGCAATTTACTCAGGTTGAACTGGATGCGGATGTTGCCGGAAGCCTTGTCTCCGCACGCATTACAGGGCATACCGAAAGACATCTAATTGCAGAGCCACTTGGCAAAGCAGCTTAAGCTTTTACATTTCAAAGGTATCTTTCCAGCATGAGCGAAAAGAAGCGCGGTTTTTTCAGTCGCCTGTTTGGCGGTTCCTCAGAAGAAACACAGAGCCTGCAGGAGGAAAAAGCTCCTGACAGTGCAGAGCTGCGTGAGTCTTTAGAAGGCGTTCAATCCGTTCCGCTTGACCCTGTTAAAGGCCTTGAAGAAACGGCTGAAGCAATCGCAGATGAAACTCTTGATCTGGAAAATCCAGAGCTCACACCTGAGTTGGAGCCTGAGACCGAAGAGAAAGTTTCTGATAAGCCTCATGATTTGGATGAGGCAGAAACCAAAGCCCTAGAAGAGACCGCCTACCTGGACAATGACGATCTGCGTGAGGAAAATTCAGCAGACGTTGAGCCTGAGCAAGATATACTTTCCCCAAAGGTCAGCGATGATGCTGCGCCCGTTGCTGAGGATACTGCCGATGGACAACCCGTTCTCACAGATGAGATCACTGAAGCATCAGGAACAGCGGAAGGACCTGAAGAAGCAGGAAGCTCTGAAAGTGTTCGGGAAAGCGGAGGATCCGGAGGAGACGAGGAAACTGGAGCGGTCGAAGAGAGCCGAGAGGCTGAAGAAGCTGGAGAAACTCCGGGAATTGCGGAAACTGGAGAAGATGTTCCAGTAAAAACGAGCTGGTTCCAGCGTCTTAAAGCTGGCCTCTCCCGTTCTTCTAATGCCCTATCCGAGGGCATCAGCTCGATCTTCACCAAGCGCAAGCTGGATGCAGATACTCTTGAAGAGCTGGAAGATATTCTGATTCAAGCAGACCTTGGCATTGATACAGCGATTGCGATTACCGACCGTGTATCTGATGGTCGCTATGATAAGGAAATTTCAGGCGAGGAAGTCCGCAGCATCCTTGCTGAAGAAATTGAAAGCGTCCTTGAACCTGTTGCTAAACCGCTGGACCTTGAAAGCGGTCATAAACCACACATCGTATTGATGGTTGGCGTAAACGGTACAGGCAAAACCACCACAATCGGCAAGCTGTCATCTCTGCTTCATGAGCAGGGTAAGAAAGTGATGCTCGCAGCTGGCGACACATTCCGCGCTGCAGCTGTTGAACAGCTGAAAATTTGGGGTGAGCGCACTGGTGCTGAAGTTGTGGCGCGCGATACCGGCGCGGATGCTGCTGGCTTAGCTTACGATGCCGTTGATGCCGCTCTCAGCAACGATACTGATGTGCTGTTGATTGATACCGCTGGCCGTTTGCAGAACAAAGCTGAGTTGATGGATGAGCTTGAGAAGATCATTCGTGTGATCCGCAAGCGCGTTCCTGATGCACCGCATACCACTTTGCTGACCCTCGATGCGACCACAGGCCAGAATGCTCTTTCTCAGGTGGAGATTTTCGGCAAGGTTGCTGGTGTAACTGGTCTTGTAATGACCAAGCTGGACGGCACAGCCCGCGGCGGTATTCTGGTGGCGATTGCCCGTAAATACGGCCTGCCAGTGCACTTCATTGGCGTTGGTGAGGGCGTAGAAGACCTTGAGCCGTTCTCAGCAAAAGACTTTGCAGCAGCGATTGCTGGCAAAGACCACGAGCAAGACTAACTAAGCTATGTGATTTGGGAAGGCGTCCTTCGCCTTTCCACTCCTACCTACTTTCAGCTCATTTTCTTCGAGTTCATTGGACACGCCAGAGCAATCAGATAGACTGGTGCTTCTGTTGCCGTGCTATCAATTTGTGAGCTATTCCATGACACTTGAGTATCTTCTGACCTCTTTCATTGTTGTTCTGTTGCCCGGCACAGGTGTGCTTTACACGATTGCTATCGGGCTTGGGAAAGGGCTTAAGCCAAGTGTTGCTGCTGCGTTTGGTTGTACGCTCGGGATTGTTCCTGCGGCTTTGGCAAGTATTATTGGGGTGGCAGCGATCTTTCATAGCAGCGCCCTTGCTTTTCAGATCCTGAAGTATCTTGGGGTTGCTTATCTGCTTTACATGTCATGGAGCATTTTGCGCAGTGGTGGCGCGCTGGAAGTGAGCGGTGAAAGCCGCGAGAGAACTCTTTATCGCACTGCACTCGACGGTATTCTGCTCAACGTGCTGAACCCGAAACTGTCTCTGTTTTTCCTCGCTTTCCTCCCTCAGTTCGTTTCTCCTGGCAGTGAAAATGCAACATCTGCTCTGCTCTTCCATGCCTTTGTTTTTATGGCGCTTACATTTGTTGTTTTCATCGGGTACGGCGCAATGGCGTCGCTGGCCCGCGATTATGTGATCAACCGCCCAAAAGTTATGGCTTGGCTCAAACGAGGTTTTGCAGCTACGTTTGGCGCGCTTGGTGTTAAGCTGGCACTCTCTGAGAACTGATAGGCTTCCTGCATTTCTGGAACAACAAACTACTGGAACACAATGGAAAATTTAAAACTCAGGTTCCCGCCTGTGGCTGTCTTCTTTAGCTTTGCGGTTATCATCTGGATGGTTGCAACACTGCTTCCCGGAGATATCAATCTGCATGGTGCAGAGACAGCATTTCTTGTGATTGGCATCGGAGCTGGTGGTTATTTTGGAGTGACCGGGCTCTCTGAGTTCCGCAGAGCGCGGACGACAACGAGCCCTACACATCCTGAAAATGCGAGCGCGATTGTTTCTGACGGAATTTACTCCAAAACACGCAATCCGATGTATCTGGGCTTGCAGTTCATTCTGTTGGGATGGGCCATCTTTCAGGGAAACCTGTTTGCTATTCCAGTTGCTCTGGGTTTTGCTGTCTATATCACCCTGTTCCAGATCAAACCGGAAGAAGACCTTTTAGAAGAGAACTTTGGTCAAGAGTACCTTGCCTACAAAGCACGCGTCCGGCGCTGGATGTAAGTTCTCCGCACGATGCACAAGCGCTTTGCTTTAAATGCTTCAACCTCCACTTCCTTTTGTTACCCTATGGTAAGAATGCACAAGTAGTGTCCCTAGCGTGATACTGGCCGTTGATCCAAAAGAAACAACAAAAGGGAGATCCTGATGGCCGTGCTTATGAAGTTTGATGATATCGATCAGGTTTACAAAGAAACCAGCAAAATCAAAGCAAGCCTGAAGAAAGCCAAGGTTGACGAAAAGACCGAGGATGCTTTCATGAAAGAGCTGAACCAGAAGAAGAAACGTGCGGAAGGCAAATTTTTGGATGAAGTGAACAACGACTCCAAAATTAAGAACTTCAAGGCTGAATCTTTAAAAGGGGATGGTGGCTTCACAAAAGCACTGAAGGAAGCTGCAAAGCGGACGCCAATCCAGCTGATGGAAGCGAGTGGTAAGGTTACGCTAAAAGTCGGCAAGGATGTTGTTGTCGGAACCTAGTTCCTTACTTCCACCGTAGATTTGCTGTGACCATGGCCGAACATTCGGCCATGGGTAAGTTCTTATTGCTCATTGAGCAGAGCAGCAGCGCATCAATAGCTGATGACGCCCTCAATTGCTTCCAGACGGAATGCAGCAGCCATCAGGGCCTTGGTGTACTCGGTCTGCGGATTGTCAAAGACTTCATCTGACGTCCCCGCCTCCATCACCTTGCCATGCTGCATAACGACCACATCATTGGCAAGTGCGCGGACGACCTTGAGGTCGTGCGAGATGAACAGATACGCCAAGCCATGAGCCTTTTGCAGATCGCGGAGCAGGTCGACCACCTGTGCCTGAACGCTCATATCCAATGCTGACGTTGGTTCATCCAGCATCACAAACTTTGGCTCAAGCACCATTGCCCGCGCAATCGAGATACGCTGTCGCTGTCCACCTGAGAATTCATGCGGATAACGGAACCTCGTAGCTGCATCCAGCCCCACTTCTTCCAGCGCACCTGCAACCTTGGCTTCCCGCTCTTTGGCCGTGAGATTGGGCATGTGGATCTTGAGGCCTTCGCCAACAATCTCCGAGACTGACATACGCGGCGACAGGGAGCCGAATGGATCCTGAAACACGATTTGCATATCCCGCCGCAGCGGTCGCATCTGCTTCCACGAGTGCTCCTGAATATCAGAGCCATTGAAGCTGATCTGACCGTTTGAGGAGATCATACGCAGGATCGCAAGGCCCAGCGTGGTCTTCCCAGATCCACTTTCGCCCACAATGCCTAGCGTCTGCCCAGCGCGAACGGTCACATCAATGCCATCAACTGCTTTGATGTGGCTGACTGTTTTACGCAGAAAGCCACGTTTGACGGGAAACCAGACTTTGAGGTCTTTGGCTTCCATGACAATTGGCTGACTGGTATCGCCGGCAGGTGGATGCCCTTTAGGTTCTGCCGCCAGCAGATGCTGGGTGTATTCGTGTTGAGGGCTTTCGAAAATATCTTCGGTATCGCCGTGTTCGACGATTTTGCCCTGTGTCATCACACAAACACGATCAGAGATCCGGCGAACAATGCCAAGGTCGTGCGTGATGAAGAGCATGGCCATGCCTGTGCTCTTCTGCAGGTCTTTCAGCAGTTGCAGGATTTGCGCCTGAACCGTGACATCAAGTGCTGTTGTCGGTTCATCCGCAATCAACAAGTCCGGCTCGTTTGCCAATGCCATGGCGATCATGACACGTTGACGCTGACCACCGGAGAGCTGGTGCGGATAGGACTTCAGGCGTTCTTCCGGATTTGGAATACCGACCTGATCCAAAAGTTCCAGTACCCGCTTTCGGGCATTCGTCTCACCGAGGCCACGGTGGATCTTCAGAATCTCAGCGATCTGCTGTTCGATCGTGTGTAGCGGGTTCAGTGAACTCATAGGCTCCTGAAAGATCATGGAGATCTTGTTGCCACGCACACTACGCATTTCGCTTTCAGTCGCTGCTATCAGATCTTGGCCCTGATAGACGATCTTGCCAGTTGGATGGCTTGCAGACGGATAAGGCAAAAGCTTGAGCACGGACAGTGCTGAAACAGATTTGCCTGAGCCACTTTCGCCCACAAGTGCGACGGTCTCGCCTTCCTTGATGTCGAAAGAGATCTGGTCAACGGCGAGATTTTCCTTTTCGCCTTGTTGGAAGGCGATGGAAAGGTCCTCAACAGAGAGGAGCGTTTGATTATCAGTCATATGCGATCCTCCCTTCTTCAGTTCATCGTTTTACGTGGATCAAAGGCGTCGCGAACCGCTTCACCGATGAAGATCAGCAGGCTGAGCATAATCGACAGGACGAAGAAGCCTGTCATGCCAAGCCACGGCGCCTGAAGGTTGTTCTTACCCTGCTTGAGCAGCTCACCCAGCGAGGCGGAGCCCGGAGGCAAGCCGAAGCCGAGGAAGTCCAGCGCTGTCAGCGTGGAGATAGACCCATTCAGGATGAACGGCATGAATGTAAGCGTTGCGACCATCGCGTTTGGCAGCAGGTGACGGCGCATGATCGTGCCATTGGACACGCCCAACGCTCGCGCAGCGGAGATGTATTCGAAGTTCCTGCCTCTCAGGAACTCCGCCCGGACTACGCCGACTAAGGCCACCCACGAGAATGCGAGCAGGATTGAGAAGAGAATCCAGAATCCCGGCGTTAGCACCGACGAGATGATCAAGATGAGGTAGAGCGTCGGCATTGCCGTCCAGATTTCAATGAAGCGCTGTAAACCGAGGTCAACCCAACCACCGTAGAAGCCCTGCACCGCACCGGCACCAATGCCGATGACGGAGGATGCCAGTGTTAGCGCCAGACCGAAGAGCACCGAGATACGGAAACCGTAGACAAGACGAGCGAGGACATCGCGGCCCTGATCATCCGTGCCGAGCCAGTTCCAGTTGCCAATTGTACAGTTTGGATCGTTTACACCCTCAGCATAACGCTCGCAGCGCAGCTCCTTATCCATCATCCAGCTTGGGGGAGCTGGTGCGGGGACCGGGATTTCGTTGTTGACCGTCTGGTAGGAATAACGGATCGGAGGCCAGAGAATCCAGCCGTTGGCGTCGATCTCTTCCTGAATAAACGGATCACGATAGTCCGTCGTTGCAAGGAAACCGCCAAACTTTTCCTCCGGGTAATCCGTAAAGACCGGCATGAGCAGCTCGCCCTTATAGGAAACCAGGATTGGGCGGTCGTTGGTGATGAATTCTGCGCCCAGTGCGAGCACAAACAGGACGAGGAAAATCCAAAGGGACCAGTATCCACGCTTGTTGGCTTTGAAGTTTTGCAGGCGGCGCTGGTTGAGAGGAGACAGCTTTTGCCGCTTTTCAGGCGGTTGCGTCTGCTCTGGCAGCGGATTGATTGTTTCGTAGCCCTGATCCTGAAGGCGTTTTTCGAGTTGTGTGTCCATTGCTCGTTACACCTCCCGGCTTTCGAAATCGATCCGGGGATCAATCCAGGTGTAGGTGAGGTCTGAAACCAGATTCACAATCAAACCCATCAACGAGAAGATATAAAGCGTGGCGAACATAACTGCATAGTCGCGGTTGAGCGCTGACTCGAAGCCTAGCAAGCCAAGGCCATCCAACGAGAAGATCGTCTCAATGAGGAGTGAGCCCGCAAAGAACGCCGAGATGAACGCGCCCGGGAAGCCAGCAACCACGATGAGCATCGCATTGCGGAAAACATGACCGTAAAGCACCTGACGCTCTGTCAGGCCTTTGGCGCGAGCAGTTTGAACGTATTGCTTTCGGATTTCATCGAGGAAAGAGTTCTTCGTCAAAAGCGTTGTTGTTGCAAAGGCGGAGAGCGCCATCGCAGTCAATGGCAAGACCAGATGCCAGAAGTAGTCGAGAATCCGTTGTGGCCATGACATATCGCTCCAGCCCTCTGAGGTGAGACCTCGGAGTGGGAAGAAGTCCCAGAAGGAGCCCCCGGCAAAGAGAACAATCAGCATGATTGCAAACAGGAAGCCCGGGATTGCATAGCCAACAATGATGATGCTGGACGTCCAGACATCAAACGAGGTGCCGTCTTTTACTGCTTTACGAATGCCGAGGGGAATCGAAATGCCATAGGAGATGAGCGTCATCCATAGGCCCAGTGAGATCGATACTGGTAGCTTTTCGACGATCAGGTCAACAACAGCAATGTCACGGAAATAGCTTTCACCAAAATTGAAGGTCGCGTAGTCCAAAATCAAGCGCCCGAAACGCTCCAGAGGAGGCTTATCGAAGCCGAACTGGACCTCGAGTTCCTTGATGAACTCCGGATCAAGGCCTTGTGCTCCTCGATATTTCGATCCTGCACTGTCTCCGCCGCCCTGATTGGCTGCGGCAGAACTTCCAAAATCACTTCCACCACCCGAAATGCGGCTGGTTGCGGATACACTATCCCCTTGCAATTGAGCGATAACTTGCTCAATCGGTCCGCCTGGTGCGAACTGAATAATGACAAAGTTGATTGCCATGATGCCGATAAGGGTCGGGATCATCAAAAGCAATCTACGCAGAATATAGGCGCCCATGGGCTTCTTTTGTCCCTAATTTTCCTTGCCGATGCGAGCGGCTTTTTCTGAATCCACCCACCACGTCGCTTCTACGGGGAAGGCATATGCCGGCATATCATTCGGAATGCCGAACATGTCCCAGACAGCTACTGTGTGGAAGGCTTTGAACCACTGCGGCACCCAGTAATAGCCTGCGCGCAGAACTCTATCCAATGCTCTGGCAGCGGTTATCATTTCCTCACGCGAGGATGCATTCAGCGCCTTATCCACCAAATCGTCGACAGCAGGCACCTTGATGCCTGAGAGATTGTAAGATCCGAAGGTTTCAGCAGAGGCCGATGTCCAGAAGTTACGGATGCTCGGCCCAAGTGTTGGTGTCAGAGAAAAACGGTGCCCGACAATGTCATAATCGAAATCATCTACACGCTTCTGGAACTGTGCCGGATCAACGACACGGAAGCTTGCTTCAATGCCTAACAGTCTGAGATTCTTGACATATGGCAGTACAATTCGTTCGAAAGCAGGCGAGTTGGAAAGGAATTCCATTTGCAGCTGCTTTCCGTCAGGCCCGATCAATTGCTCGCCGCGTCTGTAGTAGCCTGCCTCTTTGAGCAGAAGCGAGGCTTCTCTGAGAAGTTTGCGATCCTGACCTGAACCATTGGAAACTGGTTGCGTGATCGCTTCGCCAAAGACCCCATCTGGCAGGTCTTTCTTGTAAGGCTCAAGCAGGGCCAGTTCGGCATCGCTTGGCAGACCAACAGCCTTCATCTCCGAGTTTTCGAAGAACGACTGGGTTCTGGTGTACAGATCATAAAACAGCGCGGAATTTGACCACTCAAAATCGAAGGCATAGCCGAGCGCTTCACGGACCTTGGGATTGGAGAACTTTTCTTTGCGCGTGTTGAGGAACCAGCCTTGCGCTCCTGATGGGAGGCGGATAGCAAATTCCTTCTTGGCAACACGTCCCTCTGTCAATGCAGGGAAGTTGTATTCCGTCGCCCAGGTCTTGGAGGAAAACTCCTCGTGAAACGTTAAGCGGCCTTTCTTGAAGGCTTCAAATGTTGCTTGTCGATCGCGGAAGAAGTCGAGGCGAATGATCTCGAAATTGTGGTGGCCATTGTTGACCGGCAGGTCTTTTGCCCAGTAATTCTCTACCTTTTTGTACTCGATGTACCGGCCAATCTCATAGCGTCCGACCATATATGGCCCCGAGGACAACGGCGGTGTCAGTGTTGACGCCTCGAAGTTGTAGCGGGTGTAGTACGCTTTTGAGAGGATAGGGAGAGTTGCTATCAATAAGGGAAGTTGCCTGCTGTGATTACCTGAAAAAGCGACCGTGACAGTGTGTTCATCCGGTGCGGTTGCAGAGACCATTTCCTTGATGGACTGGCTGATAATCGGGTGCCCTTTTTCCTTCAGAAGGTTCAGACTGAAGGCAACATCTTCTGCATTGAGCATCGACCCATCGTGGAACCGGGCTTCTGGCCTAATTTTGAAGGTGACGAAGTTGCCGTCTTCTGAGACCAGAGCGCTTTCGGCCACCAGACCATATACGGCATCCGGCTCATCATAGGCACGCACCATCAGGCTATCAAAACAGAGCTCCATACGCGGTGGGGCATCTCCTTTGAGGATGAAGGTGTTGAACGTGTTGAAGGTCTGCGGGTTCTGATTGTAGCCCCAGCTCGGCGCAGTCATGGCGATTTTGCCACCAACCGGAGCTTGCGGATTGACGTAGTCAAACGCCGTGAAATCCTTTGGGTACTTCAGATCACCAAAGACAGAGAGGCCGTGGCTTAAGGTTCCCGCCTGAACCGGCAGGGCTCCACCGGGCACCAGAAAGGCTGCCGCAGTGGCCGCGCTGAAGTGCAGGAAGCTACGTCTACTGATTTGGCTAAGCGTCATCAATTGGCCTCCTCTATCTTCTTGGCTTTTTCTTCGTCCCACCACCAAACGGTTGGGAAACCTATGGAGAATTCAGGAAGCTGTTTTGGGTGTGCGAAACGATCCCACCGCGCAACGCGGCTGAATGGAGATGTCCAACCAGGAACAACGTATTGCTCCCACATCAGGATACGGTCCAAAGCCTTAGTTGCAGCAACCAGCTCGTCACGATCATCAGAGTTGATGATGATATCAATCAGCTCGTCGATGGCAGGGTTTTTGATACCCGCATAGTTTTGAGAGGCTTCGCTGTCTGCTGCATTTGAGCCCCAATACTCTCTCTGCTCATTGCCCGGAGAAAGAGACTGCGCCCAGCCGGTGTAAATCATGCCGAAATCACGGCTGCGGACGCGGTTGACATATTGTGAGCTATCGACGACGCGCAGCTGCAGGTCAATGCCCAGCTTCTTCAGCGAGGCCTGATAACGAAGAGCTACACGCTCAAAACGGCCACCATTCATCAGGTATTCGATTGTAAATGGTTCGCCAGTCTCTTTGTTGACAAGCTTACCTTGCTTTTGCACGTAGCCAGCGTCTCTAAGAAGGCCGATTGCCTTTCTCAGGTTGGCACGCTCCTGACGGGAATCTTCGGATACCGGGTTCTCGTAGGGCTCTGTAAAGACGGCTTCAGGCACTGGCGCTTTCAAAGACTTCAGAATTTCCAGCTCACGCCCTTCTGGCAGGCCTGCAGATGCGAGCTTTGTTCCGTCGAAGTAGCTGGTGAAACGGCTGTATTGATCAAAGAAGATCGTGCGGTTCATTTCCTGGAAATTCAAAGCATAGTTCAATGCCCGGCGCACGCGGCGATCCTGAAACTTCTCTTTGCGGGTGTTGAGAATAAAGCCCAGCATCAAGCCACTACCACGATACGTCTGCGGGAATTTTTCCAGCACGACATGGTTGGCTTTTACGGCAGGAATATCATAGGCCGTTGCCCAGTTCTTTGCCGTGGTTTCCGTGCGCCAGTCAAAACGGTCAGCCTTAAAGGCTTCAAGTTGCACGGTTTCGTCGCGGTAGTAATCGTAGGCGATTGTGTCGAAGTTGTTGGAGCCAACATTCACATTCAGATCTTGCCCCCAATAGTCGTCAACGCGCTCAAATGAGATTGAACGCCCTGGTACGACTTCTCCAATACGGTACGGACCAGAGCCGAGAGGCACTTCCAAGGTACTTCTGGAAATGTCACGCGCATTTCCAGAGGCATTTTTCTCATTCCACCAATGCTTTGGCATGATGTAGAGCGAACCAAGGATTTGCGGGGCTTCTCTGTTACCCGGTTTATCGAAGTTGAAGCGGATCTCTGTCGGGCTCAGAATGTCGTAGCCCGTAACATGACGATAATAGTATTTTCTGGAAGGATCTTGCGTGGTCCATTGATCGAATGACCATCCCACATCTTCTGTTGTGATTGGCTTGCCATCGTGCCAGCGTGCATCAGGGCGTAAGCGATAGACCACCCACGCAAAGTCCTCGGGATATTTCATCGCATCAGCGATCAAGCCATATTCAGTCGAGGACTCGCTCATTGATGGGGTCATCAGGGTATCGTAGATGAGGCCCAGTCCACCTGCACGAATGCCCTTTGATGCCACAAGGTTCAAACTGTCAAAGGTGCCCGTTGCCGAGAGCCGCACCCTGCCCCCTTTGGGAGCGTCCGGATTGACATAGGGGAAGTGCGCGAAACCTTCCGGCATCTGAGGAGCACTGATGAGGGAGTCTGCATACCGCCATTCAGGCTCACTGGTTTCAGCAATTGCTGCGGAGGATGTCAGGCTTGCGATGGCAAGCGCCAAACCCGTCAGTGAGCTATATAGTCTGGTACGCACAGCATTCCTCCATAAATACAATCAGTAGTTCTAGCGTAGAAAAAACACCACGCGCTGAAAATTGAACTTTTCTTGCAGCTTTCAGCCAAACTTAAACTAAGATTACGGCTGAAAACACTTCCGCTACAACGTCTTTTGCCAAGATGACAAAAATTTAACTGGAAGAAACGAGGAAAAGGTTAGCATTCACGCAAATTCAGACAATAAAAAAGCCGGGATCAAATCCCGGCTCTTTAACAATTCTACCCTCACATATGCGGGAGGGATATCAATTCAATATTAATTGATCGGTACTGGGTTGTCTGAAAGTGAACGCAGGTAAGCGATCAGGTCAGCACGTGGCTTGTCTTTTTTCAGACCAGCGTAGCCCATGGATGTACCAGAAACATGTTTCTTAGGGGCTTTGATGAACTCGTTGAGCTGCTCAAAGGACCACTCAGGATTGTTTGCCGCAAATTCCTGCATCGCTGAGGAATAAGAGAAGCCATCATGAGATGCAGGTGCGCGACCTACAACACCCCAGAGACCCGGGCCAACTTTGTTTTTTCCACCCTGATCGAAGGTGTGACAAGCTGCACATTTTTTAGCTTGTTTCGCACCAGCATCCGCAGAAGCAGTGGTGAGCAGCTCTTCAATTGAGACGACCTTGACTTCTTCCGCAGCTTCATCACCTGCGCCGTTGTCGGCACCAGCGACTTCAATCTCAAAACCGCGTTTCTCGTTTCCATGAGGCGCAAAGATGACTTCCGTCAAAACATTCAGGCCCATGAATACAACCAAGGCGAACAGAATTGCGCCGGCAATTTTGTTCAGTTCAAACGAATTCATAGCTCACACGCTCCGAATATTTGGTTAGGCTAGCCTTCATGCAGCAGGCACGGCACCTAACTCGATATGTGTATTTTGCTGGGAAACTACAGTTATTTTCGGGCACTTGTCCATAATTTAATTAGTGTTTTTCCTAGGTCTTTTGCAGTGATGTGAACCACAGGTTGATGTTTGAGAGCTCAAAAAACCAAGGAACACAACAACTCTCGCCGGTCAGCAGTTTAAAATGGCTATAAACTACTGATTTATTCGAGGATATCCCGCTCAGGCCAATTCAGATTGCAGTGAAGGCGCAGCGCAACCAATTTACCTGAACTCAAGAGAATGCGACAAAATATCACACCAAAGCGCTTTTAGATCTGGGGATTTCATTGCAGAGCGCTCAACAGGACCGCAAACGCGTTCATTCTTGAGGTCTTTTCACCTTAAGTTTCGCCTCTGAGTATTATTAAGGTTTGCAATCCCTCACATCTAGGGCAATTTGTGCGAGGGGCTTTTTCGCGACTGTTGGCGAAGCCTCAAATGTGTCAGGTTTCTAAATTGCCGTGAGTATAGTGATGTCAGATCAGCGCAAAGTCGTGTTTCAAGGAGAAGTGGGAGCTAACTCCCATATGGCGTGCAACGCCGTTTACCCAGAGTACCAAGCTATCCCTTGCGCGACTTTTGAAGACTGCTTCCACGCGATCGAGACCGGAGAAGCAGAACTTGGCATGATCCCGATCGAAAATTCGGTTGCGGGACGCGTTGCAGACATTCACCACCTGCTTCCTCGCAGCAATCTGCACATTATCGGCGAATACTTCATGCCGATTCGGTTTCAGCTGATGGGCATCAAAGGCACCAAGCTGGAAGAGCTGAAGAGTGTTCAAAGCCACATCATGGGACTTGGACAATGCCGAAACTTCATTCGCGATCATAACCTTAAGCCGATTATTGGCGCTGACACAGCTGGATCCGCACGCCAGGTTGTTGAAGGTGGCGACAAAACAATCGGGGCCTTTGCGCCAGAACTTGCGGCTGATGTATATGGTCTGGATATCCTCGCACGTGATTGTGAAGACGCTGCCCATAACACGACCCGTTTCGTGATCCTCTCTCGCGAGAAAAAGCAGACTGCGAACACTGGCCAGCCGATCATCACGACCTTCATTTTCCGTGTTCGAAACGTTTCTGCTGCTCTTTACAAAGGGTTAGGCGGTTTCGCGACCAACAACGTCAACATGATGAAGCTGGAATCCTATCAGCTTGAAGGTCAGTTTTTCGCGTCCATGTTTTACGCAGATATTGAAGGGCACCCAGAAGAACCCAACGTAGCCCTTGCACTTGAGGAGCTGGCGTTTTATTCGACTGAACTGAATATTCTTGGGGTGTACAACGCTAGCCCGTTCCGCGAAAAAATTCGGGAACCTGAGGCTAACCGTGCTTTGCGTCCTACACCAGGGAAATAACAGTTGTAGGCCTTGCTCCAACGGTGAGTCACCTATGTATCGTTCCGGGCGCTTGTGATCCGGGCTAGTTACAAGGACTTTACATGTCTGAATTCAAGTTTGATGCATTGTGCATCGGCAATGCAATCACTGACGTCTTCTCTCATGTAGAAGATAGCTTTCTCGTTGAGCAGTCTTTGGTAAAGGGCTCCATGCGCCTGGTCGATACAGACGAAGCGCTGCGCCTTTATGACCTGATGGGTCAAACAACCCGCATCTCCGGTGGCAGTGCAGGCAATACTGCTGCTGGTATCGCTTCGCTTGGTGGTGCGCCTGCCTTTATCGGCAAAGTCGCAGCTGATGAAGTTGGAGACGTTTATCGCCATGACATGAACAGCATTGGCGCGCACTTCAACACAGGCCCGCTGCGTGATGATCTTGCATCTGGCCGCTCCATGATCCTGATCACCCCGGACGGTGAGCGGACCATGAACACCTATCTGGGTGCAGCGACCAAGCTGACTGCGTTTGATATCGACCGCGACGTGGTTGCCAATTCTGCGATCACCTACATGGAAGGTTATCTTTGGGACGAAGAAGCGGCGAAAAATGCGTTTCTTGAAGCTTCCAAGGTTGCCCATGAAGCAGGGCAGCTGGTGTCGCTTTCGTTGTCAGACAGCTTCTGCGTTGATCGTTTCCGGGATGAGTTTCTGGAACTGATCCGCGAAGACAAGGTCGATATTCTGTTTGCCAATGAGCATGAGCTCAAAGCGCTCTACCAGACCTCTGACATTGAAACTGCGATTGCGATGGTGCGCGAGGATTGCACACTGACCGCGCTGACATTGGGCTCAGAAGGCGCTATGGCGATTTCTCGCGAGGAAACTGTACATGTGCCAGCTTCCGCTATTATTGGCGGTGTGCGTGACTTGACAGGCGCTGGAGACCTGTTTGCGTCTGGCTTCCTGTTTGGTCTGGCGCGTGATTTCAGCCTGAGCGATTGTGCGGAGCTGGGTTGCCTATGTGCTGGTGAGGTTATCAGCCACGTTGGTGCGCGCCCTGAAAAGCCGCTTAATCAGATTGCAGAGCAGACTGGCTTCACGCTCAAGGTCTAGCCCTTTATTTTCATGCGTATTCTTATCCGAAAACCGGGACCACTTTTCGGGAATACGCTCGAGCGAACTGAAAATATTAATTCAGGCGGCTTGCGGGTCGGCCTTATACATTGAGAGGCGGGAACATCGTGTAGTATGTTCCCGCCTCTTTCTCATTGAGGTGATCGCGCACCGCAATGGGGTGACCAAAGTGGTTGGGCCTTGCCGCCCTGAACTCTCGTTCGGAAAAAAGCATAACCCTTTGGTCATTTGAGGCTTAGTCGAACCGTTGAGAGAGCTGCAACGCTCGCGTATAAGAGGGACCGAGCCTGTGACTTATACTAGTTGTTTTGTCGGCATTGACATATCAAAATCTTCATTTGACGTTTGTGTCTTACCTGAAAGGCAGTACAGATCCTTTGCCAACAGCGCTAAAGGGATTGCCGATTTTCTCGCCTTCTTATCTTCTTATGAGCACATTGAGCGGCTTATCCTTGAGCCAACCGGTGGTTATGAGAACGGTGTGCTCATTGCATTGCAGGGGGCTGGCCTGCCGGTTGCCAAGGTCTACGCCAGACAAGTGCGCGACTTTGCCCGCGCGTGCGGTCAGCTGGCCAAAACGGATCGGGTCGATGCTTTTATTCTCGCCGATTATGGTCGTCGCCTGCCAACACGCCTGCAGCCCTCCCTCTCAGAAGGTCTTGTAAAGCTAAAACAACTTGTCCTGCGATACCGCCAGCTCTCGCACATGATTGTCCAGGAGAAGAACCGGTGGGAGAAGCTTGCAGGACAGGCAAGAGAGTGGATCAAAGAGACCCTGACATTTTTGCAAGGTCAGCGCGAGCAAGTGGTTCAGCACATGGAGTGCTGCCTCAAGGATCATGCTGAGCTGGCCTTGAAGGCAGATGTGCTCACAGCTGTCAAAGGCGTTGGCCTGAAAACGGCCTGTTTTATCTTGGCTGACCTGCCGGAGCTGGGCACTTTAAACAAAGGCCAAATCGCCAAACTCGTTGGAGTGGCTCCCTAAAACCGCGACAGCGGGCAGATGCGCGGCAAACAGATGATTGCAGGCGGCAGGCGACAGATCAGGGACGCCTTGTTCATCGCCGCTCTGCCTGCAATCCGGTTTGATCCCAACATGAAAGCCTTTTATCAAAAGCTCAAAAGCAACGGCAAACTGGGTAAAGTGGCTGTGGTCGCCGTCATGAGAAAGATGATCATCATCCTCAATGCCAAAATGAGAGACCATCTCGCTGAAAACGCTTGACCTGCAACACCGTTGCTTTTTTAAAGGAAGAACTGCTGAATATCTTCTGCGCTGTTTATCTGAAAGAAGAGCGGCTGTGCGGTGCCGATGTGCATGCGCTCGGTCTCTTTTTGATTAAGCTTGCAGATCTTAGAGATCAGTCCCCGGATTGTATTTCTGTGCGAGGAGATGATGACGTTTTTTCCATTCATCAGCTGAGGCAGAACACGGTGCTTGAACACACCATGGGCTCTGTTGGCCGTCATCTCCACACTTTCACCACCGGGTGGCACAGCGTGCAATGAATGGCGCCATTGGTGCACTTGCTCCACGCCGTGTTCCTGAACTGCGCTTTCGATAGGAAGGCCTGTGAGATCACCGTAGGCCCTTTCATTGAAGAGCTTGTCCTCAATGACATGCAGATGAGATTGCTCAGCTTCTTCAAGGATGAGATCCAGTGTTTTGCGGGCGCGCCTAAGGCCTGATGAATAGGCCAGATCGAACTGGATTGCCTGAGAGTTGAGAGTACGACCTGCGTTTCGGGCTTCATCGATGCCCTTGGCACTCAGCTCAGGATTGGCCTGTCCTGAGAAAACCTTCAGCGCATTCCATTCGCTTTGCCCGTGGCGCACCAACACCAACAATCCCATAAAACACGCCTCTCAGATCTTCTTTGTGTGCGTGTCTTATATAGGTTCAATTGCAGCTCTAAACCCGACTTTCGTTAAAACATCCAATGATGATTTCAGGCCGGCTCCAGAATGTTGGTGGGCAGGCCGTCCAGGCTTGTGGCGTTGTGCTTGCGCCAGTAGTTCTCCAACTCGTCACGATCCATCGTCTCGTAGTAGGGCAGGAATTCTTTTTCAACGCGCGTATCAACCAAATCCATGCGCGGGACTGTTGAGCCGCATGAGGTCTGAATGAGTTCGATATCAAGGTCGAAGATTTGTCTGCACCCCGGCAGGTCGGGGAACTGAGCGACCAGTTTGGCCCAGTCCTCATCTCTTGGATGAATGACCTTTGCCGTTCCGAACACCCGAAGCGTGAGGCGCTGCTCGCCAAACGAACAGAACATGAGCGTCATGCGGCCATCATCTTGCACGTGGGTGGCTGTCTCATTGCCAATACCGGTCAGGTTCAGCCAGATGATGCGCTCGTCACTTAAAACTCTGAGCGTATCCATGCCTTTGGGGGACAGGTTGATGTGCCCTGTGGCAGCAGCTGTTGCGACGAAGAACATTGATTGCTCTTCGATGTGCTGACGAAATCTGCGGTTCAGTTTTTTGGCTACGATCATCGGCTTTCTGATGCCTTTTCAGGAGCGACTAGTCGGCGACTGCATATTGGGTGTTGATGCGGCGCTGTTCGCTGGCGTAGCTGCCAGAACGTCCGCCATTGCGTTTGTCGTAACTTCTTGCCCAGGCCTGCCAGAACTCTTGGGAGCTGCCGTCCATCTCGGTGATTTCCGGTTGGACAATCGGTGTTTTCGGCAAGATCGTGTTGGGCAATTGTAAAACCTGCAACAAAGGCCGGTGGCGTGGGAAGCTGATTGGGACGTCCTGTTTGCGCAGCTTTATATTGATGAACAGCGGTGAACAGAACCAGCTGGAGTCAATCATCGCTTCAAAGCAATCATAGCCTGCATTGGACGGCAGGTTGATTGGGCCGCGGACCCAATGGCACTGGCCTTCATCACCGATCAGGCTGTAGCCAGCGCCGATCTGAACGATGTCACCTTCAGGGAACACATCCAGAAATGGGGGGTAGTAGTCCTCTAGCCCTTCCGGACAGGAGTTTTGGTAGTCTTCCACGAAGTCTGTAAGATACAACCGATCCAGCAGGGTCCACTCGCCGTCGGCGCCAAGCCGATAGAGGACCTCAGATCCGGTCCACATCAGATAAAAATCTACTGGCGGGTAAACATAGTAGCCCTGACGAGAAGCAGTAAGGAGGGGTTCACAATACTTCATTGCCCGGGCTGGCATCATGCCAAGGTTCGTTCCATCTGCCTTAACAACGTCCGGGGCAGATTTGACCATTCTTACAAACTTCACAGGAATTCCCTCGCAGATAAAACACTCTGCAAAAATGAAGCGAGGCAGCCTAAACTGCCTCACACATTAAATTATTTTGGTTTTTTCTCTTCATCTTTTGGAGCAAGGCCACCATTCAACTTTGCTGGCTTTGCTTGAGCAGATGCTGGGCGACCGTCGTTTGCTACTGAAAACTTCATAGGTTGTCCTCTCAATTAATATATTAATGCGGTCATACATTTTCTGTATGCATGGAGAGGCTTGCATCGAATCTTACGTAGCGCAAGGCAAATAATAATGACGCATGCATTATCTATTATTGATAATTTTAAGTGTATTTAATTTCACATACTTAGTATTTTAACAAAGACTATTTGTGTGAATAATATTTATATTTTTACAATTCAAATTCAGCCATTCCAGAGCAGCTCAACTCAGCCAAATAAAAAAGCGGCCCGAAGAGCCGCTTTTTATGATTCTGAATTTTGAGGGTGGCTTAAACTTCTGCCAAGTCCTCAACAGAAAGAACCTTACCTTCTTCATCAAGGCGATAAACAACAGGCTTACCTGTGCCAAGCTCGCGCTTGAGGATTTCTTCAGGTGAAAGTCCTTCAAGTTCCATGATGAGGGAACGCAGGGAGTTGCCGTGTGCAGCAACAATCACGCGATTGCCTTCGAGAACTTTTGGAAGAATGTCAGAACGGTAGTAAGGCAGGGTGCGCTCTGCAGTCATCTTCAGGCTTTCACCGCCTGGAGGAGGAACGTCGAAAGAACGACGCCAGATGTGAACCTGCTCTTCACCAAATTTCTGACGAGCTTCGTCTTTGTTCATGCCGGTGATGTCACCGTAGTCACGCTCGTTAAGAGCCTGATCTTTTGATGTTGGCAGGTCTTCCTGACCAAGCTCACCAAGGATCAGCTTAAGAGTGTGCTGAGCGCGCAGCAGGTCAGAAGTGAACGCCAGATCAAATGTCAGGTTCATTTCTTTTAGTTTTTTACCAGCAGTTGTTGCTTCTTCAACACCCTGTTCTGTCAGGTCTGGGTTTTTCCAGCCGGTGAACAGGTTTTTCAAGTTCCATTCGCTTTGTCCGTGACGGACGAGAACCAAAAGGCGTTCCATTAAGCTCTCCTAAGGAGGTTATGTTTGCTTAAAACAGTTGTCTTGGAAGGACTGTTTCAAGTCTCATTTCACATGTCTTGCTCATCGCTCATCAGAGCACGTCGCGTTCATGTACGTTTGCGCATCGCGCTCCAACATCTTTGTTGGAGCGAAGTCTTGTCGTTTGATTGAACCCAATCAAGCGGAACACGCTCTAGCAAGCATGCATTGTGTGTCACTCATCATTCAGGCCGAGAACATCAGCCATTGAGTACAGGCCCGGTTGCTGATTGTGCGCCCAGAGGGCTGCTTTCACGGCACCGCGAGCAAACAGTTGTCTATCCGTTGCGATATGTGAGAGATCTATACGCTCTCCTTCGCTCGCAAACATCACCGTATGTTCACCTACGACAGATCCACCTCGCAATGTTGCAAAGCCGATGTCGCCTCTTTTCCGTTCACCCGTAATGCCGTCTCGTGTGCGAACACTATGGGTTTCAAGATCAATCCCCCGGCCTTCAGCTGCTGCCTCACCCAACAGCAATGCTGTTCCTGATGGGGCATCAACTTTATGCCGATGATGCATTTCCAGGACTTCGATATCGAAATCTTCATCCAGAGCTGCAGCGGCCTTTTTAATGAGGCATGCGAGCAGGTTAACACCTAGGCTCATATTGCCTGATTTTACAATGCGGGCTGATGTCGCGGCGTGAGCAAGTTCGGTAGATTGGGCAGACGTCATTCCGGTTGTGCCGATAATGTGCGCAATAGAATGACGCGCTGCAGCTTCTGCAAATCCAACAGTTGCCTCTGGTACGGTGAAGTCCAGCACACCATCTGCGTTTGCAAATGCCGCCTCAAGATCGTCCGTGATTGCAACGCCGAGTTTACCGCATTCTGCCAGTTCGCCAGCATCTGCACCCAGAAACTGAGAGTGCTTGCGCTCGATCGCGGCTGACACCACAACCCCGTCCATTTCGGTCACTGTGCGTACCAGTGCACGCCCCATTCGGCCTGCTGCGCCTACAACAACCAGTCGCATGTCACTCATCACGTCCCCCAAGCCTACGAAAGCCCCTCAAATTATAGTGTGGAGGGGTATAGCAGGCACACAAAAGAGTTTCAAACTCATATGACGGTCGGTGTCCTAGAGTTTGCTCTGTCTCGCACAGCTGGTGTTCGTTTTATGCTTAGTCGTGTGCGGCCTGTCCTGCGCAAAAATCTGATAAAACTTATCCCCCTACCCTCAACCACGCTTATTCTCAGTGTTGTGCTCACGTATTCGGGCAGCTGGTGGACCGTCCATCAG
>NZ_LMCI01000004.1:0-14444 GCF_001623145.1 Pseudovibrio sp. W64 | reverse complement strand
GTCCGCACAGGAAGAAAATCCACTGGCGCAGCGCTTCATTGATTACTTGCTGTGTTATTTACAAAAGACGAGTGCCCTGTAAACTGCTTAGTTTGATGAGTGTATTGACGAAATTTCATATGAGTGCTTCCTACTATTGGTCACACGTGCAGTCTTTGGTTCGCTTCGCACGACGCACTCCACACTAGTGTACTCAAGGGTTATGAAGGGTTATTTATTAAGCCGAAAGAGAGGACTTGCTGCCAGCAATCTCAACCCTTGGTGGAACCAGCCGAATGGCCGGTAATGGCCCCGAAGCATCTCAAAGTAGCCCTATGCATTACCAATTTTCAGCGCTGCAACGAGCAGCCGCAAAAGTCCGCATCTTACCAGCTCATACTCCGAGATACTAACGACAGTCACCCAGCATGTTCTTTAATTGTTCTGATTTTTGGCCACTTTTGCAGCTTAGGCCCCCACAGGCCTTTTATGTACGCGAAGTCAACGAATTACACAATCTGACAAAGTCGTTGATAGGGTCTAGCTGAATGCTAATGGATTTCATTAGAGCACGTTGCGATCTTTCTCAGTCTTGCCTCGTGCTCTAATTTTTTTGGTTGAGATAATTCTTGTTGCTTGATTGTATTCAATCGAGTGCCATAGTTTAACTGTAACTTAGGTTGCCTTTGACTGTTGCCTGAAGCATCTCGGCGATTGATTGAGCATCGTTAAATGTTCCTTTAGTCAGGAAGATAATTTCTTTATTTGTTGTGTCAATCTCCCGTTTTACTGCATTAGCAAACACTCTATTTGTAACAGGTCGCAGAACCTTTTCAGGACCAACAATATTGCTTCTGACATGAATCACACCATCGATAACCCTAAATTTAAGGGTTAACTGATTGCTGCTAACTGGTGCCCTTGATCTTGCTCGACCACTGCTGAGCTCATCGACATTTGGCAAAAAGCTATTTATGATTTTGCTCGCAGAATCTTTGGTCTCAAATGAGATCGTATCAAGTTCTGAGAACTTATCGCCAGATATGAGTGAGATCTCATTGTCATTGATTGGAACCGGTACGACTTCGCTATCCTTAAGGTTTACTTTGCGCCCGGCAAAATAACCTCCAGACGTTCCACCTACAACAATACTGATCAGGTTTTGCGACGAGAAAAAGGGTTGGTTATTTCCGATGGAGCTAACCGCACCTGCAGTTATTGCATCTGCAAGTCCTCCCAAAACCCCAGAGGTTACTCTGGCCTGCTTTTGGACGCTTATTGCTGTACTATTTGTTTCCAGAGCTGATCTTAAAGCACTAGTTGTCGATGCGTTTGCGACCTTCTCTGCAGCTGCAAATCCCGCAAATCCTGCAAGTATATCAACGATAATCTGTTTAGCTGTAATATCCTCGCCGATAATAAGTGAGTTTGTAACATCACCGCCTACAGAGCTTGCCGCTGCAATAGATGCTCGAGCCCAATAGCTTGCCTCCACGGCTTCAGCAGCCAAAGTACCAGCAAGTACAAACTCTCCTCCAACTACTATTAGAATGGCAACACCAATGCCAGCCAGCAGGCCTAACCATGCTTCATCGCTTAGCAAACCACTTGGATCACTCTTCATAATGGGGTTGCCATCGGCATAAGCATATCGGTTGATTGAGTAAACCGGGTCAAGTGAGAGAAAACGCATGGACTTTGGGCTGTACCAGCGTGTTCTTAGATAGGTGAGGCTGCTTTCCGGGTTGGTGTACTGCGCATTCCAGTTCAGACTGTTGGGTGGTGTTAAGGCAGTACTGCTTTTGATTGTGCCATAATCTGAGATTTGAATATCTGTTTTGGCATTGGAGGTGGTGTGCAGACGAACAGACCCGGCAGCACTTGAGAACAATGTTGTGCTTTCCGGGTTTACCTGCCCGACAAGCTGGGAGTTTGCCCAAAACAGACTATGATACTTTGGTGCATTTTCATCTGTACCGGTGGCAACACTGGCTACACAGCCCGCAATATTATAGAACTTTGAGGCATTGCTACCTGTTTTAACCTGATCGAGCAGGCCATCAAGACCATATGTATTCTGGACACTTTGCTCGCCCGGAGGTTGTGCAGCCAGCAACTGATTAGTAGTGCTGAAGGTATAAGTTGCACCATCAACATCCTGAATCATGTTGCCATTGGCATCATAGGTAGCACCTTGGCTGATCAGCTGATTGATTTCGTTATACTGGTAATTAGTGGTTTGCCCGTTTGAGCTATGCCTAAGAATATTACCAGCACCATCATAGCTGAAAGTGTTTGTTTTGGTCTCATTTGCAGTTCGCAGGGTGGAGGAAACAAGCTGGCCAATCCCATCGTAGACCATTGACTTATTAATTTCGACAAGCTCACCTGAAAGCAATGGGTAGCTTGAGGAAAGCGAACTTAGCTGGCCCTGAGGATTTCGAGGCATTTGGGCCCTATAGATTATCTGTCCGTTCTCATCTGTGGTTTCAACATGTTCAACTTCCCCGTAGCCGCCGTATTCATAGGAGATCTGTTGGGATAGAGGACCGGAAAACTGCTGGCTAATCAATACGCCTTGCATTCCATTTGCTGTTCCCCAGCCATTGTTCATGGTCAGATTACCGGCTGTTTGTTGAGAAATCTGATTTAAATGATTGTAGGTGTAGGTAAGTTGAGTTTCGTCAGGAAGCTGGCAGTGCGTAACACGGCTGTAAGCATCTTTTGTAAACTTTATGGATTTGCCATCAGGATAGTGAATAGCCAGCGCTGTTCCATCCAGAGAGTATTCATAGCTGGAACTTTCTGAGCCATTAGAAACCTCAGAAACCAGATCATTCAGCAAATAAGAATAAGTATAGGTCTCTTCTCCGGTTTGTGCGCTGATCAGCTCTCCGACAGCATTATAGCTGTACGTGGTTGTTGTGCCATCATACCGCCTGTAGCTTTCCAGTAAGCCACCGGGTGCATAAGTAAACTCCTCTGATTGTCCCAGAGCGTTTGTTGCGCTTATCAGATTTCCAAGTCCATCATAGCTTAAGATATCGCCGGATACGGTTGCTTGAGGAACGCCGTTGTAAGTAACTGTTTGGTGGGTCTGCCTTGGTTTCTGGAGTAGATTATAAGCTGTTTCCGTGGTTGCTTGTGCCTGCAAACCAGCCTCTTGAGACATCCCTGAAACAGTCTTTCGGGTCTGCATTGTATCAGCGTTGTATTCGTAAGTGACCGTTGAAATATCAGTTTTTTCTGCATCGGAAACGTTGAAAGTGTTTTGATGAGTAACCAGCCCAAAACCGTTGTAGGTCAATAGGGTTCCATTGTAATTTTCAGGAGTACCCTCCTCAGTGAACTGGTAGTTTCGAACTTCAACAACCTGGTTCAAACCATCATATCGACTTTGGGTACGCAAAGAGCCATTTAGGATACTCTCTGCTTTCCTGTTTACGTTATCACGATGAACTTCCAGAATATTTCCCAGTGGATCAGTTTGCTGGATTAACTGGCCCAGAGCGTCATAGGTATACTGTGCAGTTGCGCCGGTTATTGTGGTTTCGCTGGCCTTTAGCCCTAGTGCATTATATGTGATAGTACGCAGTTGTCGGTCCAAAACAGGGGTAGTCTGGGTTGGATTACCGTTGTCTACAAGAAGGATGGCCCGCCCCAAAGCATCATAGGTTGTACGTAGTTCATACCCATTAGCATTATGTATCAAAACCATATTCTCACCAGCGCTGTCACTTTCTGGCTCGCCTTGTGCCAGAGTATAGCTAAAGGTCTTTTCTCTACCCAAAGGATCAGTAGTGGAGGTAAGGTGCCCCAGTGCATCATAACGAAGCTGATAAGTGTCGCCTGATGGTGAAATCTGCCTTACACATGGCCCCATGGGCAGACGTAAATCATAGAAAAACTGACTTGTTTCACCAATGGCATTGGTAAGTGAAACAGACAGCTCCTGCGTTTCAGCGTTATATTGGGACAATATGGTATTGCTGACAGAACTAAGATCACCACGTTCACCGGTATACCCGTCCGCCCATGCCAATTCCCATCGAGTTTGCTGACCATGCTCATCATAGAAGTAGCTTTTTGTTTTGATGGGCAGGAACTCGGGTTGGCCTGACTTCATTTCTGAGGTTGTTACTGTGGCAATATTTTTCTGATCCTGCGTCAGAATAAAACTCAATTTGATTTGGTGATCACCTAATAAATCCTGCTGGTTTGTCTCCAATGGCATCTGACCACCCCAACTGGTTTGGGCAAAGCTATGGTCAAGCTGAGAAACAAGGAGAGCTTCCTCATTTGTCAGGTCATATGTCTTGTTTTGAGTAAGATTACCGAAGTCGTTGTATTTATTTTCAACTTTGGACTGATCAATCCATTTGTCTTCTGCTGGGTCATAAATACTACGAACCACAGTAGAAGGCTTGCCAATATTTACACTGCGGTCATGTAGATCTGTGATTTGTTCATAGCTGAAAAGGGTTCGGAGAGCGTTCACCCCATTATGGTTTTCATCCAGCAGATAGGCATACTCCTGCATCGGTGAATGCAGATAGTTATAAAATATGCTGGATGCAGATAGACGGGTTCCTGTTTCATCAAACCGTTGCACAAGAACATCATAAAGATACTCTGTGTCCTGACTATTCATCAATGTATCGCCACTGGTTGAGAGCTGATAACCTTGCGTGTAACCCGTGAAAGTGTTGCCTTGACTTTGGGTGCCATAGGAATACCTGGTTTCACCTAAAAAAACATCATTCAGGTTACTGTGCCTATGCAGTTCTACCGCAGGAAATGACTGTACCTGCCCTTCTTCATTAAGGTATTCAATAGCAGTGTATTGGTAGGTTGAGATAAGACCTGTTGCATATGCGATTTGCTGAACTACCGTAACATCAGATTGCGAGGTGTAAGTAAGTTCAGTCCTTGCACCAATCTGGTTGGTTATTCGATAAATGCCCTCATTGGAAAATTCTATAATTTGTGTAGAGCCATCTGGCAGTAAGACAACAACCTCTCCAGGTGCATACTGTAGCTGTATCACTTGCCCAAATGAGTCTGTAATGCTTGCCAGCTTATTTCCAAAAACATCCCCGAACGAGTCTGTGTAGTTGTAGGTAATTGAGTTACCGAACAAATCAGCCTGCAGAAGCAGCTTGCCGGTTGCATCAAAATAGCTTTTAGACCCGTTATCGTAGGTAAACAGGTAACGATAAGAACCCGGGGCAGAGGGAAGCGGCTGATCTACGACAAATTTCTGAAACTTACGACCGTGGTCATTTAGATACCTGAGTCCAGACTGGTATCCGGAGCTATCAGTCCAATTAGGATCAATAATATAGATTTTTCCCTGAAAGGTGAATGTTTCGTCGTTTGCCACAAATGGCAGGTTGAAGCCCCATCCTGATGGCAACCCCAATTGTCCCTTGGATCCTGCCGAATAAAATGCATTAAGGCCAACGCCGATAGCCTCTGTTTTTCCCCGCAGCTGTGCCAGTGGTATTTGGACAACAAGTGAGCCAGTGTTCTTGTTAACGTATTCCTGGGCCTGAAGTGACTGGTTGAATGCTTGCGAACCAGGATATTGTGAAATGGTCATCATATTCTCCCGTTTTCTTATTGAGGTTGGTTTTGTCGGGACAAAGTGGCATCTGCCCCGTAAGGGACCGGCCACATTTTGAATTATCAGGTTGTTTGGAGGGGGCTTTAAGGGTGCTTAGTCAATGTCAAAGATGATGTAGACCGGTCCTGTTGTGCCTTCGTCCCAGCTAAGAGATTCAGCTTCACAATTTGCCTCAGTTGGACAAATGTGTGTGCCCTTTGAAGGGTCAATTAGCTGAATAGTGTTGCGGGAGTTGTCGTCACTCCAACTTGTTATTGTAGTTCCCGACTGCGCATAATTGTCTGTGTGGTAGCTTAATGACCAGACAGGAGCCCCGCCACTACATGAACTTTCCGCCTCGACATAACCAACGCTGACGCATTCAATTCCGGCATGATCAATTGTAAGGCTGCTATCGTTACCTACATCATTCATGCAAATATCGGTGTTTTCATCGGCGGTAAAGCTAACATTGATGGAATTTAACGGGGTTACATCGAGATTTACGCAGGCATGGATAACTGTTCCCGGACCAGCAGAAGCAGTTCCGGCATGCAATGAGAACGAAATAAGGCTAAGAATAAGAAGTAAGACGCGCATTGGTTTCTCCTGTTGTTATTGACGCGTATAAAATTAATGACAGAGGTGTCACCACAACTGTTCAACTAGGAGACGATTTGCTTGAAGTAATGTGAGATGTGCGCTTCTAAAATTTTAGAGCTGGTTGTTTGTCGGCGACCTCTTATGGACAGATCGATCGATTTGAGTAAGGGAGTGTTTTGGCCAACGATCCCGCTGACTGGAGTGAGAAATGAGGCAGAACGGTATGCTACATGAATAGCTGTTTAGAGGGTTCCAGGCCCTTCATGAAGATAGCTGAAGACGCTTCTGGATGAATTTGCTCAACTCTTGATGGAAATGCTCTAATGGCGGCTTCTGGCCCGCAACAATATTCCACCCCTGCGAATGCCTGTGTGCAATTAAGCTTTTCGGTGTGAACTTTAATACTCAAAACTAAGGCGAGGAGCATATTTGCTGCAGCCAGTATGTAACTTTTTTGACAAGTATCTCTTTTCTGCTGATGTCTGTTATTTGGAGCAATTGTCAATATGAAAGAAAATTACTCACCCACATAAACCATCGTAGGTGCTCATCAATGTGGCACCTACGATGGTTTAAGATTTACGTGAGTTTGACGTTCGCCATCAATGCTTTCGCATGGGCGGTAATGGCATCTAGTCTTGTTCCTGGACGGAACAGGGATGAGCCGATGCCGGCACCGCTGGCTCCCGCTTTCATATAGTCTGCGATGTTGCTTACATCTACGCCGCCAACGGGGAGTAACTTGATCTCTTTTGGGATAACAGCACGAAATGCCCGGATGATTGCCGGTGGACATAGCTCGGCAGGGAAGAGTTTCAGTCCGTCTGCGCCAGCATCCAGTGCTGCGAAGGCTTCTGTTGGCGTGTAGATGCCGGGTAGCCAGCTTAAACCGTACTTTTGCGCAGCAGCACCTACTTCAAGAGAGAAGTTCGGCGCAACGACAAATTCGCCGCCACAGTCTTTCAGCTGGTTCACCTGAGCGGGTTTAAGCACCGTTCCAGCACCAACACAAACAACATCACCCAGCTGTTTTGCAATGCGCTCAATACTGTTGAAAGGGTCAGGAGAGTTGAGCGGTACTTCCATAATTTTGATGCCGCCTTCAATCAAAGCGGATGCAACATCAATGGCTTCCTCTGGTTTCAATCCACGCAGAATTGCGACCACAGGGGCTTCAGAAAAGATATCTTCAAATTTTGACATCAGTGCTTCCTTCGATATCAAATCAGTTTTCGGGATTGAGCGAGTTCTACAGCGCCGTAAACAACGCCGCCGGGCGGCACCACACGTGACACGCCCTCAAGGATTTCAAAGGCACATTTGTACATATCGGGCAGTGCGCCATTTCCGAGAATCCAGATTGGTTCTTGTGAGGGCAGGAGTTCTCCAATCTCGGCGCCAATCAGCATACCGCTCAGATAAGACGCGGCTTTTTCTTCAGGCAACTTGTCCACCAGCACGCGGGACCTTGCGGTGAACACACGGTTGAGCAGCGCACCTGCTTTCCCTTCACGCGCACCAAAGCGCACCCCCTCTTCAAACCAGTCGCACAGTGCTGCTGTCTTTCCAAATGCACCGAGGATCGATGCTGAGGTCAAAGCATGGAACATATCGCCTGTCAGGTAGGTTTTGTAAGCAGTGATGGCACCATCCTGAACTGAGACATGCTTGGAATGCGTGCCCGGAATAACCATGGCCGCATTGCTCAGCGCAAGCATCTCTAAGGCACCAAAGATCTCGGTTTCTTCACCGCGCATCACATCGGCATTTTCACCCACTGCCATAATGCCGGGTATGAACCAGATCTCACCCAAGCCCTCAACCATCATCGAGACCATATCTTGAGAAAGAGCACTCGGCCTTGTTGGCATGGTTGCATAAGGCACCTCCAGCCAACCGTTGCGTGATCCAATCATACCAGAAAGGATAATCGGCAAATCACTCCGGTATCCTTCAAGTTTGGTGATATTGGTCTTCAGGACCTGTTCGAAGCGATCTTTTGCCGCCAGAATACCTTCTGATGTGGCTATCGTGTCGATGACTTGTGCATCTGATGTGACCGTGCGTGCTCTGAAAGAGCTGGTGCCCCAGTCTACGGCAATCAGAACCGCGACCTTTTCGTTCGTCATTAGTGTCTCCACATGCCAAGACCAGTCATTGTCCTGGCAGTTGAGGCCTGCTGTTCTTGTAAGCAAACCTCTGGAGATAAGCCCTAAAGGCTGGAGATGTCAGATACGCCCTTGTCGAAGGTTCGTATGTAGCGGCCGATGTGGAACCCAAGTGTGTCTAGTGCTGCTGCAATATCATCGCGGGCCAGTGCCTCTACCATTGCTCCATGCTCTTCAAACGACTTATCTGTTTGAATGACGTCCTTCCCCAGATGCGTACGGATCGCAGCTATTTTGGCTTCAATCAGGCTGTAGCCTTTGATCAGATAGCGGTTCTTGCAAAGGTCAAACATGACCCGGTGGAACTCGATATCTAATTGCAGGTAACGGCTGATGTCATCCTTCTCTTTTGCAGGAACCATTTCTTCACGAATTGCACTCAACCGTTTCACGAGCTCAACTTTGTTGCGCTCATATGCCAACTGAAGGGCAGCGCGCTCCAAAATGACACGGTGCTCCGTCAGCTCAACATTATCCAGTCCACTGAGCGTGAACACAAAAGTGCCATGCTGTGGGAACACTTCCACCAGCCCCTCAACACGCATTTGCGCAAGAGCATGACGGATTGGGGTTTTGCTGATATTCAGATACTCGGCGAGCTTTTGCTCAGAGAGTGCTTCTCCAAGTTTGAATACGCCCTCCATGATGGCCTCACGCAGTTTTGCGGTTGCCAAATCAGAAAGGGAGACTGGACGAAGATTTTCTTCCATTAGGTGTATGCTTCACTTAGAGAGATCGGTTAATAGCTCCTCATGCAAAAGGCATGAAGCGCAAGCAAGGGTATAGGACGGTGACATACAGTCATCAAGGACTGTTCTCTGGTTTTCTTTCAGGAATTGGCGCAAATGCGCCGGCAGATGGCCGGGGTCGCAAAAGAAAACCAGCAACCCCAGCCCCTGGCTGATTAGATCCGGCCAAATTCAGCAAGAAGATCTTCTACAGTCTTTCCCTGAGCCACCCATTTGCGGGTTTCTTCTTCGCGGTCCGCCTGTTCTTTCGCCAGTTTCACAACTTCCTCGGCTTTTTCCAGCGGCACAACGGTGACGCCCATAAGATCAGCAACGATGAAGTCACCCGGCTTTACAACAACACCGCCGCATTGGATTGGCACGTTGATGGAAAGCTCTTCCTTGCGGCCAGAGAACATGGTGTGTGTGCCGCGAGGCGTGATCGCACGGGTCCAGATTGGCCAGTTGATGTCTTCCAGCTCGTCCGTATCACGGCCAGCGCCGTCCACGATCATGCCGCGTATGCCACGGTTTTGCGCCAGACCGCCCATCAGACCACCGCATACGGAGGTGTTGGGATCACCACCAGCATCCACCACGATCACATCACCCGCCTGGCCCATTTCAAGCGCCTTCAAAGGATCAACCAGATCCCCTTTTGACAGCTGAACGGTGAT
Organism: Pseudovibrio sp. W64; assembly: GCF_001623145.1. Lineage (NCBI taxonomy): Bacteria > Pseudomonadati > Pseudomonadota > Alphaproteobacteria > Hyphomicrobiales > Stappiaceae > Pseudovibrio > Pseudovibrio sp. W64. The sequence goes on along the minus strand of NZ_LMCI01000004.1, from coordinate 4,684 downwards.
CGCCTGACCACATACCTTTGCGCGGAACGGAGGCTTGATGCCGCTGTCCATAACGCCGGTACGGTACTGCACATCTGCAAAGACAGCGGTTGCGGAGTAGCATTTCAGAACTTCGTCGAATTTTTCAAGCAGGTCTGGGCGACGTTCGAACTCATTGAATACTTTTAGCATGACAGCTTCCTTATGATTTTATTTGGCCTGAAGGCGTTCGAGATTGACGGTGTATTCGGCAGGCTTGCCGGTCAGCACCAAGGCGACCTGACGGGCGGCGGTTTCGCGGGCCTGACGAATGGATTCCTCTGAGTAGTAAGCTGCGTGTGGGGTCACGATCACATTTGGCAGCGTGAACAGAGGATTGTCGGCAGGGTCCCAGGACGCGCGTTTGGCTGGCTCTTCTTCAGGATCATCCAAACCAGCACCGGCCAACGTTCCTTCGGTCAAAGCTTTGTAAAGCGCCTTGTTATCGATGGTTGGACCGCGGCCTGTGTTGATGACGATGGCCCCCGGTTTCATGGCAGCAAACTCAGCATCCGACAGGAAGTGACGGGTTTGCTGTGTCATTGGCACCTGCATGCAGATGTAGTCAGATTGTGCCAGCAGCTCGTCTTTGTTGACGAGACGACCGCCGTGTTCTTTCACGATCGTCTCATCCACGAACGGATCATAGACAATCAGCTCCACGCCGAAGGCTTTTGCTCGCTGCGCGATGGCCTGACCAATCTTGCCAAAGGATACCAGACCAAAGGTGCGGTCTCTCAGGCGATGAACCGGCTGACCTGACTGCCAGCGCCAGATGCCAAAGTGGGTGGCCTTGTTGTAGTCCTGCAACTTGCGCACAAGGGTCAGCCACAGCGAAATTGCATGGTCCGCTACTTCTTCAGTGCAGTAATCCTGCACGTTGGTGACGAGGATGCCCTTGTCGGTCGCCGCATCAACATCAACAATATCGACACCAACACCATAGCGGGCAATCACCTTACACTGCTCCATCTTTTCGATGGTGCGTGCGCCAACTTTCGCGTACTGGTTCATGATTGCCGCGCAGTCGCGGGCTTCTTCAAAAAGATCTTCTTCGCACTTTGCCTGCAAAGCCACCACACGGGCGCCAGCTGCTTCAAGGATCTTGCGTTCGACCTCGTAGTCACCGTAATCATAGTCAGAGATAATGACTTTGGGTGCTTCGGACATTGTTATAACTCCTTGATTTACCAAAGCGACGGAAGAGTGAGAGAGATTGCGGGCACATAAGTGACCAGCAGCAGCAGCACCAGCATTCCGATAAAGAATGGCAAGATTGCTTTACTGAGGTTCTCGATAGAGACGCCCGAAATACCACTGGCAACAAAGAGGTTGACGCCAAGAGGAGGGGTACAGAACCCGATCGCCAGATTAACTGTCAGGATCACACCAAACACGATCGGATCGACACCAAGTGCTGTCACAACCGGCAGCAGGATCGGGGTCATGATGATGATCGAGGAAATAGTTTCCATGAACATGCCGACGATCAGCAGTACGATGTTGATCAGCAGCAGGATGACAATCGGGTTATCTGAGAAACTGGTTAGAGAGCGGGCCAGATCGGCAGGCAGCTGAGCGATGGTGATCAGGCGACCAAAGGCGGTTGCCATGATAACAAGGATCAGGATTGTGCCACTGGTTTTTGCGCTTTCTGCAAGTATGTTGAACAGGTCCCTGAAGGCAATATCCTTGTAAAGGAACAGACCAATAAACGTTGCATAAACAACCGCAACCGCGCCAGCTTCTGTCGGGGTGAACACACCACTGTAGATGCCACCAAGAATGATGCCGGGAACCAGCAAAGACCAGATGGCTTCTTTAAAGCTGACCCAGATGTTGGCTGGTTCAAACTTCGTGGTGGACTGGGCGATCTTCTCGTCATTGCGCAGCAGGTAACGTGCTGTACTCATGAAGACGAGCGCAAACAGAACACCAGGAATGATCCCAGCCAGGAACAGCTTGCCGATGGAGACTTCAGCAGTCACACCGTAGATGATGAAGGGAATGCTCGGAGGAATAAGCACGCCAATCATACCGGCAGAGGCTGTCAAAGCGCCTGAGAACGGGCGTTTGTAGCCGACTTTTTCCATCTCTGGGATGAGGTTGGAACCGATCGCCGCAACAGTTGCCGGAGCAGAGCCAGAGATTGCAGCAAAGAACACGCACGCCAGCACATTCACATAAGCAAGACCGGCACGGATATGCCCAATCAAGGCGTTGGAGAAAGACACCAAGCGGCGTGACATGCCGCCATGCTGCATCAAGTCACCCGCCAGAATGAACAGTGGCACCGCAATCAGGGGGAATGAATCAGCGCCCGTGACCACAGAGCGGGAGAGGAGCACAAGGGGGGGAGTGCCATCGACAAACACCATGACGATCATGGAGGAAAGGCCAAGGCAAATCCCGATAGGAATGCTGAAGAACAGCAGTATTACCAGGCTGATAAAGAGGATACCTGCAATCATGACAGATCTCCGGTTTTATGAGGTGCAACCAGTTGGCGAACGGTTTTGAGGATGTTCTGAGCAATGCGGAAGGAAGACAGCACAGCTCCAACAGGGGCCGAGGCATACAGAATGGGGATTGGGAAGCCGAGAACGACAGACTTTTGATGAGCCACAAAAGGCGCCATGATCAACTTGATGCACTCAACGGAAAGGACGCAAAGGAACGCAAGAACAGCAAGATCTACGGCCAGTTCCAGCCAAGGTTGCTTGCGCTCGCTGAGAGCGGTTTTGAAGATTGTGATGCGCACATGGTCTCTGCGGTGAAACGCATAGCTGACCGAAAGCCAGATGAACCAGACGAAGATCCACAAGGTCAACTCTTCGCCCCATGAGAGCGAGGCATTCATGACGTAGCGCATGAACACATTTGCGGAGATCAGCAATACCATTCCAGCCAGAAGCGAGGCAATAAGAACCCGTTCCAAATTGGCGTTAAGCCATTTGAGGTAAGACATTTTCTCCTCCTGCGAGGACTTATTTTTTGGGGAAGACGGAGGAGTGCTCAGACAAGCACTCCAACCAGAACTTTACTCAGCTGTTGCCTTTGCAACGGCTTCAACCCATGCGTCGTATGCATCAGGACCAATGGTGTCTCTGTACTGAGCACGTACACCCTCGGTCATTTCGCTGAAGGTCGCACGTTGTTCTGGGGAAAGGTTCATCACTTTAACGCCAGAAGCTTCAATGCGCTTTAGCTGTTCGGACTCTTCTGCGTTCACTAGCCCCTGCTGGTAGTCAGCAGTCTTTGCCATAGCATCACGAATAAGCTGCTGCTGATCTGTCGGCAGCCCATCAAAGAAAGGCTTACTGACAACTGGCAGATACACTGTAAAGACGTGGCCGGTCAGAGACAGGTTGCTTTGCACCTCATAGAAGCGCTGGGAGTCGATGATTGCGATCGGGTTTTCCTGACCATCAATCACACCCTGTTGCAGCGCTGAGTACACTTCACCAAAATTCATTGGAGTCGGGTTTGCACCAAGAGCGGTGAAGGTATCAACGTGTGCAGGCACCTGCATGGTGCGCAGCTTAACGCCCTTCAGGTCTTCAGGTTTTTCAATCGGGCGCACATTGTTTGTAATGTTGCGCATACCCAACTCGAGGTAACCCAAACCAACGAGTCCCTGATTATCAAGGCGGTTAAGCATATCTTTGCCTGCTGGACCGTTCATGACATCCAGAGCAATTTGCTTACTTGCGTACATATAAGGAAGCTCAATCACAGCAAACGCAGGATCCCAACCCGCGAAGATTGCCGAAGGAGAGACTGCCATTTGCAGAATGCCAGTCTGAACGCTCTCGATCATTTCACGATCCGGACCAAGTTGAGAATTCGGGAAAATCTGCACTTCAAGTTCGTTTTTGGAACCGGTTTCGATCAGCTCTTTGAAATGCTCGATCGCTCTGTGCATGTGGAACTGTTCGTTGGTTCCGTGCCCAAGTTTAATGATGGTTTTAGCTGACGCGCCGAATGCTAGCCCCACAGACAACGCTACGCCCAGACAAATTGCAGACTTCTTAAACAAGACGTCCTCCCTAATTTTGATTGGCTGCTCCCTGCAACCCATCATTGCTATACTACTATACCAATGAATTTGAAAATACGTCTTTATACGTAATTAAGTTCAGCAAAAGATGCGTAAACAATCGCGAGAAGCGTTGGAAGAAAAGTCCTAGAGATATAAGTGAGTTAAGGAGACCTAGGTACTAACACGCGCGTGAGGGATTCCCACCAGAAAGAATTGCCCGATCACGTCGTTGGTCCAAAATGGATAGCCTGGATTGCCCACCTGAGCTTCTGGCACACATTTCTCCGCTGGGATAGGCTCATATCTTGCTGACAGGAGTATATAGGTGGCTGAAACGATGAGACACTCGACTTAGCATACTATTCTGCCCCTACCTGAAACGACCCCAATGGGGAATTATTGTCATTTTGCACCTGCAGATGCGTACCCTCAGGCAAATGACCGCGGTAATGAGCTAATCGCACAGTTCTCACACCTTAACTGGTGTGAGGCGGGGTTCTTGACAAAGCTCGTTTGTCTGAACGCCGGGATGTTTCTTCAACTCTAGATAGAACCTCTTGAATGTCCGTTGTTGGCGGTGGATTCAACTGGTCGCGGCAACACACTGTGAGAACTTCTCAGCTG